>NZ_JADDYD010000001.1:0-55000 GCF_015708155.1 Mycoplasma sp. 'Moose RK'
TAATGTTGTATCAACAGTTTTTTTCTCAGCTCTTTTGGCTCTTCAATCAGCAAATTTAGAAAGATTTTTTGAGATTGTATAACCTTTACCTTCAATAATCCCCATATCTTTGCTTTCTTTAAATGCCTCTTTACCTTCTCAGGCGGAACGGATAAACCCTTTTCCTTCGCTTCTCGATTTTTCTCAACCTTGGCGAAAAGTTTGTCCTAATTGTGCTTTTTTATTTGCTAATTCATTAAGTCGTAATTTCTTTTGCGTATTGGTAATGCGCCCCGCGCGATAATCATCTTTAATTTGTGCTTTTTCAGAATCATAATAACCTGTGAGCTTAGCAAATTTGCGATATTGTTTTCTTCCAAAAGCAGGAGCAGCTGCTAAAAGTCCCGGCAGTCGCTGATACTCCTAATGCAGTTTTATGTGCTCATTCTTGTTGGCTTCTGACAAACCCTTCACCGCCAAAGTAACCTGCGAATTCTTGCGAAATTGTTTTAATTGCGAATCCGCCGCCTAAAATCATTATTAAAGAAAAAACAAAACTTAATATTCAATTCGCAATTCCGCCGTAATCCGTATCATTAGTTTTGATAAAATCTCAAGCGTTAACTGAATATTCTGTTCAAACAAAGAAAAATAAAAAGCGACTTGGTAAATAATTACTACTCAAAATTTCGCCAAAAACCATTTAAATATTTTTTAAAAAGTTTTCCGTCATCGCTAATTTGTGAAATTGAAAAAACGGGTAACAAAATAAGTTGGTAAAACATTTGGGCGATGTTCGCAACTAAACTTGTAAGCGTTGTTCCTAAAAGTCAGGCGATCGTCAAACTTGATAATAATACTAACAAAATTAGTTTTGGCCCTTGCCCTCATGACCAATTTTGATAAATTTCAAAATCTATCACATTGCCTTTTGACAAAATTGTAATTTGTTCTGGCTTTAAATTTAAATCACCGCTGGCACCGCGAATTAACGAAACATTTAAATCGTAATTGTAATTCAGACTAGATTTAATCGCCATAATTGTGATATTTGCACCAATTAAAATGATAAACAGAAATGCAACAAACAGAATTGGAAAGAAAATTGCTGAAATTGTTTTTAAAATTATGTTTTTAACTTCCCCTTCACTCGTTCTTCCTTGACTGTCCTTACCATAAAACAACCCTTTTAAAAGCCGATATAAAATCAAAAAAATTAGCGCTCCAGCAGATAAACCAACAAAAATTCAGAAAGAAACTGGGATTTTGTTAATTTCAAACCCTTCTTGGCCAAAAAAAATTCCTTTTAGTAAGCTAAAATTAATTGACCCAAATAAAGTAGTAATAACTTTAATTATTACTAAAGGAAACCAGCAGAATATATATCAACCCGCCGCGAAAAATCCATAAGCAATCTGATTAATCAGTCAACCAAACATTTTTTTACCTTAAATTATTAAAACTTAAACTTCTGAATTTCTTCGATTATTGCCTGAGTTGCGCTTGGAGCTGCGATTTTTTTGAGTCCATTACCAAAACTACTCCATAAATTTTTAAATGTTGCAGTAATTGCTGTGCCAGCAATTAGCAAAATTACAATTACCCCAATGATGACAATTCCTGTTTTTAGTCGTTTGTAAATCTGTTGTTTTTTTTCAAGTCCCGCGAATTTGGCTTGCAAGAGTAAAGTAATAACAAACACAATCATTGCCGCGCCTATAAGTCCGACTAAAGAGCCAAAAATAATTGTTAAAAAATTAAGTGTGTTTGAAGAAATATTGTCAACTGTGCTTTTTATCGTTTCAAGGCCATTTTCTTGAAAAAGACTAATTAAATCCATTTTAAATCTCCTTTATTTTGTTTTTTCATTATTTTTAATAAGCTTATCTATAAGTTCAATTTGTTGTTTACGTGTTAAGATTTCAGCTTCTAATTCAGATAAAAGTAATTTTTTTAATTCTTTTAAAGTATCAGTATCTGATTCTTGTAAAATTTTCAATTTTTCTTGCAAAATATTTAAATTATTTTCTTTTTTAATTTTCATTTATATTCCTTTTATTTTGTATATTAAAACTATTTATAGTTTTTCTAAAGTATATATAAGTCGATTTTTGGAGACAAGTTAAAAAAATTCTTAGGTCGCGGCGATTTTTCATTTTTTAGTGCATAATTTTAAATTTGAAGAACCAAGAATTTTGAAAGTGTTTTAATTTATTAAATAACTTATAAAAAGATCTTTGGCCTTGCCGCCGTATAATTAAATTTTTATCCCGATAAAAAGACTTATATTTTGGCACCTCGCGGTTTATTTCTCAGTGAATACCGTTGTTTTTGCACCAACAGGCAGAATAAATTCAGCCAGATTTTACTTTTCTCAATAAATAACAAGGTTTCTTAATAAAATACTCAAAAAATTTCTTGATTTTTTTAATAACCGTTTTTTGAACTTCTCAAATAAATTTAACTTTTGAATAAAAAGAAACTACTTTTTGATCAATTTGCCGATATAAAACTTTTTCAATATTTTTAAGTTTAATAGTAATTAACTCTTTTTGGTATTTGATTCCCTTAAAAAACTTATTTTTATCTAAATTTATATGATTAATAAATTCTTTTGAAATTGTTTTATTTTCAAATTCAATTAATAAATTATTTTTTCTAATTCACTTAAGACCAGCAATTATTGTTTCTTTATCTAATTTTAAATTTTGAAAATAAGCATAAGAATTTTCGCTTTCAAAAATTTCATTTGCATTTTTGCTAGATTTAAAATTGCTAATTGCCAAGTTCTTTAAATACTGATAAATTCTTAAATAATTTGCTGAAACTAATGTTCTCGATAGCGAACTTAATTCTAGAATTCTTTTAGGAATATAGTATTTTTTTAAGTCCAGAACAGTAGTGATTATTAATTTATTGCTAATTATTTGAGCTTCAATAATATTTTCGTGAATTAAATAATTTACAACTTTATAAATAGTTTTCATATTCCATTTATAAGACACAAAATTTGTTTGTAATTTTTCCAAAATTTGCTTAATTTCTAAAAATCTACATTTTTCCCCTTTCTTTTTAAATCAAAAATCTCTAATAGTCCAAAAAACGTAAAAAAGGTAAGATGAGTTAGAACAAAAAATTTTTCTTACTTTTTTTTTGATTTTTTTGGTTTTAATGATATAATTACTTATGTCCATATCGGGCACCTTTCTATTATAAATTTTGTTTTTGAGCCTTAATTGGCTCTTTTTTTATTTTTATTTCTTTATATAAATTTTGAATTTTGTTTTGATTTTGATTAATATAAGCATTTAAATTTTCCAAAAGCACACTATCAGTTTCTTTTTGTTTTTTTTGTTGAGCTAACTCCGTTTCTCTAACTAATTTGATTATTTCCTTTTGCAATAAGTTATTTTGTTTATTTTTTTCTAAATATTTTTCTAGAATTAGTTCTTTGCTTTTATCTAAATCTCCTTTTTCATCTTTTTTTTCACCTAATTTTGTTTTTCTTTTTAAAATTAAATTTTGTATTTTTTCTTTTCGTTTGTTATCGTTTTCTCATTTTTCCTTTCTTTTTTCATTCTCTTGTTCTTGAAAATCAGGGTTTAAAAGTTTAGAACTGTTTTCGAAATTAAACTCAATAAACTCAAAATCAAAATTGCTTTTTTTATCAAAATAGAAGCTTTCCAAACTTTTTTGCGGATTTTGCCAAATTTGATAAGCAAAATCAGATCTGATATGAATCGGTTTTAGACCAGTTATAAAGATTCAAGATTCGTCAGGGGGCATTTGGGCTAATTTATTAACAGTTACAATATCCTCTTCTATTAGTTGTTCCGAAACTGATTCGGATTTATCTTTTTTTTCAGAATTTGAATAAGATTTTTTTATTACTGGCTTTTTCCCTGCAAATTTTGCAAAAGCTTCTAAACTTTTCAAATCATTAGATCTAAAATAAATTTTTAGTGCCGAATTGGAAAGAATAGTATCAGACTCTTTTCCGTATTTTTCTAATTGTTGAATATTTTGCAAAACTAGACCAAAATAGATTCCATAAGATGCAGCAGTAGACATTTTCGTTGCCATTTGTCATATTTTTGGTAGGTTTCCGAATTCGTCTCCTAAAAATAGGAAAGGGCGAAAATTTTTCCGATTTGGTTTAGAACTTGCAATTGTGATTAAAGAAGAATAGCAATTATTTATAATTGAAGGTATCATTAATTGACCGATATTGCTGTCTAATTGGAATGTTATAAAAACTGCAAAAGGTTTGATCTTATCATTAAATTTATCTTTAAAATCAATGTCTGATTGCTGGACTAAATTATCAAAATTGGTTTCATCTTTTGAAGAAAACATTTTTAGACCAAGTGAGTTGAATTTCGAAACTGCTCCGTAAGCGTTTACCAAAATTGAGGTTAAAGTTTCTGGATTTGTGTTCACAAGCGGAGTAATTTTTTCTTGGCAAAAAGTAAATAATAATTTATCTTGTGTGTGTTTGCAGACTTCAATTCATGCTCCGCCTGTAAAAGTTTCAAACGATAAGAAATAGACAAAATTAGAAAAAACATATTTTTCCCGCGTGAAAGTCTTATCCAAATTAGAATATAAAAGTAGGTATCAGCCAACAGCATAAAGAATATTTTTCGCCTGTGAAGATCAAAAGTTATTTTTCCCATCAGTATCTCATTCGTTAACAGATTCGATTACTTTTTCCAATCAATTAGACGCAATATCATAATTTTGCAGTTTTTCGGCTTCATTTTGGTATGGTTCATGAAATTTATCCCAAATTGGTGCTAAAAAATTTATTCCACGACTTTTACCTAAATTTTGGAAGTCTAAAAGTACAACTTCATATCCTTGCTGTTCCATTTCCTGGCTTAAAGATGTAAATAATTCGCCTTTTGGGTCTACAATCATTAAATTCGGCCGTAAATCAGGATTTTCAATATGAATGTTATACTTTATCGTTGGAATGATAAATTTTTGTGTTTTCCCGGACCTTGTGTCGCCTAAAATGAACGCGTGAGAGTTAGCCAAGATGTAATATTTAATTTCCTTATTTTTCGTTTCAACTAAACTAGTTTTAATAACCCAACCTGCTTCTTGTTTTTGGTCAGTTGCTAAAAATAGTTTTTCGAATTTACCTTTTGAACCTTTTTTTTCGACTTCATCATAAAAAACAAAATCGCTATTAAGTTCACTTGAATATTTATTATTTGATAAATTAGTAAAAAATCAAACTATTGGAAAAACGATAATTTGGATTAAAAAACTTGCCGAGATAATAAAAACCATTCTCAAACTATCTTGAATTTGATTAGAAAAAGTTTTAAAAATGTTTGAAATATCGTATTTTAACAAAAAGGGTCATATAAAAAAAGTAAATCCAAAAGAAATTAAATAGGAAATTAAGCCAATAACTAAATATTGAGCCCATTTTGGTAATTTTTTGATTTTAATTTTCATTTTTACATTTTCATTTTTACATTTTCATTTTTAATTTTTTAGTTTCTTTTTGAACTTGGCTTAAAGTATCGGTTTCTGATCTAAAACCCAAAATTTCTGTTTCATTTGTTTTTAATTTTCCAGTAATGACATCAGTTGCTAGTTTTTCAAATCCGTATTCCCCGTTATTAAATTCAAAAAAGTTTGGATAATCTTTTCAGTTCTTTTGGATAATGTTGTCGACTAAATTAAAATTAGATAAAGGTTCAAGACGCGAAAATGCCGAATAGACAGTATCAATATGACCTTTGATAATTTTTTCATTACTTAACAAAATTTTTTCCAAACACTCGGCATCATTTTTGGCATATTCACCAAATTCAAAATCAAGAATACCGTTTTGAATTTTGATTCATTTATTTTTTAAGATTTTTTCTTCATTTTCTAAATTTACATCGTAATAATCAATAATTTTTTCTGATGCTTCAAAATATTCTTCAAGGGCTTTTTTAGTAGTTTCATCCATTTCTTTTTCGGGCATATTAAAATCAAATTCAGCATATTTATCATTTAGATTATCGATATCTTGTTCTTTGTAATAAATTTGCTCTTGATACTGATCTAAACTAATTCATTTACTTTCGCAACTACCATCAAAATCACAATTACTGGAGCCTAATCTATTAATTCATTTTTGAATTGTTTTACTATCTAATCTTTCTACTTCTTTTTTTTTACTTGGGAAAAATAACTTTTGATTTAAAATTGAGTAACTAGTAAAAATTGATTCTTGGGTCTGAAAGTGAAAAAAGGCATTATTTTCATTTTTTGCTAAAAACTCAGCAAAAGCGCTTGGATATTCACCATAATTTTCTGGATTACCAAATTTATATTTATAAATTTCATAAGTTTTTGTAAATTTTTTATTATGGTGTTTTTTTAAATAATTAAGTTCATTTTTGATGAAATCAATATCATATTTTTTAATTTCTTTTGAATTTACTGACATTTTTAATTCCTTATCTTGTTAGTTTATATTTTCACTTTTTAAAAACATAAAAAATTAATGGATCGTATTTTGGTTGAACATATTTTTGACTTCGTCTTGATTTGTGTGTTTTTTTATTATCTAGACCATAAAAATTCCTTATTTCTTTTAAAATAAAATTTCTACTTGATAAAAATAAGTTTTTTTCTTCTTTTCTCGAAATATTTTTTGCTTTATTAGCAACAACTTCGTTTTCACTTTTGGTAAAACTTTTAACTTGGTTTAAAACTATTTCAAAATATTTTTTCTTCGATTTCAAAATCGAATCAGAATCCAAGACCCGTTCATAAATATCATCAATAATTTTTTTTTGATTTGGTTGTAAGTATTTGTAATATTTAGCCGAATTGGAATTAAATAAAATTTCTTTTTCAGCCCGTGACAAATTAGAGATGATTTCGGTCATTTCCGAAGTAGATAACATTAAATTTGTAATTAGTTTTGCCTTTCGTGCTTTTTCAACAATTGAATATAAATCTTGGTTTTCAAATGTTAGTCCAGCAATTTTCATTTCCTTGGTTTCTTTAATTTTGTCAAGTTTAAATTTTTTAAGTTCTTCAAAATAATCTAATTTTGAAGAACGAAGATTTAAAACTTGTTTGTCAAAATTTTTCTGACTATCATCATTTTTTTCTTCGTTAGCTTTAAGTTTATTATTTTTAAACCCTTGTAAAAGTTTGGTTTCAAGTTCAAGTTCAAAATCGCGCCTATTAATATCAAATTTATCTCTTCTATCAAATCTAACTGTTTTGTCATGCTTCAAACTCGGCTTTTTTTCAGAAATTCAAAGTTGGATGTGAGGGTGGGCGGTGTCGAAATGTACTCCACCATAAATATTTAAATTGTTAATATCTAAAAAGTTTTTTTTAAGTCATTTAATTAATTCGGGAGCAATAAAATTTGCATAATCCTCTAAACTTAGCAGTTTGTTTTTTGTTATCAGTTGATAATCTTTAAAACTAACAAGGTATGGCCAGACTGCTTGGTCTTGCTTAACTTCACCAATTTGTTTTTTAGCAATTTTTAAATCAACAATTGCAGTTTTATCTTTGCCCAAAATTTGGAAAAGTTTTGGTTTAAATTTTTGCGGATTTAATTCTTGTTCTTTTAAAATTCCTTTAAGAAATTTTTTAAATCCATCTTCTTGATCTTCATAATAAACATGTAATGATCACGCTTCATGCAAAGTTGCACTATCCAAACAAATATTTGCTGATAAGCGCGCTAAATAATCAAGAAAGTTCTTGCTTTGATAAACTTTTTTAAAATCTCGAATTAAATCAGAGTTTTTCGAATCACCACGTGGTGTTTTTTTAATCAAAACATTTACAAGATTATTTCTTTGCATATTCACTCCTAATTTTGTTTTTGGATAAAAAAAAGACCCTTTTTTCAAAGGATCTTAAATCACAAATTTTTTTAGGTTACACAATTTCCTTTGATTAATTAAAAATAGTGTATAATTTATGGAAGTTATTTTTAAAATTGAGTAAAAAATGAATTTAAATTTACAGTTAATTTTTGAAAAACAAAAAATTCTTGACTCAAAATTTTCCGAATATAGTTACGGAAATAATCTAATTAGTGAAAATGATTGTCAGTGAGAAGATAAAGTAGTTATTGCTGCAATAGTTGAAATAGCTGAATTTGCTAATGAAATTGAGAGTTTTAAATACTGAAAAGTAAATAAAAAATCTAATTTTGAAAAAACAATTGAAGAATTTGTTGATGCAATTCATTTTTTAGTTTCAGCTTGTCTTCATTTTAAAACCGGACACATTTTTAAAATGAGATTTGTACCAAATGCTGATATAAATACCCAATTTAAGCAGGTTTTTATTTTGTCATCACAATTTTTACTTGAAAAAAAAGTAGAAATTTTAATAGAATTATTTGAATTTTTTCTTGGTTTTATTAAACTTTTAGGTTGGACTTTTGATCAGGTCACCAGTGCCTACTTGGAAAAATACGAAAAAAATCTTGAAAGAATTAGAAATCAATATTAATTGAATTTTATTATTGATTTCTAATTTACTATTTTTAAAAAGAATTGTTGATATGCCATTAAAATAGTTTTTTTCTAGAAATTTTTTAGTACATTTTTGCTATTTTTACCTTGATTTAACAAGATCAAATTTGATTTTTAAATTTCATTGAAAAATATAATATCACAAATATCAATATAAATTAATTGAAAGAACAATATACAACTACATAACCTTGTTAATATATAAAATAGTAAATATTTTTTTAAATATTATATTAAATTTTATTTTCAAATAATATTGAAAAATGTGACAATTTTTGACAAAGCAAAAACATGAGCTAATTACATTTATTACCATAATTTATACTAGTGAAAAAATGAATATTTTTCTTACATTATTAAAATACAAAAAAATAAGACATTTTTAATTCAATTTCTTTCTTGATAATTTAAGATTTTTTAGAAATTCTTTAAAAATCAGAATTTTGAAGTTTCTTTAAAACAAAAATTTGTTTTTGATCATATTTTTTATTAATTTCTGAAATAATTTCTTTAATTTTTGGCTTAGTTTTTAATGTGCTTTTGTCAAAATCAGAAATTTTTGACAAAATTATCCCAAAGCCACGAATTTCAGAAAATTTTCTAATTTTGTTCACTAATATGGATAAATTTAAAAAAATAAAATCGTAATTGTTGGTTGGAGCCACTAAATCTGTAAAAAAACGAAAAAGTTTATTATTTTTAGTTTTAAAAAAAATTTCCACTTTGTTAGTTGCTTTTTCATATTTGTTTAACTTTTGAACTAAATTAGGCAAAAATTTTGAAATAAAATTCAATATTTTTGCCTTTGTAAGCTCATCATTAATTAAAAAAGTTCGAAAATGAGAGACACTTTTAAAATTTTGAGTCCTATTTTCAATCTTATTGTTTCCCAAATTTGTAAGTGAATGAAAAAAATAATGCCTGCTAGCACCAAGAATTTTAATTATTTCTGGTGAATTCACACCTTTTTTGACAAAATCTGAAACTGTAATTATTCCTGCATTTTGAAGTTTTTGAGCATTCTGAGTTCCGATACCAAAAAGATTTTTTATTTTTTGTGGATAAATTAGTGTTTCAATTTCGCTTTTTGATAATAACAAAACTTTTCCCCCAAATTGTTTTGCTAAATTTGTTGCCATTTTTGCAAGTAATTTGTTATAAGAGGCGCCAATTGAAATTGGCAATTTTAGTTCTTTTTGAACTTCATTTTTTATAAAATGCAACATTTTTTCAACCGAATTGAAATTCTTGGAAAATTCAGAAAGATCAATAAAACACTCATCAATTGAATAAATTTCAATTTTTTTAGTAATTTTTTTTGCAAGAAAATTAAAAAATTGATTAGATAAAAATCTGTAATAATCTAAATTTGGTTTAATTACAATTAAATTTGGAATTGCATTTTTGATACTAGAAATTTTATCAGTAATTTTAAAACCTTTTTCCTTAACTTCCTTAGAAATAGAAACAGCCATCGCGTATTCCTGCTTTGAGGAAATTGCGATTGGCTGTCCTTTAAATTTAGGATTCAATTTTATTTCTGATGAAACAAAAAAAGTATCAATGTCAATGTGAGCGATTATTTTTGGCATTTTGATATAAAAACTTAAAATAATTATACTCTTTTTGCACTAAAATGGTAATTTTTAACTATCTTTGTAAAGAATAATTTTGTAATTGCGGTTAATTTTATTTTTTTTGTATTTCCAAAGAAATTCTATAAATATTGTTTTTTTCGCTTTGTCAATGCTATAGCGAAAACTTAGTGACCCAAAGGCAACACGAAATTTTGCTATTATTTCTTTGATTATTGCCTCTACTAAAAGTTCGTCAATAATAACTTCACCATTTTTCACTTTAATAGTGTCATAAAAATCATTGGCATAAATATTAGGAAAAACGTCATTTTCCTTGTATTCACTTTCGCTTTTTATTTCGAAATTAAGATTGTTTTTCGGAATTTGTGTTGGCTTATTAAGTCTTGTGTTGTATAAATATCGTCCACCATAAGCTGCGCCTGCAACAATCGCAGTCGCAAATAAAGTAGTAGCAATCTTGCCAATTATTGACATGCTAATCCTCTAGAGTTTGCTCGTCATCTTCCTTGAAATTAGTTGGTGAAAGATTTCTTAGCTGCTCGATGGTAAGAAAATTACTGGCAATGTATTTGAAATCACGATTTGAAAGATGAATTTGTTCTGATTTGATAAAGGGTGTTGAATAATTTATAATTTTCAACTTATAAATTCCGCTTTTCTTATCATAGTCAATCAATTTTCTCGGAATTTCCTGTGCAAATCCAACGCTTATTTGCTCATAATCATTGTTTATATTCATCTGAACTTTTGGATTTAGCGTCCCTGAAAAATTGTAAGGAACAACAAAACCCTGCTGCGAAAGTTGTGAGTTTCCCTTAAAAACAGCACGAGCATTGCCGTCATAATAGGTATTTGATTTTATTATAATATCGCCAATGATGTATTTTTTGTTAATAATTTCTGGTTTGAAATTTGGATCAGAAATATTTGGTCTAAATTGGAAAGTCAAATCCAAATCACTTGGTGTTTTAATTGGCAAATTGATCAATTTTAGACCGGAAATGTTGATTTTTCGGTCAAGGTTGCCAGAAATAAAGGTTTCATAATCCACACCAACCTTCAAAACATTTTTGTTATAACTTAGTTGATCAAATTTATAAGGAAAAAAATAAATTGTATTTTCCTCAATTTGTTCATAAGTTTTTGAATATTCAATTGAGGCATCAGCGCCTAAATTCGCCATACGGATTGACTTTAAGAATTTAAAACCGATTCCTGAATTTTGAATTGAATATTCCTTAACCACATCAGTAAAATTGCGAATTTTAACAACATTATCAAGAAGTGGTTTTTGATCATTTTCTTTGGTCAAATAAACCAAAATATTGCTAATATTTTGGAAATTTGTACCCTGTTTTTTGCCAGTTTGCGTTTTATAACTGCTTTTTCCTGTTTCCCTAGAATCACTTTTGATATCAAGGCTGCCGAAGGAAAAAACTGCCTGATTGAATTTTTCTGGTAGCAAATTCAGAACCTGAGGTGCGTTTGCAGGCATGTTATTTATTTGCACAAAAACATTGACAGTCCCAGCTATTTTTGAAAAAACTGTAACTATTACGTTAAAATGATCACTTGTTAGATCTCTTTCAATTTTAACAAACTGTCTGATCCCATTTGGTGGGTCAGTTGATGCAAAATTAAATGAAATTTGCCCGTAATTTCTAGCTATTTGAATTTCTGGTGTTTCAGTTGCCGCTAATTCTAAATGCATAAATTACAAATTTAAAATTGTGATAAATTGATCAATTGCTTTGTGCATATTTTTGTAATAAGTTGATTTTGACCAATATTTCTTGATTCACTCACGGTCATTATCAATAAACTCTTTAATTAAAAGTTTTGTGTACTTTGGTTCTAACAAAGAAAGCGCTCGTTCAATTGAAGAAATCGGTAAATCATGAGTTTTGTCAATTAAACCTAGTGATTCAAAAATTTTCTCTTTCTCAGAGTGTAATTTACTTGCTTTATGATATAAAAAAAGAAAAGAAACCATAGATTTTTTTTGAACAAAAGACCATTTTATTGGTTTTTCTTTAGACTTATTCTTTTTGTTTTTTGTAAGTTTTTTATCTACCTCATACATTTTTGTCTCCTTTTTAAAATTATATTTTATGTTATTTTAGTCCCATTGGAACTCAAAATTGTAAATTTTTACAAGGTCGCCGGACCTAATTCCGGCTTTTATTAATTGGTCTCAAAGACCAATATTTTTAATTTTTGCATTGAATCTAAAAATGTTTTCTTGTGAATTTAAAGGTATTTTTTGAATTAAACTTTTGATTAAATCACCTGTGATTTCAAAAATTCCTGGTACCTTATTATCTATAAAATACGGGGATTCTAATTTGTATTCAACAAAATCATGATCAACATTAATAGTGTTTAAATTCATTTTAGTTCTTGAAATCAAATCAAACATTTGTTTTTTAATAGTTTCAATTTCAAAATTTGAATTTTCAGCAAAACTAGCTTGAATCAGCTCAATTTTGGGGAATTTTTTTTGAAAATGGGCTAAATTTTCTTGGTAATCTGGCAAATCTTTTTTATTCGCAATTACAATTTGGCATAAATTCGCCAAATTTTCATTAAAATTCTTTAGCTCATAATTAATTTCGATAAAATCATTAACAGGATTTTTCGATTTTGAGCCAAAATCAATTACATGGACAATTGCGCGACAACGTTCAATATGTTTTAGAAAAACAATTCCCATGCCCTTTCCTTTGCTAGCTCCTGAAATTAATCCAGGTAAGTCGGCAACAACAAAAGAATTTTCATAAAATTTTACAAGACCCAATTGTGGAACTAAGGTTGTAAATTCATAGTCTGCGATTTTAGGCTTTGAATTGGAAATTAATGATAAAAGTGTTGATTTTCCGGCATTTGGCTTTCCTATCAAACCAACATCAGCCATAACTTTTAATTCCAATTTTAAGTTCAATTTTTGGCCCAAGTCGCCGTTTTCAGAAACTCGTGGTGCTTTATTTTTAGCAGTTTTGAAACGTGAATTTCCTCGTCCACCTTGACCTCCTTGAGCAATTAAATATTTTTTTTGATCAATTACATCACAAATCAAAGTATTTTGCTTGAAAACTTGTGTTCCAAGCGGTACCTTAATAAAAAGGTCCTTGCCGTTGGCACCAAAACGGTTTTTTGATCTCCCGTTTTCACCATTATTACCACTTATTTTTTTATATTTGTGAAATGGCAATAAAGTGTTGATTCCTGAGTCGCCAACAAAAAAAATTGATCCTCCGTTACCGCCGTCTCCACCATCTGGCCCACCCTTGTCGACGTGAGCTTCACGTCTAAATGAAATTATTCCATCACCACCTTTCCCTGCTTCGACTTCAATTGAAATTTTATCAATAAATTTCATCCTATTCCCTTCAATTCGCTAACTCCGAATGCAAAATTTCAAGTTTATCTTTATATGGTTTATCGTCAAAATGTTTAGTTTCTTGCACATTTACCCATAAAATTATAAGATAAAGGACTAAAATTTTATGGGTTAAAACATATTTATAATTGACTGGTCCATAAAAATCTAGAAAATTTTTTTCTTGCTCTTGGTTCAGCTTAGCTGATTCAATAAAATATGCCAAATCAAAATATTTGTCACCTTTTGACGCGTATTCTCAATCTAAAAAATAAATTTTTCGATCTTTTTCAACCATGTTCATTAACCATAAATCGTTATGAAGTGGTGTTGATTTGTCCATATTTTTGAGCACTTTATTAATAAAAGAATAAAATTTATTAATAATTTCAATTTTTATGCCCTTTTCAGATAAAATTTTTAAGTATTTTTTAATTCGGGAAGCGTGGTTTGAAGGTGGAAAATTTAGATTAGAATTGTGAATTTTTCTTAACTGATTTGCAATATTTTTAAGACTTTCGGTATTTAACTCAACTGGTTTTCCCTCAATTCACTCCCAAATAATCTTATTTTCTGAATTTGATATTAATTTTGGAACAAACTTAAAATTAGATAAAATTTGATAGTCGATTTTATGATTCATTCCATTGTAGTTTTTATTTTGAATAAAATTTGAACCGCAACGAAAGGATTCATTAGTAAATCCAATTAAAATTTTTTTCATATGTTTAAAATTTTAATTGATTTTGCGATTTTACAATGAAAAAAATCAAATCTGCTAGGGCAGCTTTTATTCACCACCCTAGCACAATATTTTAAGAAAAAAATGAAAATTTTGCAAAAAAAAGGAAAAATCGGCGATTTTTCCTAAATTTTTCCCTTTTTTTGGCAAAAATTGAAAAAAAATTTAAATTAAAATATATGCATGTCTCTTTAAAAACATGTTTATATTTTTAGAAGGAGCTACCATGGCTGAAATCAACAACAAAATATTATTAAAACAGGCGCTTGCTGACATAAAAAAGAAATTCGGGAATGAGTCGATTATGGTTTTGGGCGAAAAACCACCGATTGACACAGAGGTTTTCACCTCTGGAAGTATGGCAATTGACGCTGCTCTAGGAATTGGTGGTTTTCCAAAAGGTAGAATTATTGAAATTTTTGGTCCTGAATCTTCTGGAAAAACAACAATCACCTTACATGCAATTGCTGAGATTCAAAAGCAAGGTGGAATTGCGGCTTTCATTGATGCAGAGCATTCAATCGATCCTCAATATGCAAAAAATTTAGGAATTGATGTCGACAATTTAATTCTTTCCCAACCTGATTCAGGTGAGCAAGCCCTTGATATTGTTGATACTTTGGCAAAAACCAAAGCAATAGACTTAATTGTTGTAGATTCAGTTGCTGCTTTGGTTCCCATGGCCGAGCTTCAAGGTGAAATGAAAGATCAAGTAATTGGTGCGCAAGCCAGACTAATGTCAAAAGCGCTTAGGAAAATCACAGCATCGCTTAATAAAAATGGTACGACTGTAATTTTCATTAACCAAATTCGTGAAAAAGTTGGTGTGATTTTTGGAAACCCTGAAACAACTCCAGGCGGTCGTGGACTTAAATTTTATTCATCAATTAGGCTTGATGTGCGAAAAGTTCAACAAATAACTTCAGGCGGCGACATAACCGGGAACAGCGTGCGAGTGAAGGTTGTCAAAAATAAATTAGCGATTCCTTTTAAAACTGCAATGGTTGAAATTATTTTTGCAAAAGGGATTTCAAAATCAGCTGAAATTGTTCAGATGGGTGAAGAATTAGGAATTCTTGAAAGAAAAGGTTCATGATTTGCTTATAAGGGAGAGAATATTGCTCAAGGTAAGTTGAATTTGAAACTTCTTTTGGAAAATAACACTAAATTATTTGCTGAATTAAAAGAAAAAATTATTGAAAAACTTAAAGAAAATCAAGTACAAACTGAAACATTATAGTAAAATTATCAACTGAAATGTTTAAATATCGTTGAATTTTTTACTACATTTTTATTTTTCTGTTTTTAGTTTTCTTTGGAATAACAATTTATTTAATTCATTTTTTTGTGATAAAAAACCAAATTTGGTATTCAATTGGTGCGATTTTGATTGTTTTTTTCTCAACTTCTTCATTCAATTTATTTTTGTTATTTCAAAAAAGAAGACAGGAAGCAAAAATTTCTTGACTCATTGCATGCTCAATTTTTCCCATAATTGGTCCTATTTTGTATGTTTTTCTGGGTAGAAAATACTTAAGTAGTCAAAAAATGGATCAATATTTTTTCCAATACCGACACTTTATTTCTTATGAAAAAAATAGTGAAATAGTTCAAAAGATTCCAAAATTAAGCCGCAATTTGCTGCTTTTTTCAAGTAATTATTTTCTTTCACCTATCAAAGAATTTGAAGGCGAACTACTTGTTGATGGTCACAAATTTTTTCAAAAACTTTTTGAAGATATCAAAAAAGCAAAAAAGTTCATTTTTATTGACATTTATGTCATAAAAAATGACTTTGTTTGGCAAAAATTAAAAAAATTATTGATAAAAAAAACTGCTCAGGGCGTAAAGGTAAGAATTTTGGTTGACTCTTTTGGCGCCTATTTAATAAAATCAAGGCAATGATTGGAACTAAGACGAAAAAAAATTGAAGTTATTTTCTTTAATATTTTTAAAGTCCCTTTCATTTCAGGCGATAGTTTCTACCGAAACCACCGCAAAATGTACCTGATCGATGGAGAAATTGTCTACACAGGCGGAAATAATATTTCCGAGGAATACACTGGTTTTGACAAATATTATGGTTACTGGATGGATTTGAACCTTAGACTTGAAGGTGAAATTGTCAAAACTTATTGTGAAAATTTTATTTTTCACTGATCAAAATGAGGAAAAAAATCTATTTCTAAAGCTGAAATAGCCAGTTTTTGTCAAATTAAGAAACCTGAAATTAAAAGTGAAAAAATCAAAAACCGTGGCGTTGTTATCCAAAGTGGTCCAAATATTGATGTTTCGCTAATTGAGGGTTTTATTTTAAAACAAATTTACTCAGCGCGAAGAAATATTAAAATTTTTACCCCTTATTTTGTTCCGACTCAAAAAATTGTTGACAGTCTCAGGGACGTTTTGCTTGCGGAAATAGAAGTAGAAATTTATCTTCCTGGGCGCGCTGATTCAAAAATTATTAACAATTTCAATAATTTTTTTGCAAAGAAATTATTGAAAAAAGGTGCAAAAATTTACTATTTTAATGAAATTTTTTTCCATGGAAAATCAATAATAATTGATAATAGTGTTGGTATGATCGGGTCTGCAAACCTCGATGCGCGTTCACTTTTTTTTCAATATGAAATAAATCTATTTTTTAGTGGCCGAATTTTGGACCACTTTTTGCAACACATTCAAGTCTTAAAACAACAAAAAGTAATTATCGAAACAAAAAAAATCCAAAAAGTTTTTTTTGTTTTCAGATTTTTTATTTTTTTTCTGAAAACTATTGTTTAAAAAAATTTTTATGGTAAAATTTACAAATTAAAACTAGCAGGTTTGTTATGTTAAAAACTATTGTTGCTGTCTTGATAGCCATTTTTGGGCTAATTATTGTTTTGATTTCGATATTAATGTCACCACATTCTAATTCTTTTTCGGGGGCATTAATTGGTTCAAGTGACCTAGATTTATTTCAGGTTTCAAAAGAACGCGGTTTTAAAAAATTCACAAAATGGTCAATGTTCATTTTTGGTTTTATCTTTTTGTTGCTCTCGTTGTTGATTAGGTTGTTGTAGAATTTATGAACATTATTCCTGAAAATCAGCTTAAAGAATTTCTTAAAATTGAAAGAACATTTTTGGAAATTGCAAAAAAATTTAAAATTCCTTTTGATTTAAACCCATATTTGACGAGTCGAATTGGACGCCTTATTGAAAATTTTTCGATTTTCAAAACACATGAAGGAAAATATTACTGACCTGAATTAGTTGGCACACACATTGGAATTTTCCGAGCAACACAATCGACTTTTGGTTTTGTTGAACTAAAAGAAAGTACAAATGAGGACAAAAAAATTTTCATTCCGGGAAAATACAATGCCTGTGCGCTTGATAACGACGAAGTCAGAATTAATGTCTATGTTGATAGGCTAAAAAAGGACAGTTTTTACGGTGTTGTTACCAAAATTTTGCAAAGAAATACAAAATTTTTAATTGGAAAAGTTCTTAAAAATGGAAAATTCTGGAATTTTGAACCTGTTAATTTCAAAGGTAGGTTTTTTTTTCGTTGAAGTTCAACTACAAATTTAGTTGAAGGTGATTTTTTGAAAGTTAAAATTGTTGACTATCAACAGCAGATTCTCAAAATTTCTGTTATTCAAAAAATTGGTAATGAAAACGAACCTTTTTTAAACATAAAAATCCCCATAATTGAATCAGAAGTTTCTGTGGATTTTGACAAAAATGTCCTTAGTGAAGCTGCAAAAATTGATCAAAAAATTGGAAAAATTGATCAAAATCGTATTGATTTGCGGAGCGAATTAGTTGTCACAATTGACGGTGAGGACACTAAAGACTTTGATGATGCAATTTCTGTTCAAAAAAATAAAAATGGCGATTTTGTTCTTAAAGTTCATATTGCTGATGTCGCAAATTATGTAAAACAAAATTCAGCTATCGATTTAGAAGCGCAAAAACGGGGAACTTCAATTTACTTGCCGCAGCTTGTCATACCAATGCTTCCTGAAGAATTATCGAATGGAATTTGCTCATTGAAACCAAATGTTGACCGTTTTACCGTCACAATGGAGGCATTAATTAATTCAAAAGGTGAAAATTTAGCTGTTAAAGTTTACCCTTCGGTAATTAATTCTCATCGTCGTTTGACGTATGATGAAGTCAATGATTTTTTTGCTGGAAAAAACATTTTTTCTAATGAAAATCTTGAAAAAATGCTAATAAATGCAAGAGAACTTGATGAAATTCTTGCAAATTTCAAAAAAAATCAAGGTTATATTGATTTTGCAATTGATGAAGTGAAAATTATCTTGGATTCAGAAGGTTACACTGAGGCTTTAAAAATAAAAAAGCACGGAATTTCTGAAAATTTAATAGAAAATTTTATGGTTCGAGCAAATGAAAATGTTGCTGAACTTTTAGCAAAAAATGGTATTTCCTTTTTATATAGAATTCACAATAAGCCAGATCCAGAAAAAGTGCTATTTTTCAATAAGATTTTAAAAAGTTTGGGAATTAATCAATCGCTGAAATTGAACTCTAGCTCAAAGGATTTTGCGGAAATTGTTGAAAAAATTAAAGCAGAAAATAATGACAATTTTTTGAAATATTTAATTTTAAGGACTATGCAAAAAGCAATTTATAGTACGAAAAATGAAGGACACTTTGGCCTAGCAGCAAAATTTTACACTCATTTTACAAGCCCGATCCGCCGCTATCCTGATTTGCTTTTGCACAGAATTATTGAGCATTTTTTGTTTAAAAAAAATGATAATATTGATTTTTTTGATCAAGTTTTGGCAAAAAATTCCTACACAACGAGCGAGCTTGAGCAACGAGCTTTTAATTTAGAACGCAAAATTTGTTCATTAAAAAAAGCTGAATATGCACAAAAATTTGTCGGAAAAAAGTACAAGGCGCAAATAATTTCAATTATAAAAGTTGGATTCTTCGTCGAAATTGAAGGTGTTTTTGACGCAATGGTTAATACGAAAACTCTGCCCGATTGAAAAGATGATTCTTATGTTTTGTCTGATGATGGTTTTTGCATCTATAACAAAAAAAATAGCTTTAGATTAGGGCAATTTGTTGATATTTTGATTGAAAATGTTAATATTTGGGATGGGAAAATTAGCGCGCTTTTAGTTGAAAATTTTTAAAATTCAATAAATAAATTTAAATACTTTGATATTCACTAAATGAAAAACATAAACTAGTATAAAAAAATTAAATACTAGTTTATTGACAAATTCTTCTGAAAATAATGAATTTTAAGAAGAAGATAAAGATTATTTGCTAGATTTTTCCACTTTTTTAATTAAGGGTTTTCAAATCAAAAAATACCTAATTCAAATGTTTTTTATTCCTTGGAAAAATTTTTATCTAATTAAAGTTTTTCTAGTCAATCAATTACAAATTTACTAATTTGTTTTGGATCTGCAGAGCCTTTTGTCGTTTGTACTAATTTACCAATTAAAAATTTAACTAATTTTTCCTTATTTTGTTTATTTTTTTCAATTTGCTCAGATTCTGATAAAAGAATTTGATTAAAAATTTGGTTTAATTCATTATCGGAAATTTTCGATTTTGAAATTTTTTCCACAATTTCATCAAAAAATAATTTAGAATTTTCTTGCTTTAATTTAATTACTTCCCTAAAATCAGTGTTTGAAATTTCATTTTTGATTTTTTTTGAAACTAAATTAGAAAAAAAACTGAAATCAATGTTTAAATTTTGCATACCAACTTTATTGATTATTGGGACAATTTCTGCAAAAAATAATTTCACAGATTCAACTCAGTTAGTAGGGTTTGAGTTCTTCAAGAAATTTCAAAAGTCGACATTATTTAGAATTTGATTTGCATAAAAGTCTGTAACACCTTTACTTTTTAGCAACTCAAAAATTTCTGTGGGAGTCAGGGGAAGAATTATTTCATCAACAAAATCTTTTTCCAATTCAATGTAAGGTAAATTTGGCTCTGGAAAATATTTGTAATCAATTGAATCAGTCTTTACTCGCAAAACCTGATTTTTAATAAGTTTGTCATTAAATTTTTTAGTAACTTGCTCAACTTTCTCATTATTTTCATAAGTTTTTATTTGTTCTTTAATTTCAATTTCAGCTGATTTTTGAATATTTGAAATTGAATTAATATTTTTAATCTCAACTTTTGGATTAAATTCACTCTGATTTTTCTCTCGAACTGAAATATTTATGTCAGCACGGAGTGAGCCATTTTCCATTTTTGCATCAGAAATACCCAAAAATAAAGCTAATTTTCGAATTTCTTCAACATATTGTGATGCTTGCTTTGCTGAACTTAAAACTGGTTTTGTAACTATTTCGATTAACGGAACGCCGCATCGATTGTAATCAAAAAATGTTGAATTTTCAATGTGAATTTGTTTTGCAGTGTCTTCTTCAAGGTGGATTCTTTCAATTTCAACAAAAAAATCACCAACTTTTATGGTGCCATTTTTGCCAATTGGGTAAAATTGTTGTGTAATTTGATACCCTTTTGGCAAATCAGGATAAAAATAATTTTTTCGGTCAAAAGCCAAGACTGGTGAAATTTCCATTTTAAGCGCTTTTGCTAACAAAATTGCCTTTTTTACAGCAGATTTGTTAATTTTTGGCAAGGTGCCAAGATAACCTAAATCAAAAAGATTGAAAAATTTGTTCGCTTCACCTCTTAAATTTGGCGAATTCGAAAACATTTTACTTTTTGTGTTGAGCTCAAGATGAATTTCCACACCGATTGTAACCAAATAATTATGATTTTCCATCATTTTTCCCTATTTTTTCTTCAATGTAAAGCGCAAAACCCAACAATTTTTCATCTGAGTTTATTACAGAATCAAGTGCTAAATTGAAAGGCATATTTTCATATTTTCCCATGGGAATACTAATTGAAGGGTTTCCAACTAAGTTGGAAATTGCCAAAATTGAATTAGTAATTTTGTCACTTTTTTCAGTGTTTTCACCAGAAATGTCAGGCGCGATCCCATAAAATGCAGGAAAAATTACAAGATCATATTTTTGCAAAAGACTTTCATAATATTCTTTAATTAAGGTGCGCATTTTTTTTGCCTTAACAAAAAAATAATCTTGATTTTCTTTTTCAAGAAAAAAAGAACCTCAAATCAGCCTTTTTTGTAACATAAAACCAAATCCATCAGTTCTGGTTTTTAAGAAAATTTTTTCTCAATCCAAATTTTTATCTGTTTTTCCAAAAGTAATCCCATTAATTGCTGATAGATTTGATGTCGCTTCTGAATAGGAAATTATTTCATAAACTGGCAAAATTGCCTTAAAAATTTCCAAATTTGGCAAAACAGTATCAACTTGAACTCCATCAGCTTGCAAAATATCTCTTATTTCATGGACTTTTTTCGCAACATAAGGTTCAATTTCAAAATCAAAATCAAGAATTGCAATTTTTTTCGGCTTTTCTTTTTTTACAAATTCAATTTTAACATCAACTGATGTTAAATCATTTTCATCAGCCGCAAAAACTGCTTGCGCTACCAAAATCGCATCAGAAACATTATGAGTCATCCAGGCAACAGTATCAAGTGAAGTCGCGTACGCAAAAAGTCCATACCGTGAAACGGCGCCATAGGAAGGTTTAAAGCCCACTTTCCCTACAAAACTTGCTGGTCGGCGGATGGAATCGCCGGTGTCAGAACCAATTGCAAAACTGACAGAGCTAATGGTAGCTGCGCTTCCTGAGGATGAGCCGCCAACCAATTTTTTGGGATCAATCGGGTTGGAAATTTTGCCGAAGGCAGAAAAAAGACCCTTCCCACCGAGTCCAAGTTCATCGTTGTGAACCTTAACAAGTGGTTGTGCTCCGGCATTGAGCAATTTTTCAAAAACAGTTGAATTATAACCAGGGTGAAAATTTAGAAGCGAAATTGATGAGCCGTGGGAAGGACCTTCTCTGGTTGCAAAGTTGGATTTAATGCTAAAAAAGTAGCCCGTGAGAGGGCCATTTTTTTCATTTTTTTCAAGAAAAAAATAGGCTACAGAGTTGTTTTTGTCTTTTTTTAAATTTTCAATTGCCTCGTTGATTCCAATTTTAAAATTAGTCATCAATCACCTTTTTAATTTCAATTTTTTCTTGATTTGCATGGACAGAATTTTTAAAAAGTTGTTGTGAAAAGTCAGTAAAATCAGGCGTGTCTTCACGTAAAATTTCAATATTTTTTGGTATTGAATTAATTTTTTCAAGTGGCAAAACATTTTTTGTATCAAATTTTTGTAAATAATTAATATTTGCAAAAATTTGATCTTTTTCGCCCAAAATTGCGTCAATAACTTTTTCGCTTGGAACAAAATACAAAGATTTTGCTAGTTTTATTATTTTTTCTCTATCCATTTTCACCTCAAATATTAAAATCTGAATTCCATTTTACCACCATTTTGGTTTAGAAACAAATTTTTTGCCATTTAGGTATTGCAAAAACCCCTCTAATTCTTGCATTTTTAATGAAAAACTATGTAAAAAAAGTTGATCATCTTTTTTTCCGCCATATTTTTTATCCCCAAAAATAGGAAATCCAAGTGCGGCTAAACTAACGCGAATTTGGTGCTTTTTCCCTGAATGCAAAATTGCAAATTTATGTTTATTTTTTGCATAAAAAGTAGTTGAAATTACTGAACTTTCAATTGCAGATTCAGTAATTTCCATTTTCTTTTTTTCATTATTTTTTTTAACAAAAAAATTAGTTTTTAAAGGTTTTTTTAGTTCAATATCAGACTTAAAAGTATAAATTTTTTCAAAAAATCGCTGTTTTTTGTTAAGTTCAACAACACTTTGATAATTAAGACCATATAAAATAATTCCAGATGTTTTTTTATCAAGACGCCCAACATGACTAGGTAAAAAAAGTGCATATTGCTTAATTTTTAGGTAGTTCCAAACCGCCAAATCAAGGTTAAATTTATCTCCATGAACTGGGAGGTTTGCTGGTTTATTGACAATTAAAATGTTTTTGTCTTGATAAATTACCTCTAGTCTTAAGGAAAATTCAGTAATTTTTTCCACTAAATTTTTCGTTTTTGCATTTGCAAAAACTAAAATTTTATCACCTAAACAAACTGAATAATTTTTCGCAACAAAAGAATTATTAACTTTTATTTTTTTGTTGCGAAATAACTTTTGAATTTCATTATAACTGAAATTCAAAAGTAATTTTTTTACTAATTGAATTAATTTTTGACCTTGCTGATTTTCATTTGCCACAAATTCAATCATTGCAAATTAGGCCTGATTTGCAGATCCAAATTCCTCAATTTTGCTCTCAACTAATTCTTGCATTGCTTTTGTTCCGGGTGCTAACAATTTTCTTGGATCAAAATTTTTACCTTCTTTTATTTTTCCAGAAAGGACAAAATCAGTAATTGCCTTTGCATTTGCTTGCTGCAATTCAGTATTGACATTTATTTTTGCAATTCCTAATTTAATTGCTTTTTGAATTTGATCCTGTGGGAGGCCGCTTCCACCATGAAGAACCAAAGGAAGTTTAGTTTTTTCAGAAATTTCTGCTAAAACTTCAAAATTTAAAGATTTTCAACTTGATGGATAAGGACCATGAATATTTCCAATCCCTGCTGCAAGGCAAGTTATACCTGTTTTTGCAATCTGAATTGCTTCATTAACATCGGCAATTTCACCATTTCCAATAATCCCATCTTCTTCACCGCCAATTTGGCCGACTTCGGCCTCGACAGTGACATTTTTTTCACGGGCCAAATTAACAATTTCTTGTGTTTTTTCCAAATTTTTGGAAAAAACTTCTGCAGAACCGTCATACATAACTGAAGTATAACCAGCTAAAATTGCCTCTTTACAAGTTTCAAAACTACCATGGTCTAAATGCAGAGCAACTGGAATGTCAATTTTGAGAAAATCAATTAAATTTGTGACCAAATTATAAACAGTTTTTAGGCCACCCATGTAACGGAGCGCGCCTTCAGAAGTTGCTAAAATTAAGGGCGATTTTTTATTTTGACCTGCTAACAAAACTGCCTTAACTCATTCGAGATTGTTGATATTTATGTGTGGAACTGCGTAATTATTTTTTCGCGCCTTATCCAAAATTATTTTAGTATTAACAAGTTTCATGATTCTCCTTTTTTATTTTAATTTTATGAAACTAAATCGCTGCGAAGAGCTCATGTGTTGTCTCCTAGTGCAACGAAATTGCCATCAATTGTGAGTAATTTGTAAAGTTCACCACGTTTTAATGTTAAAATTTTTTCAGGTGATGATTTTGGCAATTGAGTTTCTCATTTTGACATTAATTGAGTTTGAACTTCTAAAAAAATGTCATTAAAATGGGCATTTTCACGAGTTTTTAAAAATTCAACTGCGATTGAAATAATGGTTTTCATATTTAAATCCTTTCTTTGGGTTCAATTCCAAGCAAATTTAATCCGATTTTTAAGACAATTGTTACTGCTTTTGTTAAGCACAAAAGATCATTGCTGTTATTAGACCCAATTATTCTTGAATTTGAATAAAAAAAGTTAAAAAGATTTGCTAATTCAAGAAGATATTTGTTTAATAGATTAATTTTATAATTTTTTGAAATTTTTTGAACAATTTCCTCAAATTGTTTTAATTTTGAGATAATTTTAATTTCAATTTCTGAACTAAATGTTGTAATTTTTTCAGCATTTAGTTCGCTTTTTGTTAACAACTGGCACCCTCTTGCATATGCATATTGTATTAAAAATAAAGGATTTTGGTTACCAACTGAACTTGCAAGATCAATGTCAAATTCGACAAGGGAATTGAAACTTCTTTCACTAATAAAGTAACGAATTGAATCAACTTTTGCAATTTCCAAAAACTCTTTTACAGTGAAAGTTTGTCCCTTGCGTTTTGACATTTTGAACTCTTTGTTGTTTTTTATCAATTTGACAAGTTGATAAAGGATGATCTCAAGTTTGTTGTCAAATTTTACAATTTTCATGGCCGCTTTCATTCTATCGACATAGCCAATGTGGTCAGCGCCTCAGATATTTATTAATTTTTGTGGTTTGAATTTATCATTGATTTTTTCTAGATGATATGCAATATCTGATGAAAAATATGTGAAAGATCCATCTTTTTTTACTAAAACACGATCTTTTTGATCGCCAAATTCAGATGTTTTTAATCATGTTGCGCCTTGATTTTTATAAACAAAGGGTAGTTTTTGAATATTTTTTGTCACTTTTTCATCTTTAAAAAGCTGACTTTCATAACTAAATTTATCAATTTTTATTGATAAATTTAGCAAATCAGTTTTTATTTCATTAAGAAAAAAATTTAATGAGTTTTCACGAAAAATTGTATAAATTTCTTGGTCTTCAAGGTTTGAAAATTGGAATTTTTTCCCAAAAATGTCATAAATTTTTCTAGCAGCAATAACAATATCAGCGCCTAAATATGCATCTTCTGGAAGTAAAAAATCGCCAAATATTTTTTGATATTGTGCGAAAACTGACCTTGTCAATTTATCAATTTGATTTCCAAAATCATTAACATAATATTCTCGCAAGACTTCATTTCCACAAAATGCAAGAATATTTGCCAAAACATCACCAATTATTGCGCTTCGCAAATGGCCTAAGTGTAAAAATCCGGTCGGATTTGCGGAGACAAATTCAATATTTATTTTTTGACCTTCAAAAATACGACCATAATTTTCACCTTTATCCAAAATTGTTTTGATAACATTCGTAAACTCAGTTTTTGTAACATAAAAATTTATAAAACCAGGCGGAATTACCTCGATTTTTTCAATTTCTGTTAATTCTGAACTCAAAGAATCTTTAATAAGATTTGCTAATTCAAGTGGTTTTAAGTTATTTTTTTTTGCCAAAACTAAGGCAATATTTGTTGAAAAATCACCAAAATTTTTTGATTTTTCAACAAATATTTGATTTTCCACAAAATCTAATTGTTTTTTGTGGAAAAATTCAATGATTTTCTGTTTAATTTTTCTGTTCATTCAATTTACCAACCACAACAAGGGCAGTTTTTATAGTTCTATCATGCAATTTGTAGCCAGGAGTGGTCACGTTAAGGATTCTATCAGGTTCACCTTCTGAAAGTTGATAAACTTCATGGATTGATGAATCAAAAACATCACCTATTTCAGGCTCTATTTTTGTTATTCCAAAATTTTCCAAAATATTCTCAACTTGCACGACAAGCATTTCAAAACCTTTAACATATGCTAAAATTTCGTGATTTTCCGATTTAGAACCAAATGAAACTGCTTTTTTTAAATTTAAAAAAGGCGAACTAAATGCTTCAAAAAAAGGTTGTAAACTATATTTTTTTATCAAATTAACTTCATCTTCAAGTTTTTTTTGCAACTCGACTTTCAAATCATTAACTTTTTGTGCTGCTTTTTCTTCAAAATTTTTTACTTGAATTTTGAAATCTTCTTCCATTTTTTTGATTTTTTCCCGCAATTTAGCTGATTCAATTTCCAAAGTTATGTTTTTTGTGGTTAAATTTTGAATTTGATTTTCCAAATTTTTAATTTGAGATTTGTTTTCTTTTTTGAAAAAACGTTTTGATTTTTCAGAATTTTCATTCTCACTAAAATTGGTGGTCTCTTGGGTTTTATCTTCAACAACTTTTTTTATTTTTTGGTCTAAATTGTCTGGATTTTTAGCTTTATTTTCAAAAAAGCTATCGTTTTTATCTTGTTTTTTTTCAAAATTCATTATTACTCCTTATTAATTTCTTTTCTTGTAATTAAAAAATCTTCTAAAAGTTTTATGCCAGTACGAGCGGCTGAATAATTTATTTTTTTTGTTGAGCCAATCATGCTAATTTCATTAAGTGCCAAGGATTTTTCAAATTTTTTCGAAATAAAGGAAGTTTCCGAGGACTCAATACTAATCTTGAGAGTTTCGTCATCACTAGTGGTTTTTTCATCAAGCATTTCTCAAATCGACTTTTTTTCGATTATGTTTAAGAGTTCAACAAGTCTAGTTCGGGAAATTTCCTTGTCTAAAATTAATGAATTTTTATTGAAAACATTTGATTTATTTTGGATTTGAAAATTGAAAATTTTCTCCATAAAATGGTGTAACAATTCATCGCTATATTTGATTTGTTTTTCTAATTCCTGTTTTAAAAACATCAGTTTTGCAGGAATTTCCACCAAAAGTGTATTAATTAATCTTTCCTGAAAAAGTCGAATCGCAATCTTGACATCACGCTGCAAAATTTGCGAGGAAAAAGTGATTTTTTTGTTTTCAACACTTCCACCTGAACAAACAACCACAATTATGGCCTCGTTTTGTGAAATTGGAGTCAGATTTATTGACATTAATCGCTCAGTCAAATTGTTTGTGGTTGCAATTAATGTTGTACCCACTGATTCAGAAATTAATTTCACCGCTTCTATTATGGTGTTTTCAATGCCAACCCTTCTTCGAGCAAACAAATCGTTCAATTTATTTGCTAAAATTTTATTTTCATCAAAAGATAGAAATTCTGCATAGTACTGAAAGCCGCGCAAAGTGGGGATTCTACCACTAGAACAATGTGATTTTTCCAAGAAACCTTCCTTTTCCAGCTGATTCATAATGTTTCTTAGATATGAAGAAGATTTTTTTATCCCGTAACTTTGTTTGAAATTAAGCGATCCAATTGACTCGCCAGTCTTGATGAAATTTTCAACAATATGCTTTAGATATTTTTCTTTTTTAACATCTAATCTCAACATTATGCAAAGAATTATAACAAAATTTGGCCTAATTTCAAAGAAAATTGGCACTTTTTCCATCAAAGTGCCATGAAAAAAATTGAATTTTAAAGGGTTTTAATTAAAGTTTTTTCAAATTTAAATAAGGTTCTAGAATTTAAATATTCTTTATACTATTTTTGAATTAATTTTGGCGAAATTACCGTGAAAAATAAGGATTTAGTATGAAAAATAGATTGATTTTTTAGGCTAAAACACATAAAAAAGAAAAGTTCACTCTAAAATAGGAATCAAATTACGGCATTTTTTTAGATGAAGTGTGCTAGTTTTTAAAATTTCTGCAAAATTGCAAAATAAAATGACTCAAAATTTAAGAAATTAAGATTTAAGTGCTTTTTCGATTTCAGCAATTAATGTTTCAGCAGGTACATAATTAAATTCTTTAAATAAAACTTTGCCGTTTTTAAAAATAAAGTGTGTTGGTACGAAAAGAACCTCGTACTCAGTGTTTTTTTTTCGAAAAAGTCCTGATTCTTCTGCATCAACTTTAATTAATTTTACATCACTACGATTCTTAAAATATTCAACTAGCTCAGTGTTTACAGGTTCTTGCATTTTACAATCCCCACACCAATCAGCGGCAAACTCAAGGTAAACAACACCAGTTTTTAGTTCAATTTCTGCCTGTTTTCAAGGTAATTTTTTCATTTTGTTCCTCTCAGAATAAATATTATGAATCACAATGGAGACACTTGGTTCCTTATCAAAAATTCTAAAAAGCTTTCTTTTGATATTTTTTTGAGTTTTTGACTGCAATTCTCTAATTATTTTATCATTTATTTTTTTAAGGTTAGAGAAATTGCTAAAAATAATTTTTCTAATAATTTCTCTAAAATGTTCACGATTTTCTTTACTTAGAATTCCATAATCGGTTATTTCTGGAGTTGAAACAATTTTTTTAGCATTTGGATCAAACAAAAAAGTAATAATAATCAGGCCGTTTCGTGATAAAAGTTCACGTTCTCTTAAAACTTCAAAAGAAACATCACCCACTCCATAGCCAGCAATATAAATTTCATCCTGTCCTTTTGTCAATTTATTTCGTGAAAATAAATTACCATTTAAAAAGTTAACAATTCTTTTGTTTTGCAAAATGATACTATTTTGTCTATTAATTTTTGCCTGAAAGGCAATGTTTGAGGCAACAACTAAATAGCGGTAAAGACCCTGAATTGGGACAAAAAATTTTGGTTTTAATGTTTGAATTGTCTCAAAAATATCTTCCTTATATGGCCTCGCAAGTCCGAATTCTGTTTCTGAAATGTCGGCGATACTTGTTGTGGATTTTGCGATTTGATCTAAAACCTTCGCGTACTGCTGTTCCATTCCATTTATTGGAGGAGTCAGCATTATCACATAATCTGATTTTTTTAACTTAAAAAAAGTATCATCGTTTTCTAAAATTCGATTAAAACGATGGCAAATTCTTTCTGGACTTGATGTTATTAAAACAACAGAATTTTTTTGCTTGTTTGCTAATTTATAATCAAAAAAAATTGGCCTTTTATTAAGTTGATTTGTGGTTACTTTGTCCAATTTATAAATCATGTCATATAATCTGTCATATCTTTTACCGTATGCTGTTATTTTTCGGTTAAATTTGATGGCAAGATCAATAATTTGCTGAATTGAGACCATTTCTTCATCATATGCTGAAACAACGATTCGGGAATTAGTGTCAGCTTTTAGAAAACTTTTTTCCAGAAAAGTTCTAGCGAAAAGTTTGTCAATTGCCTTTCCTGGCAAATTTGATTTTCCTGAATCTGAAATTAGCATCAAAATTCCCTTTGGGTTTTCAGCTATTTTTTTAATTAATTCAAGATCAGTGACCCCATAAACACCCAAGTTTCCAACAATGTAATTTGACATGAAAATGATGGAGCCGTCTTCGGTTTTGAAACAAAAACCAAGCATTCCCGGCATTGAACCAGCAACTGGGATTGGAAAAATTGATAATTTTTCATTAATTTTTAATTCAGGTGGAAAAATAACTATTTCAAATTCAGTGCTAGTAATTTTATACTTGTTAATCCTATCTTGTACAAAAGCTTTTGTAAAAAAAGAAGTGTAAATTTTGAGATTTTTTACCTTCATGATCAATCATGGTAAAGCAGAAAATGACTCATTTTTGGCATCAGTTATGAAAACACCCTTAATTCTTTCGTTGTTTTCAGCAATATATGTAAAATCTGAAATTACAGTGTCAACACCGACTGAACTATCAAGTGGAATTTTTGCACCAGCATTTATTACAAAAATGTCATCATTTATTTCTAAAATGTAACAATTTTTGCCATTTTCATCCTGTCCGCCAAGGGCAAATAAACTGATTTTTGCCATTATTTTCCTTTATTTTTTACTTTTTTTTATAAAAGTCAATACTTTAAATCAAAAAATGGACCTAATTGATTAATTTTTGAATAAATTTTAACAATAATTTTCCAATATTTTAATTATTATATTGTTTTTTCAATTCTTTTGTAATCGCAAAAATGAACATGTCTAGATTGAAGGGTTGCAAATCGTCAATTTGTTCACCAAGACCGACTAATTTTACATCAATATTTAGTTGATCTTTTATGGAAAAAATGATCCCACCCTTGCTTGTTCCATCGACTTTTGTCAAAATTATCCCAGAAATAGGAGTTATTTTTGCAAAATTTGCGGCCTGAGAAATCCCATTTTGGCCGGTTGTTGCATCAATGACCAAAAGCGATTCGTGCGGTGCTGAAGGAACTTTTTGTGAAATTATTTTGTTAATTTTCCCTAATTCTGCCATTAAATTGACTTTATTTTGTAATCTTCCTGCAGTGTCAATTAAAACTAAATCAAATTTTTCACGAATTGCATAATCTAAACCGCGAAAAACTACAGATCCAGGATCTTTTTCGTTTGATTCAGGTTTTAAAATTGCAGCGCCAGCCCGTTTTGCTCATGTCTCAAGTTGCTCAACTGCTGCAGCCCGAAAAGTGTCAGCTGCAATTATTAAAACTTTTTTACCATCTGAAACAAATTTATGTGCGATTTTGGAAATTGATGTTGTTTTTCCAGACCCATTGACTCCAGAAATAAGAAAAACATTCAATCTATCAGCTTTAATGTTTAAATTTGTGTTCACAATTGAATGATTTGAATAAATTGTGTACATTTTATCAACAATAATTTCAGGAATCAAGTCCAAATTATTGACATTATGATGGCGAACTTCACGTTTAAGAGAGTCAATTATTATGCTAACAAAATTAGGAGAAATATCTGCCATTATTAAAAGTTCTTCTAATTCTTCAAAATAATCCTCATCAATTTTAACATATTTTTTTTGAAGTTCAATTATTTGTTGAGAAAAAGATAAACTTGATTTTGAAAGACCGGCAATGTACTTGTCTAAATTTGCATTTTCTTTCTTTTTTTGACCAAAAATTTTTTCTTTAATTTTTTTAAAAAAGGACATTTTTGCTCTTTATCTCCACAATTTTGCCAATTAAATATTATAAATTATAATTCAGAAAAGCAATTTTTTAGGTAGATTTATTTGGTTCTTTTAGATAAACTCCCAAAATTTAATGATTTTAGGATTATACAATTTAAATTTAACTTGCTAGAATTTGAATTTCATCATCATCTAAAATTGTTTCATTCAAAATTACTTTAGAATTCGGGTTTGCAACAGCAATTTTGAATGATTTTTGCGTATGTGTTAGATTAATTAATTCATGTGGACGCATTTTTTTTAAACGTTGGAAAACAAAAACAAAGCATTCCCACTTTAAAATTAAATCATTTTCCTTTTCTGTTTGGTCAAAATCGTAATAATCTTCATTGAAATCATTAAGAAAATCTGTTTTTATGATTTTTTTAAATTCATCAATTCTATTTTCTTTGTAAAATTGCATGATTTCATCGAAATCATAACTTAGTTCTTGAAATTTATTAGAACCAAAAAATTGAGTTTTTAGAACAGCCCAGGAAACTGGACCATATTTATAGGATTGAAAATTTTCAGAAAAAAATGGAAACTGGTGCATTCTATAAAATTTTCAATGCGTAAATCAAAGAACTTTTTGTATCCAAGTTCGATAAATTTGTTTGTTACCTGTGTCAATATAATAAAAAGCAATTAAATATCTTAAAAATTTAGTTATATCTATTCCGTTCATTTTTTTCTCCTTTTCCAAACAGTGTTAAAATTTTTCCTGAAAAAAATCTAAAAAAAATAAAAATTAGCATTTTTTAATAAATTTTTCCGCTTTTATTGAATTTAAATTGCTTTTTCAATTTTCATATGCTTCTTGACAGTCTTTTAAAATAAAATTTAAATTTTCAAGATTTTCAACAACCGCGCCTGAAGCGTTTAGGTGGCCGCCGCCGCCGTATTTTTTTGCAACTTTTTGAACATCAGGACCTGCAGAGCGGAATTCCAATCTCCAGGAATTTTCAGTTTCTTGAACAAAACAGAGCCAAATTTTAAAATTTTCAATATTTGCAAGCAAATTTGGTTTGACTGAATTTAAAGGATTTCTTCCAATTTTTTTTTGCTCTTCTAAACTCAAAGTGTAAAAAATTACATTTTTAAAAATCTTTTTGTTTGCGAAAATATAACTATCGAATTCAAGATCTTTTAGTTTTTTTGAATTCATTTTTTCATGAATTAAAGAAAAATTGAATTCAGTTTCAAACAAAATTCCGGCCAAAAAATGCGTTCTTGCAGATGTATTTTTGTAAAGAAAACGACCTGAATCTGTGTAAATTCCAAGGTAAATTAGTTCTGCAGCACGCTGGGAAATTTTCCACTTTTGCGAATAAGCCAAATATGCAATTTGCTCACAAGTTGCAACATAGGTTGAATCAACTCAGCGATGAATATCAAAAAAGTCGTCATCATTTGGATGGTGGTCAATTCTTAAAATTTCAGGAAAATTTATTTTCTCAAAAAGGTAGGCAAATTCAATTCGATTTTTGAAATTTGCATCAACTATTATTGCAAGCGAATTTACCAAAATCACATCGCTAGGTACTGAATCTAATTCTAATTTTAGGAATGAAAAAGATTTTTTGTGATCCCCAATTGCAAAAACTTGCTTATTAGGAAAGTTGTCCAAAATTAAAGTTTTTAATCCAAGTTGTGCGCCGATGCAATCGCCGTCAGGTCTGATGTGGTGAAAAATAACAATCGAATCGTATTTTTCAATAACTTTTGCAATATCAGAAATGTTAAAATGTTTCATTTTTTTCAAATTTATTTGCTAGAATTGCTAATTTTTCAATAATTTCTGCAACTTTTCCATCATTTTCAAGGTTAATTCCAGCTGCAAATGCATGGCCGCCGCCGCCGTATTCAGTGGCAATTTTATTCACAACTGGACCATTCGAGCGCAACCTAACTCTAATTTTACCATTTTCATCCGCAATAAAAAAGGCTCAAATTCGAGCATCGCCAATATTTGCTAAAATATTGACAGAGGATGTCTGTTCACGAGTTAATTGAAACTTTTCTTGCTCATCTTTTGTGACAAAATATCATAAAAACTTACCTTTTTTTTGGTAATTACCAAGGACATTAGCACAAAAAGCGACCTCTTTTTCACTTCTTTTTGCAAGCATTCAATTTAATTTTGCAAAATCAAAATTTGCTTTTAACAAAAAGGCAGCCACTAAAAAAGTTCGTGGTGACGTTGATACAAAAGCAAATCTTCCTGAATCAGTCAAAATTCCTAGATAAATCAACTCAGCAATTTTTGAATCAATTTGCCAATTTTCACTTTGAATCAAAAATCCAATCATTTCTGAGGCTGCTGAAAAAGTTGTATCCACTCAAGATTCTTGAAAAATTGACTCAGAAATCTCAGGATGATGGTCAATTTTGATTCGAGTTTTAATTCTTGGATCAAGAAAAAAGTCCACTTTTTCTATTCTTTTCAAACTGGCAGTATCAACTGTAATTGCCAGTGAATTTTCAAAAAATTCGCTGGCAATTGAATTTTCATCATCAAAATGAAAATTCAAAAAATCAAAAACTTTTTGATTGTTTCCAATCAAAAAAACTCTCTTATCACGATATTTTTTTTGAATTGCCAAGCCAAGGCCTTGTTGCGCACCGAGGCAATCACCGTCAGGTCTGATGTGGTGAAAAATAAAAATATTACTATGTTTTTCAATATTTTCAATAATTTTTAAATATGGTTTTTCAGTCATTTTTTCCTTTTTTTTTTTTTTTTTAATCTTTATGGTGGTATTTTCTGTTGAATTTGATGGAAAGTCCGCGATAAATTTGCTCAAGAACAACAAGTTTGAAAATTTTATGAGGAAAAATAATTTTCCCGAGTGATAAAAATTTTATTTCTGGTTTTTTTAAGCGAATTTTTTCCTCATCAACGCCTTGTGAACCGCCAATTATAAAACAAATATTGGCAGAATCAAAAAACGTTGCAAAATCTTCACTTGAAATCATTTTTCCACGATCTGTAAAAAGATAGCAAGTAAAATTTTTAGGAATTTTTGCCAAAATCTTCTCAGTTTCAACCGATTTTTTTAGTTTAAGATTTTCAGAAGCAAATTCTGGCAAATTCAAGAAATCAACATTATAATTAAACTCCTTAATTTTGTTAATTTCTTTTTTGTAAAGTGGTAAGTAATCGCGAGAATTTATCCCAAAATGTAAAATTAAAATCCTCATTAAATCTTAACATCTTTTTCATTTTTTGTAGCTTTTAAATAAAATAAAAGCATTTGAATGTCTGCGGGGCTTATGCCGCTAATTCTTGATGCTTGCCCAATTGTTTTAGGTTTAATTTTTGCAAATTTATCTAAAGCCTCAGTTGATAAATTTGCAACCTTTTTATAATTCAAATCAGTTGGGATTAATAAATTTTCAAGTCTAATCATTTTTTCGGCTTCAGAATTTTGCTTTTGTATGTAACCTTTCAAACGAGAAATCACCATGAGTTCATAACCGTACTCAAAATCAGGAATTATGTCTCTAAAATCGACGTTTGGGCGAGAAATTAACCTTAATTTTGAAATACCGTTTTCAATTTTATACTTTTTTGCAAGTTGGTCATTTGATGAAATAAATTCACAAGAAAGCTGTTCAATTTTTTTGTCAATTTTACGATATTTTTGAACAACTTTTTGGTATTCAGATTTTAAAATCATTCCTGATTTCAGGGCATATTTTGCCATTCGCAAATCAGCATTATCATTTCTTAGAATAAGACGATATTCCGCTCTTGAGGTCAACATTCTGTAAGGTTCTTTTGTCCCTTTTGTAACTAAATCATCAATTAAAACACCGATGTAACCGTCATTTCGCAAGATTTCAATTGGTTTTTTGCGCTGCAAAAATTGACCAGCATTAATTCCAGCGATTAAACCTTGCGCTGCCGCCTCTTCATATCCACTGGTTCCATTGATTTGACCAGCCAAAAAAAGACCTTTAATTTTCTTAGTTTCAAGGCTTTTTTTCAATTCAAGTGGATTAATTGCATCATATTCGATGGCATAACCAAACTTTGCAATTTCCGCATTTTCAAGTCCTGGAATCGACCTTACCATCTCGATTTGAACATCCTCAGGCATTGAAGTCGAAAGTCCGTTAATATACATGATATCTTGTTTTCTTGTTTCTGGTTCAAAGAAAATTTGGTGACGGGACTTATCAGCGAAACGAACTATTTTATCCTCAACTGAGGGACAATAGCGTGGGCCTATTCCGGAAATTTTCCCGGAATACATTGAAGATTTTCCTAAATTTTTATTAATAATTTCATGGGTTTTTGCTGTTGTATAAGTCAAGTAGCAAGAAATCTGTTTTTTTAATTTTCGCTCTGATTTAAAAGAAAAATTGATGTTGACATGTGGTAAAACTTCTTTTTCTACTTTTGAAAAATCAATTGAGGAAGTGAAAATTCGTGGTGGAGTTCCAGTTTTTAATCTTTGAAGTTCAAAACCAAGTTCTTGAAGATTTTTTGAAAGTAAATTTGAAGTTTTTTGACCATCTGGACCGCTTGAAATTGCAATTTCACCACGTAAAATTTTTGAATCAAGGTAAGTTCCAGTTGTAATTATCACTGTTTTTGCAAAAAAACAAATGTTTTTTAAGGTTTTTACACCTATAATTTGTTTTTTTGCAACTAAAAGTTCTGAAACTAAATCTTCAAAAATATGCAAATTTTCCTGTTTTTTCAGGTCTTTTAAAATTATTTTTGAAAATTTTTCTTTGTCAATTTGTGCTCGCATTGCCAAAACTGCTGGCCCTTTTGACTTGTTTAAATATTTAATTTGGATCATTGCAGCATCAGAAAATTTTGCCTGAACACCACCAAGAGCATCAATTTCACGAGTTATTATACCTTTTGCAGGGCCGCCAATTGCAGGATTACAAGGCATTGAAGCAATTTTTTTTTTATCAAGCGTGATTAAGGCGACTTTAAAACCTTTTTTTAAAAGTGCATAAACTGCTTCGACGCCGGCATGGCCGCCGCCGACAATAACAGCATCAAAAATAAACTTTTTTTCTTGATTTTTTTTCATTAAATTTACTTTCATTTTCTAAATTAAGATCAATCCAACAAGTTGCCTAGTTTCTGGTTTTTCCTTTGAACTTACTACTATTTTTGTCATTTTTGTGTTAATTTGGATACAAATTTCGTTGTCAAAAACCGAAATTGCGTCCTTTAAATAGCGATAATTGATGTTGATTTCTGCCTGATCTGAGCTAAAATCGTTACTATTTGCGAATTCAGGATTAATTTGAAAATCGATCACTTTTGTAGTTAAAACATTTGATTTACCTGATTCATGATGAGAAATGACAGCTTTTAGGTACTTTTTTGACATTAAAAGGTTGATCACATTATCTTTTCCAGGCGTGATTATTGTTGCTTTATCAATTAATTCGATAATTTCTCTTTTATTAATCGAAAAAGTGTACAAAATTTCGTTACTTTTAGGTAAAATATTGGAAATATCTTTGTAAGGTACAGATAAAATTTTTGATTGAATTGTCAAACCTTCATAAATATAACTAATTTTTGTTTCATCAACATTTAATTCAATGTCCTGATCCAATTCAGGCGGGATAAAATCCTTTAAATTCTTAGCATTTACTGAAATATTTATTTGTGCAAAGTCATAAAATTTAATTTTTTCTGAGGCAAAACGGTTTGTATCTGTTGCTGAAAAAAAGAGAAAGTTATCAGCTGAACTCAAATTAATTGCCGCTAAAACTGGTTGTGAAGGGTTGTTTGTTGTTGCAAAAGCCGTATTTTTTACGGCTTTTTTGAAATCCTTCGTATTAATTTTTAATTTTGTGCCAGTTTGTTCAAAATTAATCTCTGGAAAAATCGAATAATCTCTTAACCCTTTTGAAAAAACGGCATTTTCTCAAGAAACAATTAATTCATTTCCCTTGATTTCAAAAGTTATTTTTGACTCACTTTTTCTAATAACATCACGTAAAAAAAATCCATCAATTAGGCAAATTCCAACTTCATTTATTTCAATTATTTCATCAATAGTAATAAAAACCTTGTAAGAAAGTTCGCTGTTTGTTGAAATAATAAATAAACCGCCTCGAGTTAATTTCATGAAAAATGAACTTAAAGGTGAATTATTATGATTTAAAATCGCGGTTTGCATTCTTTCAATTTGACGCTCAATCACATTTTTCGCAATTGTAAATTTCATGTTTTCTCACTTATATTTTGGCAGTCTCAATTCTAAAATTATAACCTATTTACCAATATTCTTATAATTATGTTATTTTTAGATATTATTAATAATATATAGCAACAAAAATGTTAATTATTTCAAAAAACACCGTAATTAATGATCTTTTTAACAAATTTAATAGTCAATAACTTTTATTTTTTTTGTTTAAAACTCCAATTTAATTGTTTATAAATTTTGTCTAAAGCAATATTTAATTCACTATTTCCGCTCTGTTTTAATATGTCGATTTTTTTGAGTGTGGAAATAATTGTCGAATGTTTGCGGCTATTGAAAAATTCACCAACCTTAGTGTGAGTTAGGTTTAAAATATTTTTTATGAGTCAAATTGCAAGATCACGTGCATGCACAAATTCTTTCTTTCTTTTCTCGCTTTTCAAGTCAAGAACAGAAATTCCATAATATTTTGCAACAGTTTCGATTATTAGTTCTGGTGAAATTTTTTGTTCAATTTCGTACTTTTCATCAAAAATTTCAAACATTTTTTTCTTGTCAAAGTGAATCTCATTTTCTGTATTTTTTTCGCTAGTTTCAATAAAAAAAACGATTGATTTTAGGGCGCCTTCAAGATCGCGGATTGAATTTTGAAAATGCTTTGCTAAAAAATCAAGCGCATCATTTGTTCAAGTGCATTTTTCTAGTTTTTTTTCGTTTAATTTGTACTTAAAAATACGTAAAAAGTCCTCTTTTTTCGGTCTATTCAACCTAATTTGTAGACCTGAACTAAATCTTGTAATAAATCTTTCCTCAAAACCACCAAGCAAAGTCGGCGACTTGTCGGAAGTAATCAAAACAATTTTATTTTCGTCAGTAAATTTGTTTAAAACTTCAAGTGCAACTATTGAGGTTTGGAATTTGTTTCCCAAACCTTGGATGTCATCAAACAATAAAATGTCGATTTTAGAGAGTCATTCCATGAAATCTCTGATTTTTTCACCTTGTCCTTTTTGCATCCAAGCTGTTATGCAACTTATGAACTTGTAGTCATTTATGTAGAAAACTTTTTTGTTTTTTTCAATAAATAAGTTTCCAATTGCATTCAAAAAGTGCGTTTTTCCAATACCGGAGGGCCCTGAAATAAAAACTGGTGAAAATTTGAAATTGGAGTCAGCAACAATTTTGTCATAAATATTGAAAATTTGGTTATTGTAATTAGATTTTACATAGTTTTTAAAAGTAAATTTGTTCAAAACATTGTTGATTTTAAAGTTACAGTATCCACTTTCAATCGCAAAATTTTGATTTGTTTCTAATTTATTAACAGAATTATTGACATTTGCAAAAGTTAAAACTTTTGAAATTTCAAGGTTTGCAATAGCCCTTTCAATTGTGTTAATCCAACGTGAAATAACTTCATTTTTTGCAGTTGTATCACTAAAATCCACCACAATTTCAGTGTTTGTTTCTTTAATGACAAAAATTGTACTAAAGAAATTATGAAACAACATTTTGTCATTCAAAAGAGTCTCAATTTGCTGACGAAGTTGCTGTGTTCGAACTTCAAGAACATTTTGTTTTGTTTTCATTTTTTTAGAATTTCCTGTAAAACATTGTATCTTTGCACATTTAGTGTATATAAAATTTATTTCAATAAACCAAAAAAAATGTTAAAATTAATAACATAATTTTATTTGAAATTTTAACAATTTATCTAATTTTTTGTAAAAAATAAATATAGATTGGAGCCAAAATGAAACGAACTTATCAACCCAATAAATTAAAACATGCAAAAACTCATGGTTTTCGAGCTAGAATGGCAACCTCTGATGGCAGAAAAATTCTTGCTGCGCGACGGGCTAAGGGCAGAAAAAAATTAACTGTTTCTAGTAATTAAGTTTTGAGATTGACTTGCAAAAGATCCAAACTATTAAAAAAAATTGGCAATTCCAGGCAATTATTTCTCCTAAATCAGATCAAATTGTTACAAACGAATTAGTTATTTATTATGAGAAATTTGATTTTTTTGAAATTGGAATATCAATCCCAAAAAAATTTGTAAACGCGGTTAAGCGAAATTATTTCAAAAGGCAAATTAGAAATATACTTAGCGATTTTTCAAAAAAAAGCAAATTTCCAAAAATTCGTATAGTTTTAATCTCTCGTCGCCCATTTTTGAACCTTAGCTTTGCCAAGAAAAAGGAAAAACTTGAAAAGATCTTTGAGCAATTAAAAAAAAATGAAAAATAAACAAAATCGCCCAAAAGCCTTCGAATATTTTCAGAGCAACAATAGCAACAATAATAAGAAAACCTTTAATTTTAAGTGGGTTTTAAAGTTTTTAAAGTTCTTTGTTTATGCAGTAATTTTTTCACTTTCTCTAACAGGTTGCATTCAATCAATAGTGATAAAAACTTCATACAATGTTGGTGAGGCACTTGAATTCTATAATTCAAAAGATGATATAACTCCGAATTATACAATTTTCAAACCTTCTGAAAATGCTGATTTACCCGGAATCACAACTGCTTCAAAAAGTAATAATTTTTTGATTTCTGCTGATACAAAAAAGGTAAATCAGGTTCAAATTTTGGAAAATTTGCGTCAACAAATTGCGCAAGAAAACAACGGAAACCGCGATTTTGGTGAGTTTAATTCTTTAATTATTTTTCAAAATAACAAAAATGAGTACGAATATTTAACAGGCGATAAAAAAAGCGACTTTATTTTTTTTAGTTCTTCACAAAATTCTTATTCACAAAAAACAAATTGAACGCCAATTAAAATTCCTTCGCCAAGGTATTATAGCTTAAAATCAGACAAATCCTACTTCGAAAAGTTAGCGACTGCCAAAAGTTTACCAGTAAATTTGTTTGATTTTAATAATTCACAATCGAAAAATGCGGCGAATATTAGTAGCAGAATCAAGAACTTTTTCTATAAAATTGATGATAAATTGCCACCAGTAAATCGTTCTTATGCAATTTTTGCCCGTGACGTTTTCCAGGCACTTTATAATAAAATCTTGACTTTACCGCAATTTTCTGGCGGTAAACTTGAAAAAGCAATCAAAGATTTTGAAACTGGAAACGGTGAGGTTTCCGTTGAAACTCAGAAAATTATTGCAGGCTACGCTGAAACGGTAAAAAACCTTATTTTCCCGACTAATTTTTCAAGAATTGACATTCAAAATGGAACTTATAATTGAAATAATATTGACGAAGCCAGTGCAGGAAAAATCGCTTTTCAGAACTCAATCGCTTCGTCGCCTGTTGTTTCATGAGGTGAATCTTGAGGATTTGGTCCTTTCTACTCCTTATTTGTTTATCCACTTTCGAAAATTATTTTGCTAATTACTGAGTCGCAATCCCTGTATGAGTGGTCCGGATGAATTACTATTTTAGCAATTATTGTGGTTGTTGCGATTACAAAAATTTTGTCCTTTATTTTTCGGTTTAAAACAATTTTTAGCCAGAACAAGCAAATGGAATTGCAACTTAAGAAAGCAAAAATTGATGCAAAATACGAAGCATATAAGAAGAATAAGGTGATGCAGCAACGCCATCGACAAGAAGTTGCTGATTTGTACAAGAAAAATAATTTTTCACCTTTTGCGCCATTTTCTCAAGTTTTGGTCACAATGCCAATTTTTATAGCGGTTTGGCGTGCTTTACAGGGAATCCCGAGTTTTAAGGTTACCTATTTTTTAGGTTTAGAACTTTCGGCGACATCGTATCAAAAATTATTTGCAGGAGATTTGATTTATCTTCCGATAATCATCATTGTCGTTTTAGTTCAAGCTCTTCAACAATTTATTCCAAAATTTTTAAACAAAAAGAAAACGCAGCGAATTATGAATGTTTCGGAAAATGAAACAATGAAAAAACAGCAAAAAACACAAAAAATTGTATCAATAATCTTTATATTTTTTGGTGTTATTTTTCAATCCTCACTCCAAATTTATTGGATTATCGGTGGAATTTGGGAAATTTCGCAAACATTAGGAATTTTTTACCTTCAAAAATCAAAATTTTATCGTGAGCGAATGCAGCCTTGAATGAAAAAGAAAAAGTGAATATAATTTAAAAATCTTTTAAAGTGTTTTTTCAAACTTGGAAAAATTTAGTAAAATATAAATATTGAAACTACAACTTGTTTAAAAATTCGGAGTGTAGACGTTATGGAAAATAAAAAAAACCCTTGTGTTTGAACACTAATTTCAAATACTCACTTAAAAAAGGCCGAAAGTTTAGAAATAGTAATTCGAGCACTTTTTTTAAATAATGAAGAAATTAATTATGATTTTAAAAATAAATGATTAAAATTGTACAAAGCCCGGAATTGAAAACCGATCGGTGACTTAGGCGAACATTTAAAATTGGCGTCTCAACTTGGAATTACAAAAACGGATGTTCTGATTTCCGGAAAGCAAAAAGTCAATCTTTTAGCTAGGCTTGTAAACACAAATGAAATTAAAATAAGCGAATATATGAGCATTATTTTATTTAATTTGGTTACTTTTATTAGTTTTAAGTTTTGTCATATTTTCAAAAAAACCCTTGAATTGCTGAAGAAAAATAATAATTCACCCGTTACGGTTGATCAAGTTTTTAAAAATTTGGAATTGGATTCGTCAACTTGTAAACAATTTGACCAAAGGTTATTGCGATACCATTTAAAACAAAAAGATCATATTTTTTACATTTTGATTTCGGGGATTTTCTTTGAAGTGATATCATCAAGGGGGAAAAATAATCAATTTAGTACTAATTTTTTCCAAATTAAGCTTTTTGACCACTGATTTTCTGAAATCGACAACTTAATTTCAAGATGTAATACTGATTTTAAAAATTTTAGTTTTGAAAAAGCAACCGAAATTCGTGTGAATTCTGATGCCTGATCAAGTTATTTGACCAAAAATTCACAATCAAATTATGATTATATAACCGAAGTTATTAGAAAATCAAAACTTTTTAAAGAAAAAAAGGAAGAAATTCTTGAAATTGAAACTCAAAAAAGTGAAATTGATGAAAATTTTTCACCTTCACCTTCACCTTCTAATGAAAATTATGATTTTGAATTAGAAAATAACCTTGAAAAAAAAATAAATATTCAATCATCCTTTACGAAAAAAATATCTTTTTTACCTTCATCAACTCAATCAAAATTAGATTTAACCAATGAATTCTCAAGAAATGCAATTGCAAAATTTAATGAATCTTGAGAAATTTATTTTAATCAGTTTTCACTAAATTTATGCAAATTATTCAGCTTAAATTTAGAAAATTGACTCAACCAATCAGCTTTTAAACAAAATTTTTTTAATCTTCTTAGTTTTCAAAAAAATACACACAATTTAGTAAGGCCAGCAGATTCTTTTTTGAAAGAAAGCCAAAATTTGCTCCTGATTTCAGATTCTCTAAAACAAATTCAGCTAAAAATTAGAAATGAAATATGTAAGTCCGAAATTGATGCTGGAAATTATGAAAATGTCGTGTTTCATGATGGTTTTTCAGAAAATGATTTTATCGGATATAACGATTTTTCTCTTGAAAATAGGAATTCAAACACTTTTGTTCCAGGTATTTTTGCAAAAATTTTGTCAAAAGCTCATTGAAATCCAGGGCAAAATTTTTGTTTAATCATTCAAAATATTAACAATCAAAACGCATTCGAAGTTATTAAACCTTTTTTGCCAATTTTTTTTCGTGGTAAAAATCGCAAAAGTCTACTTGGAATTTCGCACCCTGTTTTGTCATCCTATATTTTTTCAAATGATGATCAAAAAATCTTTTTACCACCAAATCTTTCAATTATAGGCACAATTATAGGAAATTTGAACCACAAGAGCCCGAAAGTACTGTCATATTTGGCAGAAAATTGAGATATAAATTATTTAGATAGCAATTTTGATAATTTCTTGATGAATCATCCTGTTGTTGACACTGGTTTACTTTGAAAAGATTTTATTGAAACCATCAATTTTGCACTAGAATCAGAAAATTTAAGTGCAAGACTTTCACCATTTTTTGTTGAAGAAAAAGTTTTGAAAGATCCAAAACTTTTCGCAAATAAAGTTGTTTTATTACTTTGAACCTTCACTTTTAGAGAAAAGCGTTCCAAATTTTTTAAATTCGAAACTTTAGATGAGTTAATTAAAAATTTTGTTTCAAATAAAAATTCTGATCGTTTAAACATTTTTAATTTAGATTTTTTTGTTCAAAAGAGGAAAAATTAAGATTTTTTTAAAAAAATTAATTTGTGGCTTTGAATTTAAAGGAATAAATTATGAATTTTGCAAAAAAATCTAAAATTTATTTTTTATTTGGCAAGGTGATTTTAACCCCATTTTTCATGATTTCGTTTATTTCTTGTACTTATAATCTTTCTGAAATCAAGTCAGTGGAAAATAAAATTGGTGAGTTAAATGCAATAAGGCTGAAAAATTTTGTAAATTCAGATAATTTATTTGAACTTAGTCCTGAAAACAGTGGGAAAATTTACGAAAATAAGCAAGCAAAATTTTATTTATTTGACTTAGATTCAATACCTGAAAACCAAAGTTGAACTAAGATTTTGCCAGAATATCAAACCAATTTTGATCCACAAACTAGGATAGGTTACCTTAGTTTAATAAATCGTTATTACAATACAAAACAGCTTCAAAATTTGAAAAAAACTAAATTAAAGCAGAACATTAATTCAATTTATGTTCCAAATGTGGGCAAAAATTCATTGAATTTTTGATACCTTTACATGATGCCAATTTCAATTGGCTTTTCTGAAATTAAAATTAATGGCAAAAGTTTTAGTATTCCACCAACAATTCCAAAAAAATTGTCACCTTATTCTTCAATTGAAATGAAATTATTGAAGAAAAATTCAATTTTTAATGATAATAAAAATTATATCCAAATTAACGTTAATCAGATGATAAATTCATTTGCTTTAAAAGTTCCAAATCCAGATTGCATTGGATGTGAAAAGGTAGTTTTTGGACTCCTTGATTCTGAAAAATACCCTAATTTCAAGCTAAATTTTGAAAGCTTGGATTTTAAAAATAAAATTATTAGATTTAAAATTGACAAAAAATTTGATAATTTTGATGTTGAAAAATCAGAAACTAATTCATTGAATTCCAACATTTCAACATTAAATTTTTTGCTTAAAACTAAAAATTATCAGCAGGATTTAAATCCAGATAATTATTTTGAAAAAAATACTGAAAAGATATCCGAAAATATTGATTTTCCATTTGTTAGGTTTTTTACAAAGACTTTTGTCGTTCCTTTTGAGGGTTCAAATCAGGATTTTGATGCCCATTTTAAGGTAGAAATTAGTAATCTCAATGACGATTTTAAAAATTAATTAAACTAAAAATTTTTGATTTTTACACATAATTTTGTATTTTAATTTGCTTGTTGGTAAAAGTAAAAAAAATTTGTTTAAAAAACTTTGTTTTTGCGCCAAATTCGATATTTTAATATGGATTTGAATAAATTTAGTTTTAAAATAAAATTAGTAACAAATTCTAAATTTGATTAAATTTTGCTATTTTTTTGATAAAAGCTTAATTTTTCCTTAAATTTTTCTAATTTTTCTTTTTCCAAATTAATTTTTTCTGCAGGCGCCTTGTTTAAAAAATTTTGATTTGCTAATATATTTTCTGCGCGCAATATTTCTTTTTTCAAAAATTCAATTTTTTGATCAATTTCTTTTTTCTCTTTTTCGATTATTTCTTGTGGTACCTTGAGAGAAATATTGAAGTTATTAGTTTTAATTATTAACCCTTGATTTTCGTTTCATTTTCCAAAAGAAAGCCTATCTATTGTCTCAATTTGCTCTTTCTTAAACTCTTTTCCGATTACATAATATTCCAAAATAATTTTTTTAGAAATTTTAAATTTTTCACGATAGGCACGCAGACTATCAATAATTTCCAATAAATTTTCAACCTGATTTACATCAGGAAACCTACGGATTAATGGTTTTTTTTGATCTAAAATCTCAATTTTAAAAATTTTTTCCATCAAGAAATCTGTTAAAAAAGGGATGAAAGGGTGCAGGATTACTAAAATTTTTTGAAATAATAGCCTTGCTTGGTATCCATTTTTTCGATTTTTAATTAATTCAATATATCTTGATGAAAAATCGCCAAAAATAAAGTTTTGAATAAGTGAACCAATTACACTGAAATTATATTTTTTAGTATTTTTTGTGATTTCTCGTTTAAAAAGGAAAATTTTATTTTCCATTCACCGGTCAATTAGATCTGGATTAGTCGCTTTTTCGCCCAAACCACTAATATATTTTGCAATATTTCAAATTTTATTATTTAAATTTCAAGCTGAATTTAACTTTTCTATACTAAATTTAATGTCCTTCCCTGGTGTAGAATTAAAAATAAGTGTTTGTCTGAGGACATCAGAGCCATATTTTTCAATAATTTCCATTGGATCAACACCATTTCCTAAGGATTTCGACATCTTTTTGCCGTTTTCATCCCGAATTAATCCATGGATTAAAACCTTTTCAAAAGGTTTCTGTTTTAAAACAGAAAGTGATGAAAAATACATTCTTGCAACTCAAAAAAACAAAATGTCCCAACCAGTCACAAGCAAACTTGACGGAAAATAGGACTTAAAAAGCTCTAAATTTTGTGGCCAACCAAGAAAAACAAAGGCACTAATTCCTGAAGAAAATCAGGTGTCTAGGACGTCTTCGTCCTGAATCCAATCCTTCCCTGGTGATTCAATTTGCACTTTAATTTCATTATTTTTGTACCAAACAGGAATTCTGTGCCCCCATCAGAGTTGACGTGAAATTGTTCAATCATGGACATTTTCCATCCATTTTCTCAATTTTTTTTCATAATTTCTTGGATAAAAAAGTACCTTATCTTTTGAATTTAGGTGTTCAATTAAATCTTTTGCAAGTTGATCCATTTTCACAAATCATTGTGGTTGTTGAAGAATTTCAACAATTTCATCGCTTCGTTGTGAAAAACCAACATTAGAAACAATATCCTTAGTTTTAATTAAAAAACCTTCTTTTTCCAGCTTTTTTGCGATTAAATCTCTTGCTAAAAAGCGATTTAATCCATTAAAATCAGGAACATTTTCATTTAAATTTCCATAAATGTCAATGCAATCCGAAGATGAAAAACCATGTTTTTCCATGATTTCAAAATCCAAAAGTGAGTGACTAGAAATTTTCATAACTCCTGAACCAAAATTGATGTTAACATTGGAATCAGAAATTATTTTGATTAATTTTTTGGTTAAAGGATGAACAACTTTTTTACCAACCAGGTGCAAAAAACGCTTGTCTTTTGGGTTGACAGCAAGTGCAACATCTGAACTTATGGTCTCAATTCTTGTTGTAGCGACAGTCAAAAATGAACTTGAATTTTCAAGAAAATACTTGATATAGTACATTTTTTGTTTGACAGGTTTGTTAATAACTTCAATATTTGAAATTGCAGTTTGCAATTTCACATCTCAATTTATTGCTCGATTGCCGCGATAAATTAGTCCTTTTTTTCATAAATCAATGAAAAAAAGGGAAACGGCTTCTTTTGCTTGATCATCAAGAGTGAATCTTTCTTTGGAAAAATCATAGCAAATTCCCAATTTATTTCATTGTTCCTTGATTTTTTTGTATTGCTGATCTTTCCATTCAAAACATTTTTTGATAAATTTTTCGCGGCCAAGATCAAATTTAGTCAAATTTTCTGCTGCCAAAAGTGATTCCACTTTTGCTTGCGTTGCAATTCCGGCGTGGTCAACGGCTGGCAGAAAAAGTGTGTCAAAACCTTCCAACTTGTGAAATCTAATTAAAGTGTCCTGAATAAAAATGTTTCAGGCGTGGCCAAGGTGAAGTTGCCCAGTTACATTTGGCGGCGGCGTGATTATTGAAAAAGGTTTTTTGACATTCGTTTTAGCAAAAAAGCGCCCCTTTTTTTGTCATTTTTCGTTGCGATTTTTTTCAACAAGATTAAAATCATACTTATTTTCCATGGTTTTCCTTACATTATTTAAGGTCGACAATTAAAATGTCACTTGTCAGTCATTCTTTTTTGATGCTAAAGTTAAGCTTAAATTTTCCACTTTTTGAGGGATTTCATTGATTTACAAAAAGTTCAAAATTATTATGAATTCCACCTTGGTTTTTGACAAAAACATTATTTTGTAACTGCCGATAAAGTTGTGTTTCTAGCAAATGTAAATTTGCAGTGTCGAAACCACTATTTTGGTAAAAAAATTTTGCATAAGTGGTTTTTGGAGTCAAAGGCAAATCAATTTCGCTAATATATTCAACCAAAACACCTTTTTCAATGAAAATAATACTGAAATCCCGTATTGGTTTTATAGGCCGTCGCGAAAAAACAAAAAGTTGCACAGGATTTTTAGCTGCAGTAAAGCAATGTTGAAGTAATTTTTGTTTGAAAGCATTTTCCAAAAAAAATGAACTTTCATCAAACAAAATTCTAGTGTAGTTCCCCATTTTAAGCTTTTTTGTTTCAAGAAAAAACAAAATTTCATTACTTAAATTGCCATAATTTTGGTAAAGAAGGTCAAAATCAATTCCATTTTCAAAGCAAAAAATCAAAAATTGATTTTTTTTGTGAAACAAATCAATTTTATTCAAATTATACAAAACAAAAAAATATTTTAAATCATTTATTGCATCTTTTAGAAAAATAAAGTCGTTTTTATGAGTTAATTTTGAAATTTTGTCCTGTAATTTTTTGAGTTTGTTTTCGATTGAAATCAGTCAAACTCTTTTGCTCAAAAAGGAATTTTCAATTTTTTTTTTGTACTGTTTCTTTTTAATTCTAATAATTTCTTGTTGTCACAAAATATTAGCACGAACGACGGTTTTGTTGTTAGATTTAAGGTTTTGATAATACGGATTTTCGCGACGGAAATTGTGATTTTTTTTGATTTTAAAGTGTTTTTGAGTTTTTTTGTTACGATTTTCAAGGATTTTTTGGTCTCGATTTTGTTGTCAAAAAATTCAAAATTTGTCAGCAAAAGTTTTGCTAAAATGATTTTTTACACTTGACAAACTTTCCAAGGTTTTTTGATTAAGAAGTTTACCAAGCCAAGATTCAAATTCATAATAGGTTTCATAAATTTGCTGCGAACTTAGTCATCGAAAATTGCTTGATTCCTTTATTAGACTGGAAAAACAGCTGTAACCTGCAAGAAAAATTTTAATTTTATAGGGGTCAACATCAAATGAATTTAACAAAGAATTATGGTGATTTACGATGTTTTTAATGTCGTTTTTAATCAAAATAACAGCATTTTCTGCATTAATTTCACTGTTTTTTGAATTGTCAATTTCAAAATCAAAGAAAAATGAGTTTGCCTTTGAAATTTCAGTACAATTTTCCTGTTCATTAATCGGATTAATTTCTGCTTTTGTGTACAAATTGTGAAAATTTTGATTCAAAATCTTGTATTTTTCTTTGATTTGCTTGATGGATTCAAGCAAATCAAAATTTTGAGCTTGGTTTTCAATTAAAAAATTAATTTCTGATTCAACCAGTTGCAAAAAATTATTTGCGTGCTCAATCATTGACGACAGAATATATTTTCTGGTGGTGTTTGTTTTTATTTGCGATGAATTAATTTTTCAATATGAAAAAAGTACTTCAATGACAAGCTTATTTTTGCTTTCTTCGAATACTTTTTTTGTCAAAAAGTCCGAAAAACATGACTTTTTTTCAAAATCATAAGGTTTGTTTTCTTCGATAATAAAGCCATTATAGGAATTTTCTTGTTCAAGAATTTTTTTAAATTCATTAAAAAAATTCAAATCAGAGGAGTACAAAAAACTATTTTGATTAGATCTAATTTTGAGACTAAAATAGTTTCAATAATTATTTTTGATGTTATGAAAAACTAATTCTTTTTTTTCTTCTCTGTCAAAATTTGTCATATTTTCCTAATTTTTTATGTTACAGAATAAGAAAATCTTTTTTGGACAAGCGGCAAAATTGCTCTTGTTGCAAAATAAACAACAGAAAGATTGATCCAAATTTTTACTGGCGAAGTAATTATGTGAGTTAACAACGCGGTTTCGAAATTATTAAGAGCGCCTGACTGAACATCGCCACTAGCCGCAATAACACTGGATAAAGGTTCGTGGAGAGCAGAAAACGCAACAATTGGCGCTATTGTTAGGTATCTACCAAATTTTCTAAAAAATTTAATAAATCTTGCAAAAACAAGAAAGAAAATCATTGTGACAGTTCCTGACATCACAAAAATTACAAATGATAATTTGCTTGAAATAAATTTTGATTGACTAAAATCAATCGAAGAATTAAACATCACAATTGAAATTACAGTTGTAACAACTGCTATTAAAATCAAGTTGCTGGCAATTCAGTAAAAATTAAGAAGCGCTTTTTCTTCAGGTCAATTTTTGATTTTTGTAACTTTTTTTTGTAAGAAAAAAAGTCTCTTTTTCAGATTTTTTTCCTGTTTTTCATCTCTTATATTTGCGCTAATTGCGTAAAAAGTGTAATTATAAATTTTCACTTTTTGATTAAAAATTTTTTGATTCAAACGGGAAATTAGCGCATCTTTTGCAAACCATTTTTCACCTTTTTTGATAAAAAATCAGAAAAAAAGACCCGGAATGAATCCTGTAAGTGAAAGATAAATTGTGTAATATCAAGAATAAACGCCCGGAATGAACAAAAAAGTTAACAAATCTGCAAGTAAACCCGTCAAAAATCCGACAACGGGGCCGAAAATAAACCCTGTAATTTTGATAGGTAGGCCTATAATTGAAAGTCGAAAATTTGGTAAAATTGCAAAAGGAGCCAATCTGACTCCAATTATCAACATAATTACCGCAATTGAAATAAAAATTGCAACAAAGGAAATTTTCATGTTAGTCAATTTTGCCATTTTACCCCTCCGCTACTTTTATTTATAACAGAAATTATTAAAATTATAACCAAAAAAGACTAAAAAAAGATAAATTAATTTAATTTTTCCTTTGAATTTTCAGTAGTCAAATTTATTGCCCACTTTGTTTTTAAATATAAAAATTCAAAAACTACCCATTTTACGATGTCAGAAAAATAAAAAAGTGAGGTCGATAAAAGTAATTTAAGACTTGTGTCTTGGATTAAAGGGAGAAAAACAAAAACGATAATTACCTGTCATGAAAGTTGTAAAATTGCTATGAAAAAATCTCAGGAACTTGCAAAATTAGACCTACCACCAGACTTAATTATGCTTAGTGAGGCATTAATTTGCACCCAAATTGGGTTGATTAAAATGATGATAATTGAGACAAGAAAAATTTGTTGAAGATAAAAAGAAACTGCCAAATTTTGCTGTTTTTGCACAAGTTCTTGACTAATTGGCAGATTGTTTTTTTGAAAATAAGTTTCTAAACCTTTGGCAACTTGGTCTTCAATTCCTTTTGTGATTAAGTTAGTTTGAGTTGTAATTAGCACGGCAAAAAGAGTTAAAAGTGATATGAAAACTGAAACAACTAGCAAAAAACCTTTGAGCATTGCAGCGTTTTTTTTGGCCTCTTCAATTTTATTTTGTCCCAAATTTTGGCCAACTACAATTGAAACACTAATTTGAATTGAGGCAAAGGTTGTGAACAAAATATTGGCAATTGTCATCGTAATTCCGGCAATTGCCAGGTAACCAATCCCTCAATAATGGTGCAAATTTTTTTCATCACTAATTCCTAGCGATCCCGAAGGCATGCCTTGTGATCACAAAATTGCGCGAGTAGAGATAATTATTGAGGAAATTATCGTCAAAGACATTCCAAAAAAACGTTTGAAAAATTGAGATCAAATTTTTTTCTTGATGTTAAAAATTTTGAAAATTTCTAATCTAATTTCTTTTTTGTAAAAAAATTGGTAAAAATACAAAAGAATACTCGTGACTAAGCGAGAAATTACTGTCGCAAGTGCCGATCCCGAGACCCCCATATAGGGAATTAGGACTAAATTTAGGGTTACGTTTGTGATTAAAGTAAGTGCAGTGAAGAAAAGCGAGATTTTCATTGTCCCTATTTCACGCAAAATTCCAGATGCTGTGAGAATGTAGGCGAATAAAATTCAGGAAAATGAAATTATAAAAAGGTAATTCTTTGCTTCGCTAAAAGTAATAGCATCCTGAGCAGTAAAGTTGTTTTGTTTTTGCACAACTTTTAGCATATTTTCTGGAATTATTCAGGAAAAAATTGCAAAAATCAGAATTGTTGAAATGCATAAAATATAGCGAATATTGTTAATCTGACGCGCCAAAAGATAATCTTTTTTGCCCCAATATTGGCTAAAAATTACTGAACCAATCATGTTAATTGCAACAATAAAGGAAAAAATTATTCCTGTTCAAATGTTGGCAATTCCGACGGCTGTGACTCCGCCGCTGATTTGTGAAACCATAAAATTGTCAACAAAATTATTAATTGAGATAAAAAATGTTGCAAGAATTACAGGAACTGTAATTTTAGTGTAATTTTTCCACTTTTGGATTGAGTCAGGAAAAAATTTTCTAATTGAAAACGACATTAGTCGTTAATTACCTCCAAAATTCTTACTGAATATTTTTCATTAACATCAATTTCGACTTCGTCGCCGCGGTTTTGGCCAATAAGAACTTGTGCAACTGGTGATAAATTTGATATTTTATTTTGTAAAGGATCGGCGTCAATCGAGCTAACAATTTGGAAGGTTTGAATTTCTTTTGTTTCAAGATTCTCGAAGGTTACTTTTGAGCCAATTGAAATGCGGCTGCTTCCTGAATTTGTAGCGATAATTTTTGCTTTTGAAATAATTGTTTCTAATTCTCGGATTTTTGATTCAATTATTCCTTGTTTTTCACGAGCAACATCATATTCAGCATTTTCAGATAGATCGCCTTGTGAACGAGCTTCTTTAATTTCCTGAATAACATTAATGCGTTCAACATTGACAAGATGTTTAAGTTCTTTTTTGATTTCATCAAGTTTCTGTTGAGTTAAAAGAATTTCATCGTTTAATAATTTTTTCATTAGCGCTCCTTTTTATAATATTAGCAAAATTTTAATTTATTTTATAAGAATTACCAAAAAACCATAATAAAAATATTCACTGAAGGTGATTTTTTGGGATTCTAGAAATTTAATTATTGTTTTGCGTTGCTTTTTTTGGTACTTTCAGATAAGACACCCTTCTTTTTTAATTAATTCAAAAAAAAATGTTATTTCAGAGGGATGTATTGCTGTTGAAATGAGGATGAAATCAAAAAAAGGTTCAAAATTAGAGACTAAATTAATATTTTTAGTTTCTAATTTTTCACTGTTAAATTGAAATTTTTCTTGATCAAGGTGCAAAATTGAGACTGATGTTTCAAGGTTGGGAATATTTTTTTTGCTAAGACAGGCGACTAAACCGTCGTTTTCAAGGAAAAGTGTTTTTTTAAAATTAGAACTATTAATTTTATTAACAACAAATTCAAGGCTTTCAAGTAGTCAAGTCTCGCTTTTTAACTCAAAAATTTGTGTTTTGAGGCTAATTTTTTCATTTTCTGAAATATTTTCAAGTGATTCAGTCTCTAATTTAAATTTTTTTATTAGTTGTTTTTTTTTATATGAGGTGAAAAAAAGGGAAACAAACGCCAAAACAAAGGCAAAAGCGCCTGTTGCCAGCAAAATTGTTTTTCACGTTGCCATTTTCCCTCTTTCAATTTTATTTTTTTGAACTAATTATCCATACAAAAATTAAATCTTTTAAAAATCAGCAAAATTTTAACATACATTTTGCAAAACTTTTTGTAACTTTATTTAAGATTATATTATTTAATTAAAATTTTTTTTCAAAAAAAGAAAAAAATAGGAAACACCCTTGTTTAATTTCTGAATTTTTCACTTTTATAATTTTGTTTGATGAAAAACACCATATGATGCCATTTTTCTTGATTTTTGAATAATTGCACAAGAAAATGTTGTTTCATGCTCGGTAAATTGTGCAAATTTTCCTAAATTTTTCCACTTTTTTAGTTATATTTTTTTACCTTTTAGGGCTCATTAGTGTCGTTTTTCGCTTGCATAATTAAATTTGTGTTTTGAGTTTAAAATTTAGTATAAAAAAAATTGAAAAAAAGTGGAAAAATTTATAAAAAAAAATTCTTTTTTCCAATTTTTTTAATTTGAAAAAATGATAAAGTAAAAATTTTTTTTGCCAAAATATGCCCTAATTACAGGTTTTTTTTGCTTAGAAAAAAAATTTTTAAAAAAAAATTTATTTTTTTCTTTTTTAATGCTATAATTATTTTCACGCTGCGCAAAACAGCGAATTAGATCTTTCAAAACTAGGTATATATTCAAAACCATTTTCAATTAGACGCAATCATGAGAGTTTGATCCTAGCTCAGGATGAACGCTAGCTGTGTGCTTAATACATGCATGTTGAACGGAACATCTTAGCTTGCTAAGATGTTTAGTAGCAAATGGGTGAGTAACACGTACCTAACCTACCTTTAGGACTGGGATAACTATTGGAAACAGTAGCTAATACCGGATATAGTAATTTTCCGCATGGCAAATTACAGAAAGGAGCTCCAAAGCTCCACCTCGAAGATGGGGGTGCGCAACATTAGTTAGTTGGTGAGGTAATGGCTCACCAAGACGATGATGTTTAGCGGGGCCAAGAGGTTGTACCGCCACACTGGGACTGAGATACGGCCCAGACTCCTACGGGAGGCAGCAGTAAGGAATATTCCACAATGAGCGAAAGCTTGATGGAGCGACACAGCGTGCAGGATGAAGTCTTTAGGGATGTAAACTGCTGTTGTAAAGGAAGAAAAAACTAGGTAGGAAATGACCTAGTCTTGACGGTACTTTATTAGAAAGCGACGGCAAACTATGTGCCAGCAGCCGCGGTAATACATAGGTCGCAAGCGTTATCCGGATTTATTGGGCGTAAAGCGTCCGTAGGTTTTTTGTTAAGTTTAAGGTTAAATGTTAAAGCTCAACTTTAGCTCGCTTTAGATACTGGCAGAATAGAATTATGAAGAGGTTAGCGGAATTCCTAGTGGAGCGGTGGAATGCGTAGATATTAGGAAGAACACCAATAGGCGAAGGCAGCTAACTGGTCATATATTGACACTAAGGGACGAAAGCGTGGGGAGCAAACAGGATTAGATACCCTGGTAGTCCACGCCGTAAACGATGATCATTAGTTGGTGGCAAGAGTCACTAACACAGCTAACGCGTTAAATGATCCGCCTGAGTAGTATGCTCGCAAGAGTGAAACTTAAAGGAATTGACGGGAACCCGCACAAGCGGTGGA
>NZ_JADDYD010000001.1:60000-824787 GCF_015708155.1 Mycoplasma sp. 'Moose RK'
TATCTGCTTTGCAATTTTCCGTGTCCACAAGAACACTATTTACAAAAAATTTAAGATCAAAATTTTGCAAAAACTCAAAGCTTTTCGCTGTATTTTCCATGTTATATTTTCGAAAAAAGTATTTTTTTAAAAGAGAAATGACAAATTTTGCCCAAAAAGCATTTAAAAAAAATCCAAAAAAAGCAATGACAGAATATATCAACACATTAATAAAATTGGGAAATCAAATATTATAATCAATTAGAAATCTGGATTTATTTTCAACGCTAAAAATGAAATTTTTACCTAATGAAAAAAAAGGAACCTTATAAATAAAAATTAACAAAAATAATGAAGCACACAAAAAAACTGAAAATAAATTAAGAATCAAATAAAAAAATGCTGAAATTAATCGTATTTTATGATATAAACCTTTTTCAACGCTTTCATATTCTACTAGCAAATCAAATAATTTATAGTAGCTATTAAGTCCAAAAAAAGGAATAAAAAAAATCCAATTATCAAATTTTAAATTGAAAAATTTTTCTAAACTATCTTTTTTAAACATTACTTAATTTGAATTTTCTTTCTTAAATACTATTCCAAATTACACTTTGAATAAAATCAATTATACCTATTACTATTTTTGTTTGAATAGAAACCCAACTAGCAGAGAGTAAAATGGGTTTAGCCTTCATTATTTTCATTCTTAAAAGATCAATTGTTTTAATTATGTCAATAATGCCTATTTTGGTAGTTTTCACTCCTCTTATATAATTTTTATATATTTTTTCAAGTTGACTAACTAACTGATATCTAATCCTTACTCACTCAGGATTGCCAGTCATTTTATTATAAGCATCTTTATATTCAACAGCTAAATGCGTCAAAGTTCCTGCAGCAATCCCAGATGCAGCTGCTGATAAAAAGTTTAAAGAAAAACCATAAGCAACTGCAGGCTAACTAGTTAGCTATTTTTCCTTATTTTTTCCACCTTATTTAGATTAGTATCAAAAAATTTTTTTCTAATCCTACGATATGTTCATTCAATAAAAAATTGTTTTAGTAAATCGACAGATTCAAACAGAACAAAGACAGCAGTACTTACTGAAGAAATTTTTCATAAAAAAGTTGGAGTAAGCAATTGAAAATCATTGAAAAGAGCGAAAATTACTGCCAAAATAAAAATTCAGATGAGCAAAAGATAAAAAAATAAAATTTTAAACATTACAATGAAAAACTTTTTCTGATTAAAATCTTTTTGTTCTGTATTAAAAATATAAGCAAAAATAACTGTATAAAATCAATAATAATTTTGCATTTCATTTACAAGTCAGTCAAATTCACTAATTTCGTTTTTATTTTTTAATCGAATATAGTAAAATCTAACAAAACGCCTAGTAAAAAAAACATAATTTAAGGGAATTTTTTGCCTTAAGTTGCTAGTTCTTGTGAGCCAGTGCTGATATTTTCAACAAATTTTTCTTGATTTTTTCTTTTTTTTACAGTTTTCTTTATCGACAAGAACGCTATTTACAAAAAATTCTAAATTAAAATTTTGTAAAAATTCGAAACTTTTTGTTTTATTTTCCAAATTATATTTTTGCAATAAAAATTTTTTTGAAAAATAAATAACAAATTTTGCCCAAAAAGCATTCAAAAAAAATCCAAAGAATGCAATGAAAGAATATATTATCACATTCATAATATTTGGGAACCAAATATTATAGTCATAAAAAAAATTAGTTTTATTTTCAATGTTAAAAATGAAATTTTCACCTAATGAAAAAAAATGAAGTTTATAAACAAAAATTATTAAAAATAATGAAATACCCAAAAAAATTGAAAATAAATTAAGAATCAAATAAAAAAATCACGAAATTACTCGGGTTTTATAATAGGAAATTCCATCAAAACTTTCATATTCTACAAGCAAATCAAATAATTTATAGTAACTATTTACACCAAAAAATGGAATAAAAAGTAGTCAATTATAAAATTTTAAATTGAAAAATTTCTCTAAACTATCTTTATTGAACATTATTTAATTAAGTTAGTTGCCTTATCGTTTTTAAACAAATCTTCAAATCGCATTTTGAATTATATCAATTATAGTAATCGCGATTTTTATTTTAAAAGAAACTCAACTAGCAGAAAGCAAAATCGGTTTAGCTTTTGTCACTATTTGTCTTAAACGACTAATTGTTTTAATTATGACAAAAATACGTGTTTTTGCATATCTTATTTCTCGAATATAATCCTTATTTCAATCTTCGAATTGCTTAAGAGACTGGTATCTAATCTTTACTCACTCAGGATTACTATAAGCATCTTTATATTCAACAGCTAAATGCGTCAAAGTTCCTGCAGCAATCCCAGATGCAGCTGCTGATAAAAAGTTTAAAGAAAAACCATAAGCAACTGCAAGAGCATAATTAATAGCTGCAAAAATTGATGATTTTACATGCCCGTTTCAAATTTCAGTGACCTGCTAAAATTTGTGAACTTCCTTCGTGTTTATTTAATTATAACATAAAAAGCATTTTTTGCTAATGTTTTTCTTCGTTTTTTTCCAAATTCCTTAACGCGTTTATATTTATCTTTTAATAGGCAGCTAGGTCCAAATTTTTCTAACGAAAAAGCTTCCCTTCAGTTGTATTTTTCGAATAACAACTTGAACAAAAATATTGAAGATTTTGAAAAAAATAATCTGAATTTTTTAATATCAGCCGGCCCCAAAAAAACTCTTTCACTACTAGTTAATTTACAAACCACTCTTCAGTTTATACTTTCTCTGTTCTGATAATTTTTGCAATTAGTTTTTTAGTGTTTATTGGATTTTTTTCTAAAAATTTAAGTTTTTCAAAGCAAAAATCAATTGCCGTTTTAAAAACTTTAGGTGCAAAAACTAAGGAAATTTTATTTTACCATTGACTTGATTTATTCATTGTTTCCATTTTAGTGTTGTTTTTAGGGTTTGTTTTTATAATTCCGATCATCCCAGAAATTTATAAAATCATTTCTAAACAGGAAATCAATAAAAATTTTTAAAAATTTATTCCGAAAAATCTTAAAATGACAATTAAATCAGTATAAAAATTTCAGACACATCAAGAAGGGTGTTTCAAAATTAAACATATTAATTTCTCAATCAAAGTTAAAATTAAATACATTAAAATTGCAGAATCTGAAGGGTTTAAAACAGCAATTCTGCAATTTGCATAAGAATACAGAGAATTTTATAAAAACAAATTTATTTATTTATTATTTGATTATATAAATTATTGAATTGATCTAGTGTTTCAATTTTAGAATATTCAATTTGCGTAATGTTTGTGTTTCCAATATCGATTTTCTCAAACTTTTCTAAATTTTCAATTTTAAAATTATCGGGTTCAATTGCAAAATTAGTAAATAAATTCTTATAATTAAAGGTAAAAACAGTTATTTTTTTAGTTTTTTCATCAACATTTCAATACAAAATTTCATCATCAAAAATTTTTTTTGCTTCCTGTTTTTTCAAAATAAATTTATTGAAAACTTCGGAATTAGTTTTTGTTGGAATAAAAAGTTTTGAGGGAGTGAAAGCATCGCCTCATTCTGAATTAATTGAACCTGACATAGTTACAATTAGTTTTTTTGTTTCTTCTAAATTTGAAAAAAATTTTATATCCTCGAATTGTTTTTTATCGTTATTTGTATATAATCTTGTACTTTTTAGGTTGTTCTTATCTTGAATTTCCTGTTTTTTCAAAAGAAATTCCTTGAATTTTGAAAAATCATTATCACGAATAATGTTATTATAAAGAACTAGATCTTCAATTTTACTAATGTGAATGTCAAATTTAGAATTAAATCTATTTTCTATAGATTTATCTATAATTTTATAATAAATATGAAATTTTTCTGTCATCGAGTTCGAATTAATCGAAACACCGGCATGATTGATTGGTATTAATGGGTTTATAATTTCATTGTATTCATGCCCTGGGGTAAAAAAATTTTCCAATTTTGAATCAATCGATATTAATCCTATATTTTGTTGATTCGTTGAATCAACAAAATATAAAATAGGATTTAAAAAAGGTTTCTTATCTCTTGATATAAATGCCAAATCTTGATAATTCCATATTGGGCGAACATAAGCAATAATTGATTTTTTGTAAAAAAAATCAGGAGTTTCTAATACTCTTTTATAAAATTTCTCATTTTTTATTTTTGAAAAAAACGAGAAAAAATCTTTTTGGTTTTTCAAAACAACAAAATTATTAATGATTTTTTTATTTTTTCACACACCCTGGTCAGTTATTTTGCTAAATTCTAATGTTTCATTATTTTTGCTAAATTCAGAGTTAAAAAAACTACTTAGTAAAATAAAAGGTGAATTACTATCTGAGTTTTTAAATAAATTGCTTTCAAAAGCTTTATATTTTTTACTTAATTCTTCGACTTTTTCTGGATTTTTTCGAAGTAAATCTGATCAATAGTGCGAAGAAAATCAATGGTTTTTTTCTAAATGAGCAACATCCTGAGAATTGTCGTTAGTAGTAAAAAAATTATTTTCACCATCGGGTACATCCTGAAAAGCAAAATTAACTAATTTTTTAGAACTTTTATGATTAATGGTCAAAATTGCAGAAACAACTGCGGCAGCTATGGTATTTACTAATAATAAACCACCATAAAAAATTTTTTTAAATTTTTTAGTCATGCTTTACCCCATTATTTTATTATATAAATTATTAAAATCTAGAATTGAATTTAATTTTTTCACATGGATTTCTTGAACATCAATATCGCCTATATCAATTTTTTCGAATCGTAGTAGGTTATCAAAATTGAATTTTTCAGACTCTTTACCAATCTTAGGGAAAATATCTTTATAATTTATGGTATAAATTATAATTTTTTTAAAATTCTTATCAAATTCTCAGTAGATAATTTCATCTTGGAAAATTTCATTTACTTGCTGTTTTTGCAAGATGAAATTATTAAATTTATACGTTTTATCTTGGGAATTTATCGGGATAAATAAATTTGAAAGATGAAATGCAATTTCCCAATCTTTGTTTTTTAATAAATTCTTGTTATTTATTAAGTCTTTCACTTCATTAAACCGAGAAAAAAATTGATTTTCATTTAAACTAGGTGTATTTTCCCCGGTCAACGAGGCGTAAATTCTAGTCTTTTTTAAGTTATTTTTTGACAACATCAAAGTTTTTTTATCAATAAAATCTAAAAAATTATTGAATTCAACTGATTTTTTATCTAGCGAATTGTACAATACCAAATCTTCTATTTTGGAAATTTTTATTGAAGAAAGTGGGTTTGATTTATTATAAGAATTCTTAGGAACGGGTTTATAAAAAATTTGAAAATTTTGCTGCGCTTTTTGAGAGGCAGCATCATTTTCTTCAAAATAATTTGAAAATTTTTGATCAATTGAAAGAATACGATTTTGATTTTTGTAGTTGATTAAATCTGTTGGTGATAAATCAGTTTCTAAACTTGTTTTGTTAAAAATAGGAACAACACTTGATTTGTCTTGTTTTATATAGACCAAAAGAAGAGTGTTATTAAAGAAATCTTTTTGTAAATTTTGAGTAGCAAATGTTTGTTTGTCAGCAAATGTCTTAAAAATGCGTTCATAATCTTCAAAATTATCAATAATCAAAAAATTATTAGCAAATAAATCATTAAATCTGTTTGAAAATGAATTTAATTTTAACTCTTTAAAATTAAAATTTTTGTCCTGTGATTTTTGATATTGATTGCTGAAAAAGGTTGATAAATTTTTAGTTGGGCCACCATTTGAATTATAAACAAAGTGTTTGTTTTCAAAATACAAATATTTTTTAACTATTTCCTGAATTTTTTCAGGTTCTTGCAAAAAGATTGTTTTTCAATTAGAATTTTTGAATCAAGGAGAGTTTTTACTATCGATATTTGCTAAATCGTTGTATGAAAAAATATTAGATTTAATAAGGTTGTCTTTGTTTTCAACTTTTAAAATAGTTTTTTGCAAATTTTGACTAGAAAAGTTTGCGTTATTTTTAAATGAAAGATTTTTTATAGTGAAAATTATTGCAGGAATAAATCAAGGCGCAACTAACAAAATTACTATAAGTATTGCCTTATTTTTTTTGTGCAACATATGAAACCGCCAAATTATCATCAATAGATTCTTCGAAAAGTGAAGATTTATATTTTTTCACTAATAACCTGTATATTCCCGATTCATCAACTAAATGTCTTATTAGTTCAACATTTGAGGATGCTGATGAACCGGAATTCAAGTTAATATTTTTTCAATCAGAGCCATATTTTTTTTGCAAAATTAAATCATAATCACTAAATAGTCTGTTATCTTGCTTGTTAAGAAGAGTTTTTCTGTTCAATCATTCATCGTGATGCTCGGGATGGTATTCTTGTCTAAATTTTGATTCTAAATTTTGATTGTGTATTTTTTCACCCATTTTATCAACTAAATATGATAAACCAAATGTAAATAACTTATAAAATCAACTGTCCAATTGGTTTTCATATTTTTTTAAAGGCTTTGTAAGTCCTGCGTTAAAAGCTCATGCAAGTGAAGCTTTTATTCTGTCGCCTTTATTTAATTTTATTTCGGGTGTTGTATAAACATATTCATCATCATTTTGGGCAGAAACGCTAAATGTTTTTAAATTCGATACTGCTTTTTCTATGTTTGCGAAGTTGATTTGACCAGCTCCAGTGGCAGAGTCAAAACCACTCGATTTAAGCTCGTGTTCATTTTCATAATTTTGTAAATATGCTTTTTTACGATTATCTTCTAGATAATTATCAATTGAGGAAGTTATATTCTCGTGCTCATTAGCTTTTTTTGTAGAGTCAACAAATTTCCTTATAGAATCAAAATCTAGGCTGCTATCAATAGCCGATGAGGAAAGTACACTCATTATTGCTGGAATAATATTTTTTTCATCAAATAAAAATGGATGTAAACTTACTATAGTTGATACTATACCAGTTACAATTGGCGCTGAAAAACTTGTTCCTGACTGAGGTGATTTTTGGTCAGTTAAACCAATAATATTTTCGCCCGGAGCTGATATAAAAGGTTTAGGTAAGCCTTTCAGAGCGTCTGGTAATAGCCTATTGCTAAAATTACTTGCATAGAAATTTTCTTTTGTTCCAAAACTAGAACCAACAACAATAGAATTTATAGCATTAGCATATCCTGATATATAACCATATTTGTTTGATGAATTATTGTTTTTCCATTTACTATCATATTCATTTCCCGCAGAAAAAATATTTACCACACCATATTTTCTTGATAAGAAATCTAAATAAAAAATATGGTCAATGTATTTAGAAACGGAATTTTTTAGGGCAGAATCATAACCATAAATATCTTGAAAGGTAGCATCTACATCTTTTTGTTCTATAAAATCAAAACCATAACTGTGGTTTATTATCCTAACTCCATTTTCAATTATTAGTTTTTCAAAAATTGACATTCAAACAGGCGAATCAAAGGTTGCTTTGCCTAAATTTGCAATATACAGGTTAGAATTGGATGAAAAACCACTTGTTCCCGCTATTATTCCGGAAACTAAGGTGGCATGATCATTTTGGCTTTGTTCGGTTTTTTCCGATTTAGCATCCCCAATATTATAGTAATTAACTAAAAATTCAGGGATTTGGCCTTTGATAAAATCGCTTTCTTCATAGATGCCACTCATATCCGCTTCAACTACGCCAACTTTTTGATATGGGTTACCGCCTGAATAGTTGTAGTCAATTATTTCTTTTTCTTTTCTAAAAAAATCCTTACTATTACTTAACTTTGAGTAATAGTAAGCAGCGTGTGAGTAATTATCATAAAATATTTTAGTTTTAGCTTCATGACTTAAGGATTTGGTAGAATAAGTCGGTAGTAAATCCGTATTAGAGGTTTTTTGTAAATTGTTAATTATTAACAAAATAAAATCTAGTTTTTCTAATAATTCAGCGGTTTTTTTTTCAGTTAGTGAATCAATATTAATTCATATTATTGGTGATAATTTACTTACATAACTACTATTTACTTTGATATTATTTTGTTCTAAAATTGAAATTATTTCTTTTAAATATTTATTATTATTTTGTTCATAATATTGAACATTTTTGTTTAATGAATTGTTGTTGGTATCACTTAAATCTAAAAATATTTTGACATTTACATTCGATGCTTCTGAAACATTGTTATTATTAGAACCGAGTAATGAAGAATTACTGAATTTCTGGGTAGATTGTCTGCTGAATATTTTTTTATTTTTTTGCTTAAAATTGAAAAAAGCGGTTTGTACATTTGATAATTTGTTGTTATATTTAATTTTATTGACAGTTTTGTCAGATTCTGACGAAATCGTCAATAAAACAAAACCCGAAAAAATTGATGTTGTTAAAATAGCAGAAAAAAATTTAGTTAGTTTATTTTTTCTCATTTTAGTGACCTGCTAAAATTTGTGAACATCATTCGTGTTTATTTAATTATAATATAAAAAGCATTTTTTGCTAATGTTTTTCTTCGCTTTTCCAAATTCCTTAACGCGTTTATATTTATCTTTTAATAGGCAGGTAGGTCCAAATTTTTCTAACGAAAAAACTTCCCTTCAGTTATATTTTTCGAATAACAACTTGTACAAAAATATTGAAGATTTTGAAAAAAACAATCCGAATTTTTTAATATCAGGCGGCCCCAAAAAAACTCTTTCACTACTAGTTAATTTACAAACCACTCTTCAGTTTATACTTTTTCTGTTCTGATAATTTTTGCAATTAGTTTTTTAGTGTTTATTGGATTTTTTTCTAAAAATTTAAGTTTTTCAAAGCAAAAATCAATTGCCGTTTTAAAAGCTTTAGGTGCAAAAACTAAAGAAATTTTATTTTATCATTGACTTGATTTATTCACTGTTTCCATTTTAGTGTTGTTTTTAGGGTTTGTTTTTATAATTCCGATCATCCCAGAAATTTATAAAATCATTTCTAAACAGGATTTTGCCCAACCCTCATATAAGCAAGTTACAATCATTTTTTTAATAACTTGAATTATAATGTTTGCAATTTTAGCGTTAATTTATTTTTTAACTTCAAGAAAAATCTACAAAAAATCTGTAATTTCTCTCCTGAATAATTAAAGATCTAATTTTTGACATTAAAACGCTAAATCAATAAAAATTTTTAAAAATTTATTCCGAAAAATCTTAAAATTATAATTAAATCAGTATAAAAATTTCAGACACATCAAGAAGGGTGTTTCAAAATTAAACATATTAATTTCTCAATCAAAGTTAAAATTAAATACATTAAAATTGCAGAATCTGAAGGGTTTAAAACAGCAATTCTGCAATTTGCATAAGAATACAGAGAATTTTATAAAAACAAATTTATTTATTTATTTATTATTTGATTATATAAATTATTGAATTGATCTAGTGTTTCAATTTTAGAATATTCAATTTGCGTAATGTTTGTGTTTCCAATATCGATTTTCTCAAACTTTTCTAAATTTTCAATTTTAAAATTATCGGGTTCAATTGCAAAATTAGGAAATAAATTCTTATAATTAAAGGTAAAAACAGTTATTTTTTTAGTTTTTTCATCAACATTTCAATACAAAATTTCATCATCAAAAATTTTTTTTGCTTCCGAAAGTTTGCTAATTTAATTTAAAATTTGATAATTGGCTTTTTTATGCCTTTTCTTAGGGCTAATTGTTATTATAAATTATTTGATTTGCTTATGGAAAAATGTTGATGAATTTTCTAAATATGCATATCAAATATATTCAAATAAAAAAAAAAAAAAATGGAAAATAAAAGTTAAATGGCGAGGAAAAATTAGCTTTTTTATGTATAATTTAATTATATAAAAAATAAATTACTAAATCAAAACAAGTTTTGTTTCAATTACAGATTGAGTAAGAAACAGAATAAAAAGATTAGCAAAATTCTAATAATAAAAAATGAAACTAAGGGAATTTAATTAGTTAAAATTAACAAAGTATGCAAACAAAATCAACAATTTTAGAAAAATTTAAGCAACAAATCGAGGAAATTTCCTCAAAAGAATTAAATCTGGATCAAAAAAAATTAGCATTCGAAATTCTTGAAAAATTTCCCGACAATAAACTTGAATATGTTTTTCAATTTATTTCTCAAAGAGTAAAAACTGGTTTTCGTTTTGATGCAGCACCCGAAAGTGATTCGGGGGTAGTCGCAATACTATCTAAAAATGAACAACTTTCTTTTACATTAGACACAAATAAGCCACAAAACACCCTTATTATTGGCGAAAATTATGATGCTCTCAAAAATCTTTTAGTCATCGAGAGAGAGAGAGAGAGAGAGCCACGCAAGTGGCTATGATGTAATTTACATTGATCCACCTTATAATACTCAGGCTAGTTTTAATGAAGGAAATCAAGTTGCAAATGATAAAGAAAATATTTTGCCTTCAAAATTTATTTATCGTGATAAATATTCGCGAAACGGCTGGCTAAATTTATTAAACGAGCGACTAAATTTAGCCAAAAATCTTTTAAAAGAGGATGGGCTAATTTTTATCTCAATTGATGACAACCAACAAGCCTATTTAAAAATCTTAATGGATGAAATCTTTGGGGAAGAAAATTTCATCACAGATCTAATTTGACAAAAGAAAAACGAGGGTTCATCATCTGATTCCAAATTTATCAGAGAATTAACTGAATATGTAGTAGCTTATTCAAAAAATATTCAACAATTAATAACAAATACTTATATCCAAAATATCGATGATGGCTCATACAAATTTTCCGATGAGCATGTTGAAAAAAGAGGAAGATATAAATTAAATCAACTTGATAGAAACGGCCTAACATGATCACATGGACTTGATTTCCCAATTGAGCATAACAAACAAGTTTATTATCCAGGCGGATCTGAAGAAGATTGAAAATCAAGAAAACTTGGAAAACATGCCACCAAAGATTGGCGCTGACGCTGAAGCAGCCAAAAAGTTAAATGAGGAATTGAGAATGATTTTATTGTTTTTCAAAATGAAAAAGTCTATACAAAACAGTATCAATTTGTTGATAATGATAACCAAGAAATAAAAAGAACTGCAAAATTTTCTAATTTAATACTATCAACTCACGGATCTAAGGGCACTCAGGAACAAAAAAATATTTTTGCAACCAAAGTCTTTGATCATCCAAAACCCGTTGATTTAATTAAATATTTAATTAATTTGCACCCTAATAAAAATATAAAAGTGCTTGATTTTTTTGCTGGATCAGGAACAACCGGCCATGCTGTTTGGGATCTTAATCGTCAAGACGGTGGCAATCGAACTTTTACTTTAGTGACAAATAACCAAAATAATATAGGAATTAATGTTACTTACGAAAGACTTTTTCGGGTTGCAAATGGTTTTGGCACAAAAAATGAAAAAGTGGCTTGGTCTGAAAAAAATGAAGCTTATTGTACTAATCTAAAAGTTTTTGATATTAACTATTTTGACACCAGCATTTTTAATTCTGAAATTGAAATTGAACAACTGACTAATTTACTCATGAAATTATTTCGCGAATTTAATATTAAAATTAATGAGAATGTTAGCGAAGGCAAATATCTTGAATTGCTTAATCATCTTTTAGCGCTAAAACCACAAAAAAGCAAGGAAAATGATGAATTTAACTAGCGCCCAAAATAAAGCTGTTGAAAATTTAGTTGAAACAACAAAGTCATTTCTCAAGCAAGAAATCAATTATAATGCAATTTACTTCAAAGCCCCAACAGGTTCTGGCAAAACATTCATGATGCTAAATTACATTGATGAATTAATACAATGAAATAAATTTCATAGTAATCATGAGCTAGTTTTTGTAATTGTTACGCTATCTAGCGCTGAATTACCAAAGCAAATGGAAGAAAGTTTTGATGAATACAAGCAATTTATTAACAATTCTAATTTGGAGATTTTTCGAATTGAAAGCCCATCAAATTTAAATAGAACATCAAAAATTGATAAAAATTATCAATTTTTTTCAAAGCCTGATTCAATTTATATTATGGGTGGTGCATCTTTTAAATCCAACTCAATTCTCCGGGAACAAGGAGCAATTGAGTTATTTTTAGCTGAAATTAAAAGAAAAAACCAAGTCTTAATTTATATTAGAGACGAAGCCCATATTGGTTCTAGTGTTAGACTCAATGAAAAAGAAAAATCGTTTGAAACACAAATGCAAGCAAATGCAAATTTTATTCTTAAAATGACCGCTACCCCTAAAACTGATTTACCATTAATTGAATTATCAGAAAAAGATTTAGAAGAAGATAATATTCAACTTCTTAAAAACAAAAAAGAATTTAATTTTGGTTTAAAAAGTGGTGGTGATTACAGTAATGAAGAAATTTTACAAATTGCCTGTGAAAAATTTAATAAAATCAAAGAAAAATACAATGATGATGTAAATGAACCAGGGTTAAAAGGAATTAACCCGGCAATGTTAATTCAAATCGACAATGATAGTGAAAAAGATATTGCAAAAAGGGAAATTTTTGAAAAAAATATTAAAACCATCATCAAAATCATTGAAAAAAATAACCTCAGTTGAGTTAAATATTTTGATAAAAACAAAAAAGAAAGCAGTTTAAGGCAAAAGGAAAATTTTTCCCTACGTGATATTTCCAAAAATATTTCCTCAGTTGATGTGATAATTTTTAAAATTGGTCCAGCAACTGGCTGGAATATTCCCAGAGCTTGTATGTTAGTTCAGTTAAGGAATATTTCTTCAACCAATTTGTCAATTCAAACAATCGGGAGAATCAAAAGAAATCCTAATCCCGAATATAATTTTTTGAACAATTCAATTGCTTTAAAATATTTTATTTACAGTAATTTGGATCAAGAAGACAAAACTGTGCATAAACTTTTTTTAAAGGATAAATATAAGGATTATCGATTCATATCAGGCAATATTGAGTATTCCAATCATAAAAATAACTCTAAAAATATTGTTGACATAAAACAGTATGAAAAAAATTTTCTGGATAAATTTAGGCCTGAACTTGATAAATTTAAGACTGAATCTATCCAGAAAAGTAAGTTTTATGTTTCTTTTGAAAGTCTAATCAACAAGTATAAACAACAGTGAGAAGGTGATAAATTTATTATTGCTGGGTCAGAAAAGTTTGGTTCAGGAACGCTGATTACTAGAAAAATTTCAAATATTATTGAATTAGAAATTTTTCTAATCAAATTAAAAAATAATCTTAAAAAATATCTAACGCAACAAATTAGCAATTTCTTTGCAGAAATCAAAGCTAAACTTATTCAAAAACATAAAATAAATTCACAAATTTTAGAAATGATTCTGTTGTCATATTTTAGACCTGAATTTATTGGTATTTACAATGACACTATTAATTCGCAGATTAAAAATGAGGAAATTAAGTACAAACTTAGTTTTGACGAGCCGTTGCCAGAGCAAATTGAGTTTGGCCCTGAAGGACGAATAATTGAACCTGATGAATATTTTGGTTACCGCAAAATCGGCAGCAAAAACAAGAAAGACGAACTTCTTTTAGATTCAGAAGCAGAAAAATTTTTTGCAAATGAATTAATAAAAATTAATAAGCAAAATGAAAAAATTAATTTTTGGGCAAAAAATTCGGCATATGGCAAATTAGGGTTTCAATATATAAAAGTGGAACAAATTGCGCAATCTTATCCTGATTTTTTAGTAAGAAAGGGTAACCACTTTTTCTATTTTGAAATTAAAAATTACAATGATTTTGATCCTAGCAAGACAAAATTGCTAATCGAGCATTATCAAAAATATCTAGAAACTCACATTAACAATCAAATTAACTTAACTTTAGTATTATGTTGAGTTAAAACCGATACTAAAGAACTATATTTTGCTGGCTCATCTACTTTGAAAGAGTTGAAGGAATTAATTGATTTTAATTTGTCATCTAACTCAAAAGAGGAATTTGAGAAAAAAAGAAAAGAAGAAATTCCTTCCCAAAATTTGGCAAAATTTTTTGAATTTTAGTTGCTTAGCGTTAAAAATTACACTGACTTTAATTAGATTCAATTATCTTGTTTTTAAATTTTTTTCAAAACAAGATAATTGCCAAATGAACTTATATTAACAAAATTCATTCTTATTTTAGGAGTTTTCTGTTGGCAAACCCTCCACAACTTGTCCTGAATAAGTTGATTTATTAAGGTAATCAGACAAATTTCTTTCAAATTTCTTTTGATTGTTAAAATTTGAATTTTCAGTTCCTTTTTTGGCAAATTCAATTAGGACATCAATAAATTTTCCGCCCTGATAAGCAAGTTCAAGTTTATCGTTGTTTTCCTTTTTTGTCATGTCAAGCATTGAATAACCATCACCACCTTCTAGAATAAAATCATTTGTGGAAAGGTAGTAATATTTTTCAGGGTCAATCGGTTTGCTACCAATTTTAAAACTAGAAACATCAGGTGTTCAAACATAATCGTTCCTTTTTGTGATTGGGTCAATTCCTTTTTCAACCTTTACTTTATATGAAACATTTGATGAAAGTTGTGAAAACGCACCGGATTTTGCTCGAGAAAGACCGTGTTTTAAAACTTCTATCAAAATTTTTCCTTTAATTCTGACACTCGAGATCAAATTTCCAAAAGGACTAACACTCAAAGCAACTTCCCTTGTAATTTCACCTTTAGCAAAATTTGCACGCAAGCCGCCGCCATTTACTAGCCCAATTGAATTATCAGGTTTTGCATCTTCTCAATTATTATGAGATTTTGTTGATTCTTGCTTAACAAAATCTCATGCAAAAGCATCAGCAGCAAAAACACCAAGTGAAGTTGGTTTAATTCTCCCAATTGAAAAGTTAGTTTCACCAACTTTTTGGGTTGTTGTGTGCTCAAATTCACCAGGCGAATTAAACACAACAACCTTGTTTTCTTTATCAAAAGCTTTTTTTAGTTTTTCAACCAACCTGCTTGGTAAGTCGCTGTTGTAAATTTCAATTTCGCTCATATTCCTCAAAACTTGGTGAACTTCAGCAATTTTACCAGTTTTTGTGTCAAAAACTAAGTCAATATCACCCAAAAATTTTGTGTAATGGCTAGTTTGACTAATATAAATATTTTTTTCTTCAGCCGCTTTTTTATTAATAGGAACATAAGTGTGGCTGTGTCCGTCAAGGATTAAATCAAGTTCTGGATCAGCGTTTTGCGCTAGATATTCGGAAGTTCATTTTTCTTCATTTCTGTCAGTTCCAAGGTGGGTTGTAGCAATGATGAATTTAACTTCAGGTTCAGCTTTTTTTATTTCAGAAATCACTTCATTTGCTGATACGGTTGGATCACGAAATTCAACTAACTTTGAGTTTCGTGGGTGCGAAGTGAAAACAGTATCAGGGGTGGTAATTCCGAAAATTGCAACCTTGATACCACTAATCAACTCCTTAATTATGTAGGGTTTGAAAACTCTTTTTCCGACCCTACTAGGGTCATAACCCTCTGGTTTTTCAGCTTCTTTTTCAAAATTTTTTCAATAAATATTAGCTGAAATAAAGGGTGTGCTAGCACCATTTTTCAGAGCAGTTTGTTCTTTGTCCAACTCTAAAAGATAATTTAGACCGTAGTCGAACTCATGGTTTCCAACTGCTACTGAGTCATAGCCAATAAATTTTGCAATTTGTGAAATAGTTTTTCCTTTGTCAGAATCAGAAAGTGGTAATCCTTGGATTAGATCACCAGCTGAAAGCACTAAATCCTTGTTTTTTTCAGCTAAATATTTTGAAAAATCTATCATTCCAATATATTTGTTAAATTTACCGTCATCAAATTGAAGTCGACTATGCTCATCATTTGAATGAAAAATTTTTATAGTTCTTAATTGTGAATTTTCTCGTTTTTCAGCATCACGAAGTTTTTTAAATAGATAGTTGTATTCTTGAATTAAAGGTTGTAGAACCTTGTGTGATTCAAAGTAAAGATCAAAAATTTGCTGCTCAACAATATTTTTTTTAGTCTCATCAGTCTCTTTTTTGTAATTTGCCTTTAAATTTTCTAATTTTTTGGCAAATTCAGCAATTTTTGAGTTATAAATTTTGTTATTTTCAAAATATTGCTCTCTAATTTTTGCAGCCTGCTCAGTTTTAAAAGTGCAACTACTCAAAAAAATAAAAGTAGACGGTACCAAAAGAACCGTCCCTAAGATTAAATTTCTAAATTTCACTAATTTCTCCCATTTTTATTAAAAATCAAAAAGTTAAAACATTCTTATTATAAACAATTTTTTCAAAATTTTTCTATTTTTTTTATGAAATGGAAAAATAAGAATAAAAATCAAGTTTAATTATTTAAAATTTTTTGACTAAATTTAAACATTTTTTTATAAAAAATCAAGAGAAATAAAATTTAAAAAGTACTAAAAATAGTAGGGTTTGTGAATAAACCATTTTTGTGACTTGATAAGTGAAAAAATTTAGGAAAAATCGACCAATTTTCCACTAAAAATTCATTACTTTTAATGATAATTTTGTCAAATTTTAATTAAATATATTTTTTACAAAATAACATATATATAAAAAAAAAAACGCAAAAGTTTGCGTTTTTTACTTATATTATTTTTAAAAAATTTTATTTGTTGGCAAATAATTTAATTACACGAACAAATTGTGAAACAAAGGAGTATTCATTATCATATCATGTGTACAATTTGTATAATTTTTTACCACCAGTTTCCACAAATTTTGTAAGAGTTGCATCAAAAATTGAACCATGAGTATCGCCAATAATGTCACCTGAAACAATTGGTTCATCGCAATATGCAAAAGATTCATTTGCATATTTTTTCATTGTTTCGTGGATTTCATCAATTGACGGACTTGATTTAAGTTCAACACTTAAATCAACAAAAGATCCAGTAATTACAGGAACTCTAATTGCAATTCCATCAAGTTTTCCAGTCAAACTTGGAACAACAAGTCCAATTGCTTTTGCAGCTCCAGTTGAAGAAGGAACCAAATTTACTGCAGCAGCACGGGCGCGGCGTAAATCTTTGTGTGGAGCATCTTGAAGTCTTTGATCGGCGGTGTAGGCATGAATTGTTGTCATAAATCCATGGCTAATCCCATATTCTTTTTCAAGAACATTAACTAAAGGCGCAAGTGCATTTGTGGTGCAAGATGCAGAGGACAAAATTTTATCTTCTGAACTAACAATGTCATGATTTACATTGTAAACAATGGTTTTTACATCATTTCCAGCAGGTGCTGAAATTATAACTTTTTTTGCGCCTGCTTCTAGGTGCAAACTTGCGCCTGATTTTGAAGCAAAAAATCCAGTACATTCAACAACTAAATCAATTCCAAGTTCACCCCAAGGTAGCAATTTAGGGTCTCTTTCTGATAAAACTTGAATTTTTTGATCTTTTATTTTAAGATAATTTTTCCCATTTTCACTTAAAACTTGAATTTTCTCATCAAATTTTCCGTGTGCTGAATCATACTTGAAAAGATGAGCTAAAACTGACGCGTCACTTAAATCGTTAATCGCGACAACTTCCAAACTAGAGTCATTAGTTTCAAGAATTCGGCGAAGGGCAAGTCTTCCAATTCTCCCGAAACCATTGATAGCAATTTTTTTCATGATTACTCCCTTTTGCGTTTTTATATAATATTAAGATTTTCGTTTGTTTTGCTGAAAAAACGTAAAAATCTTAAATTTTTTGTTTAATTTTACCACTTTAAGGAAAAATTGTATTAAAATTTATAAAATTAATTAGATGCTGAATATTGAATTCAGATATTTTTACCAAAAGAAAGGTTTTTATGGACTATTCTGTCGAAAAACTTAAACTTTTAAAGGGACTTGAAGCTGTTCGAAAACGCCCCGGAATGTACATTGGATCCACTGATATAAACGGTTTACATCAGTTAATTTGGGAAATTTTTGACAATGCTGTTGATGAAGTTATTGCCGGATATGCCAACAAAATTTTAGTTACTATCAACCCTGATAATTCAGTTGAAATCAGTGATAATGGTCGTGGAATTCCAACTGAAATTCACAAAAAAACCGGTAAAACCGGAGTAGAATTAGTTTTTAGTGAATTACATTCTGGCGCAAAGTTTTCTGCTGAAGTTTACAAAACAGCTGGCGGCCTCCATGGTGTGGGCTCTTCAGTTGTCAACGCACTTTCTGAAAAATTGGAAGTTTTTGTGAGTAGGGATAAAAAATTATTTTACACTTCTTTTGTTAACGGGGGAAAAATTGAAACCAAAACAAAAATTATTGATTCAACTACAAAAAAAGGAACAAAAATAAAATTTTTACCTGATTTTTCTGTTTTTTCACATAAAGAATTTGATCCTGAAATGATTTCAACAAGATTGCGTGAGACTTGTTTTTTAGTAAACAATTTAAAAATTGAATTTTGTGATTTAAGGAATAATACCAACGAAACTTTTTACTTTGAGAATGGAATAAAAAGTTTTGTTGAATTTTTAAACAAGCCTTACACCAAAATTCATGATGAAATCATCAATTTCAAGGACAAAAAACAAGAAATTATTGTCGAGATTGCTCTTCAATACAATGAATCTCAACAGGAAAATTTAATTTCTTTTGTTAATAATGTTAAAACAAATTTGGGCGGCACTCACGAAAATGGCTTTAAATCAGGACTTCTTAAGGCTCTAAATACTTTTGGTCAACAAATAAATGTGCTTAAAAATAAACAACTTTTTGAATTTTCTGATGCAAAAACTGGCTTATCAGCAATTTTGTCACTTCGAATTCCTGAACCAATTTTGGAATTCGTTGGGCAAACTAAAAATAAATTAGCGACAACTTTGGCAAAAAATGTTGTGGAAGAAATCGTTTTCACAAATTTAATGACATTTTTTGTACAAAATAAAGAAATAGCAATAAAAATTTTAAATTTTTTAAATGAAATTTATCGTCAACGCCAGCAATCAAAATTGAACATTATTGAGTCAAAAACTTCAAAATCTGTGGGTAAAGAAAGAAGAATTTTATCTGGAAAATTAACTCCTGCTAACTCAAAAAAAGCAATGAATTGTGAACTTTTTTTAGTTGAAGGTGAATCGGCTGGAGGCTCTGCTAAATTAGCAAGAAACCGTGAATTTCAAGCAATTTTGCCCTTAAAAGGTAAAATTGTAAATGCACAAAAAACAAGATTAATTGATCTTTTGAAAAATGAAGAAATTATTGCTGTTATCAGTGCATTAGGTACTGGAATTGGGCAAAATTTTAGCCTTAAAAATTTAAAATATGGAAAAATTATTATCATGACTGACGCTGATAATGACGGTGCCCACATCCAAATTTTAATTTTAACCTTTCTTTTTCGATACATGCGCCCTTTAATTGAAAACGGTTTTGTTTACATCGCTCAACCTCCTTTGTACCGAATTAGCGCCAAAAATAAAGATGATATTTATCTTTGGGATGAAAAAAACCTTCATAAATACACAAAAACTGGTCAAGACTTGCAAATTCAGCGTTATAAAGGGCTTGGTGAAATGAATGCGTCACAACTTTGAACGACAACAATGGATCCTAAAACTCGCACTTTAGTAAAAGTTTTTATTGATGACTTGCAAGAAGTTGAAGAAAAATTCACAATTTTGATGGGCGATCGTGCTGATTTGCGAAAAAACTGAATTGAGGAAAATGTTGATTTTTCACTTGAAGATTCATTTATTGAAAATTTAAAAGGATCAATTCATGAATAAAAATAAATTTAATACCGTTGTTGATTCAAATTTGGAAAGAATTTTAGCCCAAAAATTCACTCGTTATTCCAAATATATCATTCAACACCGTGCAATTCCAGATGTCAGAGATGGTTTAAAGCCAGTGCAAAGACGAATTTTATATTCAATGTGGCAACTTGGGCTTAAAAACAGTAAAAATTACAAAAAATCAGCCAGAGTTGTTGGTGATGTAATTGGTAAATATCATCCGCATGGCGATTCTTCAATTTATGATGCTCTTGTAAGGATGTCTCAAGAATGAAAAATGAATGCAACTCTTGTTGAAATGCATGGAAATAAAGGTTCAATTGACGATGATCCAGCTGCTGCGATGCGTTATACTGAAGTCAGGCTTGCTGAAATCAGTACACATTTGCTTGAATTAATTTCTAAAAATGTTGTTAGTTTTTGTCCAAATTTTGATGATAGCGAAAAAGAACCAACAATTTTGCCAGCAATTTTTCCTAACTTGCTAGTTAATGGTGCAATTGGAATTGCAAGTGGTTTCGCTACTGAAATTCCGCCACATAATTTAGTCGAAGTAATTGATGCAACCATTTTGATGATCACAAATCCTGGGATTACTGTTGAAGAAATTAGTAAAATTATTTTAGGTCCTGATTTCCCTACAGGCGGAATTGTTTACGGAAAATCTGGGATTTTTGATGCGTTTAAAACTGGAAAAGGGAAAATTAAAATTTCTGCAGATTACAAAATTATTGATCAAAAAGAACAAAAAATTATTGAAATCACATCTATTCCTTATGGAATTTCAAAGGCAAGTTTGATCCAACAAATTGATAATATTCGTTTTGAAGAAAAAATTTTTGGAATTAAAGAAGTTATTGATCAATCAGACCAAAAGGGAATTTTAATTTTTATTGAATTAGAAAAAGATGCAAATCCAGATTTAATTATTAATTATTTATTACAAAAAACTGACATTCAAATTTCTTATTCTTATAATTCAGTTGCAATTTGCAATAACTCTCCTAAACTTTTATCAATAAAAGAAATGATTTTTTATTTCCTTGAGCATTTTAAAAAAATCAAACTTACTGAATTTGATTTTGATCTTTTAAAAAGTAAAAAAAGACTTGAAATTGTTAGTGGTTTTCTTAAAGTTGCTGAAATTACAGCTGAAGTTATTAAAGTTATTCAAAATTCAGACAATTCAAAGGCTGGCGTAATTAAAGATTTAATGAATTTTTTTAGTTTTACAGAAATTCAAGCCGAAGCAATTGCGACAATGAGACTTTACCGTTTGTCAAAAATTGAGCAAAAATACTTTTTAGATGAAGCGAATGATTTGAGCCAAAAAATTGCTGAAATTACTGAATTGATCGAGAATACAGACAAATTTAATGACCATTTAATTTCAATTCTTAAAAGTTTTAAAAAAACTTATGGCACACCTAGAAAAACAAAAATTATTGACTCTGATTTGAAAATAAAAGTGAATCACAATGAACTAATTAAGGATGATTTTTTTTACTTTTGAGTAACAAAAAATGGGCTTTTCAAAAAAATGAGTCTAAAAAATTCAACTAATGATGAAATAATTAAAAATCAAATTCCCGAAGACGATTATTTTGTTTTTCAAAATAAAATAAGTCAAAAACAACAGGCATTTTTTATTACAAACAAAGCAAATGTTGCAGCTTTTCCTGTTCACAAAATTGAGGAGTTAAATCAAAAACAGCCTGCAAATAATTTAAGTATGATTTTTGGCTTTGGTAACACACAGCAAATAATTGATAGTTTTTTTTGTGAAAATTTTGAAAAAAATCAATTTTTCTTACTAGTCACTAAACAAGGATATGTTAAAAGAGTTTTAGCAGAACAATTATCAGCCTTCAGATCCAAAAAAATGCAAAATATTTTCAAACTAAAAGAAAATGATGAATTAATTAGCGTGTTTTTAGAAACAAAATTGAAAAATCTTGTTGTAATAACAACGCAAAATCGAGCTTTAAAATTTAGTGTTTCAGAAATTCCAGTATACTCCAAAAATGCATCAGGAATTAAGGCGATCAGGATGTGAAAAAATGAGCAAGTTGCAACCTGCCAACTAATTCAAACAGATGATTTTCTTGTAGTAATTGACGGATATTCGCGGTTTGAAAAAATTGATACATCCATTTTGCGCTTTGATAATCGCGCTGCTTCACCAAAAAACTTTAAAACAAAACTTGATTTCTCCTTAGAACCAAAAGATATAGAAATTTTCAATCCAAATTTACTTGTTTTTGAGTTTGGAGATTCAATTAAAATTTTTTCAATTGATGAATTTTTAAATTTAAAAGCTGATTCTAAAAAAATTTATAAACTATTTTTACCAATTGGCAAAAATAGTTTAGTGCAAAAAGAACAAAATTTAAAGAATAATTTCGACGAAACTACTTCTAGCTTGAAAGAAAAATTAGAGGAAATAAACAAATTCGATGTTAATTCGATTCTAAAAAAATTGGAAGAGGATATCTAAAAATGGACAAAAATTACTATAAAAATACATTAAATATTTTTAATTCAGATTTTCCTATGAAGGCGAATCTGAAGGAAAAGGATAAATTTTATTCTGAATTTTGAAGCAAAAATCAAATTTATCAAAAAATTCTTGAAGAAAATAAAAAAAATCAAAGATTTATCGTCCATGATGGCCCTCCCTATGCAAATGGAAGTATCCACATTGGTCATGCGCTGAATAAAATTTTAAAGGATATCATTGTTCGTTACAGATCCATGTCAGGTTTTTATTCACCCTTTGTCCCTGGTTGAGACACTCATGGTTTGCCAATCGAAAATAAGATTACTAGTAAAATAAATTTTTCATCAGTTCTGGAAATCAGAGAAAAAGCAAATAATTTTGCTAATTCACAAATTTTGGTACAAATGGAACAATTTAAAAAACTAAACCTATTGACTGATTTTTCAAAAATTTACCAAACAAATGACCCAAAATATGAAGCAAAACAGCTAAAAATCTTCAAAAAAATGGTTGATTTAGGCCTTATTTATCGTGCACTTAAACCAATTTACTGGTCACCAACTAGCAAAAGTGCGCTCGCTGAGGCTGAAATTGAATATTTGGAGCACAAATCCTATTCAATATTTGTCAGTTTTTCCCTGGAAACAGGAAATAATTTTGTAAACCCTGGTGATAAATTGATAATTTGAACCACCACCCCATGAACCTTAATCGCAAATTCAGCTGTTGCTGTCGGTAATGATTTTGAGTATGTTAAAGTTAAGGTCGGAAATGATTTTTTTATTTTAGCATCTAATTTAGTTGAAAAATTAAGCTTAATTTTTGGGTGAAAATCCTACCAAATTACAGCTAATTTTTTAGGAAAAAATCTTATAAATTTACAGTATTTTCACCCAATTTTTGTAAAAAAATGTCCCGTAGTAGAAAGCAATCACGTTGATTTAGCAGCTGGTTCTGGGCTTGTTCACATTGCACCACTTTTTGGCGAAGATGACTACTGAGTTGGTAAAAAAAATAATTTAGAAATGGTTATGCATGTTGAAGATGACGGGAAATTTAATGAAAAGGCTGGGGAATTTTCTAATTTGTTTTATGCAGATGCAAACCAAAAAATTGTTGATTTTCTCAAAAATAAATCGGCCCTTTTGAATTTAGATTTCATTAAACACTCATTTCCCCATGATTGACGCACTTTAAATCCTGTAATTTACCGCGGAACCCCGCAATGATTTGTTTCAGTTGAAAAAATAAAGAGCGGGCTTGAAAAGGCGATTGATTCAATTGTGTTTCCTGAAAAATGGTTTAAAAAAAGGCTAGAGAAAATGATAATAAATCGGAAAGACTGATTGATTTCTCGCCAAAGAAGTTGAGGAATTCCACTTATTATTTTTTATGATCAGAATAAAAATCCAGTGCTTGATAAGCCAGAAATTTTTGATCACATAATTTCGCTTGTTGAAAAATTTGGCTCATCAATTTGGTACCAAAAAACTGCTGATGAACTTTTACCAGCTAAATTTCAAAATTTAGGATGGTCAAAAGAAAATGATATTCTTGATGTTTGATTTGACTCTGGTGCGAGCTTTTTAGCCGCTGATGTTTTAGGAGAAGAACCACCTTTTGAAATTTATCTTGAAGGATCAGATCAATATCGTGGTTGATTTAACTCATCTTTGATTAATTCTTTCATTTATTCTGGAAATTCACCCTACAAGAAATTGTTGTCACATGGTTTTGTTGTTGATGCAAAAAATAATAAAATGTCAAAATCAAAAGGAAACGGTGTTGATCCATTGCAAATTTTGGAAAAATATGGTTGTGATATTCTTCGCCTTTGAGTTGCCAACAGCGAATATTACAATGATATTGTTTATTCAAATGAAATTTTTGAACAAAATGTGGAAATTTATCGTAAAATTCGCAACACGGCTCGTTTTCTTATCACAAATTTGGCGGATTTTGTACCTGAAAAATACGAATTGACTGAAATTCATTTATACATTTTTAATAGAATAGCAAAATTAAAAAACGAAATTATTGATAATTATGATAAAAATCGCTTTGTTCGAGTTGTTAAATTAATTAATAATTTTATAATTGATTTTTCCAATTTTTACTTGTCAATTACTAAAGATAGCTTGTACGTTGATATGAAAAATTCACCAGAAAGAAGGCAAATTCAGTTTGTTTTTCACGAGTTTTTGTTAGTTTTAACAATTGCAATTGCACCAATCATGCCAACAACTGCTGAAGAAATTTATCAATTTATTGCTAAAAAGGATAAAAAAATTTCTATTCATCTTGAGAAATTTTTTCAAAAAGCTGATTTTAATCAAAAACTTGATTTTGAATTAAAAAACCTTCTTGAATTCAGAGACTTAGTTTTGCAATTAATTGAAAAAAAGATAAAATCAAAAGAGATAAACCGCTCTAATGAAGCTGGCCTTAAAATGAAAACCGATCTACCATTTTCCTGGGGGTTTGATTTAAAAAAAATACTAATGATTGCTGATATTTCTTCTGATAAGAATCAGAGTAAAGAATATGAGGTTTATAATTTAAATTGGCCAAAATGCCCAAGATGCTGAAATCATTTTAAATCAATTGAAGTTACCTGCAAGCGCTGTTCTGAGGTTCTAAATGAAACTATGAAAAGCTAAAACTAGCAATTTTGTACAAGAAAAATATCGTCGAATAGGAAAAAAACGTTTTTTTTTAAACATAGTTATTGCTTTTTTTATTGTTATAATACTTTTATTATTGGACCAATTGACAAAAAATCTTATTTTTACTCAATCTGAGTTTGAAATTTCAACGCAAAAAGGATTTGTCAAACAAATTTCTTGGTGAATTATTGGATTTCGGCCACTTTTACATCAAGGGGTCACTTCAAAAATTAATGAAATTATTGGGTTCACTGGTATTCACATTTTTGCTCTAATTTTAGGAATTTCTCTGCTAATTTCAGTCCCTTTTAGTCCAAAATATTTTCTTACAGTTTTTCTTGCAATTTTGATGAGCGGTAATATTGGAAATGAAATTGATAGACTTTTGAATAATAACACTGTAAAAGATATTCTTTATTTTCCTTTTTGACCTGGATTCAGAGGGACCTTTAATTTTGCAGATGTCTTTATTGTCTGCGGCCCGGCCGGAATTCTCATTTTTTTTATTATTGATTTTATTCGTGATATTTTTAGGAAAAATCGAAGATTTAGAAAAAAAACTAGAAATTAAGAAAAAATTATTAAAATTAAAATTTTACTAAAAAGAGAGAAAAATCATAAGAAAAAATAATTTTTTCAATTTTTTTCTACTAATTTACAATTTCGTATCAAATTATTTCCATACACATGCAAAATTGTAATTTTTATTCTTTAGATTTTGCAATTTTGAAGTATTTAATTTTATCACCAACTGTGAATTTATTATGTTTCATTTTGACACACTTTTCTTGACGTGTCTAAATTTTTTATATACTAAATTAGCACAAAAGTAAAGGTTTTTCCTAAATTTTTTACTAGTTTCAACCCAAATTTTTAGATAAACGTTTTTTATAATTTTCAACTCCAGGTTGGTCAAAAGGATTTACGCCTAGTAAATACGCTGACATCGCGCATGCTTTTTGGAAAAACATGACTAGATGACCAAACGATTTTGAAGAGCTATCAGGAATTTCAAGGACAAAATTGGGATTGTTTCCTTCTTCTGAATGAGCTAATGTTGTTGCTAAAAATGCTTGAAAATTGATTTCATTAACACTTTTATTGGCAAGTAGATTAATTTTTGATTGAAATTCAGGCACTTCACTAATTTTTAAATCAAATTTTGGATTTTTAATAAAAATTACCGTTTGAAAAAAATTTTTGCTTCCTTCTTGAATGAACTGACCAAGTGAGTGTAAATCTGTTGAAAAAATTGCTGAAGTTGGGAAAATACCCTTCCCATTTTTGCCTTCAGATTCACCAAAAAGTTGTTTCCACCATTCATTAAAATACATTAAAAATGGCTCATAAGAAATGAGAATTTCAATTTTATAGTTAAATTTTTGGTTCAAAATTAAGCGAGAAAGCGCGTATTTATAGGCTAAATTTTCTGAAACATCCGGTTTTGAATACAAAAAATTTGCTTCTTTGGCACCTTCAATAACATCAAAAACATTAATTCCTGCAAAAATCATTGAAAAAAAACCGACTGATGATAAAACGCTGAATCGGCCGCCAATTGACTCAATTATCTCAAAAATTTCAAAATTATTTTTTTTAGCTATTTGTAAAAGTTCGCCTGTTTTTGTGCTAGTTGTAACAAAAACCCTTTGTTTTGCTGCATCCTTTCCAATTTTTTCAACTAAAACTTGATAAAGAATTTGAAAAGCAATTGCTGGTTCAATTGTTGATCCAGATTTGGAAATTACATTAATTGCGAATTCTTTTTTACGTAAATATTCAATTTTTTGGTATAAATCAGTAGAAGAAATGGAGTTTCCAATGAAAATAACTTCCGGTTTTTCCTGGTTTGGACCAAGTCCAAAAACAAAATCAATTGCAGCTCTAGCGCCCAAATATGATCCACCAATTCCAATTACAACCAAAGTTTTTATTGAATTTTTGTGTAAATTTTCTATTATTTCCTGCATTTTTTTGATTTCAGCAAAATTCACTGCTGAATCAGGAAAGTTATTTCAACCTAAAAAATTTTTGTCAGGACTTTGCTCTGAATTAATTCGTTTGTGAAATTCTTTTATTTTATCAGTAAAACTGGAAAAATCAAGGTTAATTTTTGTTTTTATTTGTAAATTTAGGCTCATAATTTAATTGCTGCTCCACGTGTTTTTTCAAATTTTTGAATCCAGAAGGTGTCTCAAAAGGGAAATCACTGTTATTATAAAAAATATGTGAATGCACATCTGATAAAGATGCCCTTTTTTCAAAGTGAGAAATAGTATCAATTTGCAAAATAAGTTGTTGGCCAACACGGTAAAAATACTCAATTTTTTGGTTTTCAGCCAACTTCTTTGTATCTAAAAAAACAACACCCGTATAACCAAAAGGCATCTCAACTCAAAAATATTTTTTATTTAATGATCTGATTTTACATAAAATTTTATCACCAACATTCATAATAAAAAAATTTTCCTTTAAAAATTTAATCAAAAAGATTTACTTGTGCTTTTTTAGAAATTTTATCAAAAACACCCAATTCAGTAAGTTTTTTTATCGCAGTTGTATTTGTTTCAGTGCGATTTTGAAAATCATCAATCGAAGCAAAAGCTTTTAAATTACGTGCCTCAACAATTTTACGTGCATTTACATCACCAATTCCATCCACTGAAACAAAAGGCGGAATCAGAGAGTTATTTTCATTATTAACAAGTCAAATTTGTGCCTGTGATTTCTCCAAATTTACTTTTTCGATTTCAAAACCCCTTGATTTTAATTCAAGACTAATTTCAAGAAACGGGATTAGATCCCTTTCTTTGGGCGTAATCTTGTTTTGTAAGTTTGATTTTGTATTTCCTGCCCTTTTTTCATTCAGTAAATTAATTTTAGCTTGAATTTCCGAGGCCGGTAAAACTAAGGTTTCAATATCTTTTACATCTGGTCGGATTGAAAAATAGGCTGAATAAAATGCTAAAGGATGATAAAGTTTAAAAAATGCAATTTTTCAAGCTTTCATTGCATAAGCGACAGCGTGCGCTTTAGGAAACATGTAACCAATTTTGTTTAGCGATTCAATGTACCAGTCCGGAACATTTTTTTCTTTCAAAAGTTCAACTTCAAGCGCAGTCAAACCTTTACCTTTTCGTACTTTTTCCATGATATTAAAAGCGTCAAGATGCTCTAAATTTTTCTTTAAAAGATAAAGCATAATGTCGTCCCGACAGGAAATAACGTCCTGAATTTTTAGTTTTTTTTCAATAATTAACGGTTCAGCATTGTGTTGTCAAACGCCACTTCCGTGTGCTAATCCACAAACCGCTACAATGTCGGCAAATGAATTTACTTTTGCAACTTGCAGCATTTTTCGCACAAATTGAGTACCAAATTCAGGAATACCAATTGATCCTGTTGGTTCGCCAAGAATTTGGCCTGGCTGAATCCCTAATTCTTTGCAAGAACTAAAGAGAGATAAGATTTTAGGGTCGTTTTTTGGAATTTTTTCGGATTTTATTCCCGTTAATTCTTCAAGATGAAGCAAAATTGTGGGGTCATCGTGCCCCAAAATATCAAGCTTTAAGAGATTGTCATGTAAGGCATTATAATCAAAATGTGTTGTTTTTCAGTCAGATTTTTCATTATTTGCGGGGAAATTAATAGGACAAAAGTCTTCAATTTCAAAGTCATTTGGGATGACAATAATTCCACCTGCATGTTTCCCAGAAGTTCGCTTAACGCCTTGAGCTTTTGTTGCCAAAAAATCTAAATACGAATTTGAAAAATAAGAAACATGACGATCAATATTAAATTTTGGATCAAATTGGGAACGAATTTCGCCCAATTTTTTCGCCAAACCATAAACTGATTTTTCAGCATTTGTCAAAATAGTTCCGGCACGAAAGGTGTTTTTTGAACCAAAAAGTTGACGCACAAAATCATGCATTTTAAGTTGAGTTTCCCCTGAAAAATTAAGGTCAATATCAGGGACTTTTTCAGCATTAAATCCTAAAAAAGTCTCAAAAGGAATATTGTGTCCATCCTTGTCAAGGTCATTTTTACAATTTTCACATTTTTTATTTGGCAAATCATAACCTGATAAAATTTCGTCGTTTTGTGAAAACTGAACAACTTTGCAATTAGCGCAAAAATAATGTGGTGGCAGCGGGTTTACATCAGTAATTCCAGTCAAAAATGCAACAATTGATGAGCCAACTGAACCACGCGAGTCAACAATTGCACCTTGATTTTTTGCTTCTTCAACAATTCTTTTTGAAATTCAATAAACCACGTGAAAACCATGGTTTATGATTGGTTCAAGTTCATTCTTAATTCTTGAACGAATTATTTCAGGCAAAGGATTTCCGTATTTTTCAAAAGCTTTTTTGTAGACAAAATCCCTTAATTTCACTTCTGAATCATCAAAACTTGGTGGGAAGAGCCCTGTTTTGATGATTTGAATTTTATCACTAACTAGATTTGCAATTAAATTAGAATTTTTAACAACAATTTCATCAATTAATTCTTGATTTTCAAGAAATTCAAATTCCTTTTTTAATTCAGCAGTGGTGAAAAAATGCTTGTTTGGGAAAATGTGGCTATCTTGTCGATTTTCCCGTTCACTTTCGCGATTATCAAGCAAAATGTGGTTGACGCCGCCGACACCCTTTGCATAAATATAAAGTTCGTAAAAAATTTTTTCACGGGGTTGGCAATAACGTGGATCGCTGATGGCAACCGCTGGAATTCCTAACTTTTTTGCTAAATTAATTAATTTTTTTAGCATATCTTCAATCTGATTTTGGGTAAAAATTTCCCTTTTTACCAAGTGAACGAACGCTGAAGGCGGCGGGATTTCAATAAAATCGTAAATTTTGGAAAAATCTTCCACACCTTCAGGGTCAAGATATAGAAAATGTTGAATCAAAAGTGATTCAGGTCCACCCGAGCCAACCAATAAATCAGGATCTTTTTTAATTAAATCATAAAAAATTAGAGGCCGCGAAATCAAATTTTCTGTGTTTGCAATCGAAACATGTTTGTACAATTTTTTGATTCCAGCCTGATTTTTGGCGATCATGGTCAGTTGTTTTGGAAAAACTTTTTCAGGTTTAAGGTCAAAAATTGAACTTTTAATTTTTGATAAACCTTCTAAATCAGTGATTTTTTCAAGATTTTCCAATTTTTCAAGGAAATTTTTTCAAACTTTTGTTAAAACTTCTGCATCAAAATCAGCACGGTGAGCAATTTCGTCATCATAAAAAAATTCAAATCTTTTGGCAATATTTTTCAAACTATGACTTCTTGCTTCGGGATTCAAGAATCTGCTGACCTCCAGAGTATCAATGATCGGATTTTCCAGTTTTTTTTGTGCATATTTTTTAAAAAACTGGTTTAAAAAGTTAAAATCAAAATTGGCGTTGTGTGCCACTAAAATTGAATTTTCAATAATTTTCTCAATTTTTTGAATCGCAATTTCAGGTGAAACTGCTAATTCATCAATCATTTTTTGCTCAATTCCGGTAATTTTTGTAATTATTTTGGGAATTTTTCCATTAGGTCTAATAAAAAATTGGTGTTTTTCAATTTCTTTTCCAAATTGAAAAACAATTGCACCAAATTCAATAATTTCATTGTAAAAACTCGATAAACCGGTCGTTTCTAAGTCAAAAATTACAAATTTGGCGGAAATCAGGTCAATATTTTTAGTGAAATTAATCACTTTTTCAACTTTTGATCGATAAGTTGAAAAAGTCGTTCCGTAAATTGGTTTAATCCCACTGTTTTGAGTAGCGCTGTAAAATTCAGGAAATCCCTGAACTGAATCAAGATCAGCAATACCGATAGCGGTGTGGCCGTAACTTTTTGCTTGTTTGACATATTCAGCAGCTGAGGAAATTCCGTCCATTGTTGATTTTCATGTTCGGGCAGAAATTTCAACCCGTTTGACTGGCGCATCGTCAATTTTTTCTGCTGGAAAAAAAACAGATTTTTTAATTTTTACTATTTTTTTCAATTTTAATTGAATATTAAATTTATAACGGTCGTTTGGTTCATCAATTATTGCTCAAATTCTGACCAAATCGCCAGTTTTCAAGTTAAAATTGTCCATTGAATTTACAAATTTGTCAACACTGACAGCTTGTGAAAATTCAAAGTTATTAAGGTGAATTTTTAGCCAAATTTTTCCATTTTTTGTCTTTATGGACCCAATTTTATAGATTTGGCCATCAAACTGAACATGAGGATTTTTGTGCGAACGAATTTGCGCTAAATCAATTACTTCATAATTTTGCAGGGGCAAATTCCTTTTTGAGCCAGAGGTTTCTTTGCTGTAATCATCAAGTTGGTGAAGATTTTTTTCAAGAATTAGTTCTGGTTTTTCTTCAAAAATAGGCTTTTCTTCTAAAATAAATTCTAATTTTAGGTGAATTAGGCCAAGATAATTAATTACTTTAAGAAATTTTTCGCGTTCTTGTTTAAAAATTTCAAAATTTTTTGAATTTTCAAAAAAAATTTTGAATGAATTAGGACTTGCTTTTTGGATTTCATCTTCACTAAAAAAAATAGGATTATCGGTAAGAAGTTCCATTGAAGCATTAATATATTCAAGCAAATCTTCATTCTCAAAATAATTTTGAGAAACTTCAAATTGAAATTCTAGCTTGGAATTATTAAAGGCATTCGGGTCTTCGTTTGTTTTCTTGGCGGCAATGAAAAATTCAAGCAAATCTTGAAACTTTGGCAGTGTATTTTTTTTAATTTTTAAAAAAATGGTTTGATTTTCGCCAAGCTCGCTTATCACTGTAACATCATCTCAATTTGCTGGCGCTTTTCAATTAATTTTGTCGCATAAATTCTTAAACGCTGAATTCATTTTATCCCTTCTTGTCAAAAATTAAAATTATGTCAAAAATAGAACAAAAAATGCAAAAAATAAAAAAACAAAACTTGAGGAGTCGAACCGGTCAAAAAAGCCGCCATGCCCTTTGATTAAATTAGAAAAATCCTTGATTTTAAGATATCTTTTTATCATTGAAAAAAACATATCACCAAAAATTGCGCCCAATGGAAGTAAAATTATCATTAGGACTTTCAAAATTGGGAAAAATTTTGTTTCAATTTTGAAATCAGTATTTAAAATAACAGCAATTGCAAAAATTAAAGTAAAAAAAAGTGAGGCAATAAAACCTTCAATTGATTTATTTGGCGAAAAATTAAAATTTTTTTTAAAAATTTTTTTTCCAAAAACATAACCAAAAACATAACCAAAACTGTCACTAATTACCGCAATTGTGAATAAGAAAAAAACTAAAAAAATATTAAAAATGTTCAAAATTCACAAAATTTTAAATGAAATTGAAGCAAATAAAATAGTCAAAAATCGGAGAAAAAAATCCGTAATAAACATTCTATTTTTATCACTTTTGTCAAAAAATTGAACGACAAAGGCTAAAAATAGGACAATTAAAACATCGTAATTTAAGAATTGTTTTTTTATATAACTGGCGATAAAACTTCAGCCAAAATTAATATTTTCCGCGAATAAATTTTCATATGACGAAATGTTAGAAGGGGAAATGAATAAAAAAACGGCAAAAAAAGCTAGTAAAAAAGTGAAGAATTTTTTCGTAGAAAAGTGTTTAAAAACTTCAAAAAGACTATAAAATAGGACAAGCGCAAAACAAACAAATGAAATTATTCGTCCATAAAAACTAACATAATGACCGATAAAAAGAATCGGTAATACAACAATTAAAATTAAAAATATCGATAAAATCCGTCTTAAAAAATCTTTTTGCAACCTCAAAAGACGGTTTGAAATCATGATTGCTACGTTGATTGAATTTCTTTAACTTTTTTTTCAAAAAGAATTTCCAATTTTTCTGTTTCATGGTCAGTTGATTTTTGAATAACATCAAGAAAATGTTTTTCAAAATCTTCAGGAAAACCCTCTTTTTTTATCAATTTGTTTAAATTTTGCCGAACAAGACGAACTCTAATTTTCGCCTCCTCATAATATTTTTTAATCTGAACAATACTTTCCTGACGTTTTTCTAGAGTTAATTCTGGGAAAATTACACGAACTTGATTGGCTTCTTTTTGCACTTGTGCATCAATTTTTGATGCAACAATTGCTGATGCAATTGTTTTAACAAGTGCAACATCGTAAGGTTTAATCAAAAGTTGCAAAGCTGAAGGAGACGAAATCGATGCAACTTCATTAATTGGGGTCAAAGTGTCATAAAAATTAACTTTTATGTGAGAAACTAGTTGTGGGTTTGGGGTTCCAATAACAACTTTTTTGAAATTTTTCTCCATTTGTTTGCAAACTTCTTCGTTCTTGTCATCCAAAACTTGCTTATAAAATTCAAAATTTGATTCAGGGTCGAAATTTTTCATTGTTAAAAAACCTCCGTATGTTCAATTTGGCCCTTGATAAGTCGAACAATACTATCTTTTTCCTTTATATTGAAAATCAGCAGCTTTATTTTATTGTCGCGAGCCATCGAAAAGGCAGTTGAATCCATTATTTTAAAATTTCTTTCAATTGCCTCATCGTAGGTAATTTTATCATATCTAACCGCATTTGGATTAATTTTTGGATCAGAGTCAAAAACACCATTTACATTGTTTTTACCAACCAGAATAACCTTTACTCCCATTTCTGATGCAAAAAGTGTTGCCGCACTATCAGTTGTAAAGTACGGGCGGCCTGTTCCGCCAACAAAAATTATAACACGATTTTCTGAAAGATACTTTTGCGCTTTTTCAAGAACAAAATATTCGCAAATTCGCGGATCCAAACTGATTGATGACAAAACACGAGTTTTGATTCCAAGATCTTGAAAAACCGATTCAAGTGCCAAGCCATTCATAGCGGTTCCTAGCATACCAATGTAATCTGCAGTGTTACGGTTGATACCATTTTTTGCAGCCGATGTTCCTCGCCAAAAGTTTCCGCCGCCAATAACGATCAAAATTTTAAGCCCTAATTTTTGAATTTCCTTAAGCTGAGAAGCAAGTTGTCTAACAAGCTCATAGTCGATTGCTAATGATTTTTCCTTGTTTGCAAGACTTTCACCAGAAAGTTTAATTAGAATTACTGAATTCATATTGGCCTTGTTTTTTTCACATATTATAACACATTTTAACAAAAATGTTCAAAAAAAGTAAATTTGGGCAATTTTTCATAAAATTTTCCATTTTTTTCATCGAAAACAAATTTTTTTTAATATATACAAAGAGAAAAAAAGAAGGAGTGTGGGAAATGAATAAAATTTTTTATCTTGTTAGGGCTGTTATTTTCGTAATTTTTGCGGTTTTTAGTCCTATTTTTCTTTTCAGTCAAAAAAACGGCATTATTGGAAATCCCACTAACGCTAGCTTTAATTTTGCGGAAATTGCTGAAAAATTAAATTACAATCAAGACCTTAACCAAGTAAAAAGAACTGTGAAAGTCGGCATTTTGATTGAGGAAAATGGCGATGAAAACAACATTAATTACAATAATTTAAAGCAAATTTTTCAATTTTTTTCCCCAAATTCTAATCTAATTATTTACCGATTTAAAACGAGTGAACAGTGACTTGATGGAATTAAGCACTTGGAAACAAGTGGTGTAGAGATAGTTTTGCACCTTTACAAAGATGATCGAGAATTCCTAGCTCATCCCTTGCCAAGTAACGGTCAATTTGTTAAATTTGGTGATTTTCTTGATCGCTGAACTGAAAAGACCGGAATTTTGCATTTTTTTGACGGAGAAAAAACCGTAGGAGACGAAATTTTTAGCAACTTTGTAATTTTTGCAAAGGTTGATGATAAATTTAAAAATAGTGGTAAATTCTTTAATTATGCAAAGATATTTGGCAACGGGTACGGCGTATCTAAATCTAATCATTTTGTTGTTCCTGAATTAAATTTTAACTATCAATTAAATTCAGGAAAAGCAACAGTTGATTTTTACCCTATTATTTTATTAGGAGCTTTATTTAGCCAACTTTCATCGAGTTTTGATAGCTATGATAATTTAAAAAATGTCAATCAAAAAATTTTAATTGCTTTGTCATTGACAGCAAAACCTAGTGAAAATACCAATTTGGGTTTCAACGGAACTCACATAAATGAAGGTTTTGGCCACATAAATTTTAAAAATGCCTTTTTAACTTTAGAACAGGGTAACTTTATTCACAATAAATTTGATGGAAGTACATATACATCGGCTCCTTTTGAATTAATAAAAGGGCAAGAATTTTCTGCAATGATTTTTCATGATAAGTTTTCTCAAAAAAGTGTTGAAATTATTGAATCAGCATTTAGTGCTTTTTTTCGAAAAATTTACAATAGTATTTCAAAAATTTTTACATCTCCAGAAAATCCGAAATTAAATGATTTCGATATTAGTATCGAAATTTTTCGTGGTGGGTGAACAAAAATTATTGAAGCTAATTCGGAAATTAGCCCTTTTGACAAGATCTATTTTCGCGCTTTTGAGGATGCGCAATATCGAATTAAAGTCACAAACGCTGACTTTATACCAGGAAAGCCAAGCACGTATTTCTTGGCATGAAAAAAATACCCAATCCAGTTACGAGTTCAAGAAAAAAACACCTAAATTATTAAATCCATTATAATAAAAATGCAAATTATGAATATTTTTATTGATACAACTGGAAAATTTTTAGTGATTGCGATCTTTAACAGTGATTTTCAACTTATTGAAGGCAATGTTGAATTGCTAAAAAATAAGGCAGATTTACTTCCTATTAAAATTGAGGAAATTCTAGAAAAAAATAAAATAGAAATCTCAGAAATACAGTCTTTTTACGTTAACTTGGGTCCTGGCACCTTCACAGGTTGTCGAATTGGTTTGACATTTTGTCGCACTATTTGCCAACTTGGTGGGAAGCAATTATGAATTTCTTCAACTTTTAATCTACTTTCATTCAAAAATAAAGAAAAAAAACAATATTTTGTCGATTATAGTGCAAAATCTCAATTTAGCGCTTGAGCCGAAGATGGTAGATTAGTCTCTGAAATTTCAGAAATTAGTGAAAAATTTAAATCAGAAGATAAAATTGACTATCAATTAATTTTTGACAATTTTCTAGAAGCAACAAGTTTGTTTGAAAATAAGAAAAAAATAGTGGATATCACGCCTTTTTACATAAAATAAAAATGTTTCGTTCTTATCTACGCAAAAACTATATAAAACTGCTATCTGTTAAGTAGAAAATTAGCAAATTTTCACATTTTTTTACTTTTTAGGCATTTAAAAACAATTATTCCTAGAAAAGAACCTATTTTTAAAGATTTTTAATTTCTACCTAAAAATTAAAAAAATTATTTTAAATTAGATTTTATATAAAATTAGCCATTTTTAGTGTAAACTTGGTCGAAAAATCAATCTATTTTCCCTAATTTTCTCATTTTTAGGTAGAAAATATCTCAAATAAATTTTTGCGCCTACTAATCTTTACTATATAATTTGAATTTAAATATAATAAAAGGAAAAATTTCATGGAAGTTTCAAAACAAGAAATAGAAAACATCTTAAAATCAACGAAAAATTTTGCAAAAATATGTCTAATTATCCGTGGGATTAAGTTTGGAATTGGTGTTTTATTTATTATGTTTCAATTAGCTGGATCTGTTACTGTGGTGGATGTTCTAAGGGGTAATTTCGCTATTTCAGCCCTAATTTCCGTATTAATTATAAGTGTTATTTGGCTTTTATTAACATTAACTTTTAAAATTTTATTGATTGTTTTTAGTTTTAAATTGAATAAATTGGCAAAAGACTTAAACCTTAAAAATCCGCACTTGATATCAAAAATACAGGGTTTTCACACCCTTTCAATTGTCGGAATTTTTGTTCTATTAATTGACATTATTTGTTTAATTATGATTTTTATTTTTATTTCAAAATCAGGGAGAGAGATTATTTTTGACTCAGAAAAACCAAATACTTTTGAGAAAAATAATTAAAATTAATTTTTAAGTGAATCAAAAAAAAAAAAAAAAACAGGGGTGAATATTTTATTCCCGTTTTTTGTTTTTAAAATATTTTTTTATAGTATTATTTTGTTAGGGTGAATATGAAAAAATTTGATATTGGTATAATTGGCGCTGGGCCTGCAGGATACACTTTGGCCATTATTTTAGCAAAAAAAGGGAAAAAAGTTGCACTTTTTGAAGCAAATTTTCTTGGTGGAACATGTGTAAATCGAGGTTGTATTCCAACTAAGACAATTTTGCGATCAGCAAAAGTAAGACAATTAATCTTGGAATCTCAAAAATATGGGATTTCTAGCGAACACAAATATGATTTGCAAAATATTTTTTTAAACGCCAGAAACAATTCTGAAAAATTACGGCTTGCAATTAAGGATAATTTGCAAGCTGCTGGCGTTGAAATTTTCAACCAAAAAGCAGAATTGTTATCTAAAAATATAATAAAAACAGAAAACGATGAATTTCAAGTTGAAAAAGTAATTCTTGCAACCGGAAGTGAGCCAAGAAAAATTTTAATTGAGAATTCAGAAAATGCAAAAATTATTACTTCAGATGATCTACTTCTTAAAAACCATGAATTTGAAGAATTGACAATAATTGGTGGTGGAGTAATTGCGCTTGAATTCGCAAATTTTTATGCAACTTTTGATAGAAAAATAACAATTATTGAGTCAAATAATGAGTTTTTTTTAAATTTTGATGATTCAATCAAAAAAGCCGCTAAATCAATTTTGAAAAAGCAAAAAATAGAACTTTTAACCGGGGCAAAAATTGTAAAATATGATAATGATGGTTTAATTATTCAGCAAAATGGCAATGTTTTTAAACATAAAACCAAAAATATATTAATTGCAATTGGTAGAACTACTGAAAATTTTTCATTTAAAAATTTAAATTTAGAAAAATATAGCAACGGATTGCTGAAAGTGAATGAGTTTTTTCAAACCTCAGAGGAAAATATTTATGCAATCGGTGACTTGAACGGAATCATGATGCTATCAACTAGCGCATATAAGCAGGGAGATGTTGTTGCAAAACATATTTTAACTGGAAATTCAAGTGAAAAATTTGTAAAATCTAATATACCTTTCGCAATTTATACAAATCCTGAAATTTCTTTTGTTGGGAAAAGTGAAAAAGATTTAGTAAATGAGCAAATTAATTTTGACACTGTTGAAATTTTGGCAAGAAATTTACCTCGAGCACATGCTAATTTAGATTTTGAAAGTGGTTTTGTAAAAATCAATTTTGAAAAAGATACTTACAAAATTCTTTCTGCAGCAATTTTTCTTGAAGAATCATCAATTTTAATTAATCAAATTGCTCTTGCAATTAGTAAAAATATGACAATTTTTGACCTTCAAGAATCAGCATTTACTCATCCAACCTTGGCCGAATCACTTTATTATATTTCAAGAAATATTAGATTTTCTTCATATAAAAAATAGCAAGAATTCCATATTTTTTGTATAAAGAGTTTCTAAGAATTTGCAAAAATTTTTAACTTTTTATCTAAAACCAACTTTGCAGTTATTTTTCAAGAAAAATAAAGCAATAAGTGCGCTGAACAAACATTTTATTAAATTTGTCAGTGCACATAAATATTAAATTTTTAATGTAAAAAATATCAGAATTTAAAAAAGTCTTTTTCCAAAACCCTTAACAAGTAAGTGTTTTTTAATCTAACAATCACTTTAAAGTTGTGCGCAGTTATTATAGAAATTTTTTTAATTTTACAAATAAATCTAAAAATAATATTAATTTGTTGTAAAATTTTCATATGAAAAAAATTATTAAATTACTAAAAATTTGTACTATTTCAGTTCCGCTTTCGCTCTTTTTGTCTTGCGGCCAGGCGCAAACACAGGCTGAAATTCTATTAGAAACTAAGGAAAAAAAAGATTCGTCATATGTAAAAATCAACCCAGATTCTAGCACTTTTGTTCTTGATTTATCCACTAGTAACATTGAAAAAATTGATAAATCAGCTTTTTCTAGTTTTAAATCGCGAATTTACCAACCAGTTAATAGCTTAAAATTGTCTGATGGTAGTGAAAATAATGCTAAAATGCCCACCGAAAACAATAAAGAATCCAAAAAAATCAATTTTTATTACTTGTCAAAGATAATTTTTCCGCCGACGCTTCGGGAAATTGATGATTATGCTTTTTATGCTGATAGTGCGAATCTCACCAGTGGTGAGAAAATTACTGAGCTTGATTTTTCATTGTCAAAAAAATTAGAAAAAATTGGAAATTTTGCTTTTCAAGGCAACGAAATTACAAAACTCACTCTACCAGAATCTGTTATTTCGATAGGGAAACAGGCTTTTGCGTTCAATAAGTTGCAATCGGTAAATTTTGCAAAAGCAAAAAATCTTAAATTAATTGCAACAGGCGCCTTTTTTAGCAATCAAATTTCTGAATTAGATTTTTCACAAAATTCAAGTTTAGCTCAAATTTCAGCGAGCGGTTTTGAATCCAATTTAATTCAAAAAGTAAGTTTTAGCCCTAATTCTCAGTCAATTTCTTTAGGAAATTCATCTTTCAAGGATAATAAAATTGCAAATGAATCTGGTTTGATTGGGTTGCCGCAAGGTAGCAAAACCGAAAAAATTTTTATTTAGAACAATTTTAATAGCTTACAAAAATATCTTATTTAGTGAGCAATTTTTTAAAAAAGAGGAGATTTAAATGACAAAAAAACATGGATTTTTGTTGCTTGTTTTGAGTCCAATTTTATTATTTTCAGCTTCTTGTGGAGCTGTTACTTCAAAAGTTGATCTACAAAAAAATGAAAAATCTAATAAAAAAAGCGAAATTTTTGCGCCAAAACCCAGTTTAGATTCAGAGAAATTAGCAAAAATTCCCGAGAATTTTTCAATGGAATATTCAAAATTAAAAGTAAAAGTGGAAAATTTTGTTCAAAACGAACTTAAACCCTTGAAATTTGAGGTTTTCAAAGACCAGCTAAATTCTTTTCTTGATGATGTCAATTACCATGAAGCTGCAAATTTTAATAAAATTGGTGCTGATTTTTATAAGGATAATTTTGAAAAACTTGCTCAACTTTTTGAAAATATAAAACAAAATTATCAAAAAGTTGTTGATTTTCAAGTTCCGAAAATGGACTTGAAAATTGAAAAAAAGAAAAAAAATGCTGCTGAAACACCAGAAAATTACAACAATCTTGCCTACAATTTAAATTCTAATAATGAAGCCAAAAATTTTATGAGCTTAATTGACCCAAGCCAAATCAAAGATTTTGAATTTCATAGTTATAGCGAAGAAAAACGAAAAAAAGTTGCCGATTTTACAAAAAACTTAATAAAAAATGTGGAAAAAGAGGCAGAAAAAACTAAAATCATCTTCGATTGAATTTACAAAAATGTGAAATACGCCGGGGACTTAAGGTTGACTCCATCACTTGAACCCTCAGCAGTTCTTGAGCGAAAACTTGCTGTTTGTGGCGGTTTTTCTAATTTATACAAAGCAATGCTTGATTCTGTGGGAATCAAAAATGTAATTGTAATTGGGTGGTCAAAATATGGTGCGCACCAATGAAATTTAGTCTATGATTCGGTCGCAAAACAGTATTTTTATTCTGATCCAACATGGGGTTATTTCAGAAAAAATGACCAAGATTTTGCCAAGGATCACCAAACATTTCAAATTATTGACACTTATTTTACTAAGGACAAAAAAACCTACGAATATAATTTAGGTGTTTCACTCTTTTCAAGCACAGAAACCGAAGTAAAACCAGTTGAAAAAATTTTTAATAACCTGAAAGTTGTTAGTGTTTCCCAGGAAATGTTCAAAAAAACTGAAACTTTATACATTGGTGAAAATATCAAAAAAATTGATTATCAAAATGGAACTTTTAATGTAAAAAGGATTGTTGTTTCTGAAAAAAATTCCATTTTTGCTGCAAAAGATGGAATTTTATATAACAAGGATTTTTCAAAATTAATCCTAATTCCAGAAAAATATCCAGAAAATTCTTTAGTGCTTCCAAGAACAGTGAGAGAAATTGAGGACGAAAAAAGTTCTTTGAAAGCAAAAAAATTACAAAAAATCCTTGTTGAACCAGGTAATTTTTGATTTAGAAGTTACGGTGGAATTTTGTACAACAATGATTTAAGTGAGATTATTTTTGTTCCAGAAAATTTTCAGGAAAAAATTGTTACTTCAGGAAATGTGTCGCTAAAACCGCATGTTTTTTCTTTTAACAACAACATTAAGGAAATTGAAATCGCTGAGGGTGTTACTGAAATTCCTGATTTTACTTTCAACAGTTTGGCAAATTTGTCAACGATTTATTTGCCAAAAACCTTACAAAACTTTTCAAAAAATGCTTTTGTTTCCATAAATCCCAAAAAAATTAAGATTTTTTATTCGCCCGGAATTAGTCAAAAAGTTGTTGATACCTTGGAGAAACTAAGAATTTTTTATCAGGTGGTTAAAAAATAGTTTTTTGATATAAACCAAAAATTTTAATTTTCTTCTACTTTTGTTGGTTAATTTTGAACTGATTTTTAGCAAAAAATTAATATTTTTTTACTTTTTATGCCCCAAGGATAATTTCAAACACAGGAATATATTTCAATTTCAATTTTTTGTTTTTAAAAAAATCAAAATTTAGCAAAATCATTCTTAAATTTGTTAAATTTGAAAAAATTTTTTCCACAAAAAAACATTTAAAAATTGGGCATTTAATTACACTTTTGACTTAAAAATTATTTTTATTAACAAAAAATGCTATAATAGTACAATAAAAACATTTTCGAATGCTAAGGAATTATTTATGGAAAATAAAAAGAATTTAATTATTGGAATTGGAACTGGCGTGGCTGGAGTTAGTATTCTTGCAACATCTCTTGTTTTAGTTAGCCAAATTGATTACAATGGCGTAAATCCGCGTCAAGAATTGGAAAATTTAGCATCAAAAATCAAAAACGTTGCTTTTAAATCAGAGATTTTTGATAATTCTACTACCTATAAAAAAATTAAAGAGCAACTTTTTGACGCTAGCGGAAAATTGCGGCCAAACATTGAACTTAGCAAATTTTTGTCTTTTTACACAGTTATAAATTCCCGAATTAGCAAAATCGAATTGAATTTTTCACCTGAAAAACCAATCGTTGAATTTATTAGTTTTGTTCCAAACGATGAGAATCAAAGTTTTGATCTTAAGTTTAGAATTAGACACAAAATTAGCGATAGTTACACAGCTTTTTCGCCGATTTTTAGTCAAAAAATTGCTTTTGCACAGCGTTCACAATTTGCGCTTGCTGATTTTAACACAAATTTGCAAAAAATGACTAATGACTTTAGAGAAAATATTCAAAATTTGCGCCAAAAAGATTTTGTTGCTAATTTTTCTAGTCAAAATTCCAAAGCTTCAACACAAAAAATTCCAATGCTAACACGCGTTGAGGATTTCGCAAAAGATATAAATTCAGCGTCAACTTCTGAGGAAGCAGTTGAAAAAATTAGTATGTATTTCCCCGATTTTGAAAGAATAATTTTCGAATTAAACTCTAATAAAAAAAATCAATTGGCTCTTAATCAAGGAAAAATTTTTGATTTCACCCTCGACAGAAATCCCGGAACCAACGAGTTTATTAAACTAAGCCCGACTTTAGTTCCGAGTTTTTTAATCAAGGCTGAGTTAACAAACGAAGCAAAGTTTGATTTAAAAGGTTTACAAATTGAAGCTGCCACGATGGTCGAAAAAATTGATTTGGTTCCAAAAACTAGAAGAACATTTGATACACCACCTCTTTCTTCCCCAGAGGTTGCAAAACCTGAAAAAAAAACAGTTGCTCAGTCTCAACCATTTCAGTCAGGCGGTTCTAGTACTCAACCTGGAACATCTGGTGGGTCTAGCACACCTGTAGCACCAAAACCAGCGGTCCCAGCGCCAAAACGACCAGCTCCAGCACCAAAACCACCAGCAAAACCAGCGGTCCCAGCGCCATCAGCAAAACCAAAAACACCATCATATTTTGCTGATGTTGATGAAATTCTCGAGCAGATTAATTTTAGAAAGCTTACCTTTTCGGATTTCAAAGTTTCGTCAACTGCTCAAAGTCAAACTGTTTCAATGTCAACTAGTGTTTCTGGGGTTTTAGAAGACAAAATTACAACATTTACCCAATTTTCATCAGTTTCTTCTGAACCGCAACCAGTTGCAGTGTCAGAAACAGCGCCTGCGGCTCCCGCAGCCCCAGCCCCAGCTGAAAAAACACCAGTAAAACCAGAACTTGATCCAACTAAACTTTTGGAAGTTGCGCAAAAAACCGTATCTGATTTCATTGACAAATTAAACGCAAAAGTTTATAAATCTCTTTACGAAAAATCAGAAGCAGCTGAAGCTATGATAAATAGTGATTTTTTAATTAACCCACTTTCACTTGATTTTGGTGGATTAAGTAAATTTTTTCCTGAAAAATCTCCCGAAGGTATTGATTTTTACTTAGATATTGCAAAAGCAAAAATCAAGAAGGAAGCAAGTTCTACTAGTCTTGAAATTCCAACGAAAATTAATCTTTACTCAAATTTTTTTGGTGATTCTAAAGCAAAATTGCTTAAATCTAAAGAAGAAATTCTCACAATTTCTGGTTTCAAAACAGAAGGAACATCTTCAAATACTGAAAATGGAACTCCAAATTTAGAGCTAGATAAATCTCGCCAAGATTATTACGCTCTTAATTCTTTACCAAGTAGTTCGCCGCAACTTGTTACAGTTGCAGTTTCAACTCAATCTACAGCAACAACTAACTCTCCTAGAGAAATCAAAATTGTTTCTGCTAATCCTTTTATTACAAAAACAGAACTTGAAGAGTTGATAAAAGCTCAAAAATTCCAGGAAATCAAGGATATTTTGGTAAACCCTTTCCAATATGGTTTTAATTTTGATGCAAATGAAGCAATTGTTAAAAGTTGAGTTGGAGAACAAAACTTCCCAAGTTTAAAGGACTTTCAAACCTTCAAACCCGAAGCTAACAAAACTGTAAGTGAAGTTAAAACACTTAGATCAGACAAGTTTTTTGCTGATGAATTTGATGTTGCTGCTTTTTATTCACATCTTGCAGGTCTTGAACCAGCTCAAGCTCTTCAGTATTTTCTTGCAATTGCCAAAGCAAATAATTTAGTTGACCAATCAGAGGTTCTAAATCAGGAAGATATTGAAAATGGTAATGTTTTCAATGCTGCAGCAAAAGTTAAATTTAAACTAAGTAGTAGTGAAAAAATTCATGGATTTGATTTTAATAATCAAACCTCAACTTTCCACAAACGTGCTTGAATTTCCGATCTTTTTTTACCTAAAGATTTAGCTGCTAAATTAATTAAACCAGGCGAAAATAGTCTAAGTGATGACGTGATTTTTGACAGAATCAACAAAATCCAAATTAGCGCTAGCAATTCTTCAAGTGGCGGCAACGGGCAAGGTAATGGCGATATTTATAAAGAAATTCGTGAAGGTGCCAAAAAACTAGAAGAAGGCAATTCTTCAAGTGGATCTTCAAGTGGATCTTCAACAAGTAATGGTGGAAATCAGGAAACAATTGATAAAAAAATTAAAGAATTTTTTACCTCAAAAACAGATTCTCTCAATGATTTACGAGATTTATTACTTGCTTTTTATGTAAAGGCTAAAGAATTAAAGAGTTTTGTCCCTTGAGCAAAAATTAACGAAGATTTGCAATACCAAATTGTTTTTGAAAAACAAACAGGTAGCCCTAGTGACGGAATTGAAGTTCCTTCTGGTTCTGAGTCTTACAAATTAACTTATTATTACAAATTAATTGATAGAAAAACAAAAAAGGAAGAGTATCAAACTCCTAAAACAGTTTTGAAATTTATAGTTTCAAAAGATTCTGAATCTTTGATGGATTCACAAGATAATATTGCTTTAAATAAAGCCATTTTGCAAATCCCCCCTTCCCTTTCAACACTTTACTTTAAAAAGGAAGAATTTGATAAATTGGCTCCAAATCATTGAAAAAAATGGGATCCAACAAGTGACACGTCTTGTTTTGAAAAAACAGAAAAATTCAAAGAAATTTCCGCTTTTATTACAAAATTTAATCCAAATTTTAAGGCAAAAGTAATTTCTGAAGCCGTTGATCAATTTGACAGTAATTCAAAAATAATAATTTTAGAAGCAACAAAGGAAATAAAATCTGAAAAACCTGAAGTCCCACCGAAAACAACTCCAACTAACTATCTAAAATCTTCACTAAATTTCCAAATTAAAGTTGTTTTGGATGATACAATTAAAAGTCCAGCAACAAAGACAGAAGCAACAAAGCCGATGGCGACAAAAACTGAGGCAGCCAAACCAGTTTCAACTATGCTTTCTGAAACAACAACAACAACAACAAAAACTACCTAAAATTCAAGCCTCGAAAGGAAAATTATGTCTAAAAAACAGATTGGTTTTCAAAATTCTAGAACGATAATTGCGATTGGTCTCTCATCAACCGTAATTTTAACAACTGCAATTACTGTGCCACTTGCACTTAAAAAATATGAGAGTTCCTATCAACAAAAAGTGAATGGCGGCGTTGACCTAAAACAGGTTTCGCCACTTGCAATTCAAACTAATTTTTCTGAAGCTGATTTTTCAAAAGCGCTTGAAAACCTCAAAATTGATGATAAATTTAAAAATTTGTCAGCAAAAACAGCTCTTGCTTTGGCAAAAGACCCTTCTTATTCTTTTAATTTTCTTCAAGCATTTGATTTTAGTGAAATTACAAACAAAAAATTTAGAATTGCTTTGGACATTGAAAAAGCGACCACGGTTGGTTCAGACATCAAAAATGTTGTTGTTTTCGCACATTTCGATAAGTTGCAATTGACTTATTCTAAAAAAATTGATCTAAAAGGATTTGCAGCCAGCGATTCTGTCAACGGAAATCTTCTTGATTTTAATGTTGATTTAACAAAATCAAGTTTAAATTTATCACAAAAAGATGCTGAAAAAATTGGGATTATTCCTTCAGAATTAGCACTCAAACTTGATGACAATTTTCAAACAAGTTTGAAAAAATTGCGCAACAAATCAGCAGCTTTCACCGAAGCTTTGCTTGCCACAAATCTTAGCTATAATTTGGTAAATAGTCTTGGATTGCCAACAATTTTACAATCTGGTTACGCTTTGAGTCCAAAAACAACCGTGAATTTGGAAGCAAAACAAGAAAAAATGGTTGAAGTTAATCCTCAAGGTGAAAAAAGGGTGGAAAATCAAACTTTAATTCAAAATTTAGTTTTCAAAAATCTTGATGATAAAAAAGGAACTTTGTCACTTGCTTTTGAACTTTTAGACCCAACCGGAAAATCAGTGAAAGAATTTGATTTTCCGGTTCTTGGTTCTTCAAAAACCGCTGAGAATATTAGCAAAATTGAACAAGAATTAGCAACAATCGCCACTGATTTTATTAAAATAAAACCTTTTGTGCAAGCTGCTTTGGTTCGCGACGATCTAACCGTGGCTGACATTCTTTACAAATCTGATTCAAACCCTAAAAATCTTCTTGTTTTGTTGGATAAAATCAACAAAAAACCTCAAGAAAAAAACAAAAAAGTAGGAAAAGGTACTCCACCTGTCATAAGTTTTTTGTCAGATCAATCTACAACTACAACTGGAGCATCTGAAGCTCCAAAAACTGAAACACAAAAGGCCGACCCTAAAAAACCAGATAAAGATGCAAAACCTGAAGCAAAAAAACCTGCACCCTTCCCTAATCGCGAAATTTTTGCAACCTATTTTGATTTTAAACCAGGAAAAGTTTTAGAAACAAAAATTCCAGGATATTTTATTACTTTAAATTCAGTTGATTTTGCAAAATCGTTGACAAATGAAGAAAAAGCGAAACTTTTAGAAACAAAAAAAGTCGCTTTTGACTTTGATTTTACAATTCAAAAAGAATCAGGAGTTCTAAGCCCTTATTTTGAATCAAAAATGGTTGATTCAGATTTGGGATCAATTTTGGAAACAGTTTTAGCCAAAGTTGGTAAAGGTCAAAGTGAGAAAAAATTCCTCATTAAAGTTGCAAAGAAAAAAGTAAGATTGGAAATCAAAGCCGATTACAATAAACATCAAAGACAAATTGTATCAACTTTAATTTCACAAAAACTTCAAGATGATCCTACTGCAGAAGATTTTGATATTACAAAATTACAATCTACGGATTTCAATCCACTACAAACCGTTGTTAAATTTAAACAGGATCCAGCTGGTCCGTTACTTTTATCACTTGGAACTGTAAAATCTGTTGTTGGTGAGGTTGTTGAGGATTCAAAAAATGGAAAAACCTTTGATGATGTTGCGAATAAATTGTACTTTCTTGATTATGGAAATTACCCAAATGCGGAACTTTTAAAACTTTACAAGGAAAAAAATAATCCTGTAAAACCGGGAGGGGAACCTGAAGCAAAAAAACCTGAAACTCCTCCAAAAGTTGAACCCCCACTTGTTGACGCTCTTTCTGATATTTCTAGTGACAAAAATATTTTTGTTCCTCGATTAGTTGCTGTGGCTGCACAACCAACTCCAGTTGCAGCTGAAACAACTAAAGTTTCTCTTCCAGAAGATAAATTCACAGGAATTGGGACAAAATTATGAAAATTTCTTGATAAAACAAAATTGCAAGGTGTAAGTGGTGCAACTATTAAATATCAAGTTGTTGAAACATCACCTCAACAACTTGATGTTGTTTTAAGTTTTAACACACCAGCTAGTTCAGGTGCTGGAAATAATTCAGCACAAAGTGATGAACCAATTGCAAAAGCGGTATTTTCGATTCAAAATCTTGAAGAAAGTCAAGCTTTTGATCTTCTAAAATCATTCAATCCAACAGTAATTTTTGATTTTCGCCGTGGTTTTGAAAAAAATAATAAACCAGTTGAAAGAATTTCCGCGTTAAATCGTGATGATATCAAGGCTGAATTAAATCAGAAGTTAACACCTGAGAAAATAAAAGAAGAAAAAGAAACACTAGAACAAGATATTAATGAACTAGAACAAGATATTAAATGTTGCAAGGAAAAAGGTAAATGCTGCCAACAATCACCACCAGAATGCAAAGCACCTTGCACAACATGTGACAATTGTGAAACGAAAAAACAACTTGAAGGATTAAAAAAATTAAAAGATAGTATTGGAAAAGATCTAAATACTTTCTCTAAAATTGAAGGATTTGAGGTTAAAAAAGGAATTCCGCTAGTCAGTGGAAAATCACTTTATCTAAAAGATGGAGTGATTATGCTCGCTTTCAAAGCAAAAGAAGTTGGTGATGGCAAAAAACATTTCCTACTTTCTTCAAACAAAAATTTTGGGCTTTTCATTGTTAAGTCAAAATATCCAAATAGTAAAACTCCGTCAGAAGGAAAAGACACATTTTTCATCGGGATCGACCAAGGTGGAGTTAGAGCAGGTGGAAGAGATTCAGATGCGACTGCTGCAATAGTTGCTGGCAAGCAAGAAAAAGAAACCATAACATCAAGATTGAAAGTTGCTAAATTATCAGAAAAAACTGGAACACAGACATATGTTGTTAGCAAAGAGGAACAAGCTATAAATCAATTTTCACCTGCCATATTCAGTCAAAAAAATATCAACCTAACAGATGAAACTGTCAACTTTGATGATATTTTAAAAGAAGATTCACTTTTGTTTTTAACAATTATCAAAAAGAATAATAAGTGAACATTTTGGTTAAGTTCAGGAAACACTTCTAACCCAGAAAAACAAAGAATTGTTGCTGATTTAAATCTAGAACACCTTGCTGGAATTTATGACACTCTAGATTGAACAGTTTTAGGTCCTAATCCTCAAGGTGATGCATATAAAGGACCAATTTACGGTCCAGCAACAATTAGTTTTCGTGGTTTAGTCGCTTATGATTCAAGCACATTACCTGAAAATATTGAAGATGTTGCCAAACTTAACGCTCAATTTATTAAAAAATTTAAATAAAAAAAAAAAAAAAAGTTTTTTATTTTTTTTTATTTGTGATATAATTATATTCATAAGAGTAACAATAGCAAAAGGGATCACCTGAATCCATTCCGAACTCAGTAGTTAAGCCTTTTTACGCCGAAGATACTAGAAATAGGAAAATAGGGAGTTACTCTTTTTTTATTACTAAATAAATGGAAAATTATGACTTTTAGCCAAAAAGTTAAAACCGAAATTCTTGAAAATCGATTATCAAAGCCAAAATTTACGTCTTTAGTTCAAGGTTTAATTTTTAGTGCCTGCCGTTTTGACAACGATGATTATTATGAAATAAGAATTAATAAAAAAATAATCATTGACAAATTAAAATCAACTTTCAAAAATTTTAAATTTGAGTTTTTTGATTCAAAAGCCAATATAAATTGGATTTGTATTAAAAAAAAATCAATTAAGATTAATAAAAATCCGCAGAACATTCAGTATTTTTTTGCTGGCCTTTTTATTGGCGGGGGCTCAATTTCAAAGTTTGAATCAAAAAGTTATCATCTTGAAATTTCATTTTTAAATGAAGAAAAATGTGCAAAAGTTTTGTCACTTTTGCAGCAAAATCAGACTCAATTTACTTTTCGCAAAATTTTTCACAACAAACGTTTTAACATTTACTTAAAAAAAATCACTCAAATTATTTACTTTTTAATGGCAATTGGCGCCCTTGAACAAGCAGCACAGCTGGAAGTTTTACGTATCAAACGTGATCATTTTTTGAATGCAAATCGAATCACAAATTTTGACATTTATAATGCCAAAAAAATTACTAGATCTTCAAGTGCTTTTGCTGAAAATTGAAAATTAGTGCAAAAAAAACAACTTACTAACCATTTTACTGATGAGCAGCAATTCTTTTTTCGTTTAAGAGCAAAAAATCCTGAATTAAGTATTCGTGAAATTTCAGAAATTTTAAAAAAAGAGTATAATTTACTTGTATCAAAAGGTGGCTTAAATCATTGATTGGTAAAATTAAAAAAAATATTGGAAAAAGGAGGCGAAAATGCAAAATAGAATTGTTTATAATTCAAAGGATTCTAAGGCATATAGTAGATCAACATTTTATATCCAAAAGCAAACTAATAAATTGCTAGCATATTCGATGATTTGGTTGGGTCTTGGAATTTTGTTTATTGGCCTTGTTACTTTCGGTATCCTTTCAAGTGATACTTTATTTTCTTTATATTTAAAATTTATAAGAGCATCTTTTAGTAGTGTAGCTGCAATAATTATTTCACTTTTCGTTTTGGTTGGAATAAATTGAGGAATTTCGGCCTACATTTCCAAGCGGGCGCTTACTGAGTCGCCGCCAACCGTTGTTTTAGCGCTACTTTTCTTGGTTTTTATTTCCGCAAATTCACTTTTTTTGCCAATAATTTTCACTGCCCAATATTTGGTTGATGGATCCTTTAATTACATCATGATTGCATTTGCTGGTGCCGGTGGATTGATGTCGATGATTGCAATTTTAGGCTACTTTAATATCATTAATTTTGGAAAATTGTTACCCGTAATTGCAATCGGTTTTTTGATTGAAATTGTGATTGCAATTACCTCTTATTTTGTTTTTTCATCAATTTTGACCACATTTTACATAATTATTGGTCTAAGTGTAACACTCGGAATGGTTGGTTATCAATTTTGACTCATCAAAAATCAAACTTGCCAAATTCTTGCTTTCTACAATGATGAAGCCGAAATTAAGCGCGTTTTTTTAAGAATAGCAATCTGAAATGCCTTAACTTTGTATTTGTCACTTGTTCGCCTTTTCTTATTTTTGTTAAGATTATTGAATTTTACAAGATCTTAGTTTTTGGGAGTTTTGATGGAGCAAAAGTTACTTTTAGTTGATATTGAAATTACTAAAGGGTCAAATATTAAATATGAATTTGACCAAAAAGCTAACAGGCTAGTTGTTGATCGGATTTTGCGAGGTGACTTTGTTTACCCAGCGAATTATGGCAGCATTCCTGAGACTTTGGATTGGGACGGCGACCCTCTTGATGCTTTAGTCTACACAAATCAAAAATTTTTGCCAAATTCACGATTGACAGCTAGACTTTTGGGTGCGCTTGAAATGATTGATGATGGTGAAATTGACACTAAATTAATCATGGTTCATCATGATGATTATCGCTTCGAACACATCAAAAAACTTGAAGATTTGCCTGTTGAATGATTAGATTCTATTCACTATTTTTTTAGTAATTATAAAAATTGAAAACGTCCTGGAATTACAAAGGTTTCAAAATTTGTCAAATTGGATTCAGCGATTAAAGAACTTGAAACTTCACAACAGCTTTTCCAAGATTATGGTAATTTAGACAAATCTGAGTTTTTAAAATTAATGCGTCAAAAATTTCCTGAAAAATATTAAATTCAAATTAGTTTATTATTAAAAACAAAAAATATGACCTAAATTAGGTCATATTTTTTGTTTTATTTAAGAAAGATAATTTTGAATAAATTTTTCTAAATTTACACGGAAAATTGGCTGATTTTTCTTAAAAATGTTTTTACTTTTTAATTAAAGATTTTTTAAAATCTTACTCTAAGATTTAGGAAAATTTTAATTTTTAAATCCAAAAAACTTAATTTTTTGATATTAATTTAAAAACTATACCTACTTGTGTTAAAATTTATAATGTTAAATTTTATAAATTATGTTTAGTCTGAAAGGAAAAATAAAAACTATATGAATAAGATCAAAAAATTATTAAAAAAAAGCAGGATTAAGACATTTTTGGGTCTAGGATTAGCAACTCCACTAACAATGGCGGCGCTGTTAGCCGGAAGTTGTTCAGCGATTAGTGAAACAACAATTACTGATGTTTCTAAAATTTCTACAGTAGTTGAAAGTCGAAAAGCAGAAATTTTAGCCGCAAATAACGATGAGACAAAACATTTTCATATGAATCTTGCAATTGTGACTGCTGATGGAAAAGTTAATGATAATTCCTTCAATCAGTCAAGCTGGGAAGCAATTCGTCAATTTGCAAAATTAACTGATAGTGAAACCAAGCCAATTGACAGCGCAACTTCAGATTTGCAGGGAAAGTATAATGCTCTAATTAACACTAATTCTAATGTTTGAGTTCTTTCTGGATTTCAGCACTATGATGCAGTCAAAGCTTGACTTGGAAATGCTGAAAATAAAAAAATGCTTCAAGAAAAAAAAATTATTATCATTGGAATTGACTGACCGGCTGGAGAAAATGATGTTCCACAAGGTCATTTGATTAGATTAAATTATAAAACTGAAGAAGCAGCTTGGATTGCTGGGTATGCTAATGCAAGTTTTCTTGCACAAAAATTTCCAAATGATGCAAATAAACGATCAGCAATCTCAGTTGGCGGCGGCGCTTTTCCATCTGTTACAGACTTTATTGCTGGTTATTTGACTGGAATCAAGGCTTTTAACACTGAGAGTAACTCTAAAAAAACAAAAATTACTGATGACAAAATCAACATTTCGACTGGTTTTGCGCCAAATGCAACTGCAAAAGTGACACTTGAAAATTTAGCAACAAATGGTTCACCAACAACACTTTTGGCAGTTGCTGGTCCACTTACAAGCATCTTTTCTGACTTTGTAAAAGACAAAAACGATCGTTATTTAATCGGAGTTGATACTGATCAATCCTTGATTTATACAGAATCAAAAGCAAAATTTTTCACTTCAATTGAAAAACGATTAGGTGAATCAGTTTTTAATGTTTTAACTGATTTATACACTAAAAAACAAGGATCACAGAATCTTGGTGAATTTTCATTAGGAGCAAAAAACGCCTTTGTAAAATTAGGTTACAAGAATAAATTTGTTGGTGTTAGTGACAGTTCTTTAGAAGGCAACGACAAGGTTTTAGCAGATAAAGCACTTTCAGAAGCAAAAGCAAAATTTGAAGAAAAGACAAAAAATAAAAGTGGTGAAGAAATTCGTACAACTCTATCAATTCCAGCTATGAGTGGAGATCAAGCCGCAGAACTTACCAAATTAGTCAAAGAAATTAACGAACTAGCTAAAACATCAAGCACTTCTAATCCAAGTCAAATGCTAGAAAGAATGCCAGAATCAGATTCAGGCGAAACCTCAAACACTGCAACTCCTTCTGGTGGTCACAATCATGACCATTCAGGTCACAATCATGATGGTCACACTCACTAGTAAAATTTTCTTTTCAACTTTTAAGAGTCTAAGATTTTCAGTAAATTTTATAAACTAATTAGACGCTTTTAAAAAATCCAGCAAAAATTTTGCTGGATTTTTTCTTTTTTTGATAATATTTAAGTCAAATGAAAAAACAGGATTTTGCAATTGAGTTTATTGGAATTTCCAAAAAATTTGGTAATTTTTTTGCCAATCATAAAATTGATATTAAAATAAAAAAGAACAAGATTCATGCACTAATTGGCGAAAATGGCGCCGGAAAATCGACTTTAATGTCAATACTTTTTGGGATTTATACGCCCGATGAAGGTCAAATCAAAATCAACGGCAAACAATCATTTATTGATAATCCTAATTTAGCAACAGATTTTGGAATTGGTATGGTTCACCAGCATTTTAAATTAATTGACGCCTACACAAATTTTGAAAATATTATTTTGGGTCAAGAATTTACGCAATTTGGTCGTCTAAACCTTGAACCTGCAAGACAAAAAATTAAAATTCTGCAAGAAAAATACAATTTACATTTCGATTTAAACCAAAAAACAGGTGATGCTTCTGTTGTTATTAAGCAAAAAATCGAAATTCTTAAAATTTTGTATCGTGATTCAGAAATTTTGATTTTCGATGAGCCCACCGCCATTCTTTCTCCACAAGAAATTGATTCTTTTTTGGAAATTTTGAAATTTTTTGTCAAAAATGGTAGAACCATTATTTTCATTTCACACAAATTAAAAGAAATTAAAGAAGTTGCTGATTCAGCAACAGTTTTACGTCATGGCAAAGTTGTTGCTAACTTTGAAAGTCTTGAAAATGTTAGTATTTCCGAGCTTTCCAACGCAATGGTTGGTCAATCTGTCGAAATTCAAAAAAATCAAATTACAAGTGATTTTCAAATTCCGGGTCTAAAAATTGAAAATTTAACAGCAAATTTTGACAAAAAAATCACTAATTTAAACTTTGAAGTTGCTAAAGGCGAAATTTTTGCAATTGCTGGAATTGAAGGAAATGGACAAGTTGAATTAGAATTAGCGCTTGCTGGTTTGATTCCATCAAATGGAAAAATTATTGTTTATGATAACAAAAATTTACCAAAAAACCTTGCAAATTCAGGTGCTTTTTCTCGTTTTGGTCTTATTTCTTATGTCCCAAGCGACCGACATAAATATGCAATTGTCCTTGATTTGCCAAATTTAGATAATTCAATTATCCGTAATTTGGCAAATCAAGAATTTACCAAAAAAACCTATATAAAAACAGGAAAAGTCAAAGAATTTTATGAAAAAATTGTCAAGGGATTTGACGTTCGTGGCGACTTGAGTGGAACTAAAAACTCTCGACTTTTATCTGGTGGAAATCAGCAAAAATTTGTTGTTGGCCGGGAAATTCTCACTCCACATGAGGTTCTTTTGATTGTTCAACCTACTCGAGGCCTTGATGTGGGCGCAATTAACTTGATCCACCAAATAATTTTGGATCAAAAAAATAAAAATAAGGCAATTTTGCTAATCTCTTATGAACTTGACGAGGTTTTAGCGCTTGCTGATTCAATTTCTGTTTTAAATAACGGAAAATTATCACAAAAATATTTACGTTCGCAAATCGATCGTTATAAAATTGGAGAATTAATGGCAGGTTCAGAAAGTGATTAGTAAATTTAATTTTTTATTGCAAGGTTTTTGAAAAAAATTGTCTTTGGCAGAGTCAAGGACAACAAAAGACAAGATTTTTTCAACACTTTGAGCCGTTTTTTTCGGCATTTTAGCTTCTTTCATTTTTATTTTAGCTTTTGGATTTAATCCAATAAATGTTTATTATACAATGTTTTTTAAGATTGCTTTTGCTAAAAATGAAACAGGAAATTTACTGTTGATCACTTCAATTTTTATTTTTGCAAGTATTGCAATCGCAATCGCTTTCAAGTCTAGTTTGTTCAACATTGGTGTTCCTGGTCAAATGATGATTTCGGGAATGATTTCGCTCATGATTGTGCTGAATTTGACTTCAATTAACATTTATTTAAGACTAGCTTTGGCAGCATTTTTGGGAATTTTAGCAAGCACAATCATCGGTTTTTTTGTTGGAATTCTCAAGTCATTCTTGCGAGTTAATGAGGTAATTTCGACAATTTTGTTAAATTGAATTGTTTATTATATTGCAAAATTTTTTCTTTCAACTGACACTTTAAAGATTGGTTTTACTTCAAATTCATTTTTAACCTCGCAAAGCATTAGCGAACCTTCGTTTTTAAATTCAATTTTTTTAACAAAAAATTTTGCAGTGATTATTCTGTTTTTGGCATTGTTTTTTGCATTTTTAATTTGATTTTTGCTACAAAAAACAACTATTGGGTTGAAAATCAAAATTATTGGACAAAACAAAGATGCAGCAGCTTATGCTGGAGTAAATAACAAAATTGTGACAATTTCAACAATGACTTTTTCAGGGTTAGTTGCTGGAATCGCCGGATTTATTTGGTATATTTTTTATCGCCGCTCATTTTCGCTTTTAGGTGGGATGCCCCGTGAAGGGTTTGATGCAATTTTGGTCTCACTTTTGGCATTTAATTCGCCTTTTGGAATAATTCCAACTTCATTTTTTTACTCAATGTTGTCAATTGGAGCAAATGCACTTGAAAGTTATTCAATTGGTTTAAATCAGCAAACTATGCAAATTGTGATTGGGATTATTGTTTATTTGTCAGCAATTTCAGTAGTTTTCATCAATTTTAAGCCTCTAAAATGAACCTTGAATTCTTGATATTTATTTCGATCCAAACAATTTTTTGGAGCTAAACCAAAATCAAAATCGCCACCACAAGGCGGTCTTGAACAAAATATTCATTTTTTTGAAAACAAAAAAAATGAATATTTAAAGCAATTTTTGACCGGAAAAAATCAAATTTTTTGACTTTACCGACAAATTCAGTTGCTTAATTTTAAACTCTATTTTTTAAATCGAAAATTACTGAAAATTAAAAATAAAGATAATTTGGTACATTGAAAACAAATTCGCACGGAAATCAAAACTAATTTTGGTCTCAATTCGAATTTCAAAAATAAAAATTCTGATGAAAAACTCGCTTTTTTTGAAGAAATTGCCAAGAAAAAGCGGCTAGCGAACCAAAAACTTAATTCATTTGGCTACTTTGATTTTAAAAATAATTTTATCACTTTTAAACAACAAGTTTTTGAACAACACTTGCAATTTAAGACACTACGGGCACAAATAATTGTTGATTTTATTGAAAAATCACGCTTGAAAAAACAAGAAAAAAAGGGGAAATAATGACATCTGAAACAATAATTCCAATTTTGGCACTATTTGTGCTCTTTTTTTCAATAATTACAACCGGTTCAATCGCTGGATTGTATAGCGAAAAGGTTGGAATTGTTAATATTGCCATCAACGGAATCATGATTGTGGGTGCGACAATTTATGGGCTTTTTTCCACTTTGTTTGGTGTTTCAAACATGTTGATTCAATTAGTTTTAATCCCACTTACTACCTTTTTTTCAGGTGTTTTTGCCCTCTTACATGGGTTTATCACCATAAAATTAAAAGGAAATCACATAATTTCTGGGGTAGCACTTAATATTCTTGCACCTGCAATTTCCTTTGTCTTGTTAAAAATTTATGGAAATGCAAATAGTGCTTTTGAAACAAATGTTAATGAACTGGCTCTGGGACAAGGAAAAACACTTGAAAATATTTTTTCATTAAAGTTTATAATTGTCCTTGCACTCATTTTTGTAACCTGATTTGTCTTTTCAAAAACAAAATTAGGACTGCATTTTGCAGCTGTTGGCGAAAATCCACAAGCCGCTGCTGCTGCCGGAATAAATGTTAATAAATTAAAATGACTTGGTGTGTTTTTATCGGGAATTATTGCCGGAATTGCAGGTTCTTTTTACTTTCAGTATTTTAAATCTTCTTTTAACGGCAACGTGCAGGGTCTTGGATTTTTATCCTTAACAATCCTAATTATGGGAAGATGAAAAATTTTATTTATTGTAATTTCAGGACTAATTTTCCCTTTTTTGTACACTTTGTCAATCAATTTAGCGGCGAGTTTTGGCGCTTTTCTCCCGATTGTCGAAGCATCGCCATACATAATTACAATTATAATTCTTGCTTTTACATCAAGAAAAGACCTGGCGCCAAAGGCGCTCGGAGTTCCTTATGACAAGTCACTAAAATAAGTTGTTTTGTGATTTTTTAAATTTATAAAAAGGGTAAAAATGTACAAAAAATTTTTTGAAGGTTTAATCGAAGTGATAACTGGCCCAATGTTTTCAGGAAAATCTGATGAACTAATAAAAAGGGTGAGAATTTTGTCTTATGCTAATATCAAAACCCTTGTTATCAAGCCTTTAATTGATGATCGATTTTCAAAATGTGAAATTGTTTCACGTTCAGGGTTACGAATCCCAACTTATAGCGCACAAACAACTAAGGAAATTAAAGAACTTTTTGGCCTTGAAAAATATCAAGCAATTGCAATTGACGAAATCCAGTTTTTTGATAGTGAAGTTGTCGAATTTCTTGATCAACTTGCCAATAAAGGAATTCGTGTTATTGTTAGCGGCCTAGATCAAGATTTTCGCCGCCGCCCTTTCGGCAATTTACCAAATTTAATGGCAATTGCCGAAAGTGTTACCAAATTACAAGCAGTTTGCGTAATTTGTAAACGCGCAGCGACAACTTCAGCCCGTAAAACTAACTCAGACCAACAAACCTTAATTGGCGATAATTTTGAATATGAGGCAAGGTGCCGCGCTTGTCATCATAAAAAATAATTTAAAAATATTTTTTATGATATAATTATTACAAGTTTGTGCAAGTGTAGTTTAATGGCAGAACTTCAGCCTTCCAAGCTGACTGTGAGGGTTCGATTCCCTTCACTTGCTCCATATCAGTTTGACCTATTTTAAAAAGTGGCTTTTGCCACTTTTTACATTAATTTAAATACTTTTATTTTAAATTAATGTAAAATATATAAAAAAAATCCATAATTTAGGGAAAATTATGGATAAAATTGAAAGGAACAAAATGGTAACTGTCACTGGAAAAGTAATTGATAAACTTGGTTTTCACGCAAGACCAGCATCAAAAGTTGCAAAATTAGCAACTAGTTTCAAATCTGAAGTTAAAATTTTTACAGGTCAAAAATCCGGAAACGCAAAGTCAATCATGAACATCATGGCGATGGGAATTAAAGAAGGCGCAGATTTTCGCTTTGAAATTACAGGTGAAGACGAAAATGAAGCTGCAAAAGCAATTAAAGAATTGCTTATTGATGAAAAATTAATTCTTGGATAATTTTTAAAAGACAAATCTAACAGAAAATAAATTTTCAAACTGGGATTACCCCGGTTTTTATTTTTTAACGTAAATTTTTTCAAATTTACATTAAAAATGTAGGATTTATTAGTGGAAAAATATATATTTTTTACCAAATTTTTCCACTTTTTTGGGTTTCAATTCATCTTAAATTCTAAAAAATGCTGAAAATACGCACTTTTTGTGATTTTCATTTTCTAAGGTTTTACCTTGAAAAATGAAAACTTTACTCGAAAGTAGGTGTCATATGACACCTACTTTTTTTAATTTTTGGGTAATTGTGCATAAAAATGCTGCTTTACGAGCAAAAAAATGGCCAAATTTTCCTAAATTTTTCCACTTTTTGGGCTGTTTTCAGAACCTAAAATCATAAAATTTCCTAATTTCAGGACTTTTTTGATTTTTAGAATTTTGATTATTTCAGCGCTAAAAATTTAAATTTTTTACTATTTTTTTATTTAAATAATATTAAAATTGGCAAGTCTTTTGTTGTATAATTTAATATAAGATGTGATTATTTGCAAATCAAGTCGAATCTTTTGGCTTTGCTTGAACTTTGTTAAATTAAAATTACACTTTTAGAAGGAGAAATATGGAAAAATTTCGTTATGTAAAAAGTGGCCAAGTCATGGCAAACGACCAAGAATTAATCCGTTTTCTTGATATTGATGGAAACTTGCTTGACAAAACAGTTTTTGGGAAAATTGATGAAAAACAAGACATAAATTTATCAAGCGATCAGATTAAAAAAGCTTATGAATTCATGGTTTTATCACGTCAACAAGACGCTTACATGACACAGTTGCAGCGTCAAGGTCGAATGTTGACTTTTGCACCAAATTTTGGCGAAGAAGCTCTTCAAGTTGCCTCAGGAATGGTGCTTACAAAGGATGATTGATTTGTTCCAGCCTTTCGTTCTAACGCAACAATGTTGTATCTTGGAGTTCCAATGATCAACCAAATGCGATATTGAAATGGTAGTGAAAAAGGTAATGTTATGCCTCAAGATGTGAATGTTTTGCCAATTAACATTCCAATTGGAACACAATTTTCTCATGCTGCTGGAATTGCTTATGCAGCAAAACTCACTGGCAAAAAAATTGTTGCCATGAGCTTCATCGGAAATGGTGGGACAGCTGAAGGTGAATTTTATGAAGCACTAAATACTGCTAGCATCTGAAAATGACCAGTTGTTTTCTGCGTTAACAACAACCAATGAGCAATTTCAACTCCAAATAAATATGAAAGTGGTTCAACAACTATCGCTGCCAAAGCAATGGCTGCTGGTATTCCAGGTGTCCGTGTTGACGGAAACGATCTCTTAGCTTCTTATGAAGTTATCAAGGAAGCCGTTGACTTTGCTCGTTCAGGAAATGGACCAGTTTTAGTTGAATTTGTTACTTGACGCCAAGGTGTCCACACTTCTTCAGATAATCCACGAATTTATCGGACAGAAGAAGAGGAAAAAACTCAAGAAAAATGGGAACCTTTTCACCGAATTGAAAAATTTATGTTTGATCGTGGAATTTTAAATCCAGATCAAAAACAACAAATTTGGGATGACTCACTGGCAGTTGTCAAAAAAACTTATGAAGAATCACTAGTAAATCTTGAATCAACAATTGATGAAATTTTTGACCACACTTATAAAGTTTTACCTGCTGATCTTGAAGAACAAAAGCAAGAAGCTCTTGATTTTTTTAAAGGAGGAAAATAATGGCTGATTCAACAAAAATTGCCCTAAATAATATCGGCGCAGTCACAAACGCCCTTGATTTAATGATGGAAAAAGACCCTCGCGTTGTTATGTGAGGTGAAGATGCTGGATTTGAAGGCGGTGTTTTCCGTGCAACCGAAGGTCTTCAAAAAAAATACGGAATTGAACGTGCTTGAGATGCGCCAATTGCTGAAGCATCAATTTGCGGGATTGCAATTGGTGCAGCAATTGCTGGGCTAAAACCAGTAATCGAAATGCAATTTCAAGGGTTTTCTTACCCTTCTTTCCAGCAACTTTTTGTCCACGCTGCACGTTATCGTAATCGTTCTCGTGGTCGTTTCACTGTGCCAATGGTGATGCGAATGCCCATGGCTGGAGGAGTTCGTGCTCTTGAACACCACTCAGAAGCAATTGAAGCCCTTTTTGCCCATATTCCAGGTCTTAAAGTGGTTATGCCTTCAACTCCCTATGATACAAAAGGTCTTTTAATTGCTGCAATTAATGATCCAGATCCAGTTATTTTCCTTGAGCCCAAAAAAATCTATCGTGCTTTTAAACAAGAAGTTCCAGCTGAAATTTACGAAGTCCCAATTGGTAAAGCAAATGTTATCAAAGAAGGTTCAGATCTTACTATTGTTACTTACGGAGCTCAAGTTCATGAGTCAATTGCTGCAATTCAAGCGCTTCCTTCAACACCAGGTCTTGAAAATGTTGATGTTGAATTAATTGATCTTCGCACAATCAAACCTTTAGATACAGAAACAATTATTGCTTCTGTTAAAAAAACAGGACGAATTTTGATTGTTCATGAAGCAGTAAAATCTTTCTCAGTTTCAGCAGAAATTATTGCCCGTGTTAATGAAAAAGCATTTGAATATCTTGATGCTGCGCCAGTTCGTTGCACTGGATATGACATCACAATTCCGTTGGCAAAAGGGGAAAATTTCCATTCAATTACCAAAGAGAAAATTCTTGCTAAAATTCGCCAAATCTTTACAAAATAAAATCTAATTAATATCTTGATGGGTTAATAACTTTTACAAAAAAAAAAAAAAAACTTGTAAAAATCAATTAATTAGCATATTAATCTCAGATATATCAAGGAAGTGTGCCTGAATTTTTTATATTAATTTATTAAAAATATTTTTAGTTTACTTGTATGTAAGTTGTTAAAATTTGTGATAAAAAATTTCAAAAATTTTAACAATAAGTTTTATTAGCTTGCTAAATATGTATAAAAAGCATAAAAACTAAATTAAGACAAATCTCACAAATTCTTCTAACTAAAATTAAAAAATATTGTAATTATAATAATTTTTATAAATTCATATGAAAATCAAATTTTTCAATTAAATTTTTGTTTTTAACTTTATTCAAATTAATTAAATTAGTCAGTTCATCTACTTTTAGGATTATGATTTGAATAAAACTAATACTTTTAATAATATTTTGTCAGAAATTGTTTTTAAATTGATTAAATTAAAAACAATTTCTCTATTATAGTTATGCTCAACACCCATTAAAATTTTTAAAAATGTTGATTTTCAAGTGTTATTTGAAGCTGTTTTTTTTTTTTTTTTCAAATTTTTAAAAAAAGTGATATAATAATGATGAACATGCAAACAAAAGTTACTATTATGAAGAATATTAAGTTTGGCATTTACAAAAATGCCATCTTTTGAATTTCTTATAATAGTAGTTTTTAAATTCTAAATTAAAAAAAATAAAATTAATTTCAAATTAAAAAACTACTATCAAGACGATGGTAGTTTTTTAATTTGTAAGAAAAAGAAAACAAGGAAAATTTATGAGGAAAATTTTAATTGGAACTATTTTAGCCAGTTTTTCAGCAATAAGCTTTATTTCCTGCACTGTTGAACCCGCCTGAAAGCGACAGGAATTTAATGTTAGAATTAATAGTGATGATTCTTCACCTGGCGCTTTCAAAGTGGGGCTTCAATATGCTTTCGCGCAACCAAGCCAAGTTCAGGACTATTACACAAATTCATTTTTAATTCAATCAGTTTACGAAAATGGCCTTAAAATTAGACAGGATGGAATTGCTTCTGGCAGCCAAAATCAAAAAGACAAAATTTTTAATTATAAAATTGTTGAACCAACTTATCGCTACAAAGCCTTAGTAAATGCAAAGGCAATTTTAGTAACAAAAAATGATGGTTCTGAAGCTGTTTTTGACAATGACGAACATGAAGAAGGTTACTTAAAACAAGGAGAAAATACCCAACAATTAATAATTGATTTGTCATCAAAGAACCCAAAGTCAATTAATTCAAAAAAGTTTACTGAAGAACTAAATGATGCCAAAAAGGTGCAAATTTTCCTTAAAGAAAATGTAAAATGAGTTGATTATCAAGGCAATCCAACCAAATTTGATGTAACTCCCCGTGATTATTGGTACGGATTTCGCTTTCAGCGTCTTGGTGACCCAGATTATCGCCATCAAAATGGAGCTACTGAGGAAATTGACAAGGAGGCTTCTGAAAAAATTCCGAATTTTGATCCAAAATCAACTTATTTTAGCAACACAGTTATCAATTTTTACTTACTTGATCTTTTTGGTTTTGATGTTTCTGATTTTGATAATGAAGACAAATATATCCAAACTTATTCAGGTGAAAATACTGATTTTTCAGGTAAAAAAGCAATTACCTTGCAAAAAGGTGACAAAAAAGAAAAAGCTTTTTTTAGTGCCTTTTTTAGTCAAATTATTACAAACGGAATTTTAAGACCGGCACCATCTGGTTTTATTGATGAACGTGTTAAAAAAGAAGCTAAAATGAAGGATGGAAAACTTGTCGGTGCTTTTGGTGAAACCGGTGATGCCCTTAAATTTGGTTACTATTGGTACACCAAAGATTTTAAAAATGATCAACTTTATAATTCGCCTTACACACAAACTCATTGAGATCGATATCGCCAAAGTTGAAAAATTAATAAATATTATCCACGAACAGGGTGACAAGAAAGTTTACCATATATTTTTACAAAAATTAATAATTTTTATTCAAAATACAATAGCCCCAGCGATTTTGCAAACTCACAATTTAATTCTTACCGTGAAGGCACAATTATGGGTGTTTCCTTTAATAGTTTAAATGATTCACAGAAAAATTTAGTTGCTAGTGATCAAGCAAAATTTGGTTGAGAACTTTCACGACAAATTAGCAAAAATAGTTTGGAAAAATGGTATTATTCCTTGCTTGTTCCAGGCTCCCTAAAACAAAAATTTAGTCCAGAAACAGGCGTTAGTTTTAATGAAAATTATTATGCTTTTAATGATAATTTTTCAAAATTAAATTATGGAGTTAGCCGCAAGGAACTTGCAAGCGGTGGTGCAAAAATTATTGACTATATAAGTTCTGGAGTTGGTCTTGAATTTCGGCAAATTATTGCAAATGCCTGAAATCTTTACACAACTGCACAAGCTGGAAATCTTGATGCATTAGCTTGGTACAACTTTGTTGCTCCTGACAACAAAATTAACTCAGTTGCAACCTCAAAAACTCCCCGTGATTATTACAAAATCGCGAATACAATTAAACTTGTTGATCAAAATGGCAAAGTTTATTATCAAAAAGATCCTGAAAGCGAAAGAAAACAAAATTTTGCCAATGTCAAAAGTGCAAAATTACAATTTCAGGCTCCAGAATTTGCTGTTTTAAAAGCAAAAATGAAAGCTATACTTGACAAATTTTATGCAGAAAATAAAATCTCTGCAAGTGAAAAAGTGTCCTGAACTAGCCATAGTTTTTACATAAATACAAACAGTAAATGAATTGCAGCAATCACAAATGCTGCTGAAGCCATCAAAAGTTTAGATCCACGACTTGAATTTAAATTAAATTGGCCAATTACAGACCAAGCAAGACGAAAAAATTATTTATTTACAAGAACAGGTGGCCTTGATTATGGTGGTTGAGGTTATGATTATGACGGAATTGGTTCTGGTTTTGATGGTAGAATCCAGCGAAATGGTGTTGGCTATGCCATCCTTTCTTCAATTTTCGCCCGCGGCGAAAATTCTGAAATTGCTAAATCTTATCCACAAACTTTTAAATATGCAAAAGCAATCAAAGATTATTTTGAAGCTTTTGCCCAAAAAGGACTTATTCGTACTTTTGAATCTTGAAAAGATGCGCCAAATGCACCCGATTTTGGTGCTGATGACCAGAATCAAAAACCAAATTTAATTAATTTTTTCATTGGAAGTGTTGTTGAAAGTGATGATCCTAAAAAACCTGGTCAAAAAATTAAAACTTGAAAAAGTTTCGTTGACCAACAAAAAGAGAAAAAATCAACTGAATCACATGAAGATTTTGACTTTTATTCCCATTCAGCAACCTTTAATTTAAAATATCAAGAAACAACTCCTGAAAAGGATTTAGTTGAACTTAGCGCTGAATTAACTTCGCTTTTAACTCCGGGAATCACAGATTTACTAGTTATTCCATCAACAACACCATTCGCAACTCTCGTTAATCCAAATATAATTGATCCTTACAATGACTATTATGGAACATCAACACCAGACATGATTTTAATAAAACCATTGCTTGAAAAAGCAAGAAAAGGAGATAAATAATGCCGTGATTGTATTTTTTTAAGCGTTTAGCGCTTGCATTATTTACTTTCATTGCAATTTACATTATTGTCTTTATTTTGCTAGCTAATTTTTCACCTGACCCTTTTGCCGACTCCTTAAAAGACGCCGGAAAAGGTGCAGATGAAACCAAAAAATTAGCTGAACTTCATGCAAAATATCATTTTGACAAACCGACAATTGTGAGACTATGGATTTACACTGCTGATATTTTCAAAGGAAATTTTGGCGCAATTTACAAAACAGGCCAAGATAACGCAATTCCGAATCTTTTCTTCGGGCCATTACGTTATACAATTTTAGTTTCTTTACCTTCATTTTTGATCAGTTCACTTTTGGGAATAATTCTTGGAACAATTGCAGCATATCGCCGGGGACGAGTTGAAGATGCAGCAATTTCGGGAATTTCCACATTTTTTGTTGCCATTCCCTCGTTTGTTTTAGCACCTTTTGTTGTTTTAATTGCAATTAAAATTGGTCTTCCTTTTGAGTTCAAGGATGCCGAAATTTACGGTGTTTCAACTACGATTGCTTCACTTTTACCACCAATTTCGGTTTTTGTTTTAACTTCGGTTGCTGGCTATGTTTTTCTTGTTAGAAACCAAATTATTACTGTTTTAGCATCAGATTATATTCTGATTGCCAAAGCAAAAGGTCTTTCAAAAACAGCAATTTTTTTCAAATATGTGCTAAAAAATGCAGCAATTCCTTTGGTTAGATCATTAATTTTTTCTTATATAATTTTGCTTTCAGGTTCAATTGTGCTTGAACAATTCTTTCGAATTCCTGGATCATCAAGCGTTTTGGTTAACGCTGCTTACAATGGCGAAATTAATATTTCAATGTTTTCAATTATTTTTTTCACCTCGCTTTCACTTTTTGTTGACATAATTGGTGATTTATCCTATGTTTTCATGGATCCACGAATTAGTTTTAGTCAAAAATCACCTATTAATTATTTTGAGCGTTTCAAAAACTGAAAAGCACGAAATTATCCCAAAAAAGGAGTAAAAAATGCTGAATCCACAAGAATTTAATGAAAAATATAGGCTCAAACCTGAGCATCTTAATCTCCTTAAACCAGCAAGTGCAACTGAAAAAAATTATCAGCTGACAGGGAAAGTGCTTCAACTTTGAAAAGACACAATTAGAAAATTTTTTCGTTCACCAATTTCATTAATTTCAACAATTTTTTTCATTTTAATTCTTTTAATTGCAATTTTCACAATTGCCTTTAGTCCCTATAGTACAACAAAACCAATTTCACAAGCTGATGCTGCGCTTGTTTACGAGCAATTGCCAAGTGGCTATGGAATTATCAAAACAACAATTTCTACTGATATTTTGGAAAAAATTCGTGCAATAGAAGCTGAAAAAAATGTTGTTTTAATTACTGGCCAAACGCACGAATTATTTCCAAATAGATGAGAAGTTCATTTAAATCCCTACCAAATTATGAGTGTTCTTGAAGGTGGGAAAAAGTTTATTTCAATTATTGGAACTGACCAATATGGCCGTGATATTTGACTAAGGACTTGGGAAGGAACAATTAATGCGCTTTTAATTTCAATAATAATTGCCCTGATTCAATTTATAATTGGAATTGTTTTAGGAACTTACCTTGGTTTTCACATTGGAACTTGAATTGACAACATTGTTTTAAGAATTATTGACATTTTTGGTTCAATTCCTTGAATAATTATTTTCATAATTTTTATTGCAATTTGGGGGCAAGGAACAATTACTTTAATTCTCCTTTTATCACTAACTGGATGAACACGTCCGACCTATCAAGCTCGACTTTACACCGTGATTGTCAAAGATGAAGAATATATTTATGCAGCAAAAGTGATTGGTGCTTCAAAATTAAGGCAAATTTACTATCATATTTTGCCAAATATTTTTGGAAAATTATTATCAACTTTTGTTGCAAGTATTTTTAGTTCAATTACAACAGTTGCTTCACTTGCTTTCCTTGGTTTTATCAAAGAAGGTGTAGATTCTAGCGCAAATTTAGGTCTTATCATCAATTCGGCTGTTTCTCTTGCAGATAAAAATCCTTTGGCCTTAATTTTTCCATCAATAATTTTGGTAATTTTAGCTGTGACAAGTCGCTTTATTGCCAACGGAATTCATGATGCCCTTGACCCACGTGTGGGAGGTCGAAAATAATGGAAAAAAAGAAGATTTTAGATGTTAAAAATCTACATGTTAGCTTTAAAACTGGGCGAAAAGAATATCTTGAAGTGATCAGAGGAATCGATTTAAGTGTCTTTTCTGGTCAAATTGTTGCCCTTGTTGGTGAATCAGGTTCTGGAAAATCTGTGTGTTCCAAGTCGCTTTTGGGCATTAATAATTTTGCTAAAACAACTGCCAAAAAAATGGAAATTGCCGGTACAAATGTCCTTGATTTTAAAAAAGATTATCAATGACAACAAATCCGTGGTAAAAAAATTGGCTATATTCCCCAAGATCCACTTGTTGCGCTTAATCCAACAAGAACAATTGGGAAACAACTTTTGGATGCAATCAAAAATGATTCGCGCTTTAAAACTAAAGCTGAAAAAAAGCAATTTTTGGTAAAATTGCTTGAATCCTTTGGTTTTGACGAAGCCGAAAAGCGCTTTAATTCTTATCCACACACACTTTCTGGTGGAATGAAGCAGCGAATTGTGATTGCGATGGTTGTAGCTGCTCAACCATCAATAATTATTGCAGATGAACCAACAACAGCGCTTGATCCAACTGTGCAGTCATCAGTTTTGGCGCTCCTTGATGAAATTCGTCAAAAATATAATTTAGCAATCATTTTTATTTCTCACAATATTTCAATAGTTGCTAAATTTTGTGACTATATTTACGTAATGTATGCAGGTCGAGTGGTTGAAAAAGGAACAAGAAATGACATTTTCACCGATCCACGGCATCCTTATACTTGAGCACTAATTTCAGCGATTCCGGAAGGAACAAAAAAAGCTGAACTTTATACAATCACGGGAAATCCACCTGATTTAAAAAATTTAACAGCTGGTGATCCTTTTGCACCAAGAAATGACTATGCTTTGGCGCTTGATTTTGAAAAAGAGCCACCACTAATTCCTATTTCTGAAACTCATGCAGCTGCAACATGACTTTTGCACCCTGATGCGCCCAAAATTACTTTGAGCACTGAATTAAAAGAAAGAATTAAATCATTTAAAGAAGTTTTATAATGGAAATTGCACTACAAACAAAAAAATTAGAAAAATATTTTCGGAACAAATTTGGTATTGTCAATGCTGTTGATGGTGTTGACCTTTTACTTGAAAAAGGAAAAATTTTAGGAATCATTGGTGAATCTGGCTCAGGGAAAACCACAATTGGTCGTTGCCTTGTTCGACTTTACGAGGATTTCGGTGGGCAGGTTCAACTTTTAAATGAAGTGATTTCAGGTAAGAAATTAAGTAAAAAACAGAACCTTTTCTTGCGAAAAAACATGCAAATGATTTTTCAAGACCCCTTTTCTTCATTAAATAAGCAGAAAAATATTTATGCAATTTTGAAGGAAACTTTAGTAATTAATGGAATTATTGGCGGAAAAATCAAGGACATTTTTACTGACTGAAATGAAGTTGTTTTTCATTTTCAGCGCTCTTTAGAGCGAAAATATCTGGAAACAGAAGTTATTTTGCTTGAATCTTGGGTAAAAAATTTCACTGAATTTTTCAATTTTTGGAGTGAGCAAATTCCAAAAATTGAAAGCGAGATTGTAGAATTTGAAAAAACAGTTACAGATGAGGTTGCGCTTAATGAGTTTTTCAGTCATTATTTTTCTTATTTTGAAAAAAAACAGAAACTTTTTGCTGAAAATTACAATTTAGGTTATAAAAATGTTGCAATTTTATACAATTATTTTTATGAAGTTCAACAAATTTATCGTAAAAAAGAGCAGAGTAAAATTGAATTTGAATATCGTAACGCTCTCAAAGAGCTTGAGGAACTAAAAGCAAAAATTAAGGAGGAAAATTCACTTTTTACAAAGACTTTAAATCAAACTGGGATTGAGGCAAAAAATATTGCAAAAGATCTTGAAATAAAGTTTAATAATCAAAATAATCTCATCAATTCTTACATTTTAGAACACAAATATGAATCTAAAATTGCTAATGATAATGCATTGGGATCAGGTGAGAATTCCAATTATTCTTTTTATAAAAAGCAAGCAATAATCAGCAAATTAATTGCCAAATTTTTGGCAAAAAAAGTCTCCATTTATTCGCAAAGAAAACTTTTTTCTTTTTTGGAAATTTCACAAATTGAACAACTTGTGAAATTTCTTGCTGATTTTCAAACTGAGCAAATTAAAAAACATGAAAATTTGATTTTCAACACTATTTCACAAAAAAATGCTATTTCAAAAAAGGAATTTCACAACCAAATTGCTACAAAATTGGAAAATTTACCTCTTGATAATTTAGTTAAAACTGCTCTTAAAAATCAATCAGATTATGACAAAATTGTTAATTTTAAAACTAAATTTTTGACATTTAATTACATTTTTGCACTTAATAATGCCAAAAAAGTTTCAAAAAGAAGCGAAAATTTGACAAAAATTGCTGAGCTTGAGGCAAATTTTGAAGCAAAAAAAGCTATTTATGACAAAGATAAGAACCATTTTGTTCAAGAATATGAATCCTGAAAAACAATTGAAACTACAAAAATTAGTCAACTTAATCAAGAACAAGGAAATTTGATGGCTAAAATTAATCAGCTTGACCAAAAAATTCATATGATTCATAAAATTTTTTTGGCTAAAATTAGCCAAAATTCTGAATTTAAACAGTTTTCAGAAATATTTCAAAGTCGCTTTTTTGAAAAAGTTTCAACTGTAAAATCTTCACAAATTGAGAAAGTCAACTTGGCAAAGGTTTATAAAAATATTCAGCTTTTTTATGGAATTAAAAAGCTGCCTTTTCGTTCTTTGCTCAAAAGAGCAATTAAAAAGTTCGTATTGAGTGAGTTAATTTATGAAGCCTTGGAGAATGTTGGGCTTTTACGATCCTTTGCTTACCGTTATCCACATGAATTTTCTGGTGGCCAAAGACAAAGAATTGCGATTGCTCGTGCCCTGATTGTTCAACCTGAAGTAATAGTCGCTGATGAACCAATTGCCTCACTTGATATTTCAATTCAGGCGCAAATTATTAATTTGCTTAAAAAATTAGTAAAAGAAAAAAATCTTTCACTAATTTTCATTGCTCATGATTTGTCAGTTGTTGAATATATTGCTGATGAAGTTGCAATTATTCATGCAGGAAAAATTGTGGAAAAAGGTTCAACTGATGCCATTTTTGAAAACCCAATTCACCCTTATACAAATAATTTGCTAAATTCCGTGCCGAAAATTTCAAATGCACATATCCCTTTTTCACCAGTCTTATTTAACAATAAATATCTTGAAGAGCAAAAGTACCCAAATGTTATTCAAGAATTCAAAGTTGCTGACAATCATTTTGTCTATGGCACATCAGAGCAACTAGATTCCTGAACTTCAATCAATCTAAAAAAATAAGATTTAAGATTGAATTTTAGTTGATTAAGTTAAAAAATTCCTCAATTAGGGTATATTTTAGTGTTTGTTTCTAAATGCTTTTTTTGAACTAATTTTGGCCAAATCCACATGAAAAATGGTGGATTTGAAGTGGAAAAATAAAGTTTTTTTCCTAAATTTTTCCACTTTTTAAAATAATTTTAGCATGTAAACTTTAAAAACTCCTAAAATCAGACTAAATTAATATACTAATTTATATTGTTCTACCATTTTTTAGAATGCCTAAAAAATTATTTGCATAGGCATGCAAAATTGATTCTTTGTGTGCAATTTTACTGTTTGATTTTCTTTTGTGAATTTCTCTAATTTTTCTGTAAAATGCAAAATTGCTGTTTTTGCCCCTTTAGATTTAGCAATTTGATGTATTTAATTTTATTTTCAATTGGTGAGTTTATATTGTTTCATTTGACATGACTTTTTTGTTATTTTTGAAATTAATATACTAATTTGTTTAAAATTATTTACTTTTTTTTTTTTTTGCAATGATATAATTATTCAATTATTTATTAACCTGAAGGGGAAACTATGAAAACAAACACTAATTATATTTTTTGGAAAAAATTTCTAAAATTGACTGTGAGTGCGATTCCACTTGCAACTTTTGCTACGCTTGTTTCTTGCGTAGTAAGGACAAGCGACGCAGAAAAATTAAAGGAGGTAAAATATTTGGCAATTGGTGATTCAGTGACTGCTGGATTCAACCAGGAAACCTATACTGATTATCAGGGTAAATTCACTGATAACAAACCTTCTGGACTTTCATATCCAGCATTTTTTGCGCACTTTTTGCAAAAAATTAACCCAAGTTCATTGGTTTCATATGAAAACCTCGCTTTTTCAGGTGCAACTGTTAAAAATTGGTTGTATTTACTAAAACCAGATAAATATCCGGATGGAAAAATTTCAGATAATCCATTTGTTTCAAAAGAAACTCAGAACAGTGCTAATTTTAATAATTTATCAACTGTTTTCAATAAATTTGAAAAGCCAAGTTTTCCTACTTTAATTCAAAAAGTTAGTGATGCAAATCTTTTAACAATGACTGTGGGGGCCAATGACATTTTTCTTGAAGCGACTAAATTTGGTCCACTTTTAACACCAGAAAGTTCTGGAATTCTTGAAGAATTAATGAAGATTCAACCACCAGCTAAAAATGAAACTGGATCAGGCGCAACTACTACGCCTTCAGCACCATCCGGAGGTAACAACTCTACATCAGGTTCTGGGTCCACTGCTAGAACTTCAACAAATTCAACCACTGGATCAAGTGCAACAACTCAAGTTTCAAGTTCAAAAATTACTCCATCATTATTTCAAACAACTCCTGCAAAAACACCAAAATTAAGTAAAGAAGAAATAAAGGTTAGAAGCGGGATATACATAGCAAATGAAATTGATAACAGACTTAAAGAACTAAAAACTGATGTTGAGAATTTAATTAATGAACTAAAGGCAATTAACCCAAATTTAAAGATAAATTTGCTGAGTTATAAATTGCCAAATTCAACTTTAGTTAAAGTTTTAAAACATCTTTTAAATAATGAATTTGGTCTTGGTCTTGATTTTGTTGATAAAACTGTTGAAAAAATCAATAAAATACATCATGACATAGCAACAAATAAAGGAATAAACTTTGTTGATCCTTATGACCAAACTGTTTGAAATGATAATGACCAAATTTATGGTGCAACTGATTTTGATATTCACCCAAAAATTAAGGGTTACAAAAAAATTGCTGAAGAACTAATTCTAAAATTAGGTTTGGATCAATCTCAGTCTGATCAAAATGTAGCTAATCTTACCAAGGTTGATAAAAAATTCATTGATGTAAACAAAGATGGTAAATTAGCTTATCGCCAAATGTTAGATTTTTCAGCTATTGCTCCTAAAAATGAAGATTTAATTAAAAAATTACGTGGTGACAATGATTCTGTTACATTTATTAAATCAAATTCAGAATTTGAAGATGCACAAACAAAAACAATTGAATCTGGAAAAAATACACTAAACCAATCATTATTGTCTATTTTAGATTCAAATTTTTTAGGAAAACTTAATTTTAAAGAATTAATCAAATCAACTGGGGGCTGAGGTTCTACAGTTGCTGGTGTAATTCCTGATGGTTCTGAAAATTTTACAATAACAAAAGGATTAAAAAGTGTTGAAGAAATTGCTGTTGGAAATGATTTATTAAAAGCAACTGTTGATAAAACTAAATTTTTGGACTCAACACTAAATGAATTATTTGATTGATTTAAAAAACATGTTAACGATACAACATTACATAAAAAAATTACATTTAAACTTATTACTAAAGAATTGATTAATTTAGCAATGGCTAAAGTTGATCTTGGAAAAGCGTTAACATACTTTTTAGGCGGTGGTTCCAGCGGTGGTTCCAGCTCTTCCGGTTCCAGCGGCGGTTCCAGCTCCGGTAAATAATCCCACTCAAATTTTGAATAAATCTTAAACCCAATTTGTTAATTTTAATAAAGAAATTAACAAATTGGGTTTTCTTTTTGTTAAATTTTATTCATGAAAGAAAAAATACAAGAATAGTACTAAAAAATTTTTCAAAACTAAATTATAATAATAGTAATATTTAAAAATAGGGTTAAAAATTATTGTTTATGAAATTAATTAAAATTGAAATTGAAGGATTTAAATCGTTTGCTGAGCCAGTAAGTATTAAATTTGATGGTTCAGTCGTGGGAATTATTGGCCCAAATGGCTCAGGAAAATCAAATATTAATGATGCAATTAAATGAGTTTTAGGTGAAAAATCAGCAAAGCAACTGCGTGGTTTTAACATGGATGATGTTATTTTTGCTGGGTCTAAAACAGTTTTACCAGTCGACAAAGCGATGGTAAGATTAACCTTTAATGATGACAGTCGTGAAGATAGTGCCCAAGTATTTACGATTTCCCGTGTAATTAAAAGGGGTGAAGGGCTTAATCAATATTTTTACAACGATCAACCTGTTCGCTATAAGGATATTCGCAATCTAGCAATTGAGGCTGGAATTTCTAAATCCTCGCTTGCAATTATTTCACAAGGGACAATTTCAGAAATTGCTGAATCAACACCTGAACAAAGAAAACTTGTAATTGAGGAAGTCGCCGGAACTGCGAAATATAAACTTGATAAAGCTGAGGCGATTGCAAAATTAGATCAAACTCAAATTGGGATTGAAAAAATTGAATTTAAAGTAAAAGAACTCGAAAAACAAACGCATCAATTGGAAAACCAAGCTAAAAATGCCAAGATTTTTCTTGAGAAATCAAAACAATTAGAATCTGTTGAAGTTGCTCTAATCACAAACGATATTAAAGAATATCAAGTAAAATTAGCCCAATTTTCACAAAAACTTGCTGAATTAAAATTTGAAGAGCCAAAATTTGTTGCTGAAATTGAAACAAATGAGAAAATAATTGTTGATTCAACAAATAAAAAAGCCGAAATTGAAAAAAAAATCAATGATCAAAACAAAAAAATTTCTGATTTAAAAAGTCAACTTTTAACAATTGAAACTGCATATGAAAAAGCAATTCAACTTCAGGAAATGATTTTAGCAAATGAAATAAATGTTGATTTTGAGCAAAAATTAGTTGCTTTAAAACAAAAATATAGTCAAATTTCTATTAAAAAGGAAAATTTTGAAAAATTAATTCTAGAAAATCAAAGTAAGAAAAAACAAATTTTGCAAAAACTTACTGAATTGCAAAATAAAAAAAAGGAATCCGAAAATAATTATTATTCTTTAAATTCAAAAAAAATAACTGCACAAACACAAATCGAGGAACTTGAAAAAAGACTTAATTCAAAGACTTTTTTGTCAAAAGGAACAAGAACAATTGTTGAAAATAGTTTTCTTTTCCCTGGTTTTTGTGGTTTGGTTTCTGACATAATTAAAATTGATGAGAAATATTTAGTTGCAATTGAAACTTCACTTGGTGCTGCTTTGAAGCAAATTGTTGTTGAAAAATCTGAGGATGCTGTCGCTGCGATTAATTTTTTGAAAAAAAATTATGCAGGTAATGCGACTTTTATCCCCCTTTCATCAATAAAACCTCGTTTTGTTTCTGATTTATATTTAAATCAGCTCGAAAAGCAAAAAGGCTTTATAAATTTGGCAAATAATTTGGTTAGATTCGAAAAAAAATACCAAATTTTGGCTGATTTTTTGCTTGGTGGGATTATTGTTGTAGATCAAATTGAAGCAGCAAATCAAATTGCAAATTTTGTTGATCACAAATATGTTGTAGTCAGTCTAGATGGCGATATCATTCGTACAAGTGGTGTAATTTCAGGAGGCCACAAGCAAAAAAGCGACTCTTCGCTCTCAATCCAGCTTGCAATTGACGAGTTGAAAAATAGAGTGAATTTTTTTGAACAGAAAATTCATGATTTTAAGCTAGAAATTAACAATTTTGAACAGCAAATTGCTGCTGAGAACAATTTACTACAACAAATTGAAGTTAATCTTAATGTTTTTCAAATAAAATTTCAAGAAGTAAAAAATGAATTAATTGATTTGAAAACTCAAAATCAAGAATTTGAGAGTTTTTTGAACAAACCTGAAAAAAATGAACAAGCAATTACAGAGACTTTGAAGGACAAGATTGAACTTGAAAACCTAATTTCTGGATTCGAAGATGAAAATAAAGCCTTGAATTCAGAAAAGCAACAATTAGAATCTCAAATTAATGAATTGACAATTTTATTGCAGCAATTGAATCAAAAACAACGAAAAATCAATGCTGAATTAAATCAAACTCGTACAAATCTGGACAAAATTGAATTTCTACTTTTAAATTTAAAAAGTGATTTGTCGCAAAAATACAATTTAACATTTGAGGCAGCTGAAGCCGAATATGAACTAGAAATCGACATTGAGGTTGCCCGCGAATTTGTTGAAAGTTTAAATCTGGAAATAAAATCGCTTGGTAACATAAATTTGGATGCAATTGCTGATTTTGAACAAATTTCCGAGCGACTTGAAAAATTAAAAAATAATCAAAATGAACTAGAAGTTGCGCGCTCAAAAATTTTGGAAGTGATTTCTGATTTAGACAAAATTATTATTGGAAAAACGCAAGAAATTGTTGATTTGGTCAATTCTGAATTCAATTTGGTATTTCAAAATATGTTTGGTGGCGGTATTGCAAAAATTTATTTCACTGACAAAAATGATATTTTAAATTCAGGAATTGAAATTAGCGCTCAACCGCCAGGGAAAACAATCAAAAATATCCGACTTTTTTCTGGTGGTGAAAAGGCAATTATCGCAATTTCACTCTTATTTTCAATTATCAAAGCAAGACCAATTCCACTTTGTATTCTTGATGAAGTTGAAGCTGCGCTTGATGAAGCGAATGTTATTCGTTATGTTGAATTTTTGAAGCAATTGAAAGAGAATACGCAGTTTTTAATTATTACACACCGACACGGAACTATGTCTCGTGTTGATCAATTGTTAGGAATAACAATGCAAAAAAGAGGAGTAAGTTCGATTTTTTCAATTGAACTTGACAAAGCAAAAGAACTTTTGAAGGAATAAATTCATCTAATTTCATTGATTTTTGCCAAAAAGTAAAAAAATTTTTTAGTTTTGCTAAGATCTAATTTTGAATTAATTTTAGCGAAATCCACATGAAAATTGAGATTTAGGGCGGAAAAATAAAAATTTTTCCTAAATTTTTCCACTTTTAGGTAAAAATACAAAACCTTTTTTCTGAAAAACTTCCTGTTTTTCAGTCTTTTCAAGTCCTTTAACACAAATCTAGTTTTTTATTTATTTTTTTAAAATTTTATGATATAATTTCTTAACGAAAATAAACTTATGTAGAGAGCAGGAAACTAAAATTTTCTATTCTAACCCAGATTTTTATCTAGCACTTTTCGTAAACTTACTAATTTTTCTTTTAATTATCCTTGCTGTACCAGTAATTCTTGTTTTATTGGTTGCTTTTTTTAAACCAAGGATAAAATCAAGTTCTAATATTTATCTTTATTCCCTGAGCACAGGACTTTTGTTAATGGTAGCGACAGTTGGACTGATGCAAGAAGGATTTAATGGGGCTGAAGAATTTAGCCATAAATTCGGTAATTTGGAAATTTTATATAAAATTTTAATTATCGGCGGCGGTAGCATAATTGGTCTAATTAGTGTTTTTATTGCGCGCTATTTTTTTCTAAAGTTCTTCAAAAAACGCGATCTTCATTCTGATCACAAAACCCACGATCATGGTGATCATATTGTCAATTTCTCTGATGTTGACAATCCAAAAGCTGCCTGACTTGCAATTCTTTTGCTTCTTTCCCATCGAACAATTGACGGATTTATTTTAGGTTCTGTCGTTTCTAGAACTACTTCTGGCGAACCTATTAATTGATTTTTGATTGGAACATTCGTTGCTCACATGTTGATTGAAGTTCTAATCATCCATTATCGTCAAGTTCAATATGGACAAACAATTAAAAAATCAGTGATTTACAACTTGATTACGACAGTTATTTTGGTACCAATTATTGCAATCGGCGCTTTTGCAAACCGCTTTTTTATTAGTACTGGTTGGCTAATTCCATTTTTCAATATTTCAGGTGGAGCAATTTTGAGCTTTGTAGTAATAATTGAATTAGTTCCAGAATTTATTCATCTACGAAATAGTTCATCATCTAAGTGATATATTTCATTGGTTTTGTTTTCTGTAGGAATTGTTTTTGCATTAATTTTATTAACTATGCATGAACATCCTTCTATGGAAGCGGCTGGTGACCATCATCACCATCACAACCACTCTCATTAAATTAATTAATAGTTGTAGATTTTTCTTTGGAAATAAAAAAAGCCTAGTTTTATTTAGGCTTTTTTATTATAAGTGAAAAATTAGAAAAAATCAGTTAATTTTACAGTTAAAATTTCATTAAAATATAAATTTTATCAAGAACCTAATGCTTGAATTTTGCAATGAATTTGTTGTAAATTCAAAAACTAGCAAAAACTAAACCGATTCCAGAAAATAAAATTAGAGGAATCAATCAATATCATGTTGATTTTTGATCAACACCCCCTTTTTTTGTACTATTTTTGCTTGAATTTTCGGAATCTAAAACACCAGAAGGTGAAAAATCTGAATTAAAAACTGTCAATTTTTTAGTTCCATTTAATTGAAAAGAACCAGGTTCAAGAATTAAGGTTGCCTTATCCAAATTGGGATTGTTTTTGAAATCATGCGCAATTTCTGATAAGTTTTTTAAGTGCAAATATTTTTTTGCATCAATATTTTCTGGCAAAAGTAAATTATAAACATGATCTTTGATTGCATTTTCTAGGTTTTCACTATATTTTGAAATTGAAAGTCCAAATTGTTTTACTTTTATTTCGCTTAAATTTTTAATTTTTGGCTTCCTTAAGCTGCCAACAATATTTACCAATCTTATATTTTTCACCCCATAAAATTTTTGATTTGAATTTTGTTTAGGAGTTAATTTTAAATTTCAAATTTTGTGTGGGAGTTGTTCATTTTCTTCAATATTTTTAATTGCATTTTCAACTATTTTATCAAAATCAGCAATTTGATAATCAATATTGTACTGAAATTCTGTATTCTTTCAGGATTTTTGGATTTCACTAAGAATAAAATTTTTTGCTTCATCTGATGATTTAATTCTGGCTAAATTTATGCTATCAATGTTAAGATTTTTGAAAATATTTGTCGAATTTTCCTCAATATTTTGATTTTTTGATAGTTTTCTTAGTAAAATAAATGGTTTTTCTAAATAAAATTTGTCATTATATTCTTTTTTAATTTTGAAATTTGCAAAAATTCCATCAGGATTTTTTTCAATTACGATGTCAACTTTATCACTATTATTTTGTTTGGAAAATTCCTCAATAATTTGTCCGTAATCATCAGCATCCTCACTTTTTAGCAACAGTTTTTTATCAACATTCAAACTAATTTTCTCTTTAATCTCACTGAAATCTTCATTTTCAACCTTAATATTTTTAAAACCTAAAGTGTTTTTCTGAAAACTTGATTCTAAATTTCTGTCTAAATCAATTGCTTCAAACTCAATTTCAAAATCAAAAGATCCATCATTATTTTCCTTGATATTAGTAATTTTTGTGCTAATTTTACCAATTAATTCCTCATCATCAATCGCCATTAAAACTAAATCATCAATCATTTCAGGCTTTATTTCTAGAATTTTGCCTGTGTTTTTGCCATCATTTTGAGTTTTTTCTTTCTTTTTGATTATTGATGAAATTCGATTTTTAATTAATTCAATACTTTTAATTTGTGAATTAACTTTTCGAAGTCAATATTTTTTAGTTGAATTTTCAATAAAATTTTTTCAGTGTAACAAAATTTCTTCATATGAAAGTTTTTCCAAATCATCTTGTGAAAATTTTAGTTCTAGCAAATATTGCATCAAAAACTGACCAGGTTCTGAATCTCAAAATGGTATTATTGCCTTATTTGGAAAAATGTCAGTAAAAAGTTGTGAATTTGAATTATTACCAATCGAAACTAATTTAAAAGATGAATTTCCTTTGTCAAATTTTGAACTAAACAGTCAAATTCCTGAACTAGAAAAATACTTATTAGCACTTTTTGTTATAACAAATTCATTCGATTTTTCATTATTTTTTTCCTTAATTTCAAATTTTTCAAGGTTCTCTGTGTTAATTGAAAATTTTTGTGAACTATTTTTTTCATTTTTAATTAATTTATTTAAAGTAATATTTGCGCCTTTTCCACTCACACTTGCCTCGGCGATAAAACCAAAATTAGAATTTCTGTTTCTTTTTCAGTTATTCAATTCGTTTGGTAGTTGCAAAAAAACACTGTTTTTAGGCAAATTTTTTGGATTACTCCCAGTTGAAACTCACAAAATTTGCTTTTTTGTTCCTGTTTTTGGATCAATTAAAGGGTCAAATTTTGGATTTTTTACTTTCTTCCCGAATTCATCGCTTATTACATTGCCTTTTTCATCTTTCAAATATGGTTCAATTAATTCTTGTTGTTCCTTATTATTTGCAGGATTTCAAGCAAACCATTTGATGTCCATTATTGAATTTACAGATTTTATTACTAAATTAATTTCATAAATAGCAATTACCTTTGAATTATCCTGAGTTTCATGGTTTTTTTCAAATTTTTTAATCTGAATTTTATATTCATTATTTGCGCTTTGCGCCTGTTTTTGTTCAAGTCGTAAATCTTCCAATTCATAATCAAAATTGCGATCAAGAACATCAATTGGCTTATCATTTATGAACAAAATTTCGTTTTCTTCGGGATCAGCAATAAAATTTAACCTTGCTTTACTATGATATTCTCATTTTCCACCATTAATATAGCGAATATTTTCTTTTTTTTCTACAGTTTTTTTAGGTTTTAAAATTTGATCTGGTACATCAATTTTTATAGTTTGATCATTTGGGTCGTAAACTTGACCTGGTGTTATTGTCAGTCTTTTTCAAAATTGATCTTCATTTTTCACATTTTTTAATTCAAAAAGGATGGCTACATTGTTGTTTAGTACAAAATTATAATAATTTTGATCTTGTGGGTGTTTAAAAACAAGAAAAAATTCAAGTTTATTGTCGTCAATAATCCGGAATGATAAATAGCTATTATATTTTTTCTGCTCATTGTTTTCAACTAATTTTTTTTCAAATTCAGGAATTTTTTCCTTAATTTTTTGCAGATTTTCAGGCGTTGATCGCAATGAAATGTTCTTAATCTCTGAATTATTTTGATTTTCTTGAGTACTTGGAAGCAAAATTTTATTATCTTTGATAACTTCTGTGTTAAATTTTGTTTTTAATTTATTTAAATAATTTGTTAACTCGTTGTTTGGGAGTAAACTTGGCTCCCGATATGTGTAATAAAATTGAAGACTTGCGGTAAATTTTTTAATTTTATTTGCTGTTATTTCAAATCCAACTCGATAAAGTAAGTTTGCAACTTTTATTTCAAAAGCGCCAAAATCATTTTTTAATTTTTCAATTTTTTCTTTTGCAAATTTGCTTAATTTATTACTTATTTCAAGAATTTTTTGATTTTTTGCATTAATTTTTAAAGAAACAAGGTCAAAAATCGAGCTGTCATATTGACCATAAACATTAAAAATTGTTTCATTATTTCAGTTCCGAAATTTTCTTTCGTCTCAATAATATTGCCAATTTTGGCAATATTCCAATTTCTGGCAAAATTGATTTGAATGAATATCAGGATTAATTTTTGGTGCTTCACCTGGTGAATAAATTTTTTTTATGATTCTCTCATCAAATCAGTAATATTTTAATTTTCGTGTCTCAATTTTTGAAGAATCATTTCATTCAAAATTGAATGAATTAATGTTGTTATCAACCTCAAAATCAAAATTTGTCGTGAAATTCGCAAATCCAGATTTGGTTTCGAATTCAGCATTTTTTCCGATTTCAAAATTTTGATTATTTTGAAACCCAGTTGAAAAAAAGAGAATTGGTGTTAAACTTAAAAGCAAAAAAATTGGAATTTTTTTGTTCATTAATTTTCCTCCTTAATTAATTTGTCACCCTTATCAAAAAATAATTTTTTTTCCATCTGATTAAAATAACCAGCGCAAATATAACGGTCATTCAGGTTTGCAGAAAAAATAAATTCACCAATTTGCGCCAAAGCAATGAACTTTTTTTCCTCCTTAGTAAGACCGCCCGATGATGAAAAAAGTTTATCAACCTTTTCAATATCGTTGCTTTTTAAATTGAAGAAGAAAGCATATTGGCAATTTTCGATAATTGCTTCTGATTTTCGAGCAGCTTCACCGCTAATCGCAAAATCACCCGGATTTTGTGTTGTTATTATCAAAGAACCATTGTATTTTCGGATGGTTTTTGCAATTTTAAACAAAAAATCCAACGCAACTGTGTTGGATTCGTCAATGAAACGATGTGCTTCATCAACAATTAAAACAATTTTTTGTTCTTTGTAAAAATTAGTGGCAATTTTTCCTTCAATAAAAGACAAAACTAGAAAAAAAGCTGCTTGATAAATCCTTTTTTCAAGGTGCATCAAGGTTGAAACATTGAAAATCGAGAACCCTTTGTTGATATCAAGTTCGCTACTAAAACCATTAAAAAGTTTATTTAATTTTCCATATTTGCTAAATTCGTAGCGCAAAGTTGAAAGCACAATTGTTTTTTCTGTTGGCAAAATGTAGTCAAATTCCCTTTTTTGATAATCCTCAATTAAATCATCAATTGTTGGAAATTCTTTTGGATTTAAAAGGTAAATATCATTTTCCATATGATAAAAATTGCAATTTTTATAAATTTCATTTGTTGCTTCAACAATTGACATCACCATTTTGTGGTCAAGATTTGGTAATAAAATTTTAAAAAATTTTTCAAGATTTTGAAGGTGCAAAGCAATTGTTTCAGCATTATTTGTAGCTTTTAAATCCAAATTTTTCGCCTGTGGATTAAACACTTTTTGAATCTGCAAAGGATTAAAAACTGTTGTTGCTCCACCCCCAAAATTAATTTTATTTGCATCTAAACTGTCACCAATTTTTCAATATTCGTTCTGTGGATCCAAAACTATTACGGAATTTCCGACTGCTTTGTTATAGGTTAGTAATTTTTTTGTGATTGTTGATTTGCCAGCACCAGATGTTCCTAAAATAAAACAATTGGAATTTTTTCTATCCTGATTTTGCAAAAAAAGATCAAAAAATACCGGTGTGTAATCAGTTTTACTGATTCCAATTACATTGTAATTACCATCATTAAAATTTCGCGATGTAAACGGAATTCCAAAAGCAACATTGCTTGCTGGCATTTCAATTTCTTCTTTTAAAAAGTTGCTAAATCTAAAAAAAATTGAGGCAAAACCCTGTAATTGACGGTATTTTAGTGTATTGATTGTTGCACCAATGTTACGTAAATTATTGCGATTTTTGCTTTCAATTTCCTTGAGCGCATTTTTAGTTTCACCTGTATTTAAATAAATAAAAGTAGAGTAAAAAATTTCTTCACGAGATGAGCTAGCAATGTTAATTATTTCCTCAAGTGCGGCCCTTTCGGTGGCAGTTTTAGATTTTTGAACAATATTTTTTTGATCAGAAAAGTTTGATTCAAGATTTTTTGCCCCACGATTAAAACTATTTTCTTTTTCAGCGCTTGAAAGGCGATTTAGGTGCCAAATTATGCTACTATTTGTTGCAAAAAGTTGCGCTGCTCAACCCAAGGGAAGATTAAATGGATATTCATTGATGCTTTGAACTGAAAAATATTTTTGATTAATCTGAAAATAATCAGTATACCATTTGATTTGATCTTGGGCTAAATATTTGCAAATATTATCGCCATTTTCGATGTTTTTGTATTCATCATCGCTTAAAAAATCATTGAAATTAATTATTTTTAAGTTCAAATCAAGCAAACTGCGTAAAGGTGCAATTTTCGCACGAAATCCAGTTGCTGAAATATTTGCACGCATCAAATTTACTTGTTGAAGTAGAGAAACATCGTTTTTTTCATAAATTATTATAAAGTAGCGGTGGTGCAAATAACTGTCAAAATTAACAATATCCTGTTTGTATTCTTCACAAAAATTTTCATTAAGATTTTCAACACATTTTTCTTCAAATTTAAGAAAAAACATTTTATTTTTTCTTAAATCATTTGGATGCGCAATTTTTACTATTGAAATTCGGTTAGTTATTGCATTTAAACTTGTTGTTAGTTGTTCTAAAATTTGCTCAATTTTCTCACTTCCAATGCTAAAAATATCCTGGCCATTGATCTCAATTCCACCAACAAAACCACCACTAACTTTAATAAAATCGTGTTTTGCACTTGTGTAAGGCAATAAATTTTGTGTATTTGCGCTGGTTCTTGACATTTTATTGTAAATTTTTGGCCGTGAAATGTATAAAATCATGTACCAAAGAATCTTATATCCTTTAAGACCTCAGTTTTTGTAGTGTTTTATTAGCGGTGTTGTAAAAATCAGAAAAAAGGATGCTGAAAAAAGCATTTTTCAAAGAATAAAAAGATTTTTCGGTAGCGCAAAACCGATACTTGCTGACAAAAAAAACATAAACATAATGATTGGTAAATCGACCAAAGTTATTCTGCGAAAAATCTGAATTTGAACGTTTTTTATTCGTTTATTTTGTAATTTCATCGCTTTTTTCCTTATTTTCAGCCTTTTTTATGTCATTTTTAGTTACTTTTAAATCTAAAGATTCACTTTTTAACCCATTTGAATTTTCTTTTTCAGCTTCAGCATTAGATTTTTTAGTAATTTTTTCAGTTTTTAGCTCAGATTTTTCTTTTACTTCAGATTTTGAACTTTGGTTTTCAGTTTTTCCCACTTTTTCTTGTATTTTTTCAACTTTTTTTATGTCATTTTTAGTTACTTTTAAATCTAAAGATTCACTTTTTAATCCATTTGAATTTTCTTTTTCAGCTTCAATTTTTTTAGGTGTTTTTTCAGTTTTTTTCTCGTCTTTTTCACTGTCTTTTTTTGTTTTTTCAATCTTTTCTTCCTCATTTTTTTCAGATTTTTCCACGTTAGCTTTCCCCTTTTTTGCAGTTTTTTTAGAAATTTTCACTTTTTCGCCTAAAGCACCATCTAAAAAGTTCAAATTTTCATTGGTTTCATCTTTGTTTTCCACAGAATTATTTCCCAAATCTGGAGAATTTTCAATATTAAAACTAGGAATTTCATCACTTTTCCCAAGTAAATTTGGTTGTTCTTCAAGCAAACCTTCAGGAATAATTGCGCTGACTAATGATGGGTCTTTTTGATTGCTTTCACTATCTTTTTTCGTAGTTTTTGAGTCAATTTCTTTTGAAGAATCACTATCTTTTTTTGCTTTATTTGCAATTTTTTCATCACTATTTTGTTCTTTTTTGTTAATTAGTTCTGATTTTTCATCACTTTTTTCAGGCATTCTTCCTTTTTTTTCAGCCCTTTTTTTTCGCCATTTTTCAATTGCTGCTTTTCCAAATTTAAAAGCAGCGACTCCTCCCATCAAACCCAAAGGTAGTGCAGCAGAACCAATGACCGGGTTACGTCAATTACTTTTTGCCCCTGGCGCAATCGAATTATCAACAATTGAAAAAGGATTTTGCCCTGGCCCGTTTTTAGCAACTAAATTTTCAATTGCCATTCCATTTCCCAGTTTATTTTTCGACTGTTTTGACATCACGCTTGTTGCACCAGCAAGCGCAACCCCACCAACTTTGAGTGTTGACGAGGCAAGTCTTTGATGGTGTTCAACCGCCCCTTCTTGCCCATATTGCGCGGCAATTTGGCGAGTGAAGGTTGAGATTGCCAAACCACCACCAATTATGAACGCAATTTTGAATAAAAAACGAAAAATTTGTTGATTTTGAGCAATTCCAAAATCAATTGAATCAGCAATTCTATGGGTTGAAGCTATTCAAATCAAAAACAAATTAAAACTTGCTTGGTAAACAATAATGATCGCGAACTGGCCAAAAAAAGTTTTTGTTCAAGACTTTAGTCTTTTTCCGTCGTCTCAAATGCTGTTAATAGCTCAAACAGGCATTGTCAAAAAATTCATGAAAAGTTGCGCAGATGCCGTAAATCACGAGATAAAACTGATTCCCAAAATGTAAGCAATCACAATTGAGGATGCTGAAAGTGTGATAATCAAAGTCAAACCCTCGCCACTTTCAAAACCTGAAAAAGTTGAAAAACTTGGTGCAGAAAAACTGATTGAAATTGCATTGAGTTCTTCAGTTGGAATTTTATTTGTTGCTGACTTCAGCAAAAGTCCAATTAAATTTTGATCACCACGAATGTAACGATTTATAAGTAAAAGTGTTGACTGAATTATCACAAGCAAAATAAAAAAAATAATTGGAAATAGGAAAATGAAAGCAAAGGCAGCAATTCCAGTTTTTCCCATTGAAATAATTTCAGCATCTGCTGATCTCTTGCGAATTACCAAAAATTTTAAATAGCGTAAAACAAAAATAATAAATCCAAGTGAAATTGAAAGAATTGCAAAAATCCAAAATCCGATTGGCAAAGAACTAAAGGAGAAACTTTGTTGATTAAAAATTGCATTTACAATGATATTTATGCCAATTTGATTAAAAATAAAGTTAAAAAAAGCAATAATTGCTAAGGGTAAATAAACTAAAAGATATCAGCCGGCTATAAAAAAAGGATAAGTAATTAGGCTGATTAAACCATTGAAAAGTCAGCCAAACATTAGCCAGTTGAACCACCGCTAGCTGCTGAACTAGCAACAGAAATTATTACTGTTGAAAGTCCAAGCGCAACTAAAATAATTACAAAGCCAATTGATGACCAAATAAGGGCTTTTTTTCATTTTTCACGTTTTTCAACATCATGAGTGATTGATAGCATTGTTGCAAAAAAGACGACTGAAGCTACTAGAATTCCAGCGGCGATTGGCATCCCAATTTGTGTCAAATATTTAATTCATTTTTGTAAAGTGGTTGCAAGTGTTGAAATCTCTCCACCAACCTCAACTTCTGCAAATAAACTGATAAAATCCATTATTTTCCTCCTAAACTTGCTTCATAATAGATGTCTTTGATTTCTGTGATTCAATTTGCGCCTTGATCAATTAGTTCGGAACACCCTTGATAATCAAGGAAATCATGATTGTTTTTGTCAAAAAAACAGTAAATTTCTTTGCCCAAATCAAGAAAAAAATTTACCAAACTTTGCGAACCGCCATAGCGTCGGATCGAATAAATTACAAGAAAATTAGCAAGAGCTGCAGCAATCCGGTTTCGCTCGATCAATCTTTTTTGATTGATCTCAACCCCATCGGGGTATTCAGAAATGAGTAAAATTTTTTCATAATTATTGTAATCACTAAACATTCAGGGTTTGCTAACTCCGTTAGCCGAAACGCCGATGATTGGCTTTTCGTTTAATCGATAATATTCCATTACTTTTTGTTCAACACCCTGATAACCGTTTGTAATTAGCGTGTGTCTTTTGATGATTTCATCAAGCGAGCGATTGAAAAATTCCTGAATTTTTGAGTTGTATTGTTCGCCAATTAGGGCGCTTTTTTGATTACTATTATCCAAGAGTTCAATATTTCCGCGATAAAAAAGTACAAAAGGTGGTTTTTGCAAAATTTGTAGAGCCGTTGGGTAATTTTTGTCTAATATTGTGATTGCTTTGATTTTTCCAGTACTAACTTCTTCTTTAATTTTTTGCAGTTCCTGTTCATCAACATTTTCATTTTTTTGTATAGCTTTTTGAATTAAATTGAAATCACCTTGATACTTAATTGCAAGGTAAATTAGTGTGTTTTTCATTTTTTTCCTTTCACAATCAATTAAAAAAATTTGGAAAAATTAGCAAAAAAAAGAACTTTTCTCACTAAAAATTTCATTTTTTTCTCTTTTTCAGAGGTAAAAATGAAATTTTTTTAATGTTTTTAAAAAACAAATATTTGCAACTCAAAAAATTGTCTAATTTTCTAAGGAAAATATTTAAAAAATAAAAGCATTAAAAATTATTGAAAATAAGATGTTTTTATGATTTTTATTTATTTAATAAATAAATAAAAAAAAAAAAAAAAAACTATGAAAAATCAGCTGATTTTTCATCTTATTAGTTTAAAAGAAAAAAATCCCCAAAATAAAAAGGATTTACACTCTTTATTTTGGGGATTTATAAGAAAAAATTAAAAAATAATTAAATAGATTCAACACTTACATATTTTCGGCGACGCACTTTTTGAAATTTAACAATTCCATTAACAAGTGCAAATAAACTATCATCGCCTCCACGGCCAACATTTTTGCCAGGGTAAATTTTTGTTCCTCTTTGGCGAAAAATAATTGAACCTGTGTGAGCAAATTGTCCATCTGCAATTTTTTGTCCAAGTCTACGGCCGCGGGAATCACGGCCATTCTTGGTCGAACCACCAGCCTTGGTCTTTGCCATTTCGATTTATCCTTTCAATTCAGTTATTTTAACGCGCGTAAAGGGTTGTCGGTGACCCAGTTTTCGTTTGTGAGTTGATTTTGGGTTGTGACGGTAAACAACAATTTTTTTTGCTCGTCCTTGCTTTTCAACAACTCCAGTAACAACTGCGTTTTTAACAAAAGGTGTTCCAACTTTACCATTAATAAATAAAACCTCAGTAAAAGATACACTTTCACCTTCATTTTTGTCAATTTTTTCAACAAAAATTGTTTGATTTTTTTCAACAATAATTTGTTTTCCACCAGTTTTAATAATTGCAAACATAAGTTTCTCCTTATGATAATCATCCTCGAGGTACTAAATTATTAAAAAAATAAAATTAGTTTTGACCTTTTTGGAATGGTAGTTTGATGAAATAAACTTTTGGAATTATAACATATTTTTGTAAATTTTTTATAAAAAATTGATTATTTTTTGGTTATAATTTTGTTCATGAAAATTGACTTTAAATATTTCATGGAAAAAGAGATAAAAAAACCATATTTTCAATTACTAAAACAAAAATTGGAACAAGAATATAAAAATTTTCAAGTTTTTCCAGAGAAAAAAGATCTTTTTCGTGCAATTAAATTAACTAAATTTGAAGATTTAAAACTTGTCATTTTAGGTCAGGATCCATATCATCAAGATGGTCAAGCAGATGGATTGGCTTTTTCAACAAGATCAAAAAAATTACCTCCGTCACTTTTAAATTTATTTTCAGAAATCAAAAATTCCTATCCCAATTTTACAAAAACTGATGGTGACTTGCAAAATTGGGCAAAACAAGGAGTTTTGTTGCTAAATACAGTACTTTCTGTGCGAAAATCACAGCCAAATTCTCATGAAAACATTGGTTGGAAAATTTTTAGCAACAATTTAATCAATTTTATTGTTGAAAATAAAACTGATGTTGTTTTTCTTCTTCTTGGCCAAAAAGCAAAATCAACAGTTGAAAATATTAACCTTGAAAACCAAAAAGTTTTTATTTACTCACACCCTTCGCCATTTAGTTTTGCAAATTCTTTAAAAAATTCTGGAGTTTTTCGTAAGATAAATGAATTCTTGCGCTCTAAATCACAGACAGAAATTAATTGAAATTTTTAGAAAAAATGTATAATGTTTTAATTAAATTAAAGAGGAGAAAGATTATGCCAATATTGAAAAAATTAAAAAGTTACTGCGACATTGACGGAATGTCCCGTTATGAAGAAGAAGTTGTTGACCAATTAAAAAAATCTACAAAAAATCTTGATCTTGTCTACAGACGTGATGGTTTTGGTTCGTTAATTATGGAGAAAAAACATCAAAATCCAGGACCTAAAATTGTGGTTGCAGCACATATGGATGAAGTTGGTTTTATTGTTCTTGACATCACAGAAAAAGGTTTTATCAAGGTAAAATCGATTGGTGGAATTTGGGGAAATATTGCAATTGGTGCAAAATTTAAATTAATTAGTTCCACCGGTAAAGAATTTTTTGGAATTGCTGGCCATACATCAATTCACATTATGGAACGCCAACAAATCGAAAAAGCACTACTAGTAAAAGATCTTTTCTTCGATTTTGGCTTTAGGTCGAAAAAAGAAGCAGAAGATTTAGGTGTCGAAATCGGAAATCGAATTTATTTCAATAATTCTAATTTTTTGATGCAAAATAATGATTATTTTGCATCAAAAGCAATTGACAACCGCGCTGGCGTGGTTGTCATTGATGAATTAGCCCACCGACTTGCCAATAAAAATCTAAAATCCAATCCAATTTTAATTGGTACTGTTCAAGAAGAAGTTGGTCTTCGTGGTGCGCGTGCAGTTTCAAAAATGATCGATGCTGATGTTGCTTTCGCAATTGATACTGGCGCCGCACATGATACCGAGGGTGCAATCCCAGGAGTTCAAAAATTGGGAGCTGGGGTTGCAATTGATATTGCTGATGGCGGCGCGCTGATGGACCCAAGATTAGTTGAAATTCTTTTTAGCGTTGCAAAAGAAAAAAACATTCCAATTTATCGCTATGTTTCACAAGGCGGTGGAACTGATGCTGAAGAATTGCAGTATTCAGGATTTGGAACACCAACTGTAAGTATTTCAATCCCTCAACGCTATTTGCATTCAACTTATGGATTAATTAGCATTTCAGATATCAAGGCTGCAATCGATCTCATCGAGGCTTTCATTTTGGCCTTCGATTCAGAAAAATTAGAAGAACTAAAATATAAATAAGTAATTCTCGAAAATAATCTAATAAATAAAGTAAATTGGTTGGGTGGCATCAGCTTTTTCGCTTGCAGCTTTTGCAGCTTTTGTTGAGTCTCATTTTACACTTTGGCTAGTTCCGGTTTTGATTTCACCGGAACTAGATTTGAAAACTTGATAAATTGCTGCAATTCCCATTACTGCTGGCGTTAATCTTGCAATTACACCTGCAACACTGGCAATTCCGGCTATCAGCCCTGCCCCGCCAATCTCATTTTTGTCTTTTTGACTAAGTTTAACAAGAGATTGGTTTGTTTGATTAGTTTTCATTTTTGACCTCCTTTCATATTAATTTAATAAAAAATTTAAAAAATCGCAAAAAATAGAAAAATTTAGGAAAAAAGTGCAAATTTTACTACTTTCAAGATCAGAAGCGATCAAAATCATTAAAAATTCAGAATTTTTTTCGAATAAAATTCTTGATCTTAGCAGTTTTAATTTTCATGAAATTGATAATTTTGCCTTTTCGGGACTCAATTTGGAAATTGAAAAATTAATTTTACCTGCTTCGTTGCTAAAAATCGGTGAGTCGGCTTTCATGCTAAACCGCGTAAAAAAAGTGATTTTTGGGGAAAATTTGGTAAGCATTGCAAATTCAGCCTTCGAATCGAATCTGATTGAAGAGTTGGTTTTTCCAAAAAAATTAACTCACTTAAGTCAATCTGTTTTTGCAAACAATAACTTAAAAAGGATCGTAATTCCGGACTGAATTGATGAAATTGAAGATGATTGCTTTGCTGATAACAAACTAGAAAATATTCAATTTTCTAGTTTGAAAACAAGCGTAAAAACTTATGCTTTTGTGGGTAATTCGCCTAAAAAAGTTGAAATTTTAGGCGAATTTATACTAGAAAATGGGTCTGAAAGCCTAAATTTCTGTAAATTAACCCTTGATTTTTTAAATAATTTTGACGCTTTTGAAAACAAATTTGTCATTGAATTTACAAGATCGAATTTGAAAGCAAACCTGCTTTCATTCAATTGGGAAAATTTGCAAACAATCGAACTTATTTCCTTACCTTGTTCAGGACAAAGAAATTTGGAAATTTTTGTTCAGAAACCAAAAATTGGTAAAAATCTTGAATTAGAGGGTTTTGGCCCACACTTTTTCAAAAAAACCTTAAAAATTTCCTAATAAATTCTCTAATTAAGTTTATAATTTAAGATAATATTGGCAAATAGGATTTAGATTCAAAAATGAATGACATGAAAAATTATATTTCAAAAAGAACAAAAATTATCGCGACAATCGGGCCAGCAACACAAGATTATCAGGTTTTGAAAAATCTGGTTTTAGCTGGCGTGAGTGTAATTCGTGCAAATTTTTCGCACGGAACTCATGATGAACAAAGGGAAAAATTCGCAAGCGCAAGGCGCCTTTCTTCTGAATTGCAAATTCCGATTTCAGTGATGCTTGACACAAAAGGTCCAGAAATCCGTGTTGGTAAAATCAAAGATTCCATGCAAAAAATTCTTGCAAATCAGGAACTAACTGTGCTTACTGACACTTTTTCTTACAAAAATTTTGAGGGAACCTCAGAAACTATCACAGTTTCACACCAAATTGACAAGGATTTAAAAATTGGTGATCGTGTCCTTTTTGATGATGGAAAATTGCAATCTATTGTCATTAAAATCGAGGACAAAAAAGTCATTGTTAGAACAAAAAACTCCCATATTTTAAGGTCAAATAAGCGACTTAATATGCCAGGAGTCGCTTTTTCTCTCCCATTTTTGTCCCAAAAAGACATTGATGATGTTCTTTTTGGGATCTCCGAAAATATTGATTATGTTGCTGCATCGTTTGTAAATTCAGCTGTTGATGTTCAACAATTAAGAGATCTTTTGGACAAAAATGGAGGCTCTCATATTCAAATTATTTCCAAAATTGAATCAAAATTAGGACTTGAAAACATTGATGAAATCATTGAATTTTCTGATGGAATCATGGTCGCCCGTGGTGATTTAGGGCTTGAGGTTCCTTATGAAGAAGTCCCTTTTCAGCAAAAAAGGATAATTCGTAAGTGCCGTTTTGCTGGAAAAACTGTTGTTGTTGCAACGCAAATGCTTGATTCAATGGAAAAATCCTCACAACCGACTCGTGCTGAAGTTTCTGATGTTTATTGAGCGACCGAATTGGGCGCAGACGCCACAATGTTATCGGGTGAATCAGCACAAGGGCAATTTCCGGTAGAGTCAGTTCAGGTGATGTCTGTAATTAATAAAAGAGCAGAAAAAGAGTTCTATAACAAATTGTTTTATACAAAACAACTGGCATTTATAACGCAAAATTCTCGTGGTCAGCGGGCAAAAATTGCTCACAAATTAGCACATTTAGCTTATGAAAAAAAAATAAAATACACAATTGTTTTATCAAGAACAGGTCAATTATTGAAAACAATTGCTAAGTTTCGCCCAAACACAGCTGTTATTGGTGTTTTGAACAACGAAAAATTGATTAACGGTTTTGGAATCACCTCTTCGGTCTTCGTTTCAATTAATTCAATAAATGAATTCGAGGCGATCAAAAAGGATTACAATCACGCGCGAAATGTTTTGAAACCATTTGGAGTTGAAAAGGGTGACACTTTCTTGGTTGTTGAAAATGAAAAAATGACCCAATTCATTTATTAATTTTTTTAAGTTATATAGTTTCTAAATTTTTTTGATTTAAAAAGTGGAAAAATTTAGAAAAAAGAGCCAATTTTCTACTTGTAAGATAACTTTTTAACGTGCAATTAGCCAAAAATGAAAATTTATTTTGTTTTTTATATTTTTTTAGTATAATTTATTATGCAAATTTTTATTTGCAGAAAGTAGATTTGCTCTCACCTGATGATTTTTGATCTTGGGTTTACCTGACAAACAAAAATTATTTTTTGTCTAAAATGACGATTTATTTCATTTTTTAATTTTGAATGTCCTGATCAAAAAATATTTTTATGTAATTAGTTTTTGAGCAACCTTTGTAAGGAGAAAAAACTTAAATTTTGAATCCAAGAAATTTTTTTCAAAAAAAACCTGTGCAGGAACACCAAATTAATGAAAATATCATATTTTCTAGCGTTTTTTTGCTTGGTGACAACAATGAAAAAATTGGTAAAGTTGCCACAAAAGAAGCTTTGCAATTGGCAAAATCCAAAGGCCTTGATCTAGTTTTAATTTCAATTAAAGAAGTAAAAACTAATGATGGTAAAATTCAGAAAATACCTATTGCAAAAGTTCTTGATTATGGAAAATTTCGATATGACAATAAAAAACGAAAAAAACAGGAAAAAGAGAAACAAACTTTTACTAATAATCGTGAAATCCGCCTCAGTTTTAACATTAGTATCCAAGATATTTTAGTTAAAGCAAAAAAAGCAAAAGAATTTATTCTTGATGGTGATCGAGTTAAAATTGCCCTCCGCTTTCGTGGTCGCGAAATTACACGAATTGAAAGAGGACAACAAACACTTGATTTATTTTTTGATGAATTAAAATATATTGCTAAAAAAAGCAAGGAAGTATCGCAAAACGGTAATTTCTTGGTGATGAATCTTGAGCGAGATAGAAAAAAATTACCAAAATTTACTTCATCCAAGCAAATAAAAGAGTTACTTGTTTTTGAAGAAAAAATAAAGCAGGAAGAAAATGCCAAAAATTAAGTTAAAAACAAAATCTGCCCTAAAAAAAAGAATAAAAGTTACTGCTAGTGGCAAAATTAAGCACTCTCATGCTTACCGTTCACATCTTGCTCAGAACAAAACAACAAAGCAAAAAAGACAGTCACGCAAGTCTGATTTGATGCAAAGTTCTGATTTCAAGAGATTAAAAAAATTGATTTAACTTTTTAAAGAATAAGATATTAAATTTTGCAAGGAGCATTATTATGCGAGTTAAAGGTGGAAATGTTACCCGTCAACGTCGCCGACGTTGGTTAAAATTAGCTAAAGGTTATTGAGGTCACAAGTCAATTGGGTTCAAAGTTGCAAAGCAAGCCGTTATAAAATCTTGAACTTATGCATTTCGAGATCGAAAACAACGAAAACGTGATTTTCGTAAATTATGAATTAGCAGAATTAACGCTGCTGCACGCCAACAAGGAATTTCATATTCACAATTAATGTACGGAATTAAGGCAGCGCAAATTGAAATTAATCGTAAAATGCTTGCTGAAATGGCGATTCATCATAGTGCTGAATTTGAAAATATTGTAAAATTAGCATTAAGTGCAAAAAAATAGGTTAATTACAAAATTTTATTTTAAGGAAAGAAATGGCTCGAAAAGATCTAATTGCTCAACGCGGTCCGCAAAGTGGAAATAATCGTTCTCACGCACTTAATGCAACAAAAAGAAAATTTAATCTTAATTTGCAACAGGTTGTTCTTAAAACTGCAAATGGACAGAAAATTCGGATTAAAGTTTCTGCAAAAACAAAAAAAACACTTCGTAAATGAGGCGAAATTTAGCGTACAAACTTTATTAATTTTTAATATTTTTGGAAAATATTAATTGTGTAAAACAAAAAGGACCCAACAAAAATGTTGGGTCCTTTTTGTTTTCAAATTTTGAACTTAATACCTTTATTTTTTTTGAGTTTTTGGAAAAATTTTTAAATTTCAAAAAACATTAAAAATAGGAATTTTTCGAATTTGAATATTTTTGTTGCCTTAAAAAAAGTGAAAAAACTTCATTTTTTCACTCTAAAAACACTGTTTTTCATTAAATTTACTCAAAATTAGAAAAATTTGTCTAATAAGCAAATTAAAAGCATTAGCTAACTTATTTCACCATTTTGGCAATCATAATCAGGTTTTGCTATTATTTTTCACTTTTTTTTGACAATATAATTATTTTTTTTTAGCAAGAATTGACTTTTTGTTGATTTTGAACAAATAAAATCAGCTATCGAATTAATTTTTGACTTTGAAAGTTTAATATTTTTAAAATTTTGGTTGACATACAAATAGACAATGTTATTTTTTTTTCTAATTTTTCTAAAAAAATTAACACTAAATTCCGCTCTTTTTCATCTAGAAAGAATTCACCTTTCTTGTAGAAATGATAAATTTTTGTAAAAATTTAAAAGAAAATAGCATAAAAAAAGTAAAAACCGCACAAAACTAGATTTTTTTTGTAAATAAAACCGCACCTGATTTCGTTCATATTTTGTTTCAAAATTTGATTTGTCATCAAGAAAAGGAATTGATTTTTTGCGGCATTTTCTAATTATTGATTCCTTTGTGTACAAAAATAATAAAGGTCTTCAAATTTTCATGCCAAAAATTTGATTTGTTACCCTAATTCCTCAATAAGACACTGTCTTTTTTTTGCTTTTTTGCATCAAAATTGTTTCAATAAAATCATCACGGTGGTGAGCTGTTAACAATTTAGTACAAGAAAATTGTTGATAAATTTCCTTAAAAAACTGATATCGCGCAATTCTGAGTTGATTTTGAAGGTTGCCTTTTACTCGGAAACTGTCAAAAGACAAAATTTTTAAAGTTAAATTGTTTTTTTGGCAAAAATTAATTAGTAAAAGGGTCTCAAAAATTGCTTCAGGCCGAAGGTTATAATTGATATGCGCAACGACAATATTTTTTTTTTTAAATTTATTAAGCAAAAACATCGAGTCAGCGCCGCCTGAAACTGCAATTAAGTACTTTTTTTTAGGCTTTATTTTTGTTAGCATTGAATTTTTCAACTGTTGTCATAAAACTGTTTGACAAATAAAATACCAAAATGTCAACAACTTGATTAATAACAAGCATAATCCGCCCTTTAGCCAAAGGTTCAAAAGGAGAAAGTACATACTCCTTAGGTTCAGAACACCGCGAAATACCAATTTTCAATCGTTTTATGTTCTTAGTTCCACACTTTTCAATAACATTTCCCATTCCACGCTGACCACCAGAGTTTCCAGATGCTTTAATCGCGGCTTGTCCAATTTCATAGTTCATGTCATCGTAAACAATCATGACGTCGTTAATGTTAATTTTGTAAAAATTGACTAATTCAAGGACAAAATCACCCGATTTATTCATAAAAGTGGTTGGTTTTGCAAGAATGAAATCACCTGTTTTGCAATAAATTCCATTTTCAGTTTTTAAATCAAAACTTAAAGACAACTTCTCTGCTAATAAATCAAGGACTCAGTAGCCGACGTTGTGTTTTGTTTGGGAATATTTTTCGCCTGGATTTCCAAGTCCAACAATTAATTTCATTTGAAAACTCCTTTATTTTTGCGTCCTAATTTTGCTAATTAGAACTCTTTTTTGTTATCCAAATCGATTATGCTATCATCGCGAAATTGCTCAATTTCGTCCATTTCATTGTTAAAAAAATCTTTAGGCAGAACCTTTTTCCCCTCAAAAACAAATTCGTGTTCATGAAAATAATCATTAATAACGGTTTCGGCTTGATCGATAATTTCATCATCGAATTCTTCAATTGGCTCTAAAAGTTGCTTGGTTTTAGGATCATATTCATAACAACCTACATTCTTGTATTCATCAAAAATAAAACCAAAAAATTTGTCACCAATTTTTGTTGAAAACAAAAAAGTATAATTTATAGAGGTAAAAATTTGAGTGTTTTCATCGAAAATTTTGTGTTCAAGTAGCCGATTTGGATCGGAAAGATCAATTATTTTATTTGAGTATCTAGTGTTTTTTGTTGCCATTTTGTGAATGTAAGTACCTTTCTAAAATAATTTGCGCTGCCATTTTGTCAATAATTTTCTTCCGTTTTTGAAAAGAGAGACCAGAATCAAGCAAAAATAATTCAGCTTCTTTGGTCGAAAGTCGTTCATCTTGTAAAAAAAGCTTAATTTTACAGGATTTTTTAAAAATTTTTGCAAAATGTTCAATCATTTTTGTTCTTGGTGAAATTTTACCAGATAAAGTTGTTGGATATCCCAAAACAACAAGTGAAATTTGGTATTCTTTTAGTCAAAAGTTAACACGCTGAACGACTTTTTCAAAATCGTAACGGGTAAAATTGAACTGTTCCAAAGGAAAAGAAATTTTTCTAGAATGATCCGAAATTGCAAAACCACAGGACTTAACACCTAAATCAAGGGCTAAAATTCGAAATTGATCTTCCATAAAAGTGAATTTATTTCCTCAAAAAGTGGTTTTTGCGACAATTTTCCAAGCGCAATTTTTGAATTTCCTCCACCTGTTCCTCCATAATTTTTTAAAATATGATCAAGTATAAAATCAGATTTTAATTTTGTCGAAGAAACAGCAATCAAAAAATTATCATTTTTTAAATTAGCTAATAAAATGAAAGATAATTCGTGATTTTGTTCACGAAAAACGGCTGCTGCTTTCTTTAAATTTTGTGCTGAAAATTCAAAATCAAGATAAAATTGAAAATTTTTTATTTGCAAAATTTTATTTTTTTCAAGTCTAAAATCACTGCTTTCCTTTTTTTCCTTAACAACTTCAAGGTAGTATTTTTTTAACTCATCTTCTTTTTTTTGCAAAAATTGAAGATGAGCTTCTTTGTCAGAAAATACTGGAAAATCAAAGATAAAATTAGGTTTAATTTCCTTGATTTTTTTGATAAGTGCAAAATTTTGCTCATTAATTTTGGCAATATTTTCCTCCACAAAAGCAAAATATTCCTCAAATGAAGTCACTGCTCGAATCCGGTAAATTCCGGCACCCTTGTTTTGGCACCCTGTAATTGTAAATTTTTCAATTAATTTAGTATTTTCAATGTGGGTTCCTCCACACAAATCGGTTGTGATTCCCGAAAAACGAACAAGCCGGACAGAGTTTGGATCCAAATATTCTGATTCTTCAAGCGTCATAATTGCGTTTAACTTCTGCGCTTCTTCTAAATTTGTCAACAAATATTCACGTGAAACTGCTTGATTTATGTAAGAATTTATGCGTTTTTCAACACTTTGCAATTGTTCAAAAGTTGGTTTTTGTTGACAAGGAAAATCAAAAGTGAGCCTATTTTCATTATTATTTGATCCAAGTTGCTTAATTTGCTCACCAAATTCAGCCCGAAGTGCTGCAAATAAAAGATGAGTTGCAGAGTGATTTCGTTCAAGTTTGACTCTGTTTTTAGAGTCAACAATAAGTGAAACTAGTTTTTTATTTGTTAATTTACCTTGAAAAACATGGACATTGTTGAAAAATTTGTCCTTAAAAACATTAATTACAGGAATTTTTTGGTTTTCCTGCACTATTCAACCCTGATCATGTTTTTGACCACCGCTAGTGGCATAAAAAGGTGTTTTTTCAAAAACTACGTAGGAAAGTTCATCGTTGTTTGATTCATCAATTTTTTCATTTTCATTGGCTAAAAAAACAACTTTTGTTGTTGTTTTTTGTTGGTCATAACCAACAAAATCAGAAATTTTTTCTAAAATAAAATTAAGCGAATTGATTGTTTTTGCCATTCCAATAAATTTTTTTTTTCTTGAAATTTCTGCATGATTTTTCTGTAATTCTTCAAGATCAGCAAGATTAAAATCAATTTTTTTTTCAGCAAGAATTTCCTTTGTGAGTTCAAAGGGAAACCCATAAGTTTCGAAAAGTTTAAAAACAAGTTTGGGATCAACAAAACTTTTATTTTTTGAAAGTTCCTTCTCAAGCAAATTATGTCCTATTTCTAGTGTTTTTGCAAAACCTTCTTCCTCTTTTTTGATAATTTTGCTAATAAAGTCAGTTGAAAAACTTTTTTTTAAAGTTTTTGCAACAATTTTTGGTAGTTTAAAAAGAAAAGGCTTTGAAATTCCGAGCTTTTTTCCATTTCAATAAGCACGTCGAATTAAGCGCCTAATAATGTAACCGCGGTGTGAATTTGATGGTAAAACTTGGTCATTTATAGCAAAAGTGATCGCTCTAATGTGGTCCGCGATAATACGAAAATTGGCATTAATCGCACCTTGTTTTGCATTTTTTACAAAATAATTATCAATTTTGTACCTAAAATCAGTAAATTTTTCAATTTCTTGAATAATTGGCAAAAAAAGATCAGTGTCATAATTTGTTGGTCCTGATTGTAAAATTGAAGTAATTCGTTCTAAACCAGCGCCAGTATCAATGTTTTTTGCTATTAAATTTGTGTAATTTTGGTTACCATCATTGTTAACTTCAGAAAAAACGATGTTTCAAATTTCAATAAAACGGTCATTTTCAATTTCTTTTTCAATTAGTTCACTATTTCTTTGGTCAAATTTTGGTCCTCGGTCAAAATAAATTTCTGTGCAAGGTCCACAAGGTCCTTGCCCTAGGTCTCAAAAGTTGGTTTTGCGACTTCCTGGTATCAATTGTGATCTAGGAATACCTAATTCTAGCCATTTTTTTAGAGTTTCTGTATCCTTTTTATAAAAAGTTATGAATAATTTTCCTGGATCCATTTCAAGTTTTTGCACCAAAAATTCGTAAGCAAATTCAATTGCCTCATTTTTAAAATAGTCGTTAATCGAAAAATTACCTAGCATTTCAAAAAGTGTGTGGTGGCGTGAAGTCATACCAACATTTTCAATATCATTGGTTCTCAAAGCAACTTGCGAATTCACTAATCTTTTTGCCGGTGGAACTTTCTTGCCAGTAAAATAATCCTTGAGAGTTGCAACGCCTGAATTAATTCAAAGCAGGGAGTCATCGTTTTGTGGAACAAGTGATTTTGATTCAAGAAAAAGGTGTTTTTTTTCAACAAAAAAATCAACTCAAAGTTGTCTAATTTCACTTGATGATAATTTCTTCATATTTTTGCACCTTATAAATTTAAAAAATAACTCATTTTGTTCAATTTATATTAAAATTTTACTTTATGTTTCGCTTTTTTGTTGAAAAAAAACAAGAAAACTTTTTTGTTTTGTCTGAATTTACCCTAAAACACATAAAAACAGTTCGAATTGAACATGAAAATTTTATTTGTGTTTTTGAAGGTAAATTTTATCTGACAAAATTACTTCCAAAATCAAATTTGGCTAAAATCATTTCAGAAATTGATTTAAATAATGAACCGAATAATAAAGTTACGCTTGCAATTGCGATTATAAAAACAAAATCCTTCGAATTTGCAATTCAAAAAGCAATTGAAATTGGTGTAAGTGAAATTTGACCATTTTACAGTAAAAATGTTAGTCAAAAACTAGGAAATGACCTTAATAAAAAACTTGATCGATGACAACTAATTTGTTTGCATAGTGCTCAACAAAGTTTTCGCAATTTTGTTCCGAAAATTTTGCCACCGACAAGTTTTGCAAAAATTTTGGAAAAATCAAGTGATTTTTCTACAAAATTAATTGCTCACGAAAAAGCAAAAACTGCCTTTGATTTCACAAAAATTGGCCAAAAAACCATCTTGATTGTTGGACCTGAAGGTGGTTTTGCTGATGATGAAGTCGATCTGGCTCAAAAGGCAAATTTTCAAGCAGTATCGTTAGGTAAAAGAGTCCTAAGGTCGGAAACAGCAGCAATTTTTCTGCTCTCAAAATGCGTAAATGACTAGTTTTAATTTTATGTTATGAAATCTAGCATTTGAAATTGAGATAATAGAAAGTTGCCTTGAAATTTTCTATGCGAATGCATTTTCAATTCTTTTATGCACTGTAAAAATTGGTGGTTTTGTGCGGAAAAATGAGAGATTTTTCTTAAATTTTTCTACTTTTTAACACTTTTTGCTGATCAAAATTTACAAAAGAACCTATTTCCATTAGTTTTTGTGATCCTCATTTTTAAAGGGATTTACTTCAAAAAATGAAAAAATACTCGAAAGTAGGCGTCATATGGTGCCATATTTTTTTTATTTTTGGCCAATTGCGCATGAAAACGTTGTCTGAGACACACAAAAAAACCGCCGTTTTTCTAAATTTTTCTACTTTTTAACTACTAAAATCAACTCGAAAGCAAAAATATGCCCGAAAACTGATGATTTTTTCTTTACATCCATACGCAAAAAACAAATTAAATTTATACAATTTATTATGCAAAAAAATTTTAAAAATAGTGTATAATTAATAAAAAAAATTGCGATAGATAGGAGATTAAATCATGAAAATAATATCAATTGGCACAAATCACGCTGGGACTTCGTTTTTAAGGACCTTAAAAACTATCTATCCTAACGCTGAACTTGTCTCCTATGACCGTAACACTGACATTTCCTTTCTTGGATGTGGGATTGCTCTTTGAGTTGGTGGTGAATTTGACGATCCTTCTGGACTTTTCTATTCAAATCCTGACCAGTTAAAAAAAATGGGAATTAATGTTAATTTGGAACATGATGTTCTCGAAATTGATAAAAATGCTAAAGTTTTAACTATTAAAAATCTAAAAACTGGTGAAATTTTTAAAGATCACTATGATAAATTAGTTTTTGCAGGTGGAACTTGGCCAATTGTGCCTCCTTTTGAAGGGGTTAATCTTGAAAATGTCTTGATTTCAAAAACTTTTACCCATGCAAAAGAAATCAAAAAAAAGGCGCTTGATCCAAGTATTAAAAATGTTGTTATTGTTGGTGGTGGTTATATTGGAGTCGAACTTCTTGAAGCATTTCATAAATATGGCAAAAAAGTTACTTTAATTGATATGCAAAATCGTATAATTCCAAATTATTTTGACCATGAATTTACTGATAAAATGGAAGCAAAAATACGTGAACAAGGTATTAATTTGCAATTTGAAGAAAAGATTGTTCGCTTCCTTTCAGATGAAACAGGCAAAAAAGTTAAATTTGTTGAAACCCAAAGATTAAATAATGGCGATAATTCTTTTGGCAAATATGAAGCTGACCTTGTAATTTTAGCAGTAGGTTTTTCGCCAAATACTAAAATTCTTGATGTTGCTGAAAAAACACCTAATGGTGCAATAAAAGTTGATGAGTTTCAGCGTTGCCTAAGTGACAAAGACATTTATGTTATTGGAGATTCTGCTGCAATGACTCATAATGTCACTAATAAGCATGCTCATATTGCCTTGGCAACAAATGCTGTAAAATCAGGAATTGTTGCAGCCTTTCACATCGCCGGTCGGACAGACATTCCTTTCCCAGGTTATGTTGGCACAAATGCTATTTCAGTTTTTGGATTTAATTATGCTTCAACTGGTTATACTGAAAAATCTTGCGTTTTATTTGGGCTTAAGGACATCGCAGTTGAGTATCTTGAAGATTGAGATCGCCCTGAATTTATGCAGGAAAAATCAAAGGTTTGAATTAAAATTTCTTATGAAAAATCAACTTTACGCCTAGTTGGCGCTCAAATAGGCTCATATGGCAAAGAGTTTAATCACACCGAGGTTATCTACTTTTTAGCTCTTGCAATTCAAAAAGGTCTAAAACTAACTGAAATTGCACTCTCAGATTTTTATTTTTTGCCACATTTCAATAAGCCATTCAATTTTGTTTTACAAGTAATTTTAAATGCACTTGGATTAAGTTACAACAAAAAGTTTTCTAATGAAAATTGTGGTTGCGAAGGTAAGAAAAAGTCCTAAAATATTACCTTTTGCAATTTTGTAAGTTATAGTTAACCCTTATTAGATCGACAAAATCGATCTGAATATGGTGGATGTGGCGAAGTGGTTAACGCATCGGGTTGTGGTCCCGACATTCGCGGGTTCGATTCCCGTCATCCGCCCCATTTCCTTTTTAGGGCCCTAAATAATATTAAAGAAAAAATGGTTTTTGAACCTAAATTAATAAAATAGTATAAATTTACAGTTGAACAAAAAATTAAATACATCAAAATTGCTGAATTTCAAGGACTAAAAACAGCAATTTTGCATTTTGTAGAAGAATTTAGAGAAATTTACAAAAGAAAATCAAACAGCCTTTTTTGATATAATTTGAAATAAAAGGCAATTGAGAAATTTTAATACCATACTTTGTTTGAACCTTTTTAATTTTCTATGTTATAATACTATTAATATACCTTATTTTAAAAGTTTTTAGGAGGTTTTCTATGGAAAAAGATCCAAAATTTGCTCACTTAACTGATTTGCAGTACAGAGTTACTCAGAAAAATGAGACTGAACCTCCATTTGATAATGCTTACAATAAAAATTTTGAAGATGGTGTTTATGTAGATGTTGTTGACCATACCCCACTTTTTTTGTCAACAGCTAAGTATGATTCTGGATCTGGTTGACCGGCTTTTTGAAAACCAATCGATGATAATCTAATTGACGAAGTTTTGGATTTTAGCCACGAAATTACCAGAATTGAAGTTAGATCTAAAAAATCTAATTCTCATTTAGGTCATGTTTTCGTCGATGGACCAGTAAAACATGGTGGCAAACGTTATTGTATCAATTCAGCTGCGCTTAAATTTATTCCAAAAAGCGAGCTTGAAAAAAATAATTTAGGTTATCTTTTGCCGTTTTTTGAAACAAAATAATCATTTTTTTTGTTTCAAAAAAGTTCAATTTTAAGACTTTATTTTTACCTTTTTTAATCCAAATTTTATTCCTAAAAATGCTATTAAAAAAGCAGAAATGTGCTATAATTCCTAAATAATAATATACACGAAGGAATTGTTATGTTTGATCAGGAAAAGGAAAAGGAAAAAAACAATGATTTTGAAGAAATCAAAGACGATTTCAAAAAAGTCTTCGTTGATTCTAATTCCCAAAATCTTGTTGCTGATTCTGATGAAAATGAGAATGAAGTTATCAACTACCTAATTGAACCAACAATTTTGTCAGTTGAAACCAACAACATTTCACCAATTAAAATTGAAGATGAAATGAAGGTTTCCTTTTTGGATTATTCAATGTCAGTGATCGTTTCGCGAGCGCTCCCTGATGTAAGAGACGGGCTAAAACCTGTCCACCGCCGAATTTTGTATACAATGTCGGAATTAGGAATTGTTTCTGGTAGCAGTTACAAAAAGTCTGCAAGAATTGTCGGTGATGTTCTTGGAAAATATCACCCTCATGGTGATACCCCTGTTTACGAATCAATGGTTCGAATGGCACAGCCATTTTCACTTCGTTATCCACTTGTTGATGGACATGGAAATTTTGGTTCAATTGATGGTGACGAACCCGCAGCGATGCGTTATACTGAGGCAAGATTATCAAAAATTGCCAGTAAAATGGTTGAAGGAATCAAAAAAAACACAGTTGATTTTCGACCTAATTATGACGCAAGTGAGGTCGAACCAGACATTCTTCCGGCTCGCTTTCCAAATTTGTTAGTTTCTGGTGTTTCCGGGATCGCGGTCGGAATGGCGACGAAAATTCCACCGCATAATCTCAAGGAAATCATTGATACTTTTATTTTATTAGCAAAAAATCCTGAAATTAGCATTGAAGATCTTGTTGAATCGCTTCCTGGACCTGATTTCCCAACTGGCGCGACGATTTACGGCAGAAAAGGAATCAAACAAGCTTATTTAACTGGTCGCGGTTCATTTTTAATTCGTGCAAATGCAAAAATTGACACTCTTAGTTCAGGTAAATCACGAATTATCTTTCATGAAATTCCTTATGAGGTCAAAAAACCAACTATTATTGAAAAAGTGGCAGCACTTGTTCGCCACAAAAAAATTTTTGGAATCAAAGAAGTGCGTGATGAAAGTACGCGTCACGGAATTAGAGTTGTTTTTGATATCAAAAAAGGATTTAATCCCGAAGTAATTCTTAATCATCTTTATCGTGGCACCGATTTGCAAGTCACTTATTCAGTTAACATGTTGGCATTAAACAAAGGTGTACCAAAATTAATGAATTTAAAAGAAATTTTAACTCATTATTTGGATCACCAAAAGGAAATAAATCTCCGTTCACTCAACTTTGACCTTGAAAAAGCAAGCGAAAAATTGAACATTTTGCTGGGAATTAAAGTTGCAATTGAAAACATTGATGAAGCGATTCGTATAATTAAGTCCTCAAATTCTGACCAAGTTGCTCAAGAAAGACTTGCAGAGACATTTAACTTAAATCCAGCACAAACAAAAGCAATAATTGATATGCGTCTTGGTCGTTTGACCTCGCTTGCAATCGAAAAATTAATCAATGATATCGATGATCTTAAAAAAGAAATTAGTGAAATCAAAGAAATTATTGCCTCACCACAAAAACTAGTTGACTTAATTGTATCACAACACGAGTCTCTTGTTGATCAATTTGCGGATCCACGACGTTCAATAATTATTCCTGAACTGAATGATTTTAGCGATGAAGATTTGATTGTTGACGAAAATGTAATTATTTCTTTAACACAAAATAATTATGTAAAACGTAACAATCTTGCTGAATATCGGCTCCAAAACCGTGGCGGAATTGGCGCTTCAGTTTCAAGTCTTTACAAAGATGATGAATTAAAATCACTTTGCATTACAAAAACCAAAAGTGACTTATTGATTATTTCATCAACTGCAAAAATTTTCAAATTACGTGCTTATCAAGTTCCAGACAGTTCCAAACAAGCCAAAGGAACACCATTCCTTAATTTAATTCAAATTCAGAAAAATGAAAATATCTCCAATTTGATTCCTTGGAATCAAAGTTATGAAAATCACTTTTTAATCACAATTTCGGGGCTTGGTTACATCAAAAGAACCGAACTTTCTGCTTTTAAATCAATTAATAAAAATGGAAAAATTGCTTTAAAATTACAGGAAAATGATTATTTAGTTTCCGCATTCATTGTTCCTAACCAAGAAAATATCAGCATTATTATCGCTTCCTCACAGGGTCTTGTCAACCATTGGCCACTAAAATTATTACGCAATCTTGGCCGTAATTCAATTGGAGTTCATGGAATTAAATTAGAACCAGGACACAAAGTTGTTAGTGCCTGCTTTTCAACTGGAAATGATCTTGTTTTTGCTCTTGGCAAAAACGGATTTGGAAAAAAAACTACCATCGACGAATATAGAATTACATCCCGAAACACAAAAGGATTGCGGACACTTAATACTTCCAAGGCAGGTGATCTTGTCTTTATTGCGACAGTCACTGATAATGATGAGGTAATCATTACAACCAAAAAAGGTGTTGCAATTCGAATCAGCATTAATTCAATTTCTCTAGTGAGTCGAAACACAAAAGGCGTAAAATTAATTAGCCTTAGAAAAGGTGATGAAATTCAGTCAGTTAGCTTAATTCGCGACACCAAATTAGAAGAAGTCTAAATTTTTATTTTTTCTACACTTTTTACCATTTCATTTTTTAAAAAAGAAAAATCCTAGTTTTTAAAGGAAAAACTAGGATTTTTTCATAAAAATAAAAGTCAAAATATTGATATGGTGGGAACGAATGGGATCGAACCATCGACCTCACGATTATCAGTCGTGTGCTCTAACCGTCTGAGCTACGCTCCCAAATATTATTGTAAAAACACAATAATATTATAACAAATTTCTATAAAAATTATAGAAATTAACGTTTAGAAAATTGGCGTGCACGTCTGGCTTTTCGTAAACCGAATTTTTTCCGTTCTTTAGCACGAGCGTCACGAGTTAGCATTCCAGCAGATTTCAAATCAATTCGAAAATCTGCTGAAACTTCAAGAAGCGCACGAGCGAGTCCAAGCCTAATTGCGCCAGCCTGACCTGAAACTCCACCGCCATGTGCATTTACTCTAATGTCAAATTCACCAAGAGTTTTTGTAATAGCAAGTGGCTGTAATGCATCTTTTATCAAAATATCAGATTTTAAATATTCTTTTGCAACACGGTTATTAATTTTAAATTCGCCTTTTCCGTGTTTGATAAATATTCTCGCGACTGAAGATTTTCGTCTTCCAGTCCCATAATATGTCAAATTCGCATTCATTAATTATTTACCTCGAGTTCTGTAGGATTTTGGCCTGCGTGAGGGTGAGTTGAACCTGAATAAACATAAAGATTTCGGCGCTGTTTGTCACCTAATTTTGTGTGTGGAATCATGCCATAAATTGCTCTTTCAACCAAAGCAATTGGTTTTTTTGCTCTCATTTCCCGAGCAGTTCTGACACGAAGGCCACCAGGATAACCTGAGTGATTATAGTATAATTTTTGGTCCTCTTTTTTTGCAGTAAGTAAAACTTTTTCAGCGTTAATGATAATAATTTTATCTCCCATGTCAACATTCGGTGTAAAAAGTGGCGAATGCTTACCACGTAAACGAGTTGCAGCAAAGGATGCAAGGCGTCCCAAGACTTGTGAGTTTGCGTCAATTACAAACCACTTTTGTGGAGATTCCTTGTATTTTGCCATTGTTGTTTGTCTCATCACTATCCTTTCATTTCAAAAAAAAAAAAAAAACGAACAAGTCGTATGAAAATTAATGTAACGTAAGCGGAGAAATTAATCTAATTTTACACTATTTTTTATTTAAAAAAAGTTTTTTTTATTTTAAAAAACAATCACTCAAAAATTATTTAAAATAATATTCAGTCAGCGCAATAAAAGTTTCTAAAGTTATTTCTTGTGGGCGAATATTTTTTGAAAACTGGAAAAAATCGAAAATTTTAGTGATTTTTTCAGTTTCCATAAAAAATTTGAAATTATTATATAAAGTTTTGCGGCGAAATTGAAAACTCATTTTTACAAATCAAAAAAATTGTTTCATTTTTTCAGAGTCTAAATTTTTCTTAATTTCAAAAACAACAAATGCAGAATTAACTTTTGGTGGTGGTGAAAATGATGATGGTAAAACTCTAAATTTCATTTCAACTTTAGCAACATATTGGCAAACCAAAGTTAATTTTGAATAAGCATTACTTCCGACTTTAGCCACAATTCGCTGAACAACTTCTTCTTGGAGCATAAGTGCTAGTTTAGTAAATTTGTCAATATTTTCGAAAATTTTGAATAAAATTTTCGAACTAATATAATAAGGGAGATTCGCAATAATTATTTGTTTTTCAGTAAAATTAAGTTTTGCTTCCAAAAAATCCTGATTAATCAAGTTAATTTTTGTACTTTTAAATTTATTTTCAAGAATTGGAATTAATTCACTATCAATTTCATAACAGTGTAAAAATTTAGCTTTTTTTAGCAAAAAAGTTGTTAAAAATCCAGAACCACAGCCAATTTCAACAACATTTTTGTCATTAAAATCAACACTTTCAACTATTTTTTGGGCAACATTTTTGTCAATTAAAAAATTTTGACCAAGCGATTTTTTATGATTAAATTTCATGATTTTTTATCCTAAAAATTCGTAGAACATTTTGCTTGATAATTTCACATAATTCCATTATGGTCAAATTTTTTAAGTTAGCAATTGTTTGATAAACCCAGAAAATTTGTGGTGATACATTTGGCCAAAGGTCTCGATTAGGTTCTGGACTCAAATAGGGAGAATCAGTTTCTAGTAAAATTCTTGAAATTGGGGTGTTTTTAATAATTTTCCGGAGTTCCTTAGATTTTTTAAAAGTGATTACACCTGAAAATGAAAAAAAGCAGTTTTGTTTTTCAAGTAATTCCTGGAATATTTCATAATTTGTTGAAAAATTATGAAATATAAAATCAATTTTTGGATATTTTTCAATTATTGATTTTGCCTGAAAGATAGCCTTATTATCGTTATTTTTATCTCTAATATGTAACATAACAGGTAAGTTGTTCTTCTCAGCAATTTTTATTTGTTCTTCAAGTGCAAAAAGTTGAAACTCCTCACTTGGGTTATCCTCATAAAAATAATCAAGACCAATTTCACCGATTGCAACCACTTTTTTGTCAATAAATTTTTCTAAATTTTGAAAATTATCAGTTTCTTTTATTAAATTTGGGTGAATTCCAATAATTTTGTAAACTTTTGGAAAAATATTGGCAATTTTTTCCACTTCTGCCAATTCATCTCAGGTTGTTGAAATCATAAAAAAAAGATCAATATTTTTCGAAAATCAGGAAGCAATTTCCTTCTCATTATTAGGAAAATATTCTGAAAATGGATGCGAGTGAACGTCAACTAAATGATATTTTTGTTGGTAAAAAATTTTAAAGTCTGTTTTTTGTTCATTTGTTCAAGTTGAATATTCAGAAAAAAAATCAGCAAATTGCTGATTTTTTTTAAGAATTTTTAATCTAATTTTAACAGTTTTAAAATTTTCATTAATAAAATTAAGTACAAACTCAGCAATAATTTCCATCCATTTTTCATCAAGATTTGGGTGGAAAAAAACTAGATTAAAAATAAATTCGTTTTCATTTCTTGAAATTACAAAATAAGCAAAAATAAATTCACTATTATTGTCTGAATCGTATATTAAAAATTCAAAATTTTCGGAAAAATCATCAAAATAAGATAAATTTTTAAGACTAATTTTTCCATTTTTTTGGGAAAAAACAAGATTTAAATTAAACTCTTGAACGGTCTTTTTGAGTAAATTTAAATGCCTTGGAAGCAATTTTTGAATTTTTAAATACATAAATAAGTTGCATCCTGTTTGAATATTCAAAAAATATTAGCTAATTTAATTTAGATTTTTTAAAAATCTTGTATACAATTTAAATTATATTATAATAAAAATTTTTAATTATTTATCAAGAAAAGAGAAAAATGAACATTGATTTAAAAAAAAATATTCTTCTTTTTGGAATGAAAAACTCTTATAAATTAGCACAAAAAATTTCTAAAAAAACAGGAATTCCACTTTCAGAAATCGAAAGAACTGTTTATGCTGATGGTGAAGTTCTCCTAAAATCAAACGAGACGATTCGAAATTCCACAGTTTTTGTTATTGCTAACACCTCCAAACCTGTAAATGAAAATATTATGGAGTTACTAATCTTTATTGACTCGCTAAAACGTGGCTATGCTCAAGAAATAGTTGTGATTCTATCCTATTATGGCTATGCCCGTCAGGATCGCAAATCATCAGGTCGTCAGCCAATAACTGCGAAATTAGTGGCTAATCTACTTGAAAGATCAGGGGTTACAAAACTAATTTTAGTGGATATTCACAATCCCAGCATTCAGGGTTTTTTTGATATTTCAGTTGATGAACTTCATGGTCAATATATTTTGGCTAACGAGCTTGTTGGCAAAAAACATGACTATGTTGTTGTTAGCCCAGATCATGGCGGCGCAGTTAGAGCACGAATTTTGGCAGAAATTCTTGGTAAAAAAATCAATGTTGCTGTTATCGACAAGAGGCGAACAGGGGTTAATCAAACTGAAATTCTTGGCCTAATTGGTAAAGTAAAGGACAAAGATTGTGTAATTATCGATGACATTATTGACACTGGTGGAACAATAATTAAAGCAGCAAATGTTGTTAAGGAAAAAGGCGCAAAATCAGTTATTATTGCTGCAACTCATGGTGTTTTTAGTCGTGGTTTTGATGAATTTCAAAAAAATGACAATATTGACAAAGTTATAATAACTGATTCAATTGATAACACTGAATTAATTAATAAATTTAGCAAGCTTTCAGCAACCTCGCTTGCAGAATTTTTGTCAAAAAGCATTTTGGCTTGCATAAATTCGACTTCAATTACAAGCATTTATGAGGAGATGAAGGAAAAATTGACAAAACAAAACACTAATTAAAAACAGGATTTTTAATTTGATGATGTTCAAAGAAAAAACAAAATTAATTGTCACTGATTTTCAATTTAAAAAGTTAGAAAAATTTGTAGAACTTATTGAGTTTTACAATCAAAATTTTAATTTAACCGGTTTTAGTGGTGATAAACTTTGAAAAGAAGGAATTTATGAGTCAATTATCACAATGAATTTTATCAGTGAATTTGTAAAAAAAGATAAAATTAGTGTTCTTGACATCGGTGCTGGAGTTGGATTTCCTTCAATACCCTTTTTGATTGTTAGTTCAAAAATTGATTTAACAATTTGTGAATCAAGAAAAAAACGTTGCCAATTTTTGCAAATTGTCGCAAGAAAATTAGATCTTGAATTTGAATTAATTTGCGAAAGGGCGGAAAGAATCGAAAATAAAAATTTTGATTTAATAACTGCAAGAGCATTAGCAAATTTGCAAAAACTTGAAATTTTAGTAAAAAAAATAGTTACACAGAAAACAGTTGTTGCTTTTATAAAAGGACCAAAAGTTTTTGATGAACAAAAAAATTGTCAAAATTGCAATTATGAAATTATGGAAATAAAAAATAACATGGATAAAAAAATTTATGTTGCAATAAGGAAAAAATAATTGCTAAAAAAGCTAAGTTTGAATAAAATAAAAAAATCACTCGAAAATAGGTGCTATAATGACAGTGTCTTTTTTATTTTTGGAGAATCACACATGAAAATTTTGTTTAAAGTGGAAAAAATAAGCCGATTTTTTCTAAATTTTTTAATTTTTTGCGTTAATTTTTAATAAAAATTACTTAAAAAATTTATATGCTCATGAGACATGTTTTGAACAGTTTTTTTAAAATTTTAGAAGTAAAAATTAAAAAACTAGAACAGCAACTCAGTTGTTTAGAAATTATTTTTTAAATTAAACAAGACTCACAAACTTCGTAATTTTCCGAATTCTCAAGTACATCTTGGCGAATTCTTACATAATAAATTGATTTGCAACCCTTTTTAAAAGCATGAATATAAGCGCGATTTAGATCTCTTGTAGTCGCTTTATCAGTCAAAAATAAAGTCATTGAAATTGCCTGATCAACATGTTTTTGGGCTTCAGCGACAATGTTAATTATTGGAATTGGCCCTAATTCATAAGCGCCTTGAGTATAAAAATCATAAGTTTTGGCACTTAATTTATATGAAGGCACATAAATTCTTCCCAATTTTCCTTCTTTTCGAACTTCAACCGGGGCAACAACTGGTTGCAATGAGGGCGTGCAAGAAGTTAAATAGGAAATTGAACCAGTTGGCGCAACTGCAAGTAGGTGGGAATTGGCAATTCCGGTCTGCTTAATTTGTTCAACTAGTTCAATTCAGTCCTGTTGTGAAGGAATTTTTACTTGATAATTTGCAAAAATTTCTTTAATTTTTGCAGTTTTTGGCAAAAATTCTTCCAAATTAGCTTTAGTATATTTGTCAAAATAAGAACCATCAGCAAATTTGGTTTTTGCAAAACCAAAAAAAGATCCAAATTTTTCAGCTAATTTTGCTGATGCTTTAAAAGCGGAAAAAGCGAGGCAATAAAAGAAAATATTAGTAAAATCAGTGGCTTCTTTTGAATCATACATGATTTGATTTTTGGCTAAAAAACCGTGTAAATTCATTGCTCCAAGCCCAATTGCATGATTTAAATTATTCCCATTTTCAATTGAAGGCGCAGCTGATAAATCAGAATTTCGTGAAACAGTATCAAGCGCTGAAATTGCATAGAACACCATTTTTTCAAATTCAGAACCTGATTCCATTGCTTTATCAATGTTTAACGATCCTAAATTACAACAAATGTCTTGACCAACTTCTTTAAAATTAAGGTTAGCAAAATATTCGCTTGGAGTCGAAGGTTGCGCAATTTCACTACATAAATTCGACATAACTACTCGATGTGGATGGGCATTTTCACGATTGACAGTATCTTCAAACAAAATGTAGGGATAACCGCTTTCAAAGTGAAGTTCAGCAATTGTTTTGAACAATTTTCTTGCTGAAATAAAGTTTTTTTTAATTTTTGGGTTTTCAAGCATTTCCTGATATTTTTCAGTGATTGAAATATCACTGAAAGCACAGCCATAAATTTTTTCAACATCATAAACAGAAAAAAGTGCCATTTTTTCGTTATTTTTTGCTAATTCAAAAGTAATATTAGGAATTATTACTCCAAGCGAAAGTGATTTTATTCTGATTTTTTCATCAGCATTTTCCCTTTTTGTGTCCAAAAAAGCCAAAATATCAGGATGATGCACATTTAAATAAACAGCTCCAGCTCCTTGGCGCTGACCAAGCTGGTTTGCGTAGGAAAAAGAATCTTCAAGAATTTTCATCACTGGAATTACACCAGTTGCCTGATTTTCAATGTTTTTAATTGGCGCACCTTGTTCACGTAAATTTGTCAAAAGCACACTAACGCCACCGCCACGTTTTGAAAGTTGCAAAGATGTCGTAATTGCACGGGAAATTGATTCCATATTATCTTCAACTCTGATCAAATAACAGGAAATAAATTCACCTCTTTTTAATTTTCCAGCATTCAAAAAAGTCGGTGTTGCGGGCTGAAAACGGCCAAGCATAATTTGGTCTAAAATTTGGGCGGCACTTTCAAAATTACCTTTTCCTAAGAATAAGCTATTTAACAAGGCGCGGTCTGGAAAATGTTCAAAATAAGTCGAATTATCATTAGATTTTAGTGCATAGGAAGAATAAAATTTAAAAGCGCCCATGAAAGAAGGAAAAAAGTGGTTGTAACTTCAAGCTTTTTTGTTTAGTTCTTCAATTTCTGCAAATGAATATTGATTAATGATTTCAGGATCATAGTAATTTTCGTTGATCAAAAAGTCAATTCGTTCTTTGAAAGAACTAAAGTTTTTAAATCTTGGATTTATATGTTCCAAAATGTAATTTTGGGCAGCTAAAATATCAAATTTGTTTGCTTCTGGGTTTTTTGCAAATAATTTTGCTTTCGCATTCAAACTAATATAAGTTTCTGATTTACTATTTTGTTTGTTCATTTTAGTTGCCTCAAAAATTTTTTAAAATTTTTTTTACTTCAAAAACATCGGTTTTTGTGCCCAAAAGTTCAAATTGATATAAAAAAGGAACCTGTAATTTTTTTGATAAAATTGTTCCCGCAAGACCAAAGGTATCACCAAAATTTGTATTGCCTGAAGCAATTACACCGCGGCAAAAACTACGATTTTCGGGGTTATTTAAAAATTTTATCACCTGTTTTGGGACTGCTCCACTAGTCAAACCTTTGCCGCCACTATAAGTTGGGCAAAAAAGTATATAATCCTGATTTACACTAAGATTTTCTTCAATTTCGACAGGAATTCTTGCGTTTTTAAATTCAAGTTTTTGAATAAATCTATGAGTATTATTTGAAATTGAAGAAAAATAAACAAGAAAAATTTCTCCTTTTGGTTTTTTAAAGTTTTTAAAAAGTGGATTTTCATTCTGTTTTTCCATTTAAAATTCCCAATCTTCATCTTCGGTTTCTTCAGCAAGCGCCATAACATAAGAAGAACCATTTCCAGAAAAAAAATCATGATTTTCATCAGCGCGAGCTGATAGTTGGCTTAAAATTTCTGGTTCGATTTCAGTTTCTTCTTTTGAAAAAGGCGAATCATAACCTAAGTTTTGGAGAAATTTCCCGGCATTATATAAACTAAACTTTATTGCTGATTTAGCAATCCCAATTTCAGAATAAAGATCATAAAGATAGTCTTTTTCGAGTTCAATTAATTTATAAAGGAGGTCAAACACGAAATTTTTGATCTCCTTTTGTTTTTCAGGATCTAATTTTTCTACCTTTTTTTGAAATTTATAACCAGAATAATAATTATGAATCACTTTATCGCGCAAAATTAATCTGATAATATCAGAAGTATTAGGCAATTTTGACCTTGCAGAAAGGTAAAACGGAAGGTAAAAACCACCATAAAGCAAAAAACCCGGCATTAAAGCAGCAGCTACTTTTGATTTTAAGGGATCAGAATCTATGTAAAAAGGGATTAAAATTCTTGCTCTTTTTTGTAATTTTTCGTTATTAATTACTCAATTGTGCGCTTCTTCAATTTCTTCACTTGAACAAAGAGTGGAAAAAATTGAACCATAAGAACGAGCATGAACTCCCACCATAAAGGCAAAATTAGTATAAATTACTTGTTCATGATCAGTTAAGGCGTGTTTTATTTGGGCTACATCACCAATTGTGGCCTGAATTGTATCTAAAAGTGTTAGTCCGGTAAAAGTACGAGTTATAATTTTTTTTCAAATTGGGCTTAAAGTTCTTCAGGACTCAAGATCATTAGAAAGTGGAATTTTTTCCGGAATTCAAAAATTTTGGACAACACGAGTTCAAACTTCAAGATCTTTTGGGTCATTGATGATATTTCAATTAATTGAACGCATTTTGCCTGAAAAATTTTTTAGGGCAAATTCAAGCGGTGATACTGATTGATTATAGTATTCATTTTTCAATTTTAGCCTGTTAGTTTGGTGCATAAGCATGCCTTTTCTAATACTTTTTATTAATTTTATAGGTGGATTTTTTGGGTAAACAATTTAAAAAAATTAGAATTAAATCGTAATTAAATCATAATTTTTTTAAATTGTTTAGAATCTTAATTTTACCAAAAAAATTAATTTTTTTTTAAAATTATTTTTTTGGTAAAATTAATGAATTTTTTTGAAAAATATTATTAGAATTTGAACAAAAAGTTTATTTTTGCGATTTAATTTTACGTTCAAAAGATAGGGTAAATTAAAAAAAGGAGGAAAGGTACTGAAATTATAAAGGAAAATTTTAAAATTTCAGTATTCAGTAAGAAAAAATCAAAAATGAGGACGAGGATCATAAATTGAGTAAAAAATAAATTAGTTAATTGGTGGAATCTAGTTTTGAAAGTAGATGAAATTGTGGTTTTACTATTAAAAGTTTTACATCTTTTAGTTTTTGAAAGTTAGTTTTTGAGAAGCATTAAATTAATTTTTATTAATATTTTGCGTATTGTTTTTACTTTTTTGTTTGCTTAAAAAAGTAAAAAATCGCACAAAATAACCAAGCGCCATTGCACAAAAGTAGCTAATTAGTGGAATAAAATCTATTAGAGTTATTTTTTTTGTACTAGTGAATGGCATTTGTGAAAAAACAAGTGTAAAAATTATTGTTGCCATTCCTAAAAAGTAAATTAGCGTTTCTCAAAGTGAAATTGATTCAGTTTTTCGGTATTTTCAAATTAAAACTGTAAAAATTGTAAGTAGGTATTGGATTAAAAAAGAAATATTTCCGGCCTTTAAAATTATTCCAAAAGAATTTTTTAAATTTGCAATTTCGGGAATAATTGTAAAAATTAAGCCAGAAATAACAATAATTACAACTGATAAATAAATTGCATTTTGATGCTCGTTGTGTTTGTTTTTTTGAAAAAACAACAGGTATATAACCATTTCGGCAAGTGGCGCAATAATTCTTGTTCGTGGTTGGACACCACTAATTGCTGCTGACATTCTATTGAATGCAAGCCCAATTGCAAAAAGCAAACCTCCAGAAGTGCCTCAAAGTGTTTTATAAACATTTTTTAGTCCAAATTCAGAAAGATAATTTTTCCCAAGCCCTAAAAATATAATATAAAAAACAAAATAACTTGAAATCACAATTAAAAAAATCAAAATAATAATTTTTCTAAACCTATTTGTTTCAACATTTTTTGAAATTGTTGCTAAAGATTCAAAACCGCCATAAGAATAAATAAATGACAAAATTTTGAATTAGATTCACAACAAAATTTAACTCCAGTTCACCATCCTTTTACTAATCCAACTTCAGAAACTAGACATTTTTTGGACTTAGATACAATGAAAGTTCGAGCTGAAGCCTGTGATTTAGTGCTTAATGGTTTTGAACTTGGTTCAGGTTCAATTCGCATTATTGATTCTGAATTACAAAGGAAAATTTTTAAAATTTTAGGTCTAAATTCACAGGAAATTAAAAGTCAATTTGGCCCTCTTTTAAAAGCCTTTTCCTATGGAGCCCCACCTCATGGTGGTTTTGCAATTGGTCTTGATCGACTAGTGATGTTGCTTAAACAAGCTGATTCAATTCGCGATGTCATTGCTTTTCCGGTAAATTCCAAAGGTTTTGATTTATTGCTTAATTCACCAGGCAAAATTGATGAAAAAATTCTTACTGATTTTAACTTAAAACTTAAAAACTAATAATAAATTCAATTAGTTTTTCAAAAAAAAAAAAAAAATGGTTAATGCTATAATTTAACCATATAAAATAACAAAAAAATCATAAACTATTGTTTTTTAAAAAATAATTTATAAAATTAGGAAAATTAAAGATGATACGCTTATTTGAAAATATTGTTATGAAAGTAGATCAAAACAAAATCATTTTGAGTCAACAACAAATAGATTTTTTTATTAAAACATCCAAAGTAGAATTATTAAAAAAAACTAATACATCTCAGGATTTTTTATATTATAAAGTTTTAAGAAATATTTTCAATCAACCAATATTATTTTTGCAATTTATTAATCATTATTTGATAATAACTCCTGAAAATTATGAAACTAACGAAATTGCAAATTTTAATTTTGATAAGGAATTATTTGATAAAAATAATGTTGTTTACATGCCCGGATTTTCATTGCATTATCAAGTTGATGATGAATATTTTGGGTTAATTTCTAAACAAAAATTAGATGAAAGAATAGTTGAGGTTATAAAGAATCAAAAAGATATATATTTAAATGCAACTGGGCAGAATACAAGAAAAAATAAGGCTAAAAAAGAAGAATATTTTAATTATAAATTTCGTATAAAACGAGGAATTGAAAATCCTGAAGAAATAGCGACAAAAGCTGAAAAAGTTAATAATCTTTATTCTTTTAATATTCCTATTCAAAATTCTTGATGATTTAAGGTAAAAGATTCATATTCCAAACTTGGTTATATAGAATATCAAAATGATTCTAGAACCGTCGGACTTTGTGAATACATTGTTATGTCTTTAATGTTAGAATATGCTGAAACATTCATTGCATCTGGAATATTTAACGATGAAGAAATTGATAGATTCTTTGATATAAAAATTAATTATTCTTATAATTTAAGTGATGGTGTTGCAGAATATAAATATTATAAAAATAAATATTTTAGCGATGGAGCTACTACATATAATTCACTTCCAGTTCAATTGTTTGAACTTAATGAAAAATACGAAAATGTTAAGTATGCTTTTTATTTTACTAATACATTATAAAAATTTCTAAAAGGAAAGGAAATAAAAAATTACGTCACAACTGACTATTCTGCTAGTTGAATGCATTCAAGTAACCCCGAAACTTTTTTATTAAAAAATAGAATGCCAGTTATGTTATCTTTTGCTAATTTTAATGTTGGCCATAACATTCTTTTATATGGTTATGATTCAGATACAGAAAAATATCTTGTAAATTTTGGATGACCAGGTTTTTCTAATTTACTCATTTCTAAATGAGATATTTGAAGTTTTTGATCACTAGGTTATTGATGATCATTTAAAATAGATGATGATTATATAAAAAATCATCCACCTAAACAAAAATTATTAAGTGCAAATGGTAATATTTATTCATATCCAAAAATCTTTGAAGAAGGATATGAAATTGATAGAAATGGTATTTTAATTAGAAATTACGACATTTAATTAATGCAGTTAAATTTAGGTATTTTTAATGAAAAAAATAAAAGAAAAAAAATTCACAAGTTTATTAATTGTTTTAAAATATTTAAAAACTAATTTTCAAAAAAATTGATTTTTATCATTTTTCTTTATAGTTTTTTCAATTCCTTCAGTTTTACTTTTTTTGTTTTTATGAGAACTTGATAAAAAATTTGATTTGCCCATTTATAATTCACAAAATCAACAAATAACTATTGTGAAAAAAAATGGAGAAGAGTTCAAAAATAATGAAATTTCAGAAATAAAAAACTTAAATTCTGTTAAGTATGTTTCAAATGGCGAATCAACACTAGATTTTGGCGAATTTACCAATAAAAACTCTGTTAGTTTTAATCATATACCAACTAAAATTTTGCCAGTTGAAATCAATCATTTTTTTAAAAATGATATGAAAAACTATACTAATTTTCAAGGTAAATTTCTAGAAAATGATGATCAAATAATAGTTTCACGAGATTTTGCTAATTTAAATAAAGTTAAAATTGGTGATTATATTGATTATAAATATTGAATATCAAATTTTTCAACTAATAAAAGGGAATTAATTTATACTAAAAAATTTCAAATTGTAGCAACAGTAGGGTTTGCTAATGATCATCCAGATTTTCTTGTTTTAATTTCCAATAGTAGTTATAAAAACCTAGTTAAAAATATTTTTGATAAATCAAAAACATTTTTCAATCAAAATCAAGTAGAAGTTCAAGGTCAAACTAGGTTCTTTGAATTTTTAATTAAAAATTTAGTATATTATAATGCAAAAACAACAAACACTAAAAATACTGTTGATTTTAAAATTTTTGGACTTTATGCTTTAAATTCTAATAAAAATTTTAGTCTTGATGAAAAAGATAAAGTGCTAAAAATAGGTCATTTTAGTAAAAATAAAAACGAAATTCTTGTTAGTCAAAATTTAATTAAATATTTTAGTAAAAATTTCAATTTAAATTTAAATCTAGGAGATGAAATAACTTTTAAAATAGAAAATATTAATTTCTTATTTTTCAAAAATCATCTTTTTACTTTTAAAATTAGTGGAATTCTTGAATCTGATGAAATAAATAAAATAGAATTTAACAAAAACATAGTTCAGTTTTTTGCTGATTCAATAAATGAAAATCAACCTTTAAAATTAAATGTTTTTTATGATCCAAGTGAACAAAATGGCAAAAATTTGTTGTCAAATCTAGAAAAAAAAGGATTTAAATTGGCAACAAAAATTGAATACGGGATTCATAGCGGAGTAGCTTCTGGTATTTTGCCAATGATTTTAGCAGTTACAGCAATTATAATCTTACTTTTAACTGTTGTTATTGTTTTTGTTTTTACCTTGAGAAATTTCAAAATAAACAATGAAACTAATCAGTGTTTTTCTGTTAATATAAGTAAAAAAATATTGTTTAAAAAAGAAAATTTATATTGAATTTTTATTCAATCACTTATTTTTATTATTACTTTTTTAGTTTTTCTTATTTCAATTAAACTGCCATTTTTTAGTAATTTTTTTATGTACAAACCAATAAATTACATAATTGGTCGTATTAGTTTAGATCTTTTGTGAATTTTATCATTTTATATTGCATTTTCTACAATTATTTTTAAAATCATTACTTATTTTAAAAATAAGAAAAAAAGTATAAATAAAATCAAAAAACTAGCATCAAAATAATTATAAAAAAAATTATTTTCGAATATCTAAAGCTTTAATTGCCTCTTTATAAACATCAAAATGTTTGTTTTTGAGGTAATTTAAAAGTTTTTTACGTTTGTTAACTTTAGCAATAAAACCACGCATTGAATGTTTGTCTTTTTTATTTTTTGCAAAATGAACTTTTAATTTTTCAATATCTTCGGTTAAAATCGCAATTTGTACACTAGAATCTCCGGTATTTTTTGCATTTTTACCAAATTTTAAAATTAATTCTTCTTTTTTTGATTTTAAAACCAATAATGGCACGTGGAGGAATTAAATTAATTGGGGCTACCACAAATAATGAATATCGACTTTATATCGAAAAAGACGGTGTTCCTTGAACGGAGAAAGCAGAAAGTGGAAATTTCTGAACCTTCAAAAACAAAGAATTTGTCGAAGCAAGCAAAAATTTTAGACTTGATTTATCGGGATTTTTGTAGGCTAGCAAAATTTAGAGCTCCATTAGTTAGAAAATTACATATTCTTCAAGACTTTTATCTAATTTTTTTCTAGCTCTGCCTGAACTGGGTCGATAATTTCACCTTGATCCAATTTGTAATTAATCATATTCCAATTGACTGAATGCATCTTTCCAGAAAAATTTTTTTAGTGCAAACTCAAGTGGAGAAACTGACCGATTATAGCAATCATTTTTTGAGTTTGTCTTATTAAACTGGTTCATTTTACCTCTTTTTTTATAGCTTTTATTAGTAATTTCTAATAGTTAATTAGTAATAAAATAATTTTTTGTCAATTTAAAAGTTTTATGATATAATTAAAAATATTAAAAATTAGAAAATGTATTAAGCAAATTAAATTCAAGGAGGTTTCAAAAATTACTTAAATTTAAATTTTTTTAAAATTTAAGTAAAAATTATAGAATTAAGAATGAGAACGAGGATCACAAACTGAATAAAAATTAAATTGGTTAACTGGTGAAACCTAGTTGTAAAGATCGATGAAATTGTTGTTCTTCTAGTAAAGTTGTTGCATCTTTTAATTGTAGTTGAAGGTTAATTTTGCGAAATTTTCTTTTTCTTGCGTGAATTTATTCAATAATTCATGAAACGAATTAGATATCCTAAAATTATCGAGCAAAAATAACTAATTAATGGAATGAATAATTCTAAAGTTATTTTTGTGTCATTTGTTCCGCTAATGAATGGCATTTGTGAAAAAATTAGTGTGAAAAAAATTGTAATCATTCCTAAAATATAAATGATTGTTTCTCAAATTGGGATTTTTTCTGTTTTACGATATTTTCAAACTAAAACTGTGAAAATTGTGAACAAATATTGTATTAAAAATGAGATATTTCCTGCTTTTAAAATTGTGTCAAAAGAATTTTTTACTTCAAGAATTTCAGGAATAATTGTGAATACTAAACTGGAAGCAACCACAATTGCAACTGATAGATAAATTGCATTTTGATATTCGTTGTGTTTATTTTTTTTGGAAAAAACAGCTGGTAAAAAACCATCTTCTGCAAGCGGCGCAATAATTCTTGCTCTTGGTTGAACACCACCAATCGCTGATGACATACGATTAAATGCCAAACCAATTGCAAAAAGCGAACTTCCTGCGGCACCCCAAACGTACTTGTACACCTCTTCAAGACCAAATTGCGATAAATAATTTTTGCTCAACCCTAAAAATATTATGTAAAAGACAAAGTAGCTGAAAATTACAATCAAAAAAATTAAAATAATAATTTTTTTGAACCTTTTAGTTTCAATATTTTTTGAAACTGTCGCCAGGGATTCAAAACCACCATAAGAATAAATAAAGGATAAAATTGTCGTTGAAAGTGTTAAAATGCTAATAGGCGCAACATTTTTAAATGTTTCACCATAAGCGTTGTTTGATTTGCTAATTAAATAAATTATCAACCCAAATCCAACAATTAAAGTCAATCATTTAAAAATCCCAGTTATTAAAATAATCCATTTCGATAGCCTAAACCCAAAAGCGCCGACCAAAATCAATAAAATATAAACAATTAGTGATACTGCAACATAAATTCACTTGTTTTTTGGGTCAAAAGTGCTTAGAAGTGTTGAAAAAAACAGTGGATTTGTGGCTGAAAACAAGATTATTTGTGCAATTTGGTTTCAGCCTTGAAAAAAAGTCAACTCTTTTTTAAAGGTTTTTTTAGCATAAGCATAAGAACCGCCAACTTCATCCTGGTATTTTTGACCTGCGCGTGCAAAAGCAAAAATAACTGCTAAAGTTATTAAGGAGGTCAAAGTAAAAACTAAAATTCCCCAAACCCCTTGCTTAATTACGCTCGAAATTGTGCTAATAAAACCAAAGCCAACAATAAAATTAATACCGTAAAAAATAAATTGTCTCTCTGTGAGAGTATTTTTTGTTTTTTCCATTTTTTTTCCATTTTTTCCAATTTTAAAAATGTTGTGAATAATTTTATCACTTTCCTAGTTAAATTATCCTACAAAATCAAATTTATTATTTCATTTGGCGGTTATTAAGATCAAAAAATCCATTGAATTCATAGGTTTTTGTATCGCCTGGTAAAAAATCCCGGTTTTGCGATGTTAAGGTTTGATTTTGCGCCAATAAAGAAGTTTGAAATTTGAATTTTCATGATATTCTATTTTCCCCTTCTTTTTTTAATTCCAAATTTTTTATTAAGTTCTTTGAATCTAGATCAACATATTGAATTTGTGGGAAAACAATTCAATTTTTATTCACTACAGATTCTGTAATTTTTAAAAATTTTTCTCCATTTTTTTTCATTTTAACTCTGATATAAAGGTGTTTTAGCAAAATTTTTAAAAAATCATTTTTGGTAAATTCACTTACATTTTGCCACATTTTTAATTTTTTATTTATTTCCTTTTTCATGAGTTCCAATTCAAGGTTGTTTGTAGCAGTTTCAATTTTGTAATCTAAATTGTCATTTTTTGCCATTCCAGAAAATTCAATTTCTTTTTCTGAACCTAAAGAATTTCATTTTTCTTCTTTATCAATTCTTCAAAGCTGCAATTTTAATTTTAACTTCCCATTTTGGTCATCAGGAACAGCACCCACAACATTAAAACTGTATTTTTCCTCATCACTTTGAGGATTTTTACTTTTTATTTCAAAAAAAGAATCCTTAAGTCCGAGTCCAAAATTTCGTCCTTTAACAATAAAATCTAAATCATTGAAAAAAGGTGATAAAATTGAATCATCATTGCTGGAATTTGTGAGCGCAAACGCAAGAAAAGAGGGGAAAATTTCATTAAAATTTTCGGGCAATTTTTTAGTTACAGTTATAAAATTTTCACTAGTTTTTTCATAAAAAACTACTACTTCCTTCGTTGAACTAATTTTCGGGTTTTCCTTAAGCGTAAAAATTATTTTTACTCTTTCAATCGGTGATTTTTCGGAATTTGCACTAATTGCATCGGAAAAATCCAATTTTAGGTTATATTTTTTTTCATTAAATTCAATAGGGTCAACCAAACTTTGATAAGAAAGATTTTTATAATCATTTTTTGCATTGTAAATCAAAGTAAGCGGAGTTAATTGTTGTTTTGACGTTGTAACATACAAAACATTAGGAAGTTTTTCAAGGTCATTTTTGAGTTGCGCAAAACTTTCTGCATTATTTTGCGCATCACTTGGTAGTTCAAGTTTTTTAATTAGAATTGGATTTGTTGGAGTTTTATTGGTTTTTGGATTTTTTGGCACTATAGACGTTTTTGGCTTATTAATTTTTTTGGGAACTTCAGTTTCAGGAATTTTTAGTTCCTTTTCAGCTATGATTTTATTTTCAAAACCATCAGGAATATTTATTTTTTTCTCTTTTTCTGGCTTAATTAGATTATCATCTGCTATATTTTTTTTAGGATTATTAGTGTAATCATTTATTTTTTTAGTTTCAGGAACTTTTGAAATAATTTTGCAAGAAACAAAAAAAATCATGCAAAAATTTGGAATCAGAATAAATAAGATTTTTTTCTTTTTCAAAATCCACATAATAATAAATTTTACTTAATTTTAATTTTTTTAAAAATAAAATCAGATTTTTGGCTTTTAATTATTAATTATTTAAGTTAAAAAAAACAAAAAAAGTTCTAATTTTTCGATAATTTTTTCGAATTGAGCTGTAAAATTAATTCAAAAAGTAAAAAAATTTAGAAAAAAATCTTTATTTTTCTACTCCAAATCTGTCATTTTTCATGAGATTTTAGCTAAATTTAATTTAAAACTAACGATTTTTTTTTTTACTTAATCTTTATTAATTTTTAGTTCAAGCGCAAATTCATCAAGAATTTTTTTATCAATTTTGCTAGGAGAATTAAGCAATAAATCCAGACCTTTGGAATTCACTGGAAACGGAATTACATCGCGAATGGATTCAGTATTTCGTAAAATCATTATTAAGCGATCCAAACCAATTGCAAAACCACCATGAGGTGGAACCCCAAATTCAAAAGCATGTAAAAGCGGTCCAAATTGACTTTTAATTTGTGAAGGATCTAATCCTAAAATCTGAAAAATTTCAGTTTGAAGTTTAGAATCGCTAATTCTGATTGATCCAGATCCTAACTCAAAACCATTTAGAACTAAGTCGTAGGCTTGAGCGCGCACTTTTTTTGCATCAGTCGCAAGAAAATGCCTTGTTTGTTCGGTTGGTGCTGTGAAGGGGTGGTGCGCTGAAGTCAAATTTTCTTCTGAATCTAATTCAAAAAGTGGTCAATCAATAACCCAAATAAATTTAAATTCGTCTTTCTTAATTAAATTATATTTTTCACCAATTAGATTTCTTAACGCTCCAAGTGCCTGCGAGCAATTTTCATAAGTGTCTGAAACTAGAAATAAAGTCCCATTTTTAAAGTTTTTTTTGCAAAGAAAATTTTCAATTTCCAAAATAGGAAAATTTTCATCTGTTTTAAAAGAAAAAAAGGTGAATTTCTTGTTTTCAAAATGGCAATAAAAAAGTTTACTTCCTTTGTTTTGAACAATTTTTTCAGAAAAAATTCGGTAATCAGCTTTTGAAATTAGGAAATTTTCAAGAAAAATTCCACGTGTTTTTCCGAAAAAAAGTTTGTTAAAATTGTCTAAAATTTCAACATCGAAAAGTAAATTTTCAAAACGAAGGTCGGGTTTGTCACTTCCATAAAAAGAAATTGCATCCTGATGTTTAATTTTTGGAAATTCAATTTTGTAATTTGGAAATAATTTTTCTCAAAGATTTGTAAAAAGTGATTCAATTTGTTCCAAAACTTTTTCCAAATTAATAAAACCAAATTCAAGATCAAGTTGACTAAATTCAAATTGACGATCTTTGCGCAAGTCTTCATCGCGGAAAACTCGAGCAAATTGGAAATATTTTTCAAAACCTGCAACCATTAAAAGTTGTTTGTAAATTTGTGGTGATTGCGGTAAAGCAAAAAATTTACCATCATGTCGAGTTGGTACTAAAAAAGAACGAGCTCCTTCAGGAGTTGATTTCGAAAGAATTGGTGTTTCAATTTCAATATAATTATTTTCAAAAAGAAAATTTCTAATTTGGTGGAAAACTTGATAGCGGAAAATTAAATTTTTCCGCATCACATCACGTCTTAGATCAAGATATCGGTACTGAAGTCGCAAATCTTCATTTACTGAAATTTCATCACGAATTTCAAAGGGAATTTGCTGCGAAAAAGATAATGTTTGTAGTTCTTTTACAATTATTTCAAGGTCGCCATTATGGATTTTTGGGTTCGGATTTGTTCTGAGGACCAAAGTTCCTTCGACTTTAACAACAGATTCCTTTGAAAATTGTGCAGTTTTTGAATTTGGATCCAAAACAACTTGAAAAATGCCATAATAATCACGAATTATTACAAAAGTTTTATTTTTAATTTTACGAATATTTTGAACTCAACCCTGGATAAAAACTGAATTTCCAAGTTGTAATCTGGATAAATTTTTGGAATTAAACATTGTTTTCTCCATTCAATATTTCTCTTAATTTTTCTTTTTTTATTTCATCAAATAAGATTTCAATATTTTTTCCAGTTTTTGTATTTTTTAAAGAAATACAATTTTCCCTTTGCTCCTTTTCGAAAAAAAAGACAAATTTTGCGCCTGTTTTTTTTGCAACTTGAAAACCTTTAGAAACTGAAAGCGGAATTTTATTTAATTCAACTTGAAAACCCTGCTTGCGGAGCAATTCTGCAATTTGAAAATTTTTAATAATTTCATCAGGATTAAAAGCTAATAAAAAAAAGTCAATTTTTTTGGAAAGATTTTCCGTCTGTTGAACAAAAATTTCCATCATCCTTTCAATTCCGAAAGCCATACCAATGCTTTTGAAGTTAGCAAGATTGAATTTTGAAGGTAAACTATTATAACATCCGCCGCCAATAATTGTCAGTTTTGATCCTAAAATTTGTGCGGTGTCGACAATTTCAAAAACAAATTCATCATAATAGTCAAGCCCCCGAACCAAAGTGTGATCAATTTTGTATTGAATTTTAAATTCATCTAAAAGTTTAAGGATAGAATTAAATTTTTCTAACTGCTCAGGTGTAAAAAAATCACTTATTTTAGGAGCTAATTTTACAAAATCTTTCTGATTTTCCACTTTGTCATCAAGAATCCGTAGCGGATTATTTTTAATTCTGATTTGAGAAACAGGCTCGAGTTTGTTAGCAAATTTTTCAAAATAAGCGGACAAGATTTCAATATATTTTATTCTTGTTTCCAAATCAGCTAAATAATTAACCTTAATTTGGTAGTTATTGATTTTTAAATTGGCAAGAATTTGACAGGCCAAATTGATGATTTCAAGGATTTGAAATTTTAGGGAATTTTCTTTAAAATTTGTGATTTCAAACCCTGCTTGATAAAATTGTCGAAAACGGCCTTTTTGTGGGTTTTCGTAGCGAAACATTGGTCCAAAATAAAAGAATTTTTTTTCAGTTTGGTGTAATTTGTGTTGACTTATAGCTCTCATAATTGGCGCAGTTCCTTCTGGTCTTAGAGCTAACTTGCGCCCTGAAAGATCGCAAAATTGGTATAATTCTTTAGTTACTATGTCTGAATTTTGTCCAGATGTTGTAAAAATTGAGCTGTATTCAAAAATTGGAGTTTCGATGTAAGAAAAATTGAATTTTTTTGCTAATTCAAAAAAATTTTGGCGAAGTTTAAGGAAAAAATCAGCATTTTCACCGAAAAGATCGTAGGTTCCTTTTGGAGATAAGACTATTTTTGTAGACATTTTTTTGTTTTTCCTTAGATTAATTTGCAAATATTTTAATTTTTGATAATAAATTGTAGGCTAGCAAAATTTGTGAACAAATTATTTTTCAAAATCATTAATATTTACAAAAGTTTGTTCATAAACTTTTTGAATGTTTCAGTATTTTTTATTGATTCTTTTTTCTTTCTGTTTGTTGCGAAATCATTCAAGTTTAACTCAAATTTTTGTGGCAATAAATAAGGATGAATATGTCCCAATTATAATTCCGATTAACATTGTCAAGCTAAAGACAATGTCGATTGATTGATGAAAAATAAGTAGAACACAGACTGTTAAAACAGTTGCAAAAGAAGTGTAAATTGATCTTTTTGCAGTGTCCTTGATTGCGCTATGTGAAATTTCTTTGATTTTTTCAAGTTTGTAAACATCACTATGATTAATTTCGTTAAACTTGGACTTTATTCTATAAAATACGACAATCGTGTCGTTAACAGTATAACCAATTAGCGTCAAAATAGCAACAATTAAATTTTGTGAGACTTGAATACGAAAGATAATGACAGTAAGAATTATCATCAAAATATTGAAAATTAATGACAAAATAATTGCAATTGAAAAAGTTCATTTGAAGCGAATTAAAGTAAATAAAGTCACAAAAATGAGAGCAACAGCGATTGAAAGCAATGCATTAAATATTAATTTTTGCGCTTCAACATTCGAAATTAAATAGTTTGTCATTCTTAAATTTGAAAAATTATTTGTTATTGCTGAATTTAATGAAACAATTTTTGCAGAAAGATCAAGTTTTGTTTTAACTTCAATGTTAAAAATATTTGCATTTTCATTCAAAGGATTTAAAATAATTGCTGAATTTGTTTTGTCAATTCCCTGTGAATTCAAGTAACTAATAATTTTTTCAGCTTTTTGGCTATTGATTAAATCAAAACTAGGATTTGCGCTTTCAATCAAAAGATTAGTTCCGCCACTAAAATCAGTTGCTAAATTAAATCCAGCTGAACCAGATTTATTAATTCCAGCAAAAGTTGCAAAGATAATTATTGCAATTAGTAGCAAAACTAGCGGAAGTCAACGTGAATATTTATAAATTTTTTCATAATTAGCGATTGAATAAATTGATTGGTATCCCCGTTGGTATTTTTTTAGGTAGTAATTTTTTATTCCTAAAATTCAAAGTCTATTGTTATTTTCAAAAAATTTATCTTTTAAAATAAAACTAGTGAGAAATTTTGTGAATCCAATTGTCACAACAAGTGTAAAAATTATTGAAAAAATCAGTGTAATTGAGAAACTTTTGACATTTTTTGTTCCAAAAAAGAACAAAATAAGGGCTGCAATTAAAGTTGTAATGTTGGAATCAAGAATTGCATTAAAGGAGGATTTGTTAGCTTGATAGTTAGATTTTAATACACTATTTCCCGAATAAATTCGCGATTTGAATAGTTCAAAACTTATTACATTTGCGTCAATATTCATTCCAATTCCCACGACAAGGGCAGAAATCGTGATTGGTGAATATTCACCACGAACAACTGTAAAAAAAAGTAAAGTTAAAAAAACATAAAGTGACAAAGAAATTGTTGATAATACACCTAAAAGTCCATAGTTTACAATTAAAAATAAGGAAATTACAGCAATTGCAAGACCAATTGCAATTCATCCAGCAATAAAAGCAGAATCAGATTTAGACTGACTAACAAAAGATGCTGAAAGAAAATCAAGTTTGTAATCAGCAGTTCCAAAATTAATATTTAATGCAAGCTGCTTTGCTTCTTGTGGTGAAAAACGTCCAGTAATTACAAAAGATTTTCCATTTAAAGCTTGTGTTACAGTTGCATCAGAAATCAAATATTTGCGCGCATTGAATTGAAATTTTTTCAATTCTGGTTGCAAAAATTTATTCCTACTTAAAAATTCAGGATTTGTTTTTTCGCCAACATGCACAAAATTATAGATATTTTCATTTGCTTTTGCTCATTGTGCGGGAAATTTTTCTTTTGCTATTTTTTTTAACTCAGAAATATTTGATCAAATCAAAATTCGGTTTCTTCCATGACCTAATTTTGAAATATATTCAGTTGCCTTTGATCATTCAAGTTGGGCATTGCTATCTTTTAGTTCAATAACAACTTGATTATTCGCAGGATTTCTTGGATCCGGTTGTGAAATCGCAGAACCTGGTGCAAAAGGAACAAACCAATTTGACTCATCACCGATTTTTAATGTTGTTGAATTATCAAATTTACCATTATAAAATAATGGGTTAGTTTGAATATCTGTAATTGTTAAAGTTGGTTTATTAATAATTTCCTGAATAAAATTGTCTAATTCACGATTATTGGTAATTTTATTACGGGAAATACGAATTCTACCTTCACCTTCGGTCGAAACACTAGTACCATCTAAATTAGCACCACCAGTCAAACGCTGAAAAATGGCAGCATCAGCTTCATTAATAACTTTTGTCGGGGGAATTTTTCCGTCTAAAGTTTTAACTTGAACTAAAACTTCAGCACCACCGCCATACTCAATTGAACGATTAATGTTGCGAGAAATGTAGTGACTTGACACAAAGAAAATACCACTTCCAAGAAGTGAAAATCCAAGAAAAACAAGGAAAAATCGTTTTCAAGTTGACATTGAAAACATTTTCGCGAAAAAAGCAGCTATTTTCATTTTTCCTCCTTTTTCTTTTTTAATTTAGTTTATGAATTATACCATTTTTATTCAAGTTTTATAGATATTTTTAATACAAAATTAACCTTGGCAAAAGTTGGAAATTGGGTTTTCTAAAACAAAAAATAAAAAGATTATTTAGAGTTGTAAATTAAAATTTTTGTGGTATAATTTTAACTTAGTTCTTCATGTACAAACCAATTAAATTAGTTGATAGCAAAATTGCGAAATTAATTAATGCAGAAACAAGACGCCAAAACTTACAAATTGAACTAGTTGCGAGTGAAAATTATGCTTCTGAGGACGTTTTGATTGCAAATGGGTCAACTCTTACGAACAAATACGGGGAAGGATACCCCGGAAAGCGCTATTATGGTGGTTGTCAGTTTATTGACGAAATTGAAAAAATTGCCATTGAAAGAGCGAAAAATTTATTTGGGACAAAATTTGCAAATGTTCAACCTTATTCTGGCTCTAGCGCCAATGCGGCTGTTTTTGCAGCACTTTTGCAACCAGGTGACAAAATTCTTGGCCTTGATTTGAGTTCTGGCGGCCACTTAACTCACGGTTATAAGGTTAATTTTTCGGGAATTTTTTACCAAGGCGTTAGTTATTTTTTGGATGAAGAGGAACTTTTAAATTATGATGAAATCGAAAAAATTGCTCTAATTGAAAGGCCGAAATTAATAATTTGTGGTTTTTCTGCTTATTCAAGGTTAATTGATTTTAGTCGTTTTCGGCAAATTGCTGACAAAATAGGTGCTTTTTTGTTAGCAGATATTGCTCACATCGCTGGTCTTGTTGCCACCAAAAACCATCCTTCACCGGTAGGAATTGCTGATGTAATCACATCGACAACCCAAAAAACCCTTCGCGGTCCACGAGGTGGTTTGATTTTGACAGATAATCCAGAAATTGCAGCAAAAATTGATAAAATTGTTTTCCCCGGCATTCAAGGTGGCCCACTTTTCAACGTAATCGCTGGAAAAGCGGTTGCTTTTCATGAAGCAAGTCAACCCTGATTTGCACAATATTGTAAGCAAATTGTGCAAAATTCAGCACATTTTGCTGCTGAATTTGCAAAAAAAGGTGTAAAAATCGTTTCAAAAGGTTCAGAAAATCACCTTTTTGTCATTAATGTGCTTCAAAGTTATGGCCTAAATGGCAAGGAGGCGCAAGTTTTGCTTGAAACTGTTGGAATTATTGCAAATAAAAACACGATTCCAAGAGATTCGCTGAGTCCTTTTGTGACTTCAGGACTCCGTTTTGGAACTGCTGCAATGACATCACGTGGTTTTTCTGAAAGAGAATTTAGTTTTCTTGCTGATTTGATTGATCAAATTTTGCGTAAGAAAAAGTTGACAAAAACTGAAACCAAAACTTTTTCTTTGCAAGTTAAAAAAATAGCACTTGAATTTCCAATAAAAAAATCCTATTGACCCAAAAAATAGAAAAAATATGGTATAATTTATTAACATTTTTATTGAATTCAACACTAAAGAAGGAGGAAAATATGCCAAGAGAAGGTCTTACTTTAAGATGTATTGATTGCAAAATGGAAAACTATATTAGTAAAAAAAATAAGAAAACTAAACCTGAAAAAATTGAGGTAAAAAAACATTGTCATAAGTGCAATAAACATACCTTGCACCGTGAAAAGAAGTAAAATGAACCGAAAATACTTGGATAAATCTTTTTTAGATCACAACTTGGATGTTGTAATTTCATTTTCTTATCAAACTAGATTTTGGTTTACCAAAATCGCTACTTCCGACGGAATTTTATTCATCCAAAAGGATAAAGCAACCCTGTTTGTTGATGGTCGTTATATTGAAAACGCACAAAAAAACGCGCAAAATTGTGAAGTTTTGCTCACTTCCAAGGCAAATTTAGAAAATTTCTTAAAACAAAAAACCTTTCAAAAAATTGGAATTGAATCTGAATATCTTACAATTGAACAATTTGACCGAATTAAATCTTGATTTCCAAAAGCTGAATTTTTCAAATTAGAAGCACAACTTTTTCGGATTTTGAAAACCAAAGAAGAAATTGCTAACATTGAAAAAGCAGTACAAATTTCTCTTGATGCTTATAACCAAATTCTACCGAAAATAAAACCTGGAATGTCTGAAAAAGATGTTGATATCCAGTTAAATTACCAAATGAAATTGCAAGGCGCTGAAAAAGAATCATTTGATTCAATTATTGCCTCAGGGCCTAATTCAGCGATGCCGCATTGACGTGCAAGTCAAGCAAAAATTCATGAAAACGACCTTTTAAAAATTGATTTTGGCGCAATTTTTAATGGATATTGTGCTGATATTACAAGAACTTCAGCACTTGGGATTATTAATCCAAAAAAAATTGAAATTCTTGAAATTGTTAAAAAAGCTGCTGAAATCGGGCGCAAAAAGGTTGCGCCAGGAGTCAAAGCTGCTGAAATTGACAAAGCTTGCCGTGATTTCATTACCCAAAAAGGATATGGACAATATTTTGTTCACTCAACTGGTCATGGTGTTGGTATTGATATTCATGAATTACCAGTTGTCAGCGCAAACAGTCAAACAATTTTAGAGCCAGGAATGGTAATCACTGTTGAGCCTGGAATTTATATTCCCGGTGTCGGCGGTGCTCGAATCGAAGATGTTGTTTTGGTGACCGAAAGTGGTTTTCGAACCTTATCACGTGATGAAAAAAGTTAGTTTTCATTACTCTTTAAATTCAAATTTATTTGATTAAATCATCAAATAAATTTGAATACTTAAAAGATGCTATCATATGATAGCATCTTTTTTTGATTTTTGGGAAATTGCACATGAAAATGCTGTCTGAAGCATAGAAAATTAGCCATTTTTTCCTAATTTTTTTACCTTTTGCTAATTCAATTTCAAAAAAAGTTCTTATTTTCAATGCTTCTTTAAGATCACTACTTTTTAAGTAATTTTCAATAAAATGAATTTAAAAACTATGAATGTAAAAGATTAATTTTTTGTTTTTTCTTAACTTTTGATTTTGCAAAAAAATCAACGTGATCCTGAATTCTAGAAAAGAAATTAAACACTTCTTTATCAACATGAACTTTTTTTCCAAAAACATCAATTACTAATGCAGTTTTATGGAAGTTATTTTTAATTAATCCAAAAATAGGAATTTTTCAATTATTTTCACGCATTATTTTATCAACTGAGTTAACTTGTTGTTTTCCACCGTCAACTAAAATTAGATCTGGTTTGATAAATTTATCAATTTTTAGGTATTTTTGAAATCCTTGACTCATGTAATCAGTATCGCCCTTTTTTTCGCCACGATAGTTGAAATAACGACTATAATTTGCCTCAAATTCGCCATTAATATAAAAAATAATTCCTGTTGTTGTGTAGTTATTATCAATATGCGAATTGTCAATGGCCATAATTTTTTCAGCATTTTTTAGGTTTAAATTTTTACAAACCAAATCCAGTAAAAGTTTAGATTTTTCTTTGTTTTTGGTTTCTTTTTTAAAATTTTGCAAAATAAAATCATGATGATTTTTTGCTGTATTTTGAAGAATTTGCTGATATTTTTTGTTAATTTTTGTTTCAATTTTGATTTTTGGATCAAGAAATTCAACATCTTTAGGTCAAAATTCCGGAACTACTAATTTGTCTGGATAAACATGATTTTTGTAATAATTATTTAAAAAATTAACTAAAACTTCGTCTTGATTTAACACAATATCAATAATAAAATTTTTTTGTGAAAGAAAAATTCCATTTCTATAAAAAGTGAAACTAATTACTAAATTGTTTTTAGTTTTGGCACTAAAATACAGAAAATCAAGATTTTTATTATTATTTAAGTCAATATTTTGCTGCTCAACCTTTGAATTTTTTAGTGCAAGAATTACATCATAGTAAACCTGAGCTAGTTCAAATTGCAAGTTTTCCTTTGCTTTTTCCATTTTTTCTTCATAATATAAAATTGACTTTCGCGTTAATAGCGCTTTTTTACAAATAAGGAAATTTTCAGTTAGTTTATCAGCATTAGAAAAATTAATTTTCTGCCCTTTTTCATAAAGCACAAGGCTCTCAAGCACTTTTTTTATTGCAGCTGCACTTTTTTTATTTAAAAAAGGACCATAAAAAAAGCAGTTTTTTCCCCTTAATTTATCTCGTGTGGATATTTTGTACGCTAAACTTATTGATAATTTTTGCTGTTTTTCCAATTTTTCCAGTTTTATGTAAGGATAATTTTGATTATCCTTGAGTTTTATATTGTAGATTGGTTGTAATTGACCAATAATTGATTTTTCAAGAATAAGCGCCTCAAACTCGTTGGCAACAATATCATATTTAATAGTTTTAGTTTTATAAATCAAAGTGGCAGTTTTGTAGGAATTTTTTGTTCCATTCGCGTATTGTTTTATCCGCGAATTTAAATTTTTTGCCTTCCCAACATAAAGCAAATTCATTTTTTCATCATAAAACTTGTAAACTCCTGCTGATTTTGGCAAATTCATGTTTTTAATTAAATTTTGAAAATTTTTCATAAAAAATATTTTTACCCTGAATTTTACCCCTAAAACAAATATTTTAGTTTATGATCTAATAATTTTAGCAAAAATTGGTATAATTCTTAAATTAAACAGATTTCAAAAACTGTTTTCTTAATTTTTTATTTAAAAGGGAAAAAGTGAATTTTGATTCATACAAAAGAACATCTGCATCGAAACTGAAGCAAATCAAAAAAACCAACATAATTTTTTTGATTTTAGCAATTGTTTTTTTTCTTTTTTTTGTTGGATTACTTGCATTTTATCTAGTTCAACTTAGTGGTCAAGGTTTTTCCAATGATTTTATTGAGGCAACTTGGCTTGTTGTAAGCTTGTTTTGCATGGTTCTAACTATTGTATTTTTAATTTCATTTTTAATTGGCATATATAAAATTAAAAATATGAAAAAACTTGAAAGAAATATTGAAAATCAGTTGCGCGAATTACCATAAAATTTCATTTTTTGAACAAGAAAGTTAAAAAATATTCCTAAAAATCAGCGTTTTAAACTTTTTTAAAAAAATTTTGGCACTTTTTGTTTGTGAGTGCCAAAATTTATGGTATACTATTGTCTGTGTAATTCAAAAAATAAAATTTTACACATCAAAACGAAAGGGAAAAAATGGCAAAAGAAATTATTTTAGGTATTGATTTAGGAACTACTAATTCAGTTGTTTCGATAATCGAGAACCAAAAACCAGTAGTTCTGGAAAATCCAAATGGAAAAAGGACTACTCCATCAGTTGTTGCTTTCAAAAACGGTGAAGAAATTGTTGGAGATGCAGCAAAACGTCAATTGGAAACAAATCCCGAGGCAATTGCTTCAATTAAAAGATTAATGGGAACAGACAAAACTGTTCGCGCTAACCAAAGAGACTATAAACCTGAGGAAATTTCAGCAAAAATTCTTACTTATTTAAAGGAATATGCTGAAAAAAAAATTGGGCACAAAGTCACAAAAGCTGTAATTACAGTCCCAGCTTATTTTGACAACGCACAACGTGAAGCTACTAAAAATGCTGGGAAAATTGCTGGTTTAGAAGTTGCAAGAATTATTAATGAACCAACAGCTGCTGCACTTGCTTTCGGGCTTGATAAAACCGAAAAGGAAATGAAAATTCTTGTTTATGATCTTGGTGGTGGAACTTTTGATGTTTCAGTGCTTGAATTATCAGGCGGAACTTTTGAAGTTTTATCAACAAGTGGTGACAATCATTTAGGTGGAGATGACTGAGACAATGAAATTGTCAAATGATTAGTTGAAAAAATTAAAGCTGAATACGACTTTGATGCAAAAAGTGACAAAATGGCACTTACTCGGCTCAAAGAGGAAGCTGAAAAAACAAAAATTAATCTTTCAAATCAAAGTGTTTCAACAATTTCTCTCCCATTTTTAGGAATGGGTAAAAACGGACCAATTAATGTTGAACTTGAACTTAAAAGATCAGAATTTGAAAAAATGACTGCTCACTTGGTTGATCGAACTCGAAAACCAATTGTCGATGCCCTAAAACAGGCAAAAATTGAAGCAAGTGACCTTGATGAAATTCTTCTTGTTGGTGGTTCAACTAGAATTCCAGCTGTACAAACAATGATTGAACACACTTTAAATAAAAAGCCAAATCGTTCAATCAATCCTGATGAAGTTGTTGCAATCGGTGCTGCAATTCAAGGTGGAGTTCTTGCTGGTGAAATTAGTGATGTTTTACTTCTTGATGTTACACCTTTGACTCTTGGAATTGAAACTTTAGGTGGAATTGCAACTCCTTTAATTCCAAGAAACACAACAATTCCAGTTACAAAATCACAAGTTTTTTCAACAGCTGAAGATAATCAAACTGAAGTTACAATTTCTGTTGTTCAAGGTGAACGCCAACTTGCAGCTGATAACAAAATGTTAGGTCGCTTTAATTTGTCAGGAATCGATCCTGCTCCTCGTGGTTTACCACAAATTGAAGTTAGTTTTTCAATTGATGTTAACGGAATCACAACTGTTTCAGCAAAAGACAAAAAAACTGGCAAAGAACAAACAATCACGATTAAAAATACTTCAACTTTATCTGAAGAAGAAGTCAACAGAATGGTTCGTGAAGCTGAGGAAAATCGTGAAGCTGATGCTGCAAAAAAAGACAAAATTGAAACAAAAGTTCGCGCTGAAGGCCTCATAAATCAACTCGAAAAATCAATTTCTGATCAAGGAGACAAGATTGATCCAAAACAAAAAGAGACACTTGAAAAACAAATTCAAGAGCTAAAAGATCTTCTAAAAGATGAGAAAATTGATGAATTAAAAACAAAATTAGATCAAATTGAAACAGCAGCGCAATCATTTGCACAGTCAACCGCACAACAAGCAAACACTGCAGAATCTAATGATTCCAACACAGTTGACGCTGAAATCAAACAGGATTAATTTTTAATAAAAAAACACACTTGCAAAATCTAAATTAGTTTTGGTTTTGCACTAATGTGTGTTTTTTACTTTCAAAGGATAAAATAGACTCAAAGAAGTGGAAAATTCTCTCTGAAAGTTTCAAAAATTTCCACTTTCATAAAAAAGAAAGGAGTGTTTAATCATGGCAAAAAAAGACTTTTATCAAGTTTTAGGAATCACAAAATCAGCAACTTTAGCAGAAATCAAAAAAGCTTATCGTAGTTTAGTTAACATTTATCATCCTGACAGAAATACGCAAAAAACACCTGCAGAGCAGAAAGCAGCTGAAGAAAAATTCAAGGAAATTCAGGAGGCCTACGAAGTCCTTTCTGATGAAAACAAACGAAATCAATACGATAATTTTGGTCATCAAGCTTTTGATCAGCAAGCAGGTAACGGTTTTTCTGGTTTTGATTTTGCAGATATTTTTTCAACCTTCACATCCGGATTTGGTTCAAATTTTGGTTTTAGATCCTCGCGATCTGAAAGACAAAATCGACCCCAAAAAGGCGATGATCTCCAAGGCTCAATCTATATTAATTTTATTGATTCGATTTTGGGAAAAGAAATTTCCCAAAAATTAACAAAATATTCTCAATGTGATTCCTGTAATGGTAGTGGCGCAAATTCTGATGCTGACATTAAAGTTTGCCAGAATTGTCAGGGTTCTGGAATGCAAATTGAGACAATTAGCATTCCAGGTTTTGGGCGCGTTCAAAATCAAGGAACTTGTCGAAGCTGTTCAGGTGTAGGAAAAATTGTCACCAAAAACTGTAAAAAATGTCGTGGAAAACAAATAATTGAGACTAAAAAAGAAATAACAATTGAAATTCCTGCGGGAATTCGCGACGGAATGTTTGTTCGCGTTGTTGGCTACGGTGGTCCTGGTCACAAAGGTGGTCCGTCTGGCGACTTGCATCTTGAAATTAAAGTCCATGATCACAAGCATTTTACTCGTGCTGGAAATGATATTCACATTAATTTGCCAGTTTCAGTTATTGATATTATCAATGAAAATACAGTTGATGTTCCAAGTCCAACCGGTATGAAAAAAATTCGTCTTTATAGCCATTATAAATCAGGTCAAATTATCACTGTCACTAATGCTGGCTCACCTAACCCAACAAATTCAAAAATTGTTGGTGACCTAAAAGTTCACCTAATTTTTTATGTGCCTGAGTTCAATCAGCGTCAAAAAAGTGAATTAAATCAAGTTTTTAGTCAAATTAATGATAAAGAAAAAAGTAAATGGTTGAAAGATTTTTATTAATTATTTAATTTTTTTGAGAAGCAAACCTCCTTTTTCAAGGAGGTTTTTTAATTAAAAAGTTATTTAATTCTTTTTATCTAAAATAATATGAAAAATATGAAATTTTGTGTGAAAAATCAATTGATTTTTCCTAAATTTTTCCACTTTTTTAACCCAAAAAAATCCCTATTTTTCAGAACTTTTTAAGATTCTCATTTATTAAGAGTTTTAGCTTAGAAAATGAAAAATTTACTTGAAAGTATGTGTCATATGACACTATTTTTCTTAAATTTTTTTTATTTCTTTAGTTAAAACTGGTTATTTTTAAAAATATCTCTTAAATTCAACGTTTTTAAAATTTAAATAAAATTTTTAATTTAAAAAGATTCTGTAAAGCATTAGATAATTTTGAATTTTTCAAAAATTCTTTCAAGAAATAATCAAGAATTATTGCTGTTTTCACTAATTTGTATTTTTGCAAAAATGTGTTAAAATATAGAAAAAATTTTTATTGTTTTTTAATAAGTTTACCAATTTTTAAAAAACAAAGTTTTCGGAATTTAAATAAATGTCACTAAAAAAAATTAATATTGCAATTGATGGGCCTTCTGGTGTTGGAAAGTCAAGTATTGCAAAAAAAATTGCACTTAATTTTAATTATTTATACGTAAATACAGGTTCATTATACCGGGCAATTGCGCTTTTTTGTCTTAAACATAAAATTAGCGCAAAAAATGAGAGAAAAATCGTGCAAAATTTGCCATCTGATGCTTTAATTCTTGACTCAAGCGGTAATGTTTGACTTGAAAATCAAGATGTTTCAGATTTTCTTCGTGATGATTTAATTTCAAAAAATGCTGCAATTATTGCGCAATTTCCACAAGTTCGCGCTATTGTGACTAAGATTTTACAAAATTTTCAAAAAAGCAACTCAGGAATTATAATGGAAGGTCGCGACACCACTTACAACATTATGCCTGATGCTAATTTGAAGATTTTTTTGTGAGCTGATGCAACAACAAGAGCAAAAAGGCGTCTAAAACAAAATTTATCCTTAAATTTAGAGACTGATTTTGCTATTATTCTTAAAGAAATTGAGCATCGCGATTTTTTGGATATGAATAGAAAAACAAATCCACTTCAAAAAACCGTCGATTCAGTTTTTATTGATAGCACAAATTTTAGTGAAGACGAAATTGTTGCACAAATTGCGAAAATAGTTGCTTGCAAAACTCAATAATTATTTCTTTAGAAATTTTTTTCAGAAAGTCAAAAAATTGCCTATGAAAAATTTAGTTGCCCTTGTTGGAAAACCAAATGTCGGAAAATCAACGCTTTTTAACCGAATAGTTGGTAAAAAAATTTCAATAACTGATGAAATTCCAGGGGTAACTCGCGACCGAATCTATCAAAATACAACCTGAAATCAACACGATTTTGTTGTGATTGATACTGGTGGAATCGAAGTTGAAGCAAAGAATTTTCAGAATTTAATCCAAATTCAGGTGCAAATTGCAATCCAGGAGGCTCAAGTTCTAATTTGGGTTCTTGATGGTAAAAGTTCGCTTGATTCCGATGACTATTTTGTTTGAAATCTGCTTTTAAAATCACAAAAAAAAATTATTTTAGTTGCAAATAAACTTGAAAATAATCAGGATTTTGATACAAGCATTTATGAATTAGGTTTTGAAAAAATTTTTCCAATTTCCTCACTTCATGGCCATGGAATCGGTGATCTTTTGGATTCAGTTGTTGAAAATTTTCCTGAAAATGAGACTAAATTACAAGAATTTTTCAAATTAGCAATTATCGGTAGACCAAATGCTGGAAAATCAAGCCTTTTAAATAAGCTTGTTGGCGAAAACAGGTCAATAATTTCCGATATTCCCGGAACAACAAGAGATTCAATTTCGGGTTTTTGAAAAATAAATTCAGAAATTTTTGAAATTATTGATACAGCAGGGATTCGAAGAAAATCAAAATTGATTGAATCTGTTGATTTCTATGCGCTTTTACGTGCTTTTCGCTCGCTTAGTGATGCTGATTTATCGCTGATTTTACTTGATGCAACTCAGGATTTTCATCATTTTGATCAGAGAATTGCTGGCTTTGCAACTGAGAGAACCAAACCGATAATTTTGGTGATTAATAAGTGAGATTTAGTTCAAAAAAACACTACTACTCAGCAAGAATTTGTTAAAAAAGTGCGCCAAAATTTTAAATTTTTGGACTGAGCGCCAATTGTTTTTATTTCAGCTAAAACTGGTGAAAAAATTCACAAGTTAGCTGAAACTATTTTGGAAGTTAAAAAAAATTTAACAAAAAAAATTTCAACTAATTCATTGAATCAATTTTTAATGGAAATTCAAATGATTCAACCTCATCCAAATGTTAATGGCAAAAAAATTAGCTTTAATTTTGTTAGTCAAATTAATGCTCGAATTCCAAGTTTTGTTTTTTTTGTTACTGATAGAAATTTAGTTCATTTTTCTTACCAGCGCTATATTGAAAATCAAATTCGCAAATATTTTGATTTTTTTGGTTGTCCAATTAAAATTATTTATAAAAATGTTGCAAAAATGGTAAAATAAAGTAAAATTTATTAAATCATCGCAAATCAAAGGAGTTCATTATGAACAAAAAAGAGCTATTAGAGCGAATTTCTAAAGAAACTAAATTGCAAACAAAACAAGTTGACCAAGTTTTGAATGAATTTGTTAAAGTAATAACTGAAGTTGTGAAAAGTCAAGACAAATTGGTTATTAATTCTTTTGGAACCTTTCAAGGTGTTTTCAAACCTTCTTCAACTTCATTTAATCCACTTACAAAAAGTCAAATTACTGTAAAAGAAAAAACAATTGTTAAGTTTAAACCTTCAAAAGTTTTCAAAGACACAGTTGCTTAAAAAATAGTACAAATGTTCAAAAAGAAACAAAAAACACCGAAACCAAAGTACAAGTTCGCTAGTGAAGTTGTTTATGGCAATGTTGTTTTGCAAAAATTAAAAGAAATAAAACAAGTAAAAAGATTTACTTTTTTCTTTTTACTTGTTACGATTATTGTTGGCCTTGCTCTTGGCCTTGTTTTCCTTGTATTATATTTTGCTGGAAATGGGCAAAATATACAAGAAATAATTAGTCGCAATTAATAAATGGATAGCACCAAAATTCGAAATTTTGCAATCATTGCCCACATTGATCATGGAAAATCGACTTTAGCAGATCGGATCCTTGAATTTACAAACACAGTTTCAAAAAGAGATTTGAAACAACAGCATCTTGACTCAATGGATCTTGAAAAAGAACGTGGAATTACAATTAAATTAAATGCGGTACAAATCCGCTATAATTCTTTTGTTTTTCACTTAATTGATACACCCGGTCACGTTGATTTCACCTATGAGGTTTCACGCTCATTGGCTGCAACTGAAGGTGCTTTACTTTTAATTGATGCAAGTCAAGGAATTCAGGCGCAAACTTTAGCGAATGTTTATTTAGCGCTTGAAAATAATTTGGCAATAATTCCAATTATCAATAAAATCGATTTGCCCTCTGCAAATGTTGATGCAGTTAAAAAAGAAATCGAAAATACAATCGGTATTTCAGCACAAGATGCAATTTTGATTTCAGCTAAAAACGGAACCGGAATTCAAGAAGTTTTAAACGCAATTGTAAAATTAATTCCACCACCACAACAATCTAGTAAAAAAGATGCCTTGAAAGCGCTTGTTTTTGATTCCTATTTTGACATTTATCGCGGTGTGATAATTTTTATAAGAATTGTTACAGGTCAAATTTGTGTTTCTGATTCTTTCAAGTTTATGGCAAATGAGTTGAAATTTCATGTTACTGAATTAGGAATCTCTAATCCAAATCAGACTAAAAAAGAGTGTCTTTTTGCTGGTGAAGTTGGCTGACTAGCCGCTGCAATTCGTAATGCAAAAGATGTAAATGTTGGTGACACAATTACTTTAGTTGAAAATCCAGCACTGGAACCACTTCCAGGTTACAAAAAAATGGCGCCTGTGATGTACACGGGTTTTTATCCTGTTGATTCTCAACAGTTCAATCTTTTGAAAGATTCGCTTGAGAAAATATCTCTTTCAGACTCTTCAATAATTTATGAACCTGAGTCCTCAAAAGCGCTTGGAACTGGATTTCGCATTGGATTTCTGGGTCTTTTGCACATGGAAATTCTCCAGGAAAGGCTCGAGCGAGAATTTAATTTAGCAATAATTGCAACAGCTCCTTCAGTTGAATTTGAAATTAAAAGAACGAATAATCAAATTGAAAGAATTTCAAATCCAACCCTTTTTCCAGAACCAAATTTAATTAGCGAGATTAAAGAACCTTTTATTTTGGCAAAAATTTTTTTGCCTGAAGAGTTTTTAGGTGCAATCATGGGACTTTGTCAAGATAGACGCGGAGTTTATGTTGATCTTGAATATATTGATGATTTTCGGCGTCGCTTAATTTATAAACTGCCACTTTCAGAGGTGATTTTTGACTTTTTTGATCGCCTAAAATCACTTTCAAAAGGATATGCGTCCTTTGAATATGAGGTAATTGATTATCAAATTTCAAAACTTGTTAAATTAGACATTCTTTTAAATGGTCAAAAAATTGATGCACTTTCAATGATTGTGCACAAAGATTTTGTTTATCCAAGAGCAAAAGAATTAACACAAAAATTAAAAAATATCATTCCCCGACACTCTTTTGAGGTTCCAGTTCAAGCTGTGGTTGGTTCAAAAGTTGTTGCCCGAGAAACAATTAAGGCCTATCGCAAGGATGTAACCGCAAAATTATATGGTGGCGATGTCACAAGAAGAAAAAAATTGCTTGAAAAACAAAAAGCTGGGAAAAAACGAATGAAATCATTCGGTGTTGTTGAGGTTCCCCAGGAAGCTTTTTTAGCAATTTTAAAAACAAATTTAAATGAAAAATAATGTATAATTATTTAGCGGGAATTTTTATTGATTTTTCCCAATTTTTTAGAATTATTATGAGACATAACAGACCCAATTTACGCCAACAAAAATACCCAAATAGACCGAATAATCGTGATTCTTCTCGTTATCCAGTAGGTCAACGTCGACAAAATTATTATCAAAATCAACAAGACTATCAATATGAAGATTTTGGTGATGACTTTTACGAAAATGATCCAAAATACAGAACTGATTATCACAATTCGCCACGATATTATCAAGATCAACTTACTCAGGAAAATTTCCATGAGAAAATGGAACAAAAATGGATTCAGGATGAATCCAATACTTTTATTTCCAGAGAAGTTCGGAAAATTTTTGGGCTTGAATTAATATTTTTACCAATAAAAGCAGTTTTTTGGTTTTGCTTAATTCTTGCAGTTGCAATTGTTTCCGTTCTTTGACAACAACAACAAATTCCGCAGTGAACTTATCGCACTGATTATTTGCCCCTACTTGTAATTCCAGGCATAATTTGCGCAATTTTGTTATTTTTATTTGTAAGAACACTTTTAGATTACAACGCAGTCAAAAAATCTGTTGCCTATTTTCGCTCACAATTAAAAAACAATTCAAACCGGCTTGAAATGCCACCAATGATTTTGTGGCTTGTAAAAAAAGTCAATTTAAAAGAAGTGAATGCAATTTGATTAAGTATTTTTACTTTTCTTTTAACAACGATTATGGGCATAAATTATTGATTGATGATCAAATATTTACCTTCAAATAATATCCAGAATTCAGTTGAATATATCACTGGAATGGTCGTTTCAGGTGTGTTTTTTATAACAATGTTGTTCTATGATCTCATGTTACGAAGAAGACTGTCCAACATTGAAGCAATTTTTGGACATGTTTATCATAAACATATTGATATCAGCCGAATTCGTTTTCGTCGCCATTTAGTTTGAGCATTTTTTACAATAATCGTTTTCTTTATTTTGCGAAGAGTGGGTAGAAATCGAAAATTAATTTAATTTTTTTAAAAATATAAATCAAAAAAATAATTATCTAATTCAATTTTTGCCTTCAATATCAAAAATTTTTGATGCTGTTCCTGAACCTGATTTGAAATTATAAGTTTTTGTGATTTGTCAAAATTTTATTTGTGCCTGTTGAAAATTAAGTGGATTTTCACCAGAAAAATTAGCACTTGAAACAAAGGCTGGTCCTTCTTTTTTCAAAAGTTGTTGCAATTTAGCTAGATTTGGAATTCTAAAAGATTTGGATTCAATAATTAATGTTACTGCACCTGGTCAGAAATTTTTACTTATTTGCTTTAAAATTTGGTAATTTTTTGGCAAAATTATTGATTTAGCTTGTCTTAAGTCACCAATTAAAGTCACAATTTTCTTCTCTTTTGGTCTTTTTTTAATTTCAAAAATTAATTCAATATCAAGATTATTGTAAAAACAACCAATTCCAACAATGGTATCTGTCGTTGTTAAAAATAATTTAGAAAATTTTTGAATTTCAAGACTAAAATTCTGAAAACCCTTGCTAAATTCTGCTTCAAAATTAGCATTTTTTTCAACAAAAATTATTATTTCACAATTTTTTCTCCAAAATAAAATTTTTGAACCATTTTTAAATTCTAGATGACAAATTTTGTTTTCGCCAATTTTTTTTTTGGAAAAAAATTGATTTTTACTGATCAAATTTTGATCTAAAAGCCAAAACTGAAAATTTTCAAAAAGGAAAATTTTCAGTTTACCAACAAAAACAAAATTAAGATTTTTTTTTGTTGGTAAAAAATTTGTTCTAAATGGGATTTTCACTTTTGTAATTCTGTTAGTTTTTTCATTGAAAAAACACAGAATTTTACTTTTTTCTAGGAAAATTATGTCAAGATTTTTTTTCATACTTAGTTTTAATTTTAAATTTAAAAATTTTAATGCTTTTTTCTTTTAAAAAAACAAGAAATTAAGCAATTTTTTGCATAATTTCAGTTATTAAATCCCTAATTCTACTTGCCTCTTTAAAACGATTTTCTGAAGAAGCAATTTTCATTTCCTTTTTCAACATTTCAATATATTTTTCTATTTCTTCCTTATTTATTTCACTCTTCTTGAGAATTTTACCGATATTTAGGGAATTTGGATTGATACTTTCCGGAATAGGTTTAATAATTGTTTTCGGCGTAATTTGGTATTTTTGATTATGTTCCATTTGGATTTGGCGTTTTTTTTGATTATCAGTCATTACTTTGGTGATTGTTTCGTTGATAGTTTCAGCAAAAAGAATGACTTTTCCATGATCATTACGGGCGGCGCGCCCAATAATTTGGATTAGTGATGTTCTTGAACGCAAAAAAGAACTCAAATCTGCCTCTAAAACAAGAATAAGTGAAACCTCGGGAATGTCAACGCCTTCACGTAGCAAATTAATGCCAACAATTGCATCATAAATGCCTTTACGAAGCTTAATTATAACTTCTTCGCGTTCAAAAGTTGTCATTTCTGAGTGCAAATAATAAACTTTTTGTCGTTTTTCTTCTTGCAAATACTTGCTAATTTCTTCAGCAAGTCTTTTTGTAGTTGTCAAAATGAGACTTCGTTCATTTTTTGCTTTTTGATCTTGTAAAAAATGGTAAATTTTCTCCATCTGATTTTCAGTTGATTCAATGAAAATTTCAGGATCCAAAAGCCCTGTTGGCCGAATGATTTGCGAAATAACCTCACCATTTGTAAGACCTAATTCATATTCTGCCGGGGTTGCTGAAACATAAATTTTTGCTTGCTGATAATTTTCAAATTCAGCAAATTTCAGTGGTCGATTATCAAGTGCTGAAGGCAAGCGATAGCCATAATTCACTAAAGTTTCCTTGCGATTACGGTCAGCCTTGTACATTCCGTGAATTTGATGCAACATAATATGTGATTCATCAATGAAAATAAGGCCATTTTCAGGTAAATAATCAAGTAAGCAAAAGGGTTTTTCACCTTTTTTTCGCCCATCAATATGACGGGCATAATTTTCAATTCCTGAGCAAATTCCAAATTCACTAAGTGAATCAATATCGTTGTTTACACGGTCTTTTAGCCGCTGCTTTTCAACTAATTTTTCGTTTTTTTCGAAAAATTCTAATTGTTCATTTAATTCAATCTCAATTGTTTTAATTGCATTGTCAATAATGTCCTTTTTGACACTATAAGCAGTTGCAGGGTAAACTGTAAAAGCATTGTAATTCCGGATTATTTTTTTAGAAATTGGGTGAATTGTTGTAATTTTTTCAATCGTGTTGCCAAAAAATTCAACACGAATATTAAAATTATCATTTCAACCTGGTGAAATTTCCAAAACATCACCTTTCAAGGAAAAGCAACCTGGTTTTTGATCAACTTGATTATTTTCATACTTGATTCGAACAAGTTTTGTTGTCAAATCTCTTGGTTTAATTTCTTGATTTACTTCAAGATTCAAAAAATTTGACTTATATTCCAATGGATTTAAAGTACCGTAAATTGCAGCAACTGATGCTACAACAATCGTGTCATTCCGCATTGCAAGGGCGTTTAGAGCTGACATGCGCATTGTTTCAAGATCAAGATTAGTTTTACTTGTTTTTTCAAGATAAATATCTTTACTTGGCGAATAAAATTCTGGGCGGTAAAAATCAAAATAGGAAACATAAAATTCAACTCGATTTTCCGGAAAAAATTCTTTAAATTCGCTATATAATTGCGAAGCAAGTGTTTTGTTGTGTGACAAAACAATCACTGGGCGATTAAAATGTGCAATCACATTTGCCATTGTAAAGGTTTTTCCAGAACCTGTAACTCCCATTAAAATTTGGGACTTTTTTCCAGATTCAACCCCTTTTATTAACTCATTTATTGCCTTTGGCTGATCACCACTTGGTTGATAATTGGCGTTTAATTTGAATTTTTTTACCATTTTTTACAAAAGATTACTAATTTTTTAGACTGTTAAAAAAATTTTAACACAAAGATTTTTTAACATTAAAAATAAGGTACAATTTTTTCAATTAGAGGATTTCAAATATTTTAGAAAAAAAGGTTTAAAAAATTAGTAAAAAATGCCAATTTTTACTAATTTTTCCCGTTTACTTTATTAATATTTATGATTTTAATTTATAATTTAAACATATTTTAAAAGGTTTTAATTGAATTTTGAAAATTAGAAAACAATATAAAATACTTGTTTTTTTGAGTTTTTTTGTAGTTCAAACTTTAGTTATTTCAAGTTGTTATACAAAAATTTCGTCAAATAATGAAAAAAACTTGTTAAGCGCTGAAATTGAAAAAAATGAATCAATAAAATTGCAAGATTTAGAGTGAGATCACATTAAATTTGATTATAATAAGCAAAATTTTACACTTAAAAAAATTGAAATAATCAAAAACAATCTGAAAAACCAAGCTCAAGTTTTTGTTGGCCTTGTTGACAACAAAACTAATCAAATTTTAAAAAAAAGTTTTGTTTTTACAGGATTTTTTCAAGATAAAGAAGAAAAAAATCCTGTAAATTCAGTACAAGAAAAAAGTGATTTAAATCTAAATCCAAAAATAACTCAAGAAAAAAAACAAAAAATTAGCCAAAATTCTGATATTAAAACCAAAAAAGAACCTAAAATTGATCTACCAAGGCCAAAACCAGATTTTCAGAATAACTTGCCAAAAAATCCTGAAAAAACACCAGCAATTAAGCGCAATCCACCAATTTCTAGTCCAAAATATTTGGAAAATAACAGAAAATTTGATTCAAACAGTGGCTCAAGTGACCTTCCAACAAGAAAACAAGAAATTCCAGCTGTAACATTTCCAAAAAACAAATCAATTTCATTTAAAAATATTTTTGATAAACATTTTTTAGGGAAAAAATCAGGACTTTCTTACGAAAATGGCAAAATTTATAGTATTTCAGATCAAAAATATTTTGCTGATCAGCATTATTTTGACCTTGATTTTTTACAAAGAAACACCGCATATTCAATAATTCAAAGCACACCAAAATGGCAAACCTCACTGCACAACATGTATTATTTTCTAAATAATTACGACGGGAGAAAGGTTAGTTTTCTTGAACCCAATGATGAAAGAAAAAACAATGAATTTTGAGAACACACAAAAAACCTTGGTGTTTATGGTGAGTTTGGCGAAAATGATACAGAAAAATTAATGTTTTACAATCGTGGACTTTCCTACAGGGGAATGATGGAGCAGGTTTTTCTTCCAACTTTTAGTGAACAAGAAGCCCAAAACGCAACTGAAATCGAAAAAAATATTAGTGATTTAATTAGCAAAAATCCATTTGGATTTTTGCCCTCAAATTTAAGTCAGCTTTTTTATTACATGAAATTAACTGATATTGAAAAAATTTTTCAATTTACCAATTTAGTGTCTATAAAAACTAATTTTGATGATAAAAAAGGCGAAATTAAAATTCTTTTTTTGACCAAAAATGGTGAAAAAAAGCTTTGAAAATCAAGTAGTTCAAATGCAAATTCACTTAAAAAGGACCTTGATTTTCAACAATACATCTATGATCGATCATTTTTGATAGGCCTTAATTCAATTCGCTGACACCGAGATTCATTTTTTCCACGTTTACAAGGCTTAAAAGCTGAACAAAATTTTGGAACCGCTTGAGTTATTGACCGAATTATTGATAAAAATCAGCAAAGACAAGATGAATTTGAAATTTTAGTTGCAACAAACATTCATGTTTGGGAATGGCAAAAAACTTTTGATAAAACGGCAATTTTCAATCCCATTTTAAACGATTCAAGGGCAAATGAATGAAATGCCGGGTTTTATGATTATGCAACTTTACCACAAACAATCAAAAAAAATAACGAAGATTATGCAGTAATTCCAGAGCAAACAGGAAATGAATTTTTTGTTGCATCGCGTGGAAAAAATCCAACACCTGAAAACAATCAAGAAAATTTTGTTAGCCATTCTGACAACAATAAAGCCAACTATTATCCTATTTTCAATGCTAAGTTGAATTATTTGGATGGAACTTTTTACACACCTAGATACAAAGTTACAGGTCTCATGGGTGCTGATGTCGATGTTGGTTGAAAATATTTAGATAATTATGACGAAATTACAAGAGTTGGCTCAACAAAAAATGGCGGTGCTGATTTTGTTATTTTAAAACTAAAAATATCAAGACAAAATTTAAAAATTATCTTGCCAGAACTAGAAAAAATTATTGGTACTGACAAAGAAAAAGATTGGTATGTAGGACTTGGTAAAAATGAAAAATTTACGCCAATGAAAACACAATTTTATGGTGGCTATCCTGTTTTTAGCACTGATAATGAACATCCTGATTGGTCAAAAGGTTTCCATTTCAAGTCAAATAAATCCAAAGGTGGGATAGTTAACACAAGAAATCGGGTAATCACGGAAGAATTATTTTTACCTTTGTGAAAAAGATATAATGAAAGTGAAAATCGTGACTGAAATTCCAAACACGAAAAGTGAAAAAACTACTTAAAACCATTTCGCGATTCACTTGAACATGGAATGCTAAATCTTGTTTTGAACCAGCACTCACATTTGTACACAAAAATTGACCCGCAAAACAAACAAAATGCACTTGGTCCTGGTTCTTCAGGTTCGATGGCCATTGATTCCAGTTTCAATTTGATTGGTATCAACTTCACCTATTCAAAAGACACAGCAATGAACACTTATTCCAATGCAATCAGTTTGATGGAGGGGCTTAGCACATATGAAGATGATTTTGATGGAAATATTCGCCTTGATTTTGCGCGGAAATTGAAGGAAAAAAATATTTTTACTGTCAAAATTAATCCAGTAAATTCCTAAATTTATTCAAGAAAAGGACAAAATTTTACTTTTTTGCTGCAATTTTTAACTGATTCTTCCCAAACCCCCATGAAAAATGTGGGATTTGGCGTAAAGAATCTACTAAATTTTCCTACTTTTTGTGATTTTCAAATTTTCAAACAATTTTGTTTGAAAATTTGAAAGTTTTTGTTGATTTTTTAACTCAAAAATCTAATTTATTTCTATTTTTATAATATAATTAATTAACTATGTTTGATCACCAGGCAATTGAAAAAAAATGGCAAGAATTTTGGTTGAAAAATCATGTTTTTCGTACAACTGAGACATCAGAAAAGAAGTTTTATGTCCTTGATATGTTTCCATATCCTTCAGCGGCTGGCCTGCATTTAGGACATCCAATTGGCTACACAGCTTCGGATATTGTTGCTAGATTTAAGCGTCTAAATGGTTTTGATGTTTTGCACCCAATGGGTTGGGATGCTTTTGGACTTCCAGCAGAACAATATGCTATTAAAACAGGGAATCACCCTGGTGAATTTAGCAAAAAAAATATTGCAAACTTTAAAAAGCAAATTATTTCCTTTGGTTTTTCCTATGATTGAGAAAAGGAAATTGACACTTCAGATCCAAAATTTTATGAGCAAACTCAGTGAATTTTCAAACTTTTATATCAACAAGGTCTTGCTGAAATTCGTGATATTGAAGTGAATTGATGCCCAGAATTAGGGACCGTCTTAGCAAATGAGGAACTAAAAAAAGACGAAAATGGAAATTTTGTCAGCGAACGAGGTGGTTTTCCCGTTGTTTTTAAAAAAATGAAGCAATGAGTTTTGAAAATTACGCTTTACGCACAAAGATTACTTGATGGTCTTCAGGAGGTTGAATTTCCTGAGTCATTAAAATTGTTACAAACCAAATGAATTGGAAAATCTACAGGCTGAAAAATTAAATTTTTACTCGAAAACACAGAAGATTATCTTGAAATTTACACAACAAAAATTGAAACAATTTTTGGTGCCAGTTTTGTTGCAATTGCTCCAACACATTTTTTTGCTGAGAAATTAGCAAAAAGTGATAAAGCAATTGCTAGTTTTATTGAACAAAATAGTTTTAATAGCCCTAAATTACAAAGTGAAAAAACAGGAATTTTTACTAATTTTTATGTAATTAATCCTTTAAATTCAAAAAAAATTCCTGTTTTCATCACAAATTATGTTCTAAATAATTATGGAACTGCTGCAATCATGGGAGTGCCAACTCACAATCAAGCTGATGAAGATTTTGCAAAAATTTTTAATTTGGATTTTATAGATGTAATTGATAAAAATGGGAAATTAATAAATTCAGGTGAATTTTCTGGAATTGATGTTAATTTAGCTCCAAAATTAATTTTTGAAAAATTAAAATTACTAGATTTGGTTAAAAATTTTACAACTTTCCGTCTCAAAGATTGAGTTTTTTCACGCCAGCGTTATTGAGGTGAACCTTTCCCGGTTTATTTTGATGAAAATGGGAAAGTTTTTTTGGAAGAAAAAATTGTTGAATTGCCACATCTAGATAGAATTAAACCATCTGGCGATGGAAATTCTCCACTTGCTACTATGAAAAATTGGGTTTTTTTCGAAAAAAATGGGATTAGTTATCGCCGTGAAACAAATACGATGCCACAATGAGCTGCTAGTTCATGATATTATTTAGCCTTTATTTTAAAAAAAAACGATGAAAATTATTTAAAATTAGATTCAAAAGAAGCATTTGAAAAATTAAAAAAATGGCTACCAGTTGACCTTTATATTGGGGGACAAGAACATGCAGTTGGTCACCTAATTTACTCTCGTTTTTGACACAAAGTTCTATTTGATGCTAAAATTATCCCTAATTCAGAGCCTTTTTTGAAAATTATTCACCAAGGAATGTTGTTGGGTTCAGATCACCAAAAAATGTCAAAATCAAAAGGAAATACAATTAATCCAGAGGACGTTCTTCGTAAATTTGGCGCAGATTCAGTGCGACTTTACTTAATGTTTATGGGCCCAATTAATGAAACTAGAATTTGAGAAGAAAATGGCGCTAAGGCAATGAATAACTGGGTGCAACGAGTTATTCGTATTGTTTCAAAGGATTATCAGTTTGACAAAAATCTTGAAGAAAACACTGAATTTTCGCATTTTTACAATAATTTTATTTTTGAAACTACCAATTTAATTGAAAATTACAAGTTTAATATTGCAATTTCTAAATTAATGGTTTTTGTAAATTTTTTAAGCAAGCAAGAAATCCTACCATCAAAAAAATATTTAGTTAACTTTTTGATCATCCTTTCTGTTTTTGCGCCCCATATTTCTGAAGAGCTTTTGGAAAAACTTTTGGAAAAGGACTTATCAAAACAAAATTGGCCAGTTTATGATGAAACAAAAATTGTCAAACAAACTTATAATTTGCCTGTTGCAATAAATGGAAAAATGCGTGTAATTTTGGAATTAAATGATAGCTTGACAGAGCTAGAAATTATTGAAAAGGCTAAAAAAGATCCTAAAATTAATAGTTATTTAGATAATACCAAGATATCAAAAACTATTTTTGTGCCAAAAAAAATTCTTAATTTTATAATAAAAAATTAAAAAAGATAAAAATTCATGAAAAAATATATATTTCCGTTTTCGCTATCATTTATTAGTTTTCTACTTGAAATGATTACTTTGTTAATTAAAGTAATTTTTTATGAACAATTTGATTTCTCTCTCTTTTTTGTTATTTCAATTTCAATTTTTGGCGTTTTTTTAGCTTCCTTGATTGTTGGAATAGTCATTTTTTATCGCTTTGTTTTAAAACAAAATCACTTTTATTTTCAAAAATTTGACCTCATAAATGAAGCAAATAATCTTGGGATTATTAATTTATCTTCTGTCTACAAAATCACAAGAGTTTCACCATATGTGAAAAATTTATATCCTGAAAGACTTGTGGATCGGGATATTTTTTACTTATTTCCTCAATATAAAAAAATTGAAGATATTCCGCCAAAATTTGAAATTAAACGTGGAAATAATTGATTTGAAATCCATTTTAACAAATTTTTTTACTGAATTTCATACAGAGACATTACACTTTTTAAATCGATTTCGCAAGGATATGAAAATAATTCACTTGTTTTTGCAGAAGTTGAAGTTGACAATTTAGTTTCATCAAATTTTCGCAGTAGCGACCAAGATTATTCAAAAATTAAAATTTTTATTAATGATTTTTTTGAAAAATTAGCTCAAAAATACGGCTTTTTATATAAAGAATATGCTGACGGGCGAATCATGCTGATTTTACGATATGAGACTTTTGCAATTTGGCAAAAAAATCATTTTTTCATTTTTAGTGATAATAGTACCAAAATCGATAACACTACCACAGTTTGACTTTCTGTTGGTTTTGGGCTTGGAACTACAAATTTGGTTGAAGTAAAAAGACTTGCAAATGAAGCGCTTATTTTTTCAAAAGCACGTGGGGGAAACCAAGTTTCAATTTACTCTTATGGAAAAAGACCTTTTTCCTATGGTTCTTATAGCGAATCACTTAGTCTACATTCTCTTGTAATGCTTAAGAGGATTTCACGACTTTTGATTGAAAAATTGGAAAAAGTTGACAACATTATTATTTATGGTCACACAAATTCTGATCTTGATTCCTTTGGATCAGCATATGTTTTAGGGAACTTTTTAAAAAGATACGCACAAATTATCTATAAAAAAAAGATTAACTTTTATATTCAAAACCGCACATTTGACCCAACAACAACAAGATTTTTAGCACAAACTGATATTCTTAAAAAAGACATTTTTATTTCGCCTACTGTTGCTTCAAAAATCACTGAAGCTTCAAAAGTTAATGATTCATGCCTTGTTATTCTTGTTGATGTTTCTGATTTGGAAAGAATTGAAAATCCAAAAGCCTTTGATCACATTAATCTTGAAAATGTTTTTGTTTTTGATCATCATGGAATTAGTTCAAAAATGCAGGGACTTTTGGAATTAGTCAATGATTATATCGATGTTTCCTCATCCTCAACCTGTGAAATTATCACACATTTAATTTTATTAACTTTTCACTCAGATCTTACAATTGATCAAGAATGAGCGCAAATTTTATTAAATGGGCTTTATGTTGATTCTTCACAGTTTAAAAAAACCGCAACTTCATCAACATTTACTGCTGTTTCCTCGTTGGTTCGTTGAGGAGCAAGAACAATTAAAACTGCTGAATTCCTTAAGTTAACTGAAAGCGAGTCAAAAATAATCAAGGAAATAATCGAAAAAGCAATTGAAGTTAAACCTGGTTTTTTCCTTTCAAGTTTGGATAAGGAAATTGATAGTGACCTTGTTTCAATTGCTTGTGAACAAATTTTATTAGTTAAAGGTCGTCAAGCAGCTTTTGTTGTGGCAAAATTGCCACAACAAAAATCCTATAAAATGTCAGCAAGAAGCCTTGAAGATGTCAATGTTCAATATATTGCTGAACAAGTTGGCGGCGGCGGTAATTTCGCATCAGCTGCTGCATATTCAACTGTTGAATCCTTCAATGAATTTGTTGAAAATATCAAACTAGCAATTAATCGGAGAGAATATGAAAGTAATTCTAATTAAAGATACAAAAGACGGAAAAGCAAACACAATTGTTGATGTTTCACCTGGATATGCTACCAATTTTCTTTTTAAAAATGGATTGGCCGAGCCATTTAACCCGCAAAATCAACGACTTTTAGAAGAACGCAAAAAACGTTTGCAAGAAATTGAAGAAACAAAAAAACAAACTGCACTTGTTTTAAAAGCGCAAATTGAAAATGTAATTTTAAATTTTAAATTAAAAGGAACAAAAGATTTAGCTCATGGGGCAATTTCTGCAAAAAAAATTCGCAAAGTGCTTGAGGAAAAGGGAATTTTTCTTGAAAAACAAACACTACAAACTGAAGGAATTAGCAGTTTTGGAACCAGTGTTATTGATTTAAAATTAACTTCAAAAATAAGTGCAAAACTGAAAGTAAATGTTGAAAAAGATGAATAAAAACCGTTATGAATCACCGGCTCTTGAATCATTTATTATTTCCTTTTTGCTGGCAAACCCACAAAAAAGTTATGATTTTATAGGGATTTTAAACCCTGATGATTTCAGTGATATCCGTCTGGTGAAAATTGCAAAAGTGATCAAAACAATCGCAGAACGCGGTGTCGAACCGCATGCAAATTTAGTTATTGAAGAATTAAATCGAATTGGCGAACTTGAAAAAATTGGTGGTCGCAAATATATAATTTCACTTTATGATTCCAATTTTTCATTGCCAAGTGAAATTACAAATCATCTTCGTATTGTTAGTGAAAAAAAAACACTTCGTGATTTAAGGAAAATTGTCACCGATTTTAGTAAAGAATTAGATTCAGGCACAAAGGAAAGTGCTGAAATTAGCAGTTTACTGCTTGAAAAAATTAATCTTTTGAATTTCAGTGCACAAAATGAGACTTTTGTCACTATTTTTGAGGTTGCCCAAAAAATATTTGAAAATTTGACTGATGTTCACACAAAAAACAAAAGAATTAAAGGAGTTTCAACTGGTTATGATCATTTAGATCTTGTTACTTCTGGGTTTCAAAAAGGTGATTTATTTATTTTAGCAGCTCGACCATCGGTGGGGAAAACCGCTTTTGCACTCAATTTGGCTTGAAATGTTTGTGAAAGTGGAAAATCTGTTTTGTTTTTTGCACTCGAAATGTCAAGTGCTGATTTGGGCACAAGATTACTTTCGCTTGTTACTAAAATTGATGCCCATACTTTTAAAAAACCTCATAGTTTACGACCTAATTTGCTAAATCAAATTGCAAAAACTATTGAGGCAAGAATTAAAAATTGTAATTTGATAATTAATGATTCAGGATCAATTAATATTGATGATATTTATTGGCAAGTGCTAAAAAGATATCGTAATAATCAAAAATTTGATCTTATTGTTTTTGATTATTTACAATTAATTAATTCTCCAATGAAGAATCAAAATTATAATCGCCAAGTTGAGGTTTCAATGATTTCGCGAAAGTTAAAGCAACTTGCTCGTGAAACTGACACACCAATTTTAGCGCTTTCACAACTTTCGCGAAATGTTGAAAAAAGAGAGGACAAAATTCCTGTTTTGTCAGACTTACGTGAATCAGGAGCGATCGAACAAGACGCTGATATAGTTGCTTTTTTGCACCGAGATAATTATTATCAAAAAGCAGAAAACCACCAAAATTATCAGGGAAGGCCAAATACACAATTGCGGATTGCAAAGCACAGAAATGGACCCTTAGGAATTTTATACTTTGATTTTCAGCCCGAAATTGGTCAATTTGTTCAAGCAACAACTGATTTTCCAACCAAAAATAGTCATGAACAAAATTTGGGATTGGATGAATAATGAATTTAGGCTATTATCTTACTTTAATTTTTGTTTTGATTTTTTTGTTCATAATTTCAGCACTTTTTTCAGCAAGTGAAACAGTTTTTACTGCCACAAGTCGTGCAAAAGTGGACGAAAATATTGCAGATTCTTTTTTTGGAAAGAAACAAATTTTAAAATATTATGATAATTATGAAAAAACATTAACAATTATTCTAATTTGAAATAATATTGTTAATATTGGAATTTCTATCATAATTTCAACACTTTTTGCTTCACTGGCAATCAATGAGTCGTTGCAAATTTTGGTTTCAATTGCAGCAACAACACCACCATTGATAATTTTAGGAGAAATTTATCCAAAAATTTTTGGTCGTAAAAAACCAATTTTATTCCTAAAAATTTTTTGAATCTTTATCACTTTTTTCTATTATTTTTTATACCCAATTGCCACTTTAATGACAAGGTTTGTTAAGAAAATTAATGTAACAAATACTGAAAACGAATTAAAAAAAATTATTTTACAAGGGCAGCGTGAAGGAGTTTTAGAGCAAGATGAATCAGATTTGGCAATTCGTGCACTTGATTTTGACTCCTTTAAAACTGCAAAATATTTTACAAAATTGAAAGACCTTGTCTATGTGAATTATGAAGATAGTCTTGAGTCAATCAAAAATGTTATTATTGATAATAATTTTTCAAGAATTCCTGTTAGAAAAGAAGACCATTTTGTTGGTATTTTGCTCTCAAAAGACATTTTACACCTTGATAAATTTGACATAAATGATTACTTGATTGAAGTTCCTTTTTTATTAAAGTCAAACCTAATCAAAACCAATTATGAAATTTTGAAAAAATCAAAATCACATCTTGGTTTTGTTGTTGAATCAAATTCAAACAACAAAGTAATTGGAATTTTGACCTTTGAGGACATTCTTGAATGTCTTTTTGGACCAATTTACGATGAACATGATTACCGTGATGACTTAGATTTTTATCAGATTAATGCAAATCAAATAACAACAAAAGGTTCAACAAGCATTTCTGTAATTAATCAGGCATTAAATATTGAAATTCCACTTAGATTTAAGGATTTAAGCCAATGATTAACAACTCAATTTCCCAAAAAAAGGTTAATTTTAGGAGAAAAATACCACTATAATTCCCCTTCATATAGTTTGGAATTGGAAATAATTGCCAAAAATCGCAACATTATTGAGGTAAAAATATCGAAAAATGAAACCTAATTACAAGAAGTTACTTGTAGAAATTGAAGGAATTTTTTATCCAATTTTTGTTGATTTTAGAGACTATTCAAGTCGAAAAATGATCATAAAACTAGTTGATAATTTCATTTTAGTGCGTTGTAGCCGATCCATTAGTAATGATGAAATAATTAGATTAACAAGGGATTCAGAATTTTTTCAGAAAACTATTAAAATTTTGGAAAAACGAAATTTAATTAATTTTGCGCGCTCAGAGTTTTTCCTATTTGGCAAAAAATATGTTTATAATTTAGTTGAAACAAAAAAAAAACTCTTTTTACAAAGCCAAAATTTAGTTTTTCCAATTCGAAGATCAAAAAATATGAACCTAAATATTCAAAAAACAATTTTGAACTTTTTTGCTGAATATTTACAAAAAAGAACAAATTTTTGATCTAAAAAACTTGGCATACCTGATTATTTGGTGAAAATCTCTCCTAAAAATCATGCTTGAGGAACTAATTATCGCTGCCAAAAAATTTATTACAGCACTTATTTGTTGCCTTTTTCAAAAGAAATAATTGATTATGTCATTGTTCATGAACTTTGCCATCATTTTTTTGGGAACCACGGCAAACAATTTTGGGAAAAAGTTGCCTTTTTTTTACCAAATTATAAAGACTTAATAAAAAAATTAAATGATTATGAATTCAACTAAAGAAAATTTGAACTTGTACCTTTGCGGCCCAACTGTTTACAATGATGTTCATATTGGTAATTTGCGACCAATAATTGTTTTTGATTTTTTAATCTCAATTTGGGAATTTTTTGGGCAAAAAGTCAACTTTTTACACAATATTACCGATATTGATGACAAAATTATTGAAAAATCAATTAATTTACAAATCAACGAAGCTGAATTAGCAAACAATTATTTTCAAGAATATTTAAAAATTCTTGAAAAATTTAATGTTAAAAGTCCAACAAAAATTATTAAAATTACTGATGCAATTGATAAAATTATCAACTATATTTCACTACTTGAAAAAAAAGGCGCAACATACTTTGACAATAGAGGTGATTTAATTTTTGATACTAGTAAATTCAAAGATTATGGCTCAATTTCTAGTCAAAAAATAGAATTTTTGCTGCAAAACAATACTAATCGTAGATCGGAAAATGATTTTGTACTTTGAAAAAAAACAACAAGAGGACAACTTTTTGAATCACCATTTGGAAAAGGTCGACCAGGATGACACACTGAATGCGCAGCACTAATTTTTGATTATTTCAAAGGAGAACAAATTGACATACATGGAGGCGGTCAAGATTTAATTTTTCCACACCATGAAAATGAAAATGCACAGCATTTTATTTTAAGGGGCGAAGAACTTGCAAAAAAATGATTGCGGGTTGGAATTATTAATTTAAATGGTAAAAAAATGTCAAAATCAGAAGGTAATATTTTTCTTGCAAAAGATTTTTGTAAAAAAAATAATCCAGATGTTTTACGGAATATTTTTCTTACAACAAATCTTAAAAGCCCAATTGATTTGACTGAAAAATTGCTTGAAAATCATAGAAATATTATTAAAAATTATCGCAAAAGCTACTTTGATTTTCTTGTGAATCCTGGGGAAACTAATTGGGAAAAAGTCAAGGAAATTCTCAATTTTTTCTCTAAAAATGATTTTTCAAGAGGTAATTTTTTGATTTCAGAATTGTTGCGGAAAAAAGAAAATGCAACTTTAGCGCAAGTTTTTAAAGTCTTAAGATTTAATTTTGCAAAACAAAAATTAGGAAATGAAGACAAGCTTGATCTTAAAAATTGACATCAATTTTTGGAGGAGAAAAAATACAAAAAAGCAGATGAAATTCGTGAAAAATTATGAAAAAAGTTTATTTTTTCATAATTTTTTCCATTTTGCTTTTGAAAGTTGAAAAGTATGGTTAAATATGTTTGTGGCAAGAATTCATTGATTGATGCAATTAAAAATGGCTTTGTTTTTAAAGTAATTTATTTGCTAAAATCGCCTAGTAATCCAGTATTTTTAGATCAAAAAATTAAAATTGTCAGTCGAGATTTCCTTGACAAATTGACTTCCGTGAATCATCAGGGCTTTGTAGGTGTTCTTGAAAATTTTAAGTTTCATGAAATTGAAAGTTTAAAAGTTGATAAACCAGAAATTATCTTAATTCTTGACCATATTCAGGATCAAAATAATCTTGGGAACATCATTAGAACAGCGAATTGCCTTGGAATTAAACATATAATTTTGCCTAAAAAGCGCGCAGCAAAGCTAAATCAAACAACACTAAAAGTTGCCTCTGGCGGTTTTGTTGGAATTAAATTTATTTTGGTCAACTCAATTTTGGCCGCGATTAATAGCTTAAAAAAATTTGGTTACTGAATTTATGCCACAAATCTTGATAGTAAAAGTAAAAAAATTCAGGAAATTAATTTTAATTTTCCCTGCGCAATTGTGTTCGGCAGCGAAGCAACTGGAATAAAAAAAAGTACAAAATTAGCTAGTGATGAAACTTTTTTTATTCCGATGAAGGGCAAAATTAATTCTTTTAACGTTACAGTTTCCGTTGGAATTGTTTTATTTTTTCTAACCTATTTAAAAAAATAATTTAAAAATGGAGCAATTTATTTTCTATGTGGCAAGATCGCAAACAAAAAATTCTTAAAAATAAGCGTTATTTTAAGGTTTTAAACAAATATTCTCATATTTTAGTTGCCTGCGCGAAACAAGTTATGAGAACTTACAATATGGTTCCAATTACTTACCTTGATCTTTTTAATGCATCGATTGAAAGGTTTGTGTATCTATATGAACAGTTTAACCCTGATTTGGGGATTCCAATTGAAAACTATCTAGTTCATACAATCCGGGTTTTCATGTTAGGATATGCAACATCTTTTACTTCAAAAAACAATCAAATTTCTAATTTTTCGGTCCCTTTAGAGGAGTTGCCGGAAAATCTTGAGTTTTCTGTTGATACAATTCGTGAGGAATTCGAACTTCAGGACATCTATAAGCGTCTAACAAGTCCACTTGATGAAGTTGAATTGGAAATTTTTGAAATGTTCTTTTTGGAGGACAAGCCGCCAGGCGAAATAGCAAAAAAAATTGGCATCACTACGCAAAAAGTCAATGATTTTGTGCGAAGCACTAATGCAAAATTACGTAGTTTTTTTTAAATTTAGGTTATAATTTAATTAACAAATTTTGCCTTTATAGTTTATAATAGATATGAAAAGAAAGATCAGTTTAAGTTGTTTTTTTTGCAAAGCCAGAAATTACAAAACCAACAAGTCAATTCAGGAGCGTCTAGAAATTAATAAATTTTGTAAAAAATGCAGAAAATCAACGTTACACAAGGAGGAAAAATAATGGTTAAAAAAGGTCCAAAACAAAAAAAAATAAAAAAATCAAGAGAAAAAAAACATTTTATTAGACTTTTTTTAAAAGAAATGAAGCGTGTTAAATGACCTACTAGTTCTGTTGTTTTCCGAAATTTTTCTCAATCAATTATTTTTTCAATTTTCTTTATGATTGTTTTCTTTTTAATAACTGTTTTAGCCGCAGTCGCCTGAAATAGGGCGGGTGTCGGACTTTAAAAAAGGTGAATTTGCTATGATAGTTTATAAATGGTACATGATTTCGACTATTTCTTCAAAAGAAGATATTGCAATTAGTTTGTTAAAAAATCGTATTAGACACGAAAATTTGGAAGAATATTTTCAAGAAATTATTAAATTTGACGTCCCTTATTATGATGAAAATAAGGTGCAATTAGGAATAAAAAAGCTAAAATACCGAAATCTTTACAAAGGTTATATTTTTATAAGAATGAACATGATTGATAAAGCTTGGTTTGTTGTTCGAAACACACAATATGTGACTGGTCTTGTTGGATCGCATGGTCATGGGACTAAGCCAACGCCAATTTCTGATCGTAAATTTGCAAAAATGAAAGAAAATTGAAGTCAAAAAATTTATGATTTTCAAAAAAATAACGATGTTGCTATTAATTGGGAACTTGGTGATTGAGTAAAAATTACTCAGGGGCCTTTTTCTGGTGAAATTGGGAAAATAATCGAAATGAATGACACCAAAACATTAGTAACTGTTGAGCTTGAAAATGTTTTCGGCAAACGTGCACCAGCAACTTTTGAGTACAAAAATCTTAAAAAAGTTTATGTTACAACTTAAATCAAGGTGTTAAAATCTTATATAAAAAAAACCAACAAAATTTGTTGGTTTTTTTTATATAAGATTTTAAATATTTTCCTTCGAAATCCAAAAAATAGCAGAAAAAAATTATTTTCGGATATTAAGAGATTCAATAGTTTCTTTGTAAACGTCAAATTTTTTTGATTTTAAGTAGTTTAAAAGTTTTTTACGTTTATTAACCTTAGCAATGAATCCGCGCATTGAGTGTTTATCTTTTTTATTTTTGGCAAAATGAACTTTTAATCTTTCAATATCTTCAGTTAAAATTGCAATTTGAACACTAGAATCACCAGTATTCTTTGCTGCTTTACCAAATTTTAAAATTAATTCTTGTTTTTTCGATTTTGAAACCACTTTCACTCTCCTAATAATAACAAAATAAGCGTTAGATTTAATCTAAAAAAGATTTAAGACTAACCTTTTTTCATTAAATTTTACAATAAAATTTTAAAAACAAAAGAAATTAACTATTAATTAAAATTTTCACAAACTCTTTTGGATCTAACGAAGCACCACCAACAAGTACACCATCAATGCTTTTTTTGCTTAAAAACTTAGCAACATTTTCTGAATTAACTGATCCCCCATAAACAACTTTGAGGTTTTCACCAAAATTACTTTTTATTAATGAACAAACATTATCTGCAATTTCAGGAGTCGCAGTTTTTCCAGTCCCAATCGCTCAAATTGGTTCATAGGCAATTATTACCTTTTCAAAATTTAGAATGTGTTTTATTGCATTTATTTGCGAAATTATTACACTTTCAGTTTTGTGTGATTCAAATTCAAGAAAACTTTCACCTACACAAAAAATAGGAATTAAGCCATTTGTTTGCGCCTGGTCAACCTTGTAAATCAAGTCTTCATTGGTTTCTTTTAAAAACATTCTTCTTTCAGAATGTCCAATTATAACAAAATTTACAGATAAATCTTTTAACATTTTCGCACTAACTTCGCCAGTGTAAGAACCTGATTGAAATTGGCTGACATCCTGTGCTGCAAGTTGTAATCTTTCAACTTTTGATTCCAAAATCGCAGTTAGCGAACTAAAACTTGGTGCAATCGCAAAATCAAGGTCATTACTGATTTTATCAGCACTTTTGCTAAAAAATGAATCAAAATCGCGAATAAATTCTTTCGCCTCAGTAAGAGTTTTGTTCATTTTTCAGTTTCCAATAATAATTTTTTTCATTTAGATAAATTATAATAAGATTCCTTTAAAAAAGAAAGAAAAATTAAAAATTTTTGCAAATAGCAAAGAAGAAATTTTTTTGGCAATCAAGTATTGTGAGTGCCAAAATATGTTATAATTTGCTGTGTGAAGCAAAAAATAAGAAAATAAGAAGGAAAAAAATGAAATTACAACTTGAAAATTTACAAAAATATGCCCGTAACCTAACGGAATTAGCTAGAGAAAATAAAATTGAACCTGTGATTGGTCGAGATTTGGAAATTCGCAGAATTATCAAAATTTTGTCAAGAAAAACAAAAAATAATCCGGTTTTGGTTGGTGAACCAGGGGTCGGGAAAACAGCAATTGTTGAAGGAATGGCAGCAAAAATCGTCGCAAATCAAGTTCCAGATAACTTGAAAAATAAGCAAATTTTTGAACTTGATTTGACCTCAATTCTTGCAGGGGCATCCTTTAAAGGTGAATTTGAAAAAAGAATTAAAGCACTTTTGCAGGAAATTGAACAAAACCCAGATGAATTAATCATTTTTATTGATGAAATCCATCTTTTAATTGGCACAGGTTCCTCTGGTGTAGACTCAATGGATTTTGCGAATATCTTAAAACCAATTATGGCCCGCGGTGGAATCAAATTAATTGGCGCGACAACAAATGCTGAATATCAACTTTACATTGAGAAAGACGGTGCGCTCGAGCGCCGAATGCAAAAAGTGGAAATTAGCGAACCAACTGTTCTTGATACAATTAACATTTTACGAGGGATTAAGGAGAGATTTGAAAATTTCCACCAAGTGAAAATCCGTGATTCAGCCCTTGTATTTGCAGCGAAAGCTGCAAATAGATACATTTCTGATCGCTTCTTGCCTGATAAGGCAATCGACCTTGTTGATGAAGCCGCTGCTTCTTTGAAAGTTGAGATTAATTATCAACCTGAAAAGCTTGAAAAGGCAAAAAGAGAGTTAATTTACTTGAAAATGGAGCAAGTTAATGCACAAAATAAGGATGATACCGAACTTGCCAAAAAAATTACTAAATTAGAAAATCAGGTTCAAAAACTGCAAGAAGAATGAGATTCTTCAAGAAAATCAGCTTCAGAAATTGCGGAATTATCACAACAATTAGAAAAATTAAAATTAGAACAAAATCGCTTAATGGATTTAGGTGATTATCAGCAAGCTTCGCAAATTAAGTATGAAAAAATTCCGGAAATTTCACAAAAATTGGAAGATTATAAGAAAAAACAGAAACAATTTTCGAATATTTTGGATGAAAATCATGTTGCCAAAATTGTTGCAAACTGAACAAAAGTTCCGCTTGAAAAACTTTTGGAATCAGAAATTGAAAAATATCTAAATTTAGAAGCAAATTTGGCAAGACAAATTAAGGGACAAAATGAAGCAATAAAATCTATTGCAAGTGCAATTTTGCGTTTTAAAGCAAAAATCAATGATGAAAGTAGGCCGATTGCTTCATTTTTATTCATGGGACCAACAGGTGTTGGGAAAACTGAACTTGCTCGCGCCTTGGCGCTGAATTTGTTTGACAACAAAAATCAAATAATTCGCCTTGACATGTCAGAATACATGGAAAAACACGCGGTTTCAAAGTTAATTGGCGCGCCGCCGGGCTACATTGGTTTTGAGCAAGGTGGAATTTTAACAAACAAAGTGCGTCAAAATCCTTACTCAATTGTGCTTTTTGATGAAATTGAAAAAGCGCATCCCGAAGTTATTAATATTCTTTTGCAAATTTTTGACCACGGCGAACTTGCTGATAGCAAGTCAAGAAAGGTTAATTTTCGAAATACCATTATTATTTTGACCTCAAATATTGGTGCTTCACAAATTCTTGAGGGTAAAAAAATGTATAATTCTACCATAAAAAACACACTTTTAAACTATTTAAAACCGGAACTTATTAACCGAATTGATGAAATAATTGTCTTTAATCGTTTAAATCAGGACGTGATTAATGAAATTATTGAACTTGAATTGGCCGATTTTACTAGACGCTTGAGAGAAAATAATTTTGAAATTAAATTTGAAAATTCAACAATTAATTGAATTTTCAAACACGGTTATGATGAAAATTTCGGAGCAAGGCCAATTAAAAGATTCATTAAAAACAAGATTGAAACTTTTGTTGCACATAGGATCGTTGCAAAGGAAATTGAACCTGAAAAAAAATATCTACTTGAAGTTGAAAAAGGCAATCTTAGTTTAAAAGAAATTTAGTTAATTTTGCATGCTTTTAAAGAAAATTAATCAAATTTTCCTAAATTTTTCCACTTTTTGGTAATAAATCCAATAAAATTTAATAATTTCTAAACTGAATATTTTTTTACTTTTGTCTTTTAAGTGAAATTACATCAAAATTTAGTAAATTTTTTGTTATATTAATAAAAATAAAACTCAAAATCTCAAGAAAAATTTGATTTTCATATTTATTAATATAATGGTAACATTTCAAAAATACTAGGAAGTAGCAACGGAAATTAATTTAATTTTTTCATTTTAATCTTAGCAAAACAGCCAAAAGGCGGATTTTCATCAAAAAAAATGAAAATTAGTGGCAAAATTTAGTAAAATTTAATGTTAACTTCCAGAAACATTGAAAGGAAAACATGCAACCTAAAATTAAGAAGCCTTCAATTGGTTTTATAGTGTTTTTGCTAATACTTTTAGCTATTGTTGGTTATATACTTTACCAATATTTACAACCTAGACTAGAAGTTAGAAGCCTTTCTTATTTTGAAACTAGATTAATTCAAAATGCTCGCGAAACAACTGATTCAAACTTTTTTTGATTAGTTTCTTTTGATATTAATGATTACCGAATTCGAGTTGTTGATTCTCAAGGCGGGAACTTGATAGCTTATTCAGTTATTGCAAATCCACCTGTAATTTCTAAATTTCAGTCAGGAGTCGCACTGATTAGCCCAGCAATAAAAAACCAACTTGGAAACACAAATATCAATACTTTTTCTGAACTAGTTACTCGAAGTACTCAGGCAACACCAACTAGTTTTCAAGATCTTGGTGTTCAGCAAAAATTACTGAAATCCTTACTTGATTTAGCAGGTTCAAATCAGGTTTTTAATTTACAAGTACCAGGTATTTATTCAGCTGATAAACCCTCTCCCAATTTTTTTCAAACTTTTATTTTTCCATACTTGCCATTCTTATTAATTAGTATAGCTTTTTTTTGAATTGCAGGAAGATTAAGTCGTAACTCTTCAGGCGGCGCCGGTTTTTTTAATCCTGGAAAAAACCAGGCAATTCGGATCAAATCAGACAAAAAATATACAGATGTTGCCGGTAATGTTGAAGCAAAAGAAGAAATTGCCGAATTCATTGATTATTTAAAGAATCCAACTAAATATGCTGTTGCAGGTGCAAAAATTCCTCGTGGAATTTTACTAGGAGGTCCTCCTGGAACAGGGAAGACATTACTTGCAAAAGCGACAGCAGGTGAAGCAAATGTGCCCTTTTTCTTTATTTCAGCATCTAATTTTGTTGAACTTTACGTCGGAGTCGGTGCAAAGCGTGTTCGTGAATTATTCAAGGATGCCCGCGCAGATTCGCCAGCAATTATTTTTATTGATGAACTTGATGCAATTGGACGTTCTCGTGGATCTGGAATTGGTGGCGGTAATGACGAACGCGAACAAACTCTTAATCAACTTTTAGTTGAAATGGATGGAATGGTCGAAAATTCAGGACTTTTAGTGATTGCAGCAACAAATAGAACAGATGTTCTTGACCCTGCTTTGCTTCGCCCAGGTCGATTTGACCGTTCAATCATTGTTGGCTTACCTGATGTCAAAGAGCGTGAAGAAATTTTACAACTTCATGCAAAAGGGAAACGAATTTCCAAAAAAATAACTTTGGCAAATATTGCCAAAAGGACCCCTGGTTTTTCTGGAGCACAACTTGAAAATGTAATTAACGAAGCGACTTTACTCTCAGTTCGTGAACAAACACAAGTAATTACAAATGAACAAATTGACGAAGCAATCGACCGTGTTATTGGCGGGCCAGCCAAAAAAAATCGTGTGATTACTGAAAACGAAAGAATTATGGTTGCTTATCATGAAGCTGGGCATGCTGTTGTTGGTTTAAAATTAAAATCTGGAGTAAAGGTGCAAAAAATTACCATTGTACCACGCGGTAACACTGGCGGTTACAATTTAATGCTTCCGGAAGAAGAAAAATATAATAGTACTAAATCAGAATTATTAGCTTCAATTGCCTCATTTATGGGTGGACGTGCTGCTGAAGAAATCAAGTATGGTAAAAGTGAAATTTCTTCGGGTGCTGCAAATGACATTGAAAAAGCTACAAAAATTGCCCGAAGAATGGTTACTGAATTTGGAATGTCATCGCTTGGGCCAATTCAGTATGAACAGGATCAATCATCACCGTTTTTGGGACGTGATTATGTTAAAAATACCACTTTTTCTTCGCAGGTTGGTCATGAAATTGACATTGAAATCCGGCAAATTATTTCTGATTCTTACAAAAGAGCTTTTGAAACGATCAATGAAAACATGGTTTTACTTGAACTTATTAAAGATACTTTGTTAGAAAAAGAAACAATTGTTTATGAGGAAATTCAACAACTTGCTGAAACACTCAAGCCACTTCCTGATTCTGAAAAAGTTGCTACACAAGGTGTAAAACCTTCAGAAATTCTTGAAGAATTGCTTCAAGTTGAGCCTGATTCCGAAGAATTCAAAAACGATAAACCTGATGATGAAAACCAAGAGTAAAATCAACTTTATAAAAAAGTAAGAGTAAGTTTAAAATTAAAATGGAAAAATTTAACGATCAACAAATCCTTCGTCGCCAAAAATTGCAAAATTTAATCAAAAATGGGTTTAATTATCCAAAATCAGCATTTAAACACAGTAATTTAGCAGAAATTCTACAAGAATATGCACAAAAACCAGATGATTTTTTCACAGAAAATAAAATTCCTGTTTCCTTAGGTGGCCGATTAATTACGCAAAGAGGACCATTTTCTCTGATTTTTAGCCAAGGATTACAATTTCAAATTTATTTTTCTAAAGATTTTCAAAAAAAAAATGAAAATTTCTTTGCAAATTTAGACCTTGGTGATATAATTGAAGTCTCTGGATTTTTGTTTAAGACAAAATCAGGCCAACTTAGCCTTAAAGCTGATGCTTTTTCCATCCTTGCCAAGTCACTTTTCCCACTTCCGGATCAGTATTATGGACTTGAAAACACAGAGGACAAATACCGTAAACGCTACCTTGATTTACTTGTGAATCCGAAATCACGGCAAACTTTTGTCAATCGTAGCAAAATTATTAGTCTAATTCGCAATTTCTTTGATAGTCAAGGATTTTTAGAAGTTGACACTCCTGTTCTGCAACCCATTTTAGGTGGCGCTGCTGCAAAACCGTTTAAAACTTTTTATAATTCGCTAAATGAAAATTTTTATTTACGAATTGCCACTGAATTGCCACTAAAAAAACTTTTAGTTGCAGGTTTTGATGCTGTTTATGAAATTGGTAAAATTTTCCGAAACGAAGGTTTTGACACCACTCATAACCCAGAGTTTACCTCAATTGAGTTCTATCAAGCTTTTGCTGATTTAGAAAAAATGATGGAACAGACTGAAAATTTATTTCATTTTTTGCTAAAAAATCTTGGTTTAACAGCAAAAAAGATCAATTTTGGCAAACATGAAATTGATTTTAGCAACAAATTTAAGCGCCTCGATATGGTTAAATCAACTTCTGATGCAATGAAGGTTGATCTTAAAAAGGCTGATTTTGCTGAATTAGTTAAAATTGCAAAAACTCACCAAATTAAAGTTGAACCTTATTTTACAAAAGGTCATTTAATTAACAAATTTTTTGAAAAGTTTATCGAACCAACACTAGTTAATCCAACTTTTGTCACTGGACACCCGATTGAAATTTCACCACTTGCCAAATCTGATCCTGAAAATCCTGGTTTTACATTGCGTGCTGAATTATTTGTTGCAACAAAAGAATTTGCCAACATGTTCACAGAATTAAATGATCCTTTTGATCAATTAAGCCGTTTTAAAATGCAAATTGAAGAAAAAAACCATGGAAATCAGGAAGCTTCAGAAATTGATTTAGATTTCGTACATGCACTTGAACATGGCATGCCTCCTGCTGGAGGGTGTGGAATCGGAATTGACCGCCTTGTGATGTTACTCACAAATAATGAATCTATTCGGGAAGTAATTTTATTTCCACAATTGAAAACCAGAAAGGAATAAAATGAAACTATTTTTTGCCTTTGACCTTGATGGAACCTTGTTACGCTATGATAATACTATTCACCCAGAAAATGTTCAAGTACTAAAAAAACTTAAGGAATTAGGTCATATTTTAGCAATTGCAACTGGTCGCGGTTTGGCTGCTTGTCTTGATGTTTGAAAAAAATATCCATATTTTGACTATTTGGTTTCTAATAATGGTACTTTAATTCATGATGTAAAAACTAAACAAACAACAAATAATGGTTCACTTTCCAAGGAAGTTGTTGCGAATTTACTTGAAGATTGCAAGCAAACTGAATCAATTTGTGCGATTTCAACACCTGATGAACTTTATGAATTTTCAACAAAATCTGATCATGATTGATTGCAAAATCAGCAAATTATGGATTTAATGTTTTATCAAAAAGTTAATGAAAAGCAACTAAAAAATATTATTGAAAAAGAAACAATCACTCAACTTGCTTTTCGCAATGATCAGAAAATAATTGCTGAATTGTCAAAAAAATGATCAAAAATTCTTCAAAATTCCTATAAAGTTACAATAACAAACCAAATTTTTCTGGATATTAACCCTCTTGAAGTCGACAAAGCTTTTGCAATTGAAAGCTTGCTTGCAAAAAATAATTTAAGTCAATCAAAATTAGTTGCTTTTGGTGACAGCTCCAACGATTTTTTGATGATAAAACTTGCTCGTTATGGTTTTGCAATGGAACATGCAACTCCGGATTTACTTACAGTTGCAGCTTGTAAAATTGGTGAATGCGATTCAGGAACAATTGCAAAAACAATTGAAATTTTACTTGATGATCAAGAAAAATTATTTTCCTAAACAAAAGCGTGAAAAAATTGAATCAAGCAAATTCTCATCATCATTTCTTCCAAAAATTGTTTCTAATTCTTTTCAAGCAATTCGCAAATCAACAATTGCGATTTCTGGGCCAAAACCTATTTCCAAACTAGTTTTGGCTTCCAAAAGCGCTGATTTTGCTAACTCAAGTTGGGTAATTTGCAAAGAATTTGCAACAAATTCTTCATTTTGGTTAATAAAATTAAAATTAGATTTTATTGCCGAAATCAGCCTATTAATTTCACCTTTTTTTGCACTAATTAAAATTTTATCCTCAAAAGTTGAATCATTTTCTAGTAAATCACTTTTGTTAAAAACTTGCAAATAAATTTGCTCAGGCGCAATTTTAAGTGCTAAATCAAGATCTTTTTTTAAAAACTTAGTTGCATCAATCACATGAATAACAAGATCAGCTTTTTCCATATTTTCAAAGGATTTTTCAATACCAATCCTTTCAATTTCAGAATTGGTTTCCCTAATTCCAGCAGTGTCAAAAACACGAAAAAGCAAATTATCAATTTGAAAATTACCTTCAACAATATCACGAGTTGTGCCAGCAATATTGCTAATAATAGCCTTATTTTCGTTAATTAATGCATTTAGAAGTGAAGATTTTCCGCTATTTGGAGCACCAATAAGCGTTGTTTTGATTCCTTGATAAATCAAGCGTGAATTGTTGCCAAGTTTAATTAATTTAGCAAAATCAAGTAATAATTCTTGGATTTTTGGCAAAAGTAATTGATTAGTTAAAACTTCAACATCATCGTATTCTGGATAATCAATATTAACCTCAATTGTGCCAATAATTAGTTCTAATTTTTCAATCACTTTTTTGATTGCGTTAACTGTATTTCCTGAAAATTGCAAAAGTGCTGCTTGGTGCTGTTTTTTTGTCTGTGCATGAATTAAATCATTGATTGCTTGCGCTTTTACAAGGTCCATTTTTCCGTTTAGAAATGACCGAAGTGAAAACTCACCTGGATTTGCAAGACGTGCTAATTTTGTTTTTAAAATGGTTTCAAGAATCAAATTTGTATTCAAAACTCCACCATGAGCATTAATTTCAACAGTATCTTCGCCAACAAAATTTTTTGTCCCTAAAAATCACATTACTAAAACTTGATCAATTTTCTTGCCGTTTTCATGAATTCAACCAAAAGTTATTTCCATTGATTTACCAGTCTTACCTGTAAAAATTTTTTCCATAATTTTTACAGCATTAGTTCCTGAAATCCTAATAATTGAAATTGCCTGATTAACTTGACCAGAAGCAATTGCGCAAATAGTGTCAAAAATCAATATTCAAATTCCTTTTCAGTTTAATTTTTGCACGAGAAAAAAATTGAAATTTATATATTAAATTCCAATTTTTTTCTCGTATTCAGTCAATTTTCCTTCAAAAAAAGTTGCAGAATCTTGTTTGATATCCAAAATTGCATTCGCAGTTTCTTTGATTAGTGCAATGTTAAAAGTTGTAAAAATAACCCCGGATTCATAAGCTTTAAGACCTTCAATAAAGGAATCAATTGATTCTGAGTCAAGGTGATTAAGTGGTTGGTCAAAAATCAAGAAATTTGACTCAGTTAGCATCATTTTTGAAAACATAAGACGAACTTTTTCGCCTCCAGAAGTAACATTGATTTTTTTAAAAACTTGGTCGCCACTAAAAAACATTCGCCCTAAAAAAGCGCGCATTCTCTGAGTTGAATTATCTTTGTTTTCAACTTGTGAATTCAAATTTGGTCATTCTGAAATTCAGCTAATTAAGTCAAGATCGCCACTAAAAAATTCATCAACATTAGCGGGAAAATAGTCAATTTTGATTGTTGAACCCCATGTTATCTCACCCGAAGTTGGTTTTTCTTTGCCTGCAATAATGTCAAGTAACTTTGTTTTTACTAAATCGTCTTCAGCGAAAACAACCATTTTTTGACCAGGTTGAAGTTTGAAATTAACATTTTTAAACAAAAATTCGCCAGTATTTGGATTTTTATAACTTAAATTTTCCACACTCAAAATTTGCTTTCCTGGTCTTGGAAAAACACTAAAACGAATGTAAGGATATTTGCGAGATGAAGGTTTAATTTCATCCAACTGAATTTTTTCAAGCGACTTTTTCCGCGAAGTTGCTTGCGCTGATTTGGAAGCATTTGCAGAAAATTTTGCAATAAAAGCTTCTAACTTGGCAATTTGCTCTTCTTTTTTGGCATTAGCATTTTTTTGGAGTTCTCTAATTAGTTCAGATGATTGTTTCCAAAAACTGTAATTTCCGCTGAAAATTTTAACCTCACCATAATCAATATCGACTGTATGTGTGCAAACTTGGTCTAAAAATTCACTGTCGTGACTGACAATCAAAACAATGTTTTTGTAATTAATTAAAAATTCTTCAAGTCACTTAATTGCCTTGAAATCAAGGTGGTTGGTTGGTTCATCCATGATTAAAATATCTGGATTTCCAAACAAAGCTTTTGCCAAAAGAACTTTAACTTTATGACCTGATTTTAATTCAGACATCTTTGAATTTCAAAATTCCTTGGGAATTTCAAGTGCTGAAAGCAAAATTTGTGCATCATTTTCAGCACTTCAACCACCTAAAAGTCCAAATTTTTCTTCTAAATCACCAGCACGATTGTAATCAGCTTCAGTTGCGTCTGGATTTGCATAAATTTGGTCTTTTTCCTGTTGAATCTGAAAAAGTTGCTGATTCCCCATGATCACAACATCGGTGACATTATAATCATCAAATTCATAGTGGTTTTGTGAAAGCACAGAAATTCGTTGATTTTTTGAAATTTGCACAGTGCCAGAACTTGGTTGAATTAACCCAGCAAGAATTTTTAAAAACGTCGATTTTCCGGCACCATTTGCACCAATTATTCCGTAGGTATTGCCTTCAACAAATTTCAAATTAACATTTTGAAACAACGTTTTATCAGCAAAAATTTTTGATAAATCTTTTACTTCTAACATAATTTTGCACCTCGTTCGTTAAAATTATATTATAATTTTTTATTTATAATAATGAGGTTTAATTATCCCTTAATTTTAAGAGAAATTTCTATTTATTGTAAAATTAAGGAAAAAATTGCTTATTTTTTAGGATGGATGGGAGAGAAAAATGCCAAAAAAGAAAATTTTTCGCACCCTAACAACTTTGGCATTTTTCATGCCAGGCACATTTCTTGCTTCCTGCTTTGCGAAAAAAGATTTTATTTTTCCCATTGAAAATCTGATTATTCCTGATTTTTTTGATAATTCACCCAATTTCAAAAAACAAAAATTGCGAAGTTTTGACCTTTATGCCTCAGAAGTGAATGCCATAAAATTAAAGTGATTTTTGAATACTGATAGTTTGTTGGGCCTTTCGAAAGCGCAGAAAAACCAAATTTTTGCCTCAAATTTTGGTAAATTTTTTGTTTTTGATAACAATGAGGGAATTTCCGTTGTTGAAGAAAAATTTGATATAAACCAAAAAATTACACCAAAATTTTTAAAAATTATGACCCAAAAAGCCAAAAATAAATTTTCTGTAATTCCAGAAAATGAAGATTCTAATTTGCAAAAAACTGTAAATTCAGGGAAAAATAACGCTTCTGAAATTGCAATTTTCAAGGAACTCTCACAACTTTTTTCGCCAAATTGACGTTTTATTGACATGAAGCTTGTTAAACCAAACATTGTTTTTGATGATCAAAAGAATTATTTGTTAATAACGGCTTACAAAATTTTTTATTCAAATCCGATTATTAAATATGATCAAGAAAATGAAAAAAAAACTGATTTAACCTCTAAAATTAGCGAAAAATGGTCAATTTCAGCACCAAATCAGCTACCAACTCCAAGTTTTCGCCTTTATTGACTCGAACGCAATGCCAAAAAAAGATTCACAATGAAGTTGAATTCCAAGGAAAATGTAAATTCTGAGTATGATTTGCAGTTGATAAACAATGCTGATCAACCAGAGTCCGTTGAGGATTTTGCCTATAATTTTGGGGATGAAAAACCAACAAAACCTGAATTACCTTTAGAAAAGGAACGAAAAGAGCCGCTAATTAGGATTGTTTCGCAAAGTTTTTTAATTCCTTTTGAGGGTCAAGTTGCTGATTTTGAAGGTGAAAATTTTAAATTTAAATACCTTTTTAATTAAAAAACCCTGAAAATAGGGTTGTTTTTAGCCTTTAATTTAATCTCGAAAACACTTTTTTGATCCGAAAATTATGGTATAATTCTCTTAATTGAGTTTGCAAATTTTTACTCAATAAAATCTAAATGCCAGTTTGTTAAAAAGGATGGAGCAAGTTAAATATGCAAAAAAGAAAAAAGAAACTTTTAAATAGCAAAAAATCTATTTTTGCTTTGAGCGCAACTTTACTAACCTCAGGGTTAGTAATTGCTGTTCCACCAGTTGTTGTAAGCCTTCTTCCGAGGTCAAACCCATTGTTGGAAGTTCAAAATCAGGCAAAATTGATTTCAACTGTTGGTCTAAAAAGTGAATTTCTTGATGACAAAACGGATTATTTCGAGTTTAAAAAACAGCTTTTTAATCCTGACGGAAGTAGAAAAACTGATGTTAATTTAACTGATTTTTTCAGTTTTTACCAAAATTCTAATAGCAGTCTTCCAATTGATTTTAGTTCTGACATAATTTGATCACGTTTCAAAATAGAAATTGTTGATATTGATCCAATTGATAAGGAACAATCCTTTGAAATTTTTTACCGTCTTACACAGGATCTTGGTGATCAAAAAATTGCAAACTCTGATCTTTACAAACAAAAAATTGCTTTTAGTAATCCTATTAAAATTTTTTCATTGGGAAATTTTGCAGACCTTGCTAAGGGAAAACTCACTAAATTAAGACCTTTTTCAGTTCAAGAATTTGGTTTTCAAACAAACAAAAGAAAATTGACTAATCTAATAAAATTTGATGATTTTTATAATGAGGTAAATTCAGCAAAAAATTCTGTTGAAGCTCAAGAAATTATTGGAAAATACTTTAATTTGGATGAAATTTTAGAGAAAATTTTTGGCTTTAAACAAAATTATTTTCGTGATGAAACAGGAAGTTTTCATCCACGTTTTCAAATTGAAATTGCCAAGGATCCATTATTAAATTTAGAATACTTGTCAAAAACACCTAAGGAAAATCAATATAATTTGACATTTAAAGTTGGTTTTTCACCTTCTTATATTCAACAAAACCCAACTGAATCTCAAAAGGATTCCAAATTTCCTTTTGTTGTCACGCTTGATTTATCCAATAGATTTTTAGATAAATCAATTTCTGATAGCATAAAATTGACCGAATTTAGCCAGGATGACTACTTTTTCCCAGCTTCTCAACTAGAAGGCACCGAAAATGGTGTCACTAGTTGAGATTTTTTTAATTATTTTAATAACCAAATTTTTGCAACTCAGGCTGATAAACAAAAATTTTTAGATGATCTTTTAGCAAAAATTCTCAAAACACCTTTTTTATCTAAACTTAAATTTGATTCCGTGCTTGATGGTTTAGATTTTAGTTCAATTTCTAAATTTTTGAAGATTGATATTAAAACTGATTCTGAATCAACCAAACTTGTTTTTGATAATGGGAAAGTTGTTGCCAAGGTTGTTGGAAAAATTATCATTAAAAACAATAAAGGTGAATTAATTGCTGAAAAAGATTTTGTGCAAGATGTTCAAAATCCTCAAACTGCAGCGCAAAACGATTTGCAATTAACCAAAAGAATTGAAGAAACAAGATTTAGTTTTGAGCCGACTTTTGAGCAAAAAGTAAGTGATGGATCTGGTTTACCAAGAGCGGAAATTATGAATTTAGTTAAGAGCAACAACTTCGACAAATTGAAATTTGTTCTTGAAAACGGACGCTACTATGGCTACGATTTCAAAGAAGAAAAATTAAAACAACTAGTTGATGACTATGAATTTCCAGATCTTGAAAAATTTAATAAAAATTCAAATTTTCGCTTTATAAATAATGGTGGAACTGACCAAAAAACTAAACTTGTTGGTATTACAAATGGTTTTTTCAAAAACCAACTTGATGTTAGTCGTTTTTTTACAGCGCTTGCTAAAAAAGGTGTTAATTTTGTTGCGAAATTTTGATTTAATTGACTTAAACATTTAAAATTGATTGATGGAAATGTTAATTTACCTGAAAACTTAAGTTCAAATAATATTTTTTCTGAATTAGCAAAAATTAAACTTGTTACCAAGGATTCATCTTCTACAGCTTCAAGTAGTAGTAGTAGTTCTCAAGAGGATGGAATTTGACTTTTCTCTTTCAACAGTGGTCATCTAGCATCATCTGAAAAAGATTTAATAGATAGTTTTTATGTTAGCAAAAAATTTAAAAATATTTTAGATTTAATGAAAAACAACGAAAATAATTTAGATGCTAATTACTTTTTGGACCAAATTTTATCAACAACTAAAACAGTTTCTGAAAGCGAGTATATTTCAGAGGCAACAAGTAGCGGTAACATGATGAAAGATTTAGCTGATCTTTTAGTTGGTTTTTACTTTTTTGTTTTCAAAAAAAATGGTCAATTTTTAACCAAATCAATCGGTAAAAATTACGATTATAAAATTCAATTTGCTGTCGATGAAACAGCAAATCCAGTCTTAGTGAGCGTTGCTTCAACTCCTGCAGCAAATCAGGATCAAAAATTAAAACTAAAATATTGGTACAAAGTTGGTCCTGTTGATGAAAAAGGTAACCTGATTTCTACAATTTTTGAAACTAAACAACATGAATTAGAAATAAAAATAAACGAAAAAGTTAGATTGCTTACTGATGATGTTCAAAAATTAGAGGAAATTGCCCGTGAATTTCCAACTGTTAGTCAACACACTTTTTTAACACAAGAAGATTATAATAAACTTTTTGATGAAACAAAAAAAGCCCTCAACGGTAGAGTAAACAAACTTGTTGATATTTCAGATTTAATTAAAAAATTCCCATTTTATCACTATTTTACCACTAATTATCCAGGTTTTGGGCTCTATGTGTTTCAAAGACATTGAGGTGGTGCAAAAGAAGAAAACAAAGAAATCAACGGAATTTTTGAAAGCTCAAATCCAGTGGGTGTTGGTCCAAAACAGTACGATTTTTGACTTTATGTTTACAACAAAGAATACAATAAAAACCGTCCATGAAGACGTTCACCAGTTCCAATAAAAGTTATTATAATCATACACAAAGAATCGCTACTTTTGTCATAATTTTGAAAGGATTTTAGAAAATTATGAAAAAACTCACTTTAAAACAAATACTTTTTACAACTTTAGGAGTGAGTGCGATTGCCAGTGTTGCTGTTACAATTCCGCTTGTTAGTTCACTAACTTCAAGAAATTTTGATCAAAAATTGAAGGAATTTGTTGAAAATAAAAGCTCTGCCAAGAATTTGCCAAATTTTGACATTGAAAATAAACAAGAAATTGAAGAATTAGCTAAGAAATTACAGCTAAAATCAAAATTTTCTGAGCGCTTGGATGCTTATGATGCGCTTAATTTACATTATGACAAAAGTTACAATTTTGATATAAATGATGCAATTGATTTTTCTGATTTGCAGAAAAAATTTCCGAATTTAACTTTCAAAATTTTAGCACCTGAGTCAAAAAATGCTGTAAAAATTAGTCAAAATACCATCAAAGATTTGTTGCTCAGTGTAACAAATTTAGAAAAAACCGTCAATTTTACAACCAAAATCAGTCTTGATTTTTCCAAAAAATCGAAAAACTTTCAGTTTATCCCCGAAAATCTTAATGCTACAATTAATCTTTCAAAATTAGATTTTTTGAAAAACAAAACCGCAACAGAAATTGCAATTTTGTTTTATAAGGATTTTTACAAAAATTACAAGGAATCAAAAGATGAAAAAGTGGCAATTTTTAAAACTTTTTCCAAATTTGGTGGAGTTTCTTTGAGTTTAAGTTCAGATTCTTTGGTAATTTTACCCTCAAATTATGAACTAAAACCGGATTTACAATTGGAAAAACTGGTTTTTTCTAACGTTAACGACTTGCAAAAGTCAATTTCGCTAAGTATGATTTTGTTTGACAAATTAACAAACAAATCAACCAATTTTTCCTTAAAATTTGTTGATTTTCCGCCATCAAATGAAAATTTTGGCGATAAATTTTTACAAGCTTTTAGCCAAAATTATGAACTAAAACCGGAAATTACAAAATATTTATCTGAAAAAAATTCAAAAGTAAAGGATATTTTTCAAAAAAAACCTTCTGATTTAGTTGCAAATTTTGATTTTATTTCCTTATTTAAGGAAAAAGATCATAAGACAAAATCAACATTTTTAAGTGAAATTAAAGATTTTTTTCCTGGTTTTGAAGTCAAAAATGTTGATTTTAAATTAGGATCTTTTCATGAAAATCAAGCAGAAAACGATAATTTAGTGCCAATAAATTTGCAAGTTAGCGGAAATTTTTTAGAAAGCAACCTACCAGCTGGTCTAAATTTTGGTAACAAGAACGAGTATACTTATAATTTTAAATTTAATTTTGATGCTTCCAGCAAAATTAATTCTTCATATTTTGAAAATGCAATTAAAAATTTTGACTTAACCGTAAAAGATTTTAAAAATTTGAATTTCAAAATTAAAAAGGATTTGCCAATCACAATTTTTGCTTCAACAATTGACAATTCAATCAAGGATTTTTTGAACAAACCACTTGAATTAAAAAATATTACAAAGATTGTTTCTCCTCTTTTTCAAATTCTTAATTTTTCAGTAAATTCTAAGGAAATTGATGTTCCCGGAGCAAAATCAACCTTGCCAGCCCAATCAGTTGCCATAAAAACTCCTGTTTCAACGACCTTATTTGAAGAAAAGGTAGTTAATGGTCAAGAAGCACCAGTTAAAAAATCTGAACCAGCACTAGAAAAAAGTACTAAAAAAATGGGTGATTATTTAAAATCAATTTTTGATGGGCTTGAAAAATTGAGCTTTCCACCCAACACTTTTGTTTATTTATCAACAAGTTTCAAGGATGAATATACTCTGGAGATCAAGATAGAATCTGACAAGAAAGTGCTAGAAACGCTAAAGATTAAGATTAATGATGTTGCACGTAATAATGTTGCTTACAAAACGCTTAAGGAATCAACAAAAACAGATCTTTTCCTTGACTGACAAACAAATGTTGAAACAAAAATTGAGAAAACTGATGAAAAAAATTCAAAAACCTTGGTGACTTCAATTTCGTCAATTGACAATTCAAATTTAAAATTTGTGCCTGGATCAAGAGATTCCTCAAAGTGAAGCCTGCCCGAAACAAAACCTTTTCTTAACGAAAATGCCGGTGGAATTTACTTAACTGATTCAGGACTTGAGTTAGTAAAGTTACCAGAAAAAACAAGTGAAAAATCTCCAAAATTACCTTTACAGCCAAATTTTCAATTAACAAAAGGAAAAACTTTTGTTTATATTTTTAAACCTTCAAAGCAAGTTGGTCCAATTTATGCAAAATATTATTTGCTGCGATCATCCTTGAATGATAACAAAAGCGATTTTTCCTTAGTAATCAGGCCTTATTTTACAGTTAGCGAAAATTCAAAAATTAATTTAATTGGTCTTGATACTGAAAAACCACCAAAATCACCGTCTTTTTTTCCAACTTTATCAGCTATTCCAAATCAAAAATCAGGTGGATCAGGCACACTTTACGACACAGCAGGTTCATTGAAAACCACTTACAACGGTGAAGCGAAAATTAAATTCAGCATCAATAGATCACGCCAAATTGTCGCTGATCAATCAAGTTCAATCACCCCTCATAGCAATATTGATATATTTAAGGATTATTTGTCGCAACCTAATTCAACAATTATGTTAGTGGCAACAGTTGAAGTTGATAAGCAAGATAAACAAAAATTGAAACTTTCCTTTTACTCATCTGAGTACAAAAGTGGCAAAGTCGCAATTTGAGATTGGTTCCAGGACTTTAAACAAGGTCAAATTGATCTTTCCAAAGGTTTATTGCTAGGCGGTACAAAGTCTCCAAATGATAGTTGACCAGCGAATAAAGGAGTTAATCGCGACCTCGCGCCTCATGGTGCAGCAACTTTTAAAGCGCTTGCTTTGTTTGACAAGCCTGATAAAAAAGAAGAATACGACAAAATTATTGAAAAATTTCATCAGCAATATTTTGGAAAAACTGATAATTAGTGATTTCAAAAAAGAGAAAAAACCATTTTGTGCTCCAATATATAATTATAAAAAAGTTTCTAATAAAAATATATAAGAACTGTATAATGAATATATAAAAAAATTAAATTAAGTAAAAAAAGTATAAAGAAATACCATGACTTCCGTTTTATTGGATGCTTGTTGTTAATTATCAGTTTGCCATTTTTGTTTTCTTAAACTTAAAATCATATTATTAGCGTTTTTTCTTGGTTTAAAATTTAATTTTAAACGGACGTGCAAAAAAAAAAAAAAAATGTAAATTGTGTTATAATTAACGTTCAAGCAAATTTCCGCAACTAATTTAGGGGGTAAAAATATGAGAAAATTTAATTTACAACCTAATTTAATTGACATTTTTGGCAAAAAAAAAAAAAAACTGCCAAAACATTGTAAATTTATTTCTTTTTTTGTAAAAATATTATTTAATTTTCACTCTGTAAGTTCTCTCAAAAATTTTTATAGTTGAGAAAAAATTCACTATTTTTGCCGTAGTCTTGGGTGAGGGTTATAGAAAAATTATGAAAAAATTCACTTTAAAACAAATACTTCTCACAACTTTAGGAGTGAGTGCGATTACCAGTGTTGCTGTTACAATTCCGCTTGTTAGTTCACTAACTTCAAGAAATTTTGATCAAAAATTGAAAGAATTTGTTGAAAATAAAAGCTCTGCCAAAAATTTGCCAAAGTTTGACATTGAAAACAAACAAGAAATTGAAGAATTAGCTAAGAAATTACAACCAAAATCAAAATTTTCTGAGCGCTTGGATGCTTATGATGCGCTTAATTTACATTATGACAAAAGTTACAATTTTGATATAAACGATGCAATTGATTTTTCTGATTTGCAGAAAAAATTTCCGAATTTAACTTTCAAAATTTTAGCACCTGAGTCAAAAAATGCTGTAAAAATTAGTCAAAATATCATTGAAGATTTGCCACTTAGTGTGACAAACCCGGAAAAAACTGTTAATTTTGTAACCAAAATAAACCTTGATTTTTCTAAAAAATTGAAGGATTTTCAATTTAGACCAGAAAATCTTAGTGCAACAATTAGCCTTTCAAAATTAGATTTTTTGAGAAACAAAACCGCAACCGAAATTGCAATTTTGTTTTATAAGGATTTTTACAAAAATTACAAGGAATCAAAAGATGAAAAAGTGGCAATTTTTAAAACTTTTTCCAAATTTGGCGGAGTTTCTTTGAGTTTAAGTTCAGATTCTTTGGTAATTTTACCCTCAAATTATGAACTAAAACCGGATTTACAATTGGAAAAACTGGTTTTTTCTAACGTTAAAGACTCGCAAAAGTCAATTTCGCTAAGTATGATTTTGTTTGACAAATTAACAAATAAATCAACCAATTTTTCCTTAAAATTTGTTGATTTGCCGTCACCAAACGAAAATTTTGTCAACAAATTTTCAGAAATTTTTAGTCAAAATTTTGATTTTAACTCTGAAATTTCAAAATATTTAGCAAAAAATAATTTGAAACCGTCGCAAATCATCCAAAAAAAGTCTAAAGATTTAAATGTAGAATCAAATTTTTCCTCTTGATTTCAAGCCAAATTTGGTAAAGGCGAAACCACTTTTTTAAACGAAATCAAACCTTTTTTGTACGACTTTACGGCTAAAAAAGTTACTTTTAAATTAGGTGAATTTGAAAAAAATCAAACAAAAAATGAAAATTTGATTCCAATAAATTTAGAAATTTCTGGAAATTTTTCAAAATCACTTAATATTCCAGCCGGCCTAAATCTTAATAGCGGCAGCGAATACACCTATAATTTTAGTTTGAATTTTGACGCGACTGCCTCAATTTATTCATCCTATTTAAAAAATGCAGCTGAAAATTTTGGTTCTGTTGCAGCAAAAAATCCTGAAAAACTGAATTTTGAACTCAAAAAAGATTTGCCAATCACAATTTTTGCTTCAACAATTGATGACACAATTAAGCAATTTTTCAACAAACCACTCGATCTTAAAAACATTACGAAAACTGCGGCGCCATTGTTTGAATTGTTAAATTTCTCCACTAAATCTAAAGAAAAACTAGCAGTTGTGGTGCCAGAATCTGAGGCTAATGAGTCAAAGGATGCTGCTGCAACAGAACCTAAGCCAATGAAGGTTTCACATGTTTCAACTACTTTGTTTGATGAAGAGTCAGTAAAAGCAACTAGTCCTAAAAACCCAGCTTCTCCAATTGTTCCAGTGCCACAACCGCAGCAAAAACTAGGTGATTATTTAAAATCTTTTTTTGAGGATCTTGCAAAAAGCAAGTTTTTGCCGAACACTTTCGTTTATTTGTCATCAAGTTTTAAAGATCAATACACTCTTCAAATTGAACTCAGAGAAAATGAAAGCATTATTCAGAAATTTGAGGTCAAAATTGATGATGTTTTGCCAGACAATGTTGCCTACAAGGAACTCACAGATAACACCAAAACTTATCTTTTTCTTGATTGACAAACAAATGTTAAAACAGAAGTTCTTGAAAATGAAAAGACAAAAAAAGTAACTTCAATTTCATCAATTAATAATAAAGATTTAAAATTTGTGCCCGGAAAAAGAGAAGAAAAAAATTGAACATTGCCCGAAACAAAACCTTATATTAACGAAAAAGATGGCGGAATCTATTTAACGGATTCAGGTCTAGATTTAGAAAAAACAACTAAAAATAGCCCATCATCAGCAACACAGTCTTCAACTAGTTCACCAAAAACAAATCCAACCGCTGATGATTTAAAGTTAAAACTTGGAAAAACTTTTGTCTATGTTTTTAAACCAACAAAACCAGTTGGTCCGATTTATGCAAAGTATTTTTTGTTGAAAACAACCACAGAAACAAATAAAAATAATTTTGGTTTGTTAATCAGACCCTATAACACCATTTTTCCAAATATTTTGAGTACTAATTTGATAGGTTATGAATCTGAAAAAAAACCTTTATCACAAGGAAGATTTCCAGATTTAACTGATTATGAGCAAATTAGTTCTAATGGTGGTACAACCTTTGTAATGAAAACCACGCTGCAAAACACTTATAACGGAAAAGCTGATATTAAACTCAAGATTGATAAAAATAAAAACCCTCTTCTTGATGTTAATCTTAAAACTAAAAACTCTGTGGATCCGCGAAAAGATTTTCTTTCTCAACCTAATGCGACAGTGATGTTAGTTTTAACAATTGACAAAAATGATGAGGGAAAAAATAAACAAAAATTGAAATTTTCCCTTTACACATCAGAGCACAAAAATGGTTTAGAACCAATTTTCAATTGGGACCAGGACATTGAATTTGGTCTGCAAGTTGATTTGTCGAAGAATTTGACGCTTGGAACCACAAAAACTCTTGGCGAAAAATGGCCACCAGAATATCAGTCATCAGGTAAAACGTCCAAACCTGCGACACCAGTTAATCCTGATTTGGCACCAAAAGGTGGGATCACTTTTAAAGCCCTTGCCTTGTTTGATAAACCCAAAACCCATGAAGGCTTAACTGAAATCCTTAGAAAATTTCATCAACAATATTTTGAAAAAACTGATAATTAGTGATTTCAAAAAAAAAAAAAAAAACATTTTGCGTTTCAATATATAATATAAAAAGTATCTATATATTACATAATGGATATGTAAAAAAATAAAATTAAGTAAGAAAAGTTTTCATGTATTTCATTTTTTCCTTTATATTTGGCTTATTATTTGGCCGAAAAATTCAAAAAAGATCAATTTTAGCGCTATTTTTTTGGGCGATTTTTTTGTTGGTTACAGGGATTATAATTATTTTTGTGCTTGAAAAACCTTGATTTGATGCAACCTCAATTGTTGGTCTTTTGTCAATTACAATTTCAATGTTAGCAACAGTTTTAAGATTTGGCCTTTTTAGCAGTTTTTCGATTTCCTATCACAATTGAAGGATGGAATCGCAAAATAAAATTTTGAAAAAAAAGGGTTTTGAACCCCAAAAAATGGAAATTAACCATGCCTTTATTAAAAAAAAACAAAAAGAAATGTCATGACTTTCGATTTTTATTGGATTTTTTATTGGATGTTTGTTACTAATTATTAGTTTGCCATTTTTGTTTTCTTAAAATTAAAACCATATTTGTTAGCATCTTTTCTTGGTTTAAAGTCTAATTTTAAGTGGATGTACAAAAAGTTGTAAATTGTGTTATAATTAACGATCAAACAAATTTCCGTAACTAATTTAAGGGGGTAAAGATATGAGAAAATTTAATTTACAACCTAATTTAATAGACAATTTTGGCAAAAAAAAAAAAAAAACTGCCAAAAAATTGTAAATTTATTTCTTTTTTTGTAAAAATATCATTTAATTTTCGCTCTATAAATCCTCTCAAAAATTTTTATAGCTGAGAAAAAAATTCACTATTTTTGTCGTAGTTTTGGGAGAGTTATAGAAAAATTATGAAAAAATTTACTTTAAAACAAATACTTTTCACAACTTTAGGAGTGAGTGCGATTGCAAGTGTTGCTGTCACAATTCCGCTTGTTAGTTCACTAACTTCAAGAAATTTTGATCAAAAATTGAAGGAATTTGTTGAAAATAAAAGTTCTGCCAAGAATTTGCCAAATTTTGACATTGAAAATAAACAAGAAATTGAAGAATTAGCTAAGAAATTACAGCTAAAATCAAAATTTTCTGAGCGCTTGGATGCTTATGATGCGCTTAATTTACATTATGACAAAAGTTACAATTTTGATATAAACGATGCAATTGATTTTTCTGATTTGCAGAAAAAATTTCCGAATTTAACTTTCAAAATTTTAGCACCTGAGTCAAAAAATGCTGTAAAAATTAGTCAAAATACCATCAAAGATTTGTTGCTCAGTGTAACAAATTTAGAAAAAACCGTCAATTTTACAACCAAAATCAGTCTTGATTTTTCCAAAAAATCGAAAAACTTTCAGTTTATCCCCGAAAATCTTAATGCTACAATTAATCTTTCAAAATTAGATTTTTTGAAAAACAAAACCGCAACAGAAATTGCAATTTTGTTTTATAAGGATTTTTACAAAAATTACAAGGAATCAAAAGATGAAAAAGTGGCAATTTTTAAAACTTTTTCCAAATTTGGTGGAGTTTCTTTGAGTTTAAGTTCAGATTCTTTGGTAATTTTACCCTCAAATTATGAACTAAAACCGGATTTACAATTGGAAAAACTGGTTTTTTCTAACGTTAACGACTTGCAAAAGTCAATTTCGCTAAGTATGATTTTGTTTGACAAATTAACAAACAAATCAACCAATTTTTCCTTAAAATTTGTTGATTTTCCGCCATCAAATGAAAATTTTGGCGATAAATTTTTACAAGCTTTTAGCCAAAATTATGAACTAAAACCGGAAATTACAAAATATTTATCTGAAAAAAATTCAAAAGTAAAGGATATTTTTCAAAAAAAACCTTCTGATTTAGTTGCAAATTTTGATTTTATTTCCTGATTTAAGGAAAAAGATCATAAGACAAAATCAACATTTTTAAGTGAAATTAAAGATTTTTTTCCTGGTTTTGAAGTCAAAAATGTTGATTTTAAATTAGGATCTTTTCATGAAAATCAAGCAGAAAACGATAATTTAGTGCCAATAAATTTGCAAGTTAGCGGAAATTTTTTAGAAAGCAACCTACCAGCTGGTCTAAATTTTGGTAACAAGAACGAGTATACTTATAATTTTAAATTTAATTTTGATGCTTCCAGCAAAATTAATTCTTCATATTTTGAAAATGCAATTAAAAATTTTGACTTAACCGTAAAAGATTTTAAAAATTTGAATTTCAAAATTAAAAAGGATTTGCCAATCACAATTTTTGCTTCAACAATTGACAATTCAATCAAGGATTTTTTGAACAAACCACTTGAATTAAAAAATATTACAAAGATTGTTTCTCCTCTTTTTCAAATTCTTAATTTTTCAGTAAATTCTAAGGAAATTGATGTTCCCGGAGCAAAATCAACCCTGCCAGCCCAATCAGTTGCCATAAAAACTCCTGTTTCAACGACCTTATTTGAAGAAATGACTATTCAAGGAGTGCAAGTTGCAGATTCCGCAACTAAAAACCAGTCAACTCAAGAAGATTCTGTTGAAAAATTAGCGCCTGAGCCAAAAAAATCACTAAAAAAAATGGGTGATTATTTAAAATCAATTTTTGATGGTCTTTCAAAAAGCAACCTTCCACCCAACACTTTTGTTTATTTATCAACGAGTTTCGAGGATGAATATACTCTGGAAATCAAGATAGAATCTGACAAGAAAGTGTTGGAAACGCTAAAGATTAAGATTGAGGATGTTGCCCGCGATAACGTCGCTTACAAAGCGCTTAAAGATTCAACAAAAACAGATCTTTTCCTTGACTGACAAACAAATGTTGAAACAAAAATTGAGAAAACTGATGAAAAAAATTCAAAAACCTTGGTGACTTCAATTTCGTCAATTGACAATTCAAATTTAAAATTTGTGCCTGGTCAAAGGCAAAAAGATAATTGAAATCTAAATGAAACTAAACCTTTTATTAGTGAAAAAAATGACGGAATTTATTTGACTGATTCAGGACTTGATTTGCAAAAATCAATTACAGATCAAGCGTCAGGTTCAGATCTAAAACAAAACTCAGGTACTACTGATTTAAAATTGAAAATTGGAAAAACTTTTGTCTATGTTTTTAAACCAACAAAGCGAGTTTCACCAATGTATGCAAAGTATTTTTTGCTAAAAACAACTACTACAGAAAAAAATAAGAACAATTTTGGTCTATTAATTAAACCTTATAACACCATTTTTCCAAATATTTTGAGTGCCAATTTAATTGGTTATGAATCTGAAAAAACACCTTCATCACCAAAAAGATTTCCAGATTTAACTAGTGATTATGAAAAAAATATGTCCAATGGTGAAACCATTTATAGCATAAAAACTCAACTACAAAGCACTTATAATGGAAAAGCGGACATTAAATTAAGGATTAAAAATCACTCGCCTATTCCTGAAATTAATTTATCTACTAAAAATTCTGTGGATTCCCGAAAAGATTTTCTTTCTCAACCCGACGCAACAGTGATGTTAGTTGCAACAGTCGAAAAAAATGAAAATACAAATGAAAAAAATAAGCAAAAATTAAAATTTTCCCTTTACACATCAGAACATAAAAAAGGATTAGAACCAGTTTTTAATTGGAAACAAGATATTGAATTTGATTTGTTAGTTGACCTATCCAAAAATTTAACACTTGGAACTACAAAAACTATTGACGAAAAATGACCTCCTTCTGACCAACCTAAAGTTAGTTCTGATTTGGCACCAAAAGGCGGTATTACTTTTAAAGCTCTTGCCTTGTTTGATAAACCTAAAACCGATGATGCGCTAACTGAAATCCTTAGAAAATTTCAACAGCAATATTTCATTGATAATTAGTAATTTTTATATAAAAATCAAAAATTTATTATTAAAATTTTTGATCATATGGCGTGATTTTGAATTAATTTTGAGTAAGCACCCATGAAAAATGGTAAATTTGTTGTGAAAAAACAAAGGTTTTTCCTAAATTTTTCTATTTTTCAGGTCTTTAAGGTGACTTAAATTCAAAAAAGCGCCTATTATCGGCGCTTTTTTGAATTATCCACTTTTCAGGATTTTCAGCTTAAAAAATGGATAAAATTTGAAGCAAAAATTTTAGATGTTAACAATGAGACTTTATGGAAATTTACTCATAAAAACCTTTGTTTTTACCACTTTTTAGTGGAAAATCTATTTGATTTTTCTTAAATTTTTCCGCTTTTTACCAAAAAAAAAAAAAAAACGACTTTAATTTAAAAATATCACCGAAAATCAATGCTTTTTATAAAAAATTCATAAAATTAACAAAATTTGTCAAAATTATGAATTGTGCTATAATTTTTTCAGTTGATTTGAATAAAAATTATATATTTGAAGTAAAAAATTCGCTAATTTTACGCTAATTTTGAAAGGTGTTTAGATAAATTATGAAAAGACTGACTCTAAAACAGATAATTCTTATAACTCTCGGGGTCAGTGTAATTGCGAGCGCCGCTATTTCCATTCCATTTTTTAGCAGATTAAATTTAAAAAATTTTGATGAGAAATTGAAGCAATTTGTTGATAAAAAAAATTTTGCCAAAAATTTAGTAAAATTAACTAATGTAAATAAACAAGAAATTGAAGAATTAACTAAGAAATTACAACCAAAATTAAAATTTTCTGAGCGCTTGGATGCTTATGATGCGCTCAATTTGCATTATGACAAAAGTTACAATTTTGATTTAAACAATGCAGTTGATTTTTCTGATTTGCAAGAAAAATTTCCCAATTTAACTTCAAAATTTTAGCTCCTGAGTCAAAAACTGCTGTAAAAATTAGTCAAAATATCATCAAAGATTTGTTGCTTAGCGTGACAAATTCGGAAAAAACTCTTAACTTTACAACCAAAATTAGTCTTGATTTTTCTAAAAAATTGAAGAATTTTCAATTTATACCAGAAAATCTTAGCGCAACAATTAGCCTTTCAAAATTAGATTTTTTGAGAAACAAAACCGCAACCGAGATTGCGCTTCTGTTTTATAAAGATTTTTATGAAAATTACAAAGGATCAGGAGATTCTCAAAAAGCACTTTTTAAAACTTTTTCCAAATTTGGTGGAATTTCTTTGAATTTAGGCTCAGATTTTTTAACTGTTTTGCCCTCAAATTATGAAATAAAACCAGATTTGCAACAAGAAAAATTGGTTTTTTTAGAAATTGATGATACTAAAAATTCAATTTTATTGAACATGATTTTATCAAACAAATCGTCAAATAGTGAAACTAATTTTTCTCTAAAATTTGTTAATTTTCCAGCAAAAAGTGAAGATTATGGACAAAAATTTTTGCAAGCTTTTAGCAATAATTATGAGTTAGAACCAGAAATTAAAAAATATTTGTCTGAAAAAAATTCAAAAGTAAAGGATATTTTTCAAAAAAAACCTTCAGATTTAGGTATAAAGTTTGATTTTGTTTCTTGATTTAAGAAAAAAAATCAAGAAACAAAATCAACATTTTTAAATGAAGTCAAGGATTTGTTTCCTAGTTTTGAACTCAAAAATGTTGATTTTAAATTAGGGACTTTTCAAGAAAACCAAATAAAAAATGACAATTTAATTCCAATAAATTTACAAATTTCTGGAAATTTTGCAGATAAAATTTTGCTTCCAGCCGGCCTAAATCTTCACGAAAATAGGCAATATAGCTATAATTTTAGTTTCAATTTTGATGCAACTAGTTCAATTAATTCGTCACTTCTTAAAAAAGCAATTGAACTTTTTGATTTTGAAGGTGCCAAAAATCCTACAAATTTAAATTTTGAACTAAAAAAGAATCTTCCGGTTACAATTTTTGCTTCAACAATTGATGACACAATCAAAGAATTGTTTAATAAACCTCTTGATTTAAAAACTATTACAAAGGAAGCAGAACCACTTTTTAATTTGCTTAATTTTTCAGTTGAATCCAAAAAAGCAATATCATTTACCAAGACAAAACCTGTTGAAGTTTCAGCAACTTTGTTTCAGGAAGAAAAGCAAGTGGAAGAAGCTTCAAAATTACCAAAAGATGAGAAAAAACCAGGTGACTATTTAAAGTCTATCCTTGAAAATTTAGCAAAATTAACTTTCCCACCAAACACTTTTGTATACTTGTCTTCAAGTTTTGAGAACAAGTATACTTTAAAAATTGAAATTAAAACTAATGATATAACTCAAGAAAAACTTGAAATTGTAATTGGTAATGTTTTCAAAAAAAATAGTGCTTATGAAAAAATCAAGCAATTAACAAAAGTTCACTTATTCCTTGATTGACAAACAAATGTTGAAACAAGGTTTGATGATGCAAAAAAACAGAAGCTTTTAACTTCAATTTCGGCAATTGATAACCCTAATTTTAAATTTGTTGTTGGTGGTTATAAATCAAATTCAGATGAACTTCCTTTTCTTGATGAAAAAAATCAGGGAATTTATTTAGCCGAAAAAGGGATAATTTATCCAGAAAAGAAAGCAACTACACAACCCCAACCAGTTCAGCAAGGCAAAGGAACTGATAATAATGGCGGGACAAGCACAGTAAATAATTCAGCAAAAATCACGCTAGGCGAGGGCATTTCGCTTTTTTACGCTTTTAAGCCAACAAAATTACCGCGGAATTATTTTACAAGATATTTTTTATTCAAATCAGTAGCAAATAATGGTAAACAATTCGGTTTAATTGTTGAACCTGACAAAGTTAAAAAAGAATACAATCATATTGGTCCTGATTTTGTTAAAAGTGATAAATTTTCGGTTTTTGAAGCGGATAAATCAAAACAGGATTTTAAAATTGAACTAAAATGATGAAAAAAAGAAGCTGCACACATAACTTATAATGGCAAATTTAATCCCATTGATAGCAAAGACGAAAAATTTAAACAAGAGCCAGAAAATCCAATTAATCTTGACTATGATTTTCTTAATGAATCCGATTCAACAGTAATTTTGGCAGTAAAAGTTCAAAGAAAAGATGGTAAAATAGTGTTAAAATCTTCATTTTTCACAACTGGATATGAAAAAGGTGAAAAACCAAAATTTGAGTGAGAATGATCGATCCCAAACGACAAATATTTTGAAATAGATTTATCAAAAGGGCTTAGTTTAGGAGCGATTGCTTCAAAAGAATTGTTTTTGGTTGAAAAAGTGTTTAAAACTGAAAGAAGTTTTGCAGGAATTACTTTCAAAGGTTTTGCCATGGTTGATAATCCTAAAAATAATGATATTTATGACAAAATTTTTGAAATATTTAGGAAAGAATATATTTAAAAGTCTAATAAAAAGAGATTTTTGAAAAATTTTCTTTGATTATTTTTATTTTATGTTAAAATACACTTTAGTTTTTATAATTTTATAGGGTTTAAAAATGATAACAAAAAACTTGATATCTAAGTCTTTTTATATTGACATGATTTGAGCAAAAATCACGATTTTTGTTTTTAAGTTTTTTAGCATTTTTAGTAAATTTATTTACAAAAAAATAAAAAATACCCCCTTTTAATTTAATTATTTAACTTTTAGAAAAGAATTTAATTAAAATTTTAAAACGGGGTGAACAACCCCGTTTTTTCTTTTTAAAATTAAAAAAGTCAGCAGAAGAGGTGAAAAATGTCAGATAATAACAATGAAAATCCCCAACATTCTAATGAATTATTATCAAAAAATTATCTAAATTTGAAGATTAATCCAAAATATATTGACAATAATAAAATTTATACTGTTAAAAAGGCAAAAATCCCCAAATTTGTTTGACTAAAATACGTTAATTTTGACTCGCTTCCCTTTCGTTTTTTCAAAAAACTTGTCAAAATTTTTCTTGAATTCCTAATAGTTGCCTGAATTGTTGCCACCCTTGTTTTCTTGCTAATTGATTCAATTCCGGGTGAACCAGGTTTTCTTGATGGACTTTCGGAAGCACAAAAGGCAGCAGAAAAACATGCTTTTGGCCTTGATCTTCCACAAGCTCAACGCTATTTTAATTATTTATGAAAATTTATTAATTTTGATTTTGGAATTTCATACAGCTTACGCCCAAGAGTGCCAATTAATGACTTTATTTGACAGCGTTTCTTGACATCTTTTTCAATAGGAATAGTTTCTGTTTTCCTAACAATTGCCATTGGTGTCCCACTGGGGATCGCTGTGGGCAAAAACCCTGGAAAATTTCTTGATAATTTTGCAACAGTTTGAATTGCGATTTTTTCATCTATTCCCTCCTTAGTTTTTGCTTTAACCCTGCTTATAATTGGACAAAAATCAGGGATTCCTTACATTTTTAATGTTCAAGATTTTGCCACTTTTGTTCTTCCGGCACTAGCGCTTTCAATTGGTTCAATTATCAGCTATGTTCGTTATATTCGTTTTGAGCTCAACAATGAATTAAATTCCTTACATGCAAAATTTGCCTATCTTAAAAATTTGAGTCGAAACCGTTTTGTCTGAACTCACGCGCTTAAATCCTCACTTTTTCCAATAGCTACTTTTTTTCCAATTGTTGTTTTAGGTTCTTTTATTGGCTCAATTTTCGTTGAAAAAATCTTTTTAATTACAGGTTCCGGTGGAATAATGATTGATGCAATTCAATCAAAAGACAATAACATTATCCTGTTTCTTGTTATTGTTTATTCACTTTTGACAATAATTTCTTACACTTTACGTGACATTAGTTACGAATTACTTGATCCTAGAATCAGAAGGAGAGCAAAATAGTGCAGCAATTTCCCTCAATTGAAATTTATTTAAAAGATGAACTAAAACCAAATCCAGTTTTCCAACCATTTTCCTACCAAATGTGAAAATTAATGGTTAATCAAGCTAAAAATTTTGATCGTAATTATTTTGGTAAGCCAAGAAATAATTTTCATGACATTTTTCGCCGATTTTCAAGATCTTTTGCTGGTGTTTTTGGTCTTGTTACAATTATTTTTATGCTGATTTTAGCACTAATTATTCCGTTTACAACTGGTTCACCAACACAGTTGCGACCTGATATGAAAAATTTGAATTATTTTACTGGCAGCTTCATTCTCGGAACTGACTTACAAGGTCGAGATGTTTGGGCTTTTTTGTGACACGGACTCCGTTTTTCACTTATTCTGAGTTTTATTGTTGCTTGTTTTAATATTCTTTTTGGAACTCTTTTTGGAACTTTAATGGGAAATTTTGACCTTTTTGACAAAATTTTTACATTTATTATCAAAATAATTTCTAATGTACCAACAATTTTAGTGATAATTTTGATGACACTTGTTTTGCGCCCTAGTTTTTGGGTTTTAGTTTTATCATTTTCATTAACTGGTTGAATTGGTCTTGCAAATCAAGTTCGCGCACAAATCAAAAGAGCCAGAAATTTTACATGAGTGGTTGCTTCACGTGTTTTAGGAACGCCTTCATATAAAGTTCTTTATAATTTTGTGCCCTTAATTGTGCCACTTTTGATCACAAATATTGTTTTTGAAATTCCAGGAACAATTCTTGGCGAAACCGGCCTTGCTTTTATTGGTCTTTCATTGCCAAATGTGCCAACTTTAGGAAATGCAATCAATGCTGGAATCCCAATAGTTACCTTGTATCCACGTTATGTTTTAATTCCTTCTTTTTTCTTAATTTTATTAACTTCTTCAATTCAAATGATTGGAAATTCAGTTCAGGATGCCTTAAGGAGGCAAAGATAAAAATGTTTTCTTTTACATCATTTTTTAACAAAAACAGCAAATGTTCGCAAACAGAAAATCCAAAATTATGTCGTGAGTTAACTAAAAATCTTGAAAGATTTAAGATAGATTTGCAAAAATTAGAAGCAAAAAAATTACCTAAAACTAAATTTGAACAGGATTTTTTGAATCTTAAAGAAAAATTTCTTGCTTATGAAGTAAACATTAAAAAGCAATATAAAAACAAAAAAACCTTGAAAATTACTAATATTTTTGCTGATTTGCAAAAATATTACAAATCAAAATTCAGCAGATCTGATTTTGATTTTGCTGAATTTTCCAAAAACGTTGAATACAAGCAAGTCGGTGATAAAAAATACAAAATCGTTGCACAAATCAAGGATTTAAAACTTTCTTTTGTTAATCCGTCTGACCCAGGAGTTCGCAATATTGTCATTCGTAATGCCTCAATTGACTTTTATGAAGGCCAAATTCATGCAATTATTGGTGAATCAGGTTCGGGAAAATCGGTAATCACTGCTTGCCTTTATGGTCTTGTTGGCGAAAATGCTGTTGTTGAATCAGGCGAAATCAAACTTTTTAATAATCCAGTTCAAAATTTCGATTTTCGCGCTTGAGAACTTTCAAATTTCAGGGGCAAAATTATTTCTGCAGTTTTTCAAAATCCAATGTCAACTTTGAATCCAACAAAAAAAATTGGACCACAAATTATCGAAGGAATGTTACTAAATAAAATTGTCAAAACAAAAAAAGAAGCCTATGAAAAGGCGCTTTTGTATCTAAAAATGACCAAAATTGACAACCCTGAATTGGTAATGAAACTTTATCCGCACGAGCTTTCAGGTGGAATGATTCAAAGAATTGTAATTTCTGCGATTTTATCACTTGAACCAAAAATTATTGTCATGGATGAACCAACAACCGCGCTTGATACGACTGTACAATCACTTGTTCTTGATATCATTCGCGATTTACAAAAAAGACTGAAAATGACGATAATTTTTATCACTCATGATCTTGGTGTTGTTGCATCTTTGGCAAATTACATCACAATTATGTATGCTGGCCAAGTTGTTGAAGAAGGAACAAGAGACGAAATTCTTTTAAATCCAAAACATCCTTACACCTGAGGTTTGATCACTTCAATGCCTGATGTCAACAAGGGTGATCGTCTTCAGTCAATTCGTGGTGTCGTTCCATCTTCCTTGAATCAAATTGTTGGCGACGCTTTTGCAGTGCGGAATGATTACGCACTGGAGCAAGATTTTTTTGTGGAACCTGATTTTTACAAAATCAGCCCAACTCATCGTGTTAAATCTGCACTTTTAGATCCAAAAGCACCAAAAATTATTCCTCCAAAAATAATTTTGGAAAAATGGCAAAAATTTACCAAAATGAAAGGCGAAAATGAAAAATAATAGTAAATTTTACCTTGAAAAACAAACATGTTTTTTTGGTAAATTTAGCAAACAAATTTATCGAGTTTTGACACCTGGAGTTGAAAAAATGCTTGATTTTAAAGGAAAAACTCCTCTTGTCAGTTTCCAAAATGTTGATGTAACTTATGGTTCAGGATCCAAAAAAAACAAAGTAATTCATGATTTAAGTTTTAACATTTATGAAGGTGAAGTTTTATCTTTTGTTGGTGAATCAGGTTCAGGAAAATCAACAACTGGAGCAACACTTGCAGGTCTAATTCCACGTAGTTTTGGGAAGATTCAAATTAGTGATTTTGTGTTGCCACAAAATACACGAAAAATTCGCGGAAAAATTCTCGAAAAATTAGTTGCAACTGTGCAAATGATTTTTCAAGACCCAATGTCTTCACTAAATCCATATAAAAATATTTATGATGTGATTACAGAAGGGCTTGTTAATCTTGAAAGACGAAAAAAAGGTTCAATTAAAGAACTTTTTGCTCACCATTATTATCAAAATTGCCTTGAAAGTTTAATAAAAACTTTCAAGGCAAAGCAAAAAACAGAAATTATTCAGTACTTAAATGAGAATTTTTACCAAAATACTTTGCAAAAATCAGTTGATTTTTTATTTAAACAACTTATTGCTTATTTGAAAAATTTGCCAGAAATTGAAGAAAAAATTATTACCTTTTTAGAGCAAAAAGCTCTCTTTTTACAGCGTTTTTTACAAAAACCCACAAAGGATGTTACCCTTCAATTTGTGACTGATATGTTAAGTTCAGTTGGCCTTGACAATTCAGTTTTATCACGCTTTCCATTAGAATTTTCCGGTGGCCAACAGCAGCGAATCGGAATTTGTCGTGCACTTTTATTGCGACCAAAAATTTTGGTTGCTGATGAGCCAATTTCAGCTCTTGATGTTTCAATTCAAGCACAAATTATTAATATTTTTAAGGATTTAAAAGAAAAATATAATCTCACAATTCTTTTTATTTCCCATGATTTACGGATGGTTGAATACATTTCTGACCGTATTGCCGTAATTTATCGTGGACGAATTTTTGAGATTGGTCCAACAAAGGAAATTACAAAAAACTTTCTTCATCCTTACACAAAATCATTAATTGAGTCAATTCCAACAATTGAATCGCAGGGGGAATCACTAACTAAGTTTGTTTATGATCCTAAAATTCATGATTATAATGAAGAAAATCAACCTGAATGGATTGATTTAGGCAATAATCATTACATTTTAGCAACCGCTGATGAGGTTCATCGTTGGAAATCAGGAGATTATAATTATGAAAAAAAATAGTATCCTTTTTACTTACTTAGGCGCTGCGGGAGTTCTTGCTACTTCTTCAGCAATTATCGTTGGCGGAATCAAACTTTATGCAAATAGTAATGAACTTGGCGTTTACAATATTGAAGTTCGCCCTGAAAATCATACACAAATTAGCAATAATGAGATTAGTTTTGCTGATTTTCGAAATGCACAAGGTGAAAAAATTGCTTCATTTGATCTTAGTCAAACTGACAAGCCGATTGTACTTGATTCAAGTATTAAATCAGAAAAACGGCGTTTTTCAGTAGCAGAATTTGAAGACTGATTTGCTGATAATTATGATCGCCAAACCCCAATTTTTGATTTAAAAATTGGGGTAATGAAATTTGTTAATGAGTATTGAGATGCTTTGTCACCGCAAGAATTTATTAAATATGCTCGTTGGTTTAACAAAAATGTGGCTTGGGGCCCTGAAGCAATTACTTTGGAACACTTTGCACTTAAAAAAGGAGTAACAAAATCAGGAAATAATTTACTTTTGGGCCAACATCATATTGAACGGAAAGAGGAAACAAAAATTGAATTTTTTCCTGATTCTTTTTTTGGGTCCTTCCCAATTTACACTGAACTTTCAGGGGTTGGAAATGGTGCTGACAATCTTACTTATAAAATTTTTCAAGAGCCAATTTCTAAAGAATCACTTGACAAATATTTTTCTACTATTCCTATTCAACAAGTGCTTGCAAACTACGATAAATCAAAGGTAATTGGGGGAATTCCAGCCGTTGATTTGATTAAAAATGAACAAATTTACATCTATGATTTAGTAAAAATTTTAAAGGATTCAGTTGCACAGATTCCAGAACTTACAGCTCAAGTTAAAAATTTTAGAGATGGTGAATTTTTCTTTGTTTTTGCAGATCCTGCACAAAGCTTAGAAAAAGTAAAACAAAAATTCGAATTAGCAACTTTAATGTTTGCGCACGAAAAAAATATTCAATTACCAGCAAATTTTAGTTTTAAATTTAATGAAAATTTTAAAAAAACTCATAAAATTCTTGCTGTTAAAAACTTAGTTAGTCCACAATTAAATAATGACAAAAATATTCCTCAAGGTGTTTTGTCACTTCAACTTGAAAATTGACCAGATTCTGCTGAAAATAAGCAAAGCGATCTAAGATTTTATTTAACACCGCAAATTCAATCTGATACTACTACAATTTTGGCTGCTGAAATTGCAACTAAAATTCATGAAAAAGCAGCTAAAATAGCTCAAGAAGGATTTTTTGACCTTTACAATATCAATTTTTTAACTGGAAAAATAGTTGGAATTTACCAAAAAGATGCTGAAAATAGGCATTTTTTTTCAGTTGACCAATCTGATCCTTCGATTGAAGCGCAAAATGAATTTTTATCAGAATTTAACCCAAAATTATGGTCAACTTTTAAAATTGTTAAGGCAACAAAATTATCAAATTCAAAGTTAGAAATTCAACTTGAAAATTCTCAAAAACAAACAAAAAAAATTGTTTTTGATCTTGATCAAAAATCAACAAATTTTAAAAAAAACCTCAATGAATTCAATACTTTTAAGCTTGCAGTTAATTGAAAAAATCGCGCGATTCCAAAAGTAATTCAAGAAATTGAAACTCTTAAAGACGGTAAAAAAGTAACACTTTATCAACTTTATGGTGAAGTTTTTGATGGCCTTATTGACACAGTTTTAACTCATAAAAAAACAAATGGTGAAAATCTTTTTGGAACTTATGTTGATTTTGAAATTGATAGTGAGACTGGTCAAAAAAAATATCTAACAAAACGTGGAAATTACATTGGTTTTAGCCATTCATCAAGGATTCCCTACATTGCTTTGCTTAAAGCTTCGACTCATTTTTTCAAAACAACAGGAATTAATTACCTTAAATATGTGGGGACCCATGAGTATGGCCACCATCAGACATTAAATTATGCACAAGATAATTCAGATCCTAATTCCAATGTTGTTTTAAACGCGCTTTCAACAAATTCATCAATCAGTTTGCAATCTTTTTATAATTTAGATGTTTTGCAATTATACTTTGATGCTCGTTCATCAGGATTAACAATTCGGAAATCAGCACCGGGATTAAGTCCCCAAAATAATGGAGTTTATCCAAATTTTAGTTTTGATAGTGGTGGAAAATTTGAAAATGAATCTGAAATTTACGGTTCAAATGAAAATCAAGGGATTGATCGATTACTTTCACAGCCATCAAGACGATTTTTACAAACAATTGATGGTTTAAAAACCGCTGCTGAACTTCGTCGTCTTAAATTATATGATTTGTTTTTACTAAACTCAATTGATGCAGATTCTGCAACAATTAACCCAGCAATTTCTGATGCTGCGCAGTTTTTTCGTAACAAATCCAGTAAAAGTCCTGTTTCTGGCTTCATTAATTCCAGTAAAATTCCTGAATTATTTGCAAATTCTTTAACAGATGGAATGGGAAATTTACTTAAATTTGACCAAAATGGTCAAATTATTATTGCTGATTTTAAACCAAGTGCAGATAATAAAACTTTTAGTGATTTAAAAGTAAAAGTTTTCTATGCTAATGGTAACCCAGTAATTGATGTTTCTACTTTTAAAAATCCAAATAGTTTGATTGAACTTACAGAAAAAATTAAGAAAATTCGCCAAGATTTTTCAGCAAATATTGTTCAAAAATTTCAGAACAATGGTTGAAATTCTACTGGTGTAAAATTTCAACGTTTTTCACCCTCAAATCAATATTTTACTAAAACTTTAGGTGCAATTTTAACAAACAAGGTAGAAAATCAGGCATTTTTTGGTTCTATATTCAATTCAATTAATGATGAAATTACTGTGGGCATTGTCACTGATAGTTCAATTTTTGATTTAAGTATTTTTTTAAAAAGTGTTAGTGAAAGTAATATTCAAGGTATTTCAGAACTAAAATCATTCGCAAAAAATTTGCTTGACAAAGGAAAAAATAACTTTACTTTATCCCTAAGTAGTTTAAATTCACTTACTTCTATTTCAAAAGAAATTTTTGAGAGCGATAGCAATATTAATTCTTCAGCATTTGCTGAAAAATTGTCAAATTTTTTAAAAAATTCTCAAAAAAGCGGTATAAATTTGTTTGAAAAACTTAAAAATATTACAAATTTTGGAGATTCGTTGTTTATCAAAATTGCAAAAGTTATTGAGATTTTTAAAAAATCATATTCTCAAAGTTTTCGTGAGTGAATTCAAAAAAATAAAGGATCAGAAAATCAAGCTGAATCAGAAAAATTCACAAATGCTCTAATTTTTTTCTTTGAGAATATATATGTGGAATGAATTCTAAAAAATCATAAGAAAATCTTTAGTTTCACTGATAAAAATGGTCAAAACGTCGACTCTGATTATATTTTTGCCACACTTTCTAATTTTTATGATCTTCCAACTCGATCCGAAGACATTCAAACCTTGACAAATGGCCCAATTTTTGCAAGTAGTTACTTCGGAAAATTGATTTCAGCGGGTGAAAATCAATATTATCAGAATCCAAAATATGATTTTTATGCAGGGATTAACACTTCGCAAAAACTTGAAAATGTTCTTGATCAAACTGAATTTGATTCTAAAAAACCAATAACAAACCGTTGAATTTCACCTCTTGGAAATTTACTAAAATTTGATAAAGTGGTAGCAGATTCAACAAAAAATACTTCGCAATTACAGCCATTTTTTGGCATTGCTCATGAATTTAGGTTTAAAAATAAATCTGATTCAACTGAATTTGATACTTCAAAAATTTACTTAGATTCCTGAGATAAGACAGTTTTTAAATTTGATTATTCAGAAAATTATTTTGCCTTTCAAAATCAAAATCAGGAAACAGAATTTAATAATATTGAAGATTTTATTGAATTTATTTCAATTGATCCGTTTGCAATGAAAATAGCAAAAACTGAAAAAGGTTATGTCAGAAATTGAGATCTTTCATATGTAAATTCCAAATTTCACTTGTTAAAATATGCTTTCTCTAAATTGGGTGAAAAATTTGAAAAAAAATCATTAGAAACACCAAATTTTGAATGAAAAAAAGACCAAAAAAATGATCAAATTATTGCAAATCTTTTACCATACTTTAAAATTTCTGAAACCGAATTACATCAAAAAGTGCAAGAATTAGCCAACTTTCTTTTAGAAGCATTTGAAAAATCAACACTAAATTTATTAATTAAAAATACTAAAATTAATCAAAAAAATATTGATCACCTTTTTGATTCAAAAATTGGATTTATGGGATTTAAGAATTTTTCACGTGCAAATAATCCAAATTTACCATCGACAAAATTTGGTCCCTTGACAAAATTTGACCGAATTAAAATTGCATGATTAGATTTTGGTTCTTTTAATGAAACAAATTCGCTTGTTTTTGACAATGAAAGTTTTATAAATGATGACCTAAATAATTCAGAAAAATCAGAAGTGTTTGGTTGAATCAAAGACTTTTTAATTAGAAACAATATTAATTTTACTGATATTGACCTTTTTAAATTGCAATATTTGGTTGGTACAAAAACGACTGTAGATTACACAACACCAACAAGATCCGTGACAAGTCAATTTCAAAAAATGAACACAGATTTGGAACTTTCTTTACTTCGTTCGAAGAATATTTCTCGTTTTGAAACAAAACCTGATGACTTTTTTAGTAATTATGTTTATAATTTTCCTGAGTCCTTAACACGTGATTATGTTCAAATCCATTATTCACCAAGCACTGAAACTCTTGACAATATTGCTCCTGAATTTAAAAATATTACTGAATCCAATACTGGAAATGAGTATTTTGTAGACAGAATTTATACCCGAAAATGGATTAAAAATTTCATTCCAATTTATGATTTTGCTCAGGGTTATTCACAGAATTTTATTTCTAGCTATAACAATTATTTTTTAACAAATTTTGTTACTTCAAAGGATAAAACAAACCTTGATTTTCTTTATCAAAATTTGCTAGAAACCTACAAAAACTCCCAAAATAAAGGTCTTTATGGCAAATCTGCAAGTCTTAAAAATTTAGTTCAACAACAAATTACTAAAATTCAGGCTGAGCCACAGCCTGATAAATTCATTGATCAAATGCTTAAAAAAATTGAGCAATCAGCGAAAATTCAGGAATTAATCGCTAACTTTAATCGTGAAAAAAATGATTTATTTAGTGAAATTTCAATCAATTTAAATAAAATTCTCAATAAATACAAGGGAGAATTAGGTAACTATCAACAATTTTATCAAACAAACATTCAGCCAGTTGTTGGAAGATCGCAAAGCTGAAGAAATGGTTATATTAATAAAAATATTTCAACAAACAACGGTTTCTTTAAGGATCGTTTTCAACGAAAAGTGCTTGATTGGCAACTTTATGATGACAATTTAGAACCTGTTAAGGATCAAAATTTACGAATTACTGATCTAAAAGGTCAAAAAATTACCACTAGGCCAGAAGCTTTTTGGTATTATTTGCTAAAAACTCAAGGCGTTGGAGTTAAAACTGTCTCTGGAATTTGGCGTGATGCCGAGCATGATAAAGTCACTTTTTGAGGATTTGTTAAAAATGAAGATGCCAAAAAAGCTCATTTTTTAACCCTTGAAGATACACAAACACAACAAAAATATTTCATTAAAATTGCAACTGAAAACACAAATAACATTTTTTACTTAAAAAAACAGGCTGATTTATCAACAAAGTGAACTTTAGCAGATGAAGGTTACAGTTCCTGAATTTCTTCTTGATCAATTATTGGTGAATTTAAAAATGCATTAGTGCGCCCAGGTTCATCAGGTTCAAAAAAGCTTAGAATTTACTTTTCTGATGAAAAAAAGCAAGAAATTAAGGGACTTTTAACACTTGGCAAAAACAAATTTCTTGCTGAAAACGGGAAAAATTATCAACTTGCACCAACATACATAACAAATGAAAATGGCGAAAATTTTCTTGTAGTTCGCCCACAATTTAAATAGGTAGAAAATATGAAAAAATTAAAAAAAACCTTGATTTTAAATAGTTTTTTGTTACTTTCAGTTCCATTATTTGCTTCTTGTACAACAGCTCTTGAAAAAAATCGTGCTGAATTTGATTTTGGAATCGCCACTCCAGCAATTAACACCTTAAATTATGTAAAAAATAATTCTTCACATAAAATTTTGAATTCAATTGTTGAATCTTTTGTGAAACCGGGTCCATCTGCATCAAAATCTTATGGTGCTAAACTGAATTTACCGCCAATTTCATTTCAAATTTATGAAACAAGTTTAGGTTCAGCAAGTGGCACAAAAATCATGAAGAACCCCAAATTAATCAGTGATGCCGGTAGTTCTTACCCAATTAGTGACTTTGGAATGACAGTTGGTTCAGTTATTCCAACCGCTGGACAAGCAAAATCCTTTATTGGAATCCAAAATGAGGCACAATCATTTGTTTCAACAACGATTTTTTTAAACAACGGGGCATCAAAATGATCAAATAATCAACCAGTTGTTGCACAAAATTTTATTGATTATATTTTATATATTTTAAATATCAATGTTGCCTCACCTAATTTAGTTAAGGTTTTATCACTGAACATTAAAAATGCGCAACAACTTGTTTCACTTCAGCAAGATTATGTTTCTAAATTTGGAAAACCCTATTTAAATCCCTTTGGACAAAGAAATTACAAAAAAGATCCAAAAACTAGTGAGTTTTCACTTGATTTTTCCCAAAAAATCTTTCAATCTCAAAGTGAAAATGACGAAAAATTCGTGCAACAATTCAAGAGCTTAATGGCTGATTTTGGCATGTACACTGGCCAGGTTTTTGAACAAATGACAAATAAACAAGTTGTTGAACTTGTTAAGGAAAATTTCTCTTTAAATCCTGATTTCAGTGCTAATTCAACCAAAATTAACGTTGCTACAAAAGATGGCAAAAAAGTAATTGAATTAACAAAAAATCCTTTTTTAGATCCAGCGCAAATTTTTGATGGGCCCAATCTAGAACCAAGATTTGATTTTTTGCCTGGCGATGAATTTGGTCTCCGAATTCAATTTGAGGATACAGGCGCAAAAAAATTTATTAATCTTTTTCGTCAAATTATTGTTCCTGATACAATTGTGCCAATAAATCGTGAATTTGTGGAAACAAAAGCCGGCGGAATTGCTAATTTTGGCACTGATCTATCAAGGTTTGTTACCAATGGGCCCTTTGAAATTTCTGAATTAAACCTTGGTTCACAAGGTTCAATGGTTTTGTCCAAGAAACAAAGTTATTACTCTGCTGACAAAACTGTACCAAAAAAAATTAAGATTTTTTTCGCTGAACAACCAGAATTATTATCATCCTTATTTTTGGATGGTTACATTGCCGAAACGAAAATTCCTTCGACTTTTCAGGCTAAATTTTGAGCAAGTCAAAAAACAAGGCAGTATATGAAAAAGCAAACTGGATTTGGCACAATTGGAATTCAAATTAATCTTGATAATGTTAAAAAATCTTCTTCATTTCTTCAGGATCCTGACCTCCGCAGAGCTTTATTTTATGCAATTGATCGTGCAGATTTGCTAAAATTATATGGACTTGACCATTCTTTTACACAAACTACTTGGTCAAATTTTGATAATATTATGACTTCAAGAGGTTATCCACTTGAGACTTTTTTTACCAACCAATTTTATCAATCAGAAGTTCCAGATGGAAAAGGAAAGCAATTAACTTTTCCAATTTTGGCTCAGGATTTTGCCGATCATCTTGCAAAAAGTGTTTGATTTGAGTCAACATCACGAGTCGACAATTCTTACAATGTTCAAGCTGCTAAATTTTTCTTGGATCGTTTTCGCAAAAAACATCCTAAATTAACAAAAGTTGTATTAAATTTTATTTATAAAGATGATAATGCAGAAAAATTTGCAACTGGTTTGCACGATATTTTGAGTCGAAATTCCGATAATTTTATTAATATTGACCCTGTTAGATTGCCAGATGGAATTTATCAGCAGCGAATCTCCAACGGTGATTTTGATTTGACAGTAAAAAATTTTGACTTCTTTAACATTGGAAGCTCCCAACCACATTCATATATCAGAGCCTTTTTTAGCCCTGATGAAATCTCACCAATTGATAATAAATTTTCGGGGCTTGAATCAAATCCAGCAGCTTCACTTACATATTGAAAAATGTGAAATTCTTTAAGCGAGAGTCAGCGTGAAAGTTTAGTTGAGCGTCTGCAAATTTCGCCGATTTTCCGGGCAAAATTTGAAGATTTAATTACAAGAAAAGTAAAAAAAGATGCTAATGGTCAGCCAATTTACAAAAAAGTTTTTCTTGATAAAGAACAGAAAAATCTCGCCTATGATTTTAATGGCAAACCAATTTTAGTTCCCGATTTTGCTGAAACTTTAGATCAGTATAATTCGCGAATTGACGCATTTTTCAATGGTTTTTTTACTGACCAAGAAAAAAAAGATGGTTGAACACAAAATAAGGTTTTTGAATTTGTGATTGTTTTTGAAAAAATAATTCGCGAATTTGTGCCAATTATCCCCGTTATGGAAGTTGACACTTTTTGAACAATAAACCGGATTCGCGCTGGTGAAAGCAATTCATTCCAATTTGCATTTGATGTTGAAAACATTAAAGTTAATTTTGTTACTCCAGAAGATGGAAAAGAATAAAATTTTAAATTTTTTAACAAAAAATTCCTAATTAATTATATAAATTTAAAAAAGCTTGATTTTTTGTGTAAATTAGTATATTAATTTCAGACACATTAAGAAAGGGTGTGTCAAAATGAAACAATATAAATTCACAGTTGAACAGAAAATTAAATACATCAAAATCGCTGAATCTCAAGGAATAAAACTACAATTTTGCATGTTTATGGAAATAATTTAATACGAAATTGACAACAAAAGCTTTTCAATAACGGTATGAAAAGTCTAATAAGCGCTTGGGTAAAAATAAATTTCCTCGCAGACCAAGAAAGAAATACACAATTAACGATCCTTCTAAAAATAATCGTGGAATTTATCAAGAAATAATGGAAAATGTTCCTTAAAAAAAGCGCGGAATTAATATTGCAATATTTTTGATGAACTTAAAAGACGAAAATAAGAAATCAAAAAAAGATAAGCAAAAAATAAAAAATTCTACTAGAATTTGTTTGTTTTTTAAAGGAGAAGGAGATCCAACAATCAATGTTGCCAAAAGGCAATTCGCTTGTAAACCAGCCAACTGAATTTTTTAAAAATGAACATGTTAGAAAAAAAATGAAAATAGAGTCCGTCTTAAAACCATTGAAAAAAACTAATTTTCTGAATTTTCTCTACTGATTTATAAAATTTTTTGAAGTAGTTTTTCTCTAAAAATGCCAATGCTATTTCAATAATCATAATAAAACTTCATGCAATTCAGGAATAACTAAAAAAACCAATCTTGCTTCCAGTTATTCCGCTTTGCGATAAAACTGATATTTTTTGCCCGAGCAAAGAACCACCTAAAATTCCAAAAAGAAGCAAATTATGTACTGAATTTGAAATTTCAATGTTCAAATATTTCCAATATTCACTAGAAATTAGTGGTAAAATGTGATAAAAAATTATTTTTCATTTTTGTCAATTTTGCAATTTTAATGATTTACACTTCTGAAAATCAAGCGAATTTATCGTTTCATTCAGCTTTTTGGCCATCAAAATCGCTCCATTAAAACCAATTAACACCGCAACTAGCAAAATTGGTTGTAAACTAAAACTAACAAAAAGATAAAAAAATATTATTGTTGGAATTACACGGAAAAAATTTAATAAAAATTTAAAACTGAACGATTTAAGAAAATTATTTAATTTTTCATTTGCAAGAATTGCAAAAAATAAAGAAAAAACCATAATGATTCCAGCCGCAACCACAACTTGTGCGCTAAGACTCAAAATCATATAAGCTGGATTGTCAAGTTTTCCTAGCGCAAAAATTTTGCTATCAAAAAGGAAAAGCGAATTAAAAAAAGTCTTCAATTCAGCAAAATTTATTGTCCAATTTTTAATCTCAAAAATACTGAAAATCAGCAAAATTAGGACTAAAAAAATGAAAAAAAACTTAATAATCCGGTCATAATTCAATCTTAAAAACAGGAAAAATTTGTTTTTTTGCGCCACTTTTAGAGATTTTTTACAAAAAATAAATTTATTAAAAAATAAGAGCAAAAATTCAATAAGCATTGATAAAAAAAGCAAAACCAATAAAGGAATTCCAATAATTTTTCAACCCAAAACCGGATTTTGTAATCCATCATTAATTAAAAGGCCGATTCCAAGAACCCCTGTTGCAGAAATAATTGTTGTTCAGCGAATGTTAGATTCAAAACTAAATAAAAAAAGTGCAAAAAATTTATTTACAATTAATGGAAAAAGTTCACTTTTAAATGCAAAAAAGCGATTTTTTCCTATCATAATCGCTTTTTGATATCCAGATATGTCAAGTGTATTTAAAAAAGAGTGAAAATATCGGTGAAGTCAGATTCATGAGAACCAAAACAAAATTAAACTTGCAGCCAATTTTGATGGAAAAATAAGCTGAAAGGGAGAAATTATGAAGGGAATTGGGAAGGATTTTAAAATTATTATAACTCACCAGAAAAAAATTTTAATAAATTTATTTTTCATCAATTTTGAACTTGAAAGTGCAGTAAAAAAAGCAAAAACTGAGCCAAAAAATGTTCCAATTATTGTGTATTTAATTGTTGTTCACAAAAGTTTAATGCTTAATTCTAGAATCGAATTACTATAATTTGGGTGAAAATTGGAAAAATTAAATAAATTAAGCAAATTTTTTTTAAAAATTTCTCAACCTTTAAAATTAATTGGTGAATAAATATAATAAAAGGAAATAACAAAAAGCAGAAAAAATACGAGAAAAATAATAATTTTTCACTTTTTTATACTTGCTCTTTTTTGAAACCAAACCAAATTATTCTGCATTGCTCTCGCCAGAAATTAATTTGATTTTTTCCTGTTCAATTTTAGTGAAAGACTCATAAAAATCTCCTTTACCTTCGTTTATAATTAAAATTTTCCCTTTGTATTTTTTAATTAAATCAAGATTGTGTGTGACAATTAGACAAATTGAGTTATTTTTTTTTGCAAAATTAATGATCAAATCAATAATTTTTTTTGAATTTTTTGGATCAAGCGCTGATGTTGGTTCATCTGCCAAAATAATTTTTGGTTTTTGCAACATTAATTTTGCAATTTCAACCCTTTGCTGTTGTCCACCTGAAAGATCTTGAAAAGCAAAAAAAGCATGATTTTCCAGACCTAAATTAGCTAAAATATCAAAAATTTCCTCTTTTTGTTCATTTGTTGGAATTGTAAAAAAATTGTAAAAAAAGTTTTTATAGTTTGGCAAATTTTTTGCTAAATTTGTATAAACTGTTTGAAAATTTATTGAAGTTGGATCCTGCGATAGATAACTAATCAATTTTGCAAAGTTTTTTTTTGCTTTTTTGTTTTGTTCAAGCAAATTTTTTTGATTTCAAATCAATTTTCCGGAAACAAAAATTTCCTGAAAAATTGCAAGAAAAAACGATGTTTTTCCTTGTCCGCTTGGGCCTAAAATGAACAAAACATCCTCCTCACAGATTTCAAAACTAATTTTTTCAACAAGATTTTGACTTTTTCTATGAAGACGAAAGGAAAAATTTTCAAAAATCAAGCACTCTTTTTGGCTACTTTTGTTCATGAATTCTACGGAATTCAGGGTCTTTTTGGTCAACATGACGGTATCCGTTGTAACCAACGTTGGGTCCGTAGGTGTCCTTTCCGTTTTTGGCAAGATTGATAAAAGCCTCAACTAACATGTCGGCTTGAACCCTGTTAAAACCTGGCCGAAACGAGCCTATATCATACGAAGAAGGATTAGTGAGAATGAAAACTTCGATTTTTCCGTCTTTTTCAGTTGGGTAAAACTGTTTTTTATTGCCCGTATTTTTTGTTCAAGCAAAGGATGCTTCATCATCAAAGCTAATGCTGAAATTTTTGTCTTGTCCAATCGAAACCCCGTCCACTTTTTGAATAAATTTGTCCGGATTTTCCAATAGATCTTCACTTAAACTTGCAAAGAAAAAATTTTTGCCAAAGTGCTTTTTGATCAAATCAGCTTGCATTTTTCATCTGCCAGCAGAAGTCTGTTTTCCGTGAATTATCCCGTAATTACGGAATTTTTCTCAATTTTTTTGCTCTCAAGCATCACGGATTTTTGCCAATTTTTCCTGGTTGCCTGCAATTAAAATCATTCCGCGATAGTAGGAAATTAATTTTTTTGGCACTGATTCATCGTAAAAAAAACGATAGGCAATTCCATCCCATTTTTGCGCCCCACTTGCAAGATTAGACCAATTATTGTAAGAAATTTCGTTGAAAAGTAGGTCTAATTTTTTTGCACTTTGCCGAAGTGGATCATCATCAAGCCCATTTTGATAAAATTTTGGCTCATTTGAACTATTTTTGAAGGATCAAGTCAAGGTTTGTAAACCATTATAAAGTTTTTTTTCAGGATCATCTTCAATTGTTGTCGTCGCGTCAGCAATTGAAAAATCAAGTGCATTTTCGGAATTATCAGACGAAAGTAACTGAATTATCTTCGTCTTAGAGTCATCATTTCCAATAAAACTAAAACTAACAGGGGGCAAATTTTTTGTTTCAGGATTTTTTTGTTGTAAATTATTAAATTCTAGTGTCAAATTTTCAAGAAATTTGCTAATCCGATTAGGATCTTTTTCCTTTAAATCAAACCAACTTTGCCCTAATCCAAGATTTATTTTTGTGTCTCAGTTCAAGCTTATTGGCTGATCTTGCCTAGATTCTGGACTTATTTTGTCACCACAAGAGCCCAAAAAAACAAAACTGGCACAAAAAAATAGTGGAAAAAGTAGTATTTTTTTTTCAAATTTTTTAATTCACAACATATTCACCCTGTTTTTTAAAATAAATTTTAGCAAACAGGATTTTGTAACAAAAAAATGGCCAACTCGTTACGCTAGAATTACCTAGTTCAACTTTTAAGAGTTTCTCTCAGCCCAAAATGAGCACCTCTGTTTACCGTGTTTTAATTATAACACAAAAATCAACATTATTTTTAAGTTTTTAGGTTGGAAATAAATATAAGTTCGATTTAAAACAAATACAAAAAATAGTACAAGATAATCATAATATTTTTAATTCACCGCCTAAAAATTTAAAAATTAATTTAAAAGGAATAAGTAATCCTACAAAAGATAAAAGACAAATTCAACTTTTATTAAATAATCAAGCTAATTTTGATAATAATTATCGCTTTGACCCAAAAACATTAAATAATCAACCTCTTTTTAACATTTATCAAGGTAACTCAGATACAACAAAATCCCAAGGAAATCTAATTCTGTCAGGCATAAATTTACCTGGTTATATTAATGTTATTTCGAATATTAATACATCAAAAAAAAAAAAAAAATCAAAAATAAAGCTCGAAAATATCAAAATTAATTCTAAAGATCCAAAAATAATTGCAGAATAATTAAATAAACAACTAGCACCTTGAGGACTTAATTGAGAAGAATACTTAACTCCACTAGAATTTGATAATATTCTCACAAAAATTAGGTATAATAAAATTTCGGAAATTACTTTTAAACCGGGGAATTTTTTGACTCAAGAAGATTTAAAATTCAAAGTTGAAAATTTTGATTTTGAGCCTTATAAATTTGATTTAGAAAATTTAGAAAATAGTAAAAACTTTCTGGAAAATCCCAAAAATCTTTACTGATTTATTCCTGTTAGCGTTGTTGTTTTAGGAATTTTAAGTTTTGGTATCTGATTTTTAATTCGGAAAAAATTCAAAAAGTTAAGTTAATAAAAACCACCTTTTTGGGTGGTTTTTATTAACTTAACTTACTTTTGTTTCTTTTGGAAGTTCTTCTTTTGTTTCTTTTGTTTCTTTTGTTAGTTTTTCTTTTTCAATTTCTTTAGTTTTTTCTGGCTTTACTACCGACGAATTTGATTCATCATAATATTCATTGTCGATTTCAGGATCAGCTTTAAATTGGATTCCGTATTTATCTTGATAGTTTTTTAGTCATTGCCCTCAAGCTTTTTGCCCAGCTTTTTTGGCTCCTTGGCGTGCTTTTTCTTTAAGTTCTTCAGAATAATTATTGCCAATTTTTGCATCTTCTTGAGTTGGTAGATCTTGAATTTTGGGTAAAAGGGGTTGAAGGTAGGTGTTAAAGTAGGAGTTGTCGTGGATTAGGTTAGTCAAAGTGTCTAATTTTGGCGCTGTTAAATTTATTCTTCAAATAATTGGCGCAATTTTTTGGTTATAATAGTCAATAAAATCAGCAATTAAAGACTGGTCGTCTTGATTATTTGAAGCGTCAATATTAAAAACTAAATCTTTTCGTAGATTTAAATGATTATGTGGTTTTAAAAAGTTTTCTAGTATATTAGTAAAAGATCTAATTGGATTAGCTAATTTTCCAGCAAGTAGTTTTGCAGGTTCAATATTTTTATCATTTAACTCAAAAAATTGTTTTTCAATTTCTCATATGCTTTCTAAAATGCTTCTTGCTTTATTAGCTGAACTAATAATTCGTTGCGGGCGGAGCATAAACCAGCCTAATTCGTATCACAATTTTTCTGGATCACTTGGCTTATATCGTGTTTTTATATAATAATCATCTCGGAAATATCTGGCAGTATTTTTTCATTTATCTGTTCTATTTCCATTGATATATTCGCCGTTTTCATCGGCAAAAGCTGGTCACATTCTTTCGTTTGCTAGTAAAAAATCAAAGATAATTCTATTTTTTTGGTCATCATCGTTTTCGTCAATTTTTGCTTTATATTTATCAAGTTCGGGCCTAATGATTGGTCAAAAATTTTCAATTCTAATATCATTTAATCCAGAAACCTTATCCTTATCAGTTAAATCTTCATTAAAATCATAAGTTGATTTGCCATTCATTTTTTTTATAAAGTCTTCATATGATTTTCGCAGGCCTTGTTTTCAAACTTCGACTTCACCTTGAACTCCAGGACTTTGATAATCAACTAAATTGCGATTATAATATCCTCTAATTTTTTCATAAAAATAATCAAGTCTTTTTAAATATTCTTCTTTATTATATTTATAAGTATTAAATCCTTTTTTCTTTAGATATTCAGGAATTGACTGTAAAAAGTATCAATAAGGCAAAAGTCCATATTTCCCGGTTCCGCCTTTATTTGGAATAAAACTAGCTTCAGGAATTTCTTCGGTGTAATTTTTTTCAACATTAAAGCGATTTTTTGCTTCTTTTGGGTTTTTCTTTTGTCCGTTAAATCCTAAAACCGAATTAGTAATTGTATCGGAATTTTCTTCTAAAATTGGATTTCCAGCAACTGGATTTGCAGATTTTGGGTTATAACTACCCGGGGTAGGAACGAGCGATTTAGAAATATGTTTTTGCATTTCTTGATAAGGCTGAAAACAAGAAACTAACAAAGTTGGCGCTAATGAAAAACTAGTACTTAATAATAAAATTTTTTGTTTTTTCAATTTTTTATAGATCAAATGCAACATAAAATACTCCATAAATTAAACAAGCTATAATTAAAAAATAAAAATAAGTTAAATTTCGTTTGCGCTTTGCTGTTTTAGAAATAAAAGCTTTTATTCTGTTTGTTTGCTTAACTTTTGTAATATAAATTCCAAAACTAGACCAAAATATCAATGAGAAAATTGCACCAATTAAATGCCCAATTTCCATATTTCTCTCCTTACATCTTCATTTTTAGTTTCTTTTTGTTTTTATCTTTTTCTTCTTCAGCTTCTTGAGCTTGGTTTGGAACTAAATTTTCAGATAGTAAATTTGAATTTTGGTAGGTAAATTCACGCGTGATTGTCTCTTGGTTTTGGGTTTGCTGTTGCTTTTCTAGTTTCAGTAATGTTTTTTTAAATGCATTGTCCCTTTTTGCTATATTTTTAATTTTTGCCAATAAATTTTGTTCTAAACCAAAATAATTAAAATAGTCTCAATTTTTAATTTTCCTACTTTTCGTATCTATTTGCATTTCTTCTTTAAATTTTTCTAAAGACTCTAAGCTAGGTTCTAAATTCCTATTTTTAAATCAAGTTAGCATAAAATGAAAATCTCTTTGTTCAAGTGCATTTAATAGACTTTCTTTTCCATTTATTATCATTCCTTTACTCATGGTAAATCAATTAATAAATGTTGGGACAACATAATTAATGTTTTTATTCTTGTTAAATTTTTCTACTAAATTATTACAATATTCAATTATTTCTTTACTATTTCATTTATATTTTTCATTTAATTTAGTAATTCAATTTGCTAAAGGAGCATAAACCTGAACTTCATTATATTGTTCTTTTTCATAATGAATTATTTGTTCTAACGATTTTATATAATGAATTTTTCTATTTTGTTGAACTATATTCATTATTTCTTTAACAACTTTTTGCTTTTTCTTATTTCGAGGCTTTGGTGGATTCCGATAATCATTATTTAAATGTCTATCACTTGCATATTTAACAAAAGATGTGATCTTTTTTGTTTTTTCACTATATGAAACTTTTGATAAAACAATATAAGGATTGCCTCCTTTTGTTTGTTTGATTAACTGATTAAAAATTTCAATAACATATTGATAGTCTAATTCCTTTAAAATTCAAGGTTTTTCTTTATCTTTATTACTTTCAATATATTGCTCCATTTCGTCCTTGTTCATATAAAAAATTTGTGAACAATCCACATAGGAATCCTGAGTAAAATAGACGTTTGAAGTTCCGGATTTTGGTATTTCTACTTCACCAGGAAAAGGGATACGCTTTTTCCCTTTATCGTCATAAACAGATCTAGATTTTAAATAATAATATAGTTTTGTATCTCTATCATAAAAAATGATTACAGGATGGGAATCAATCGGTTCTCCTAAACTATTAAATACAACTGTTTGATCCGGCTTAAATGGACTATATTTTTTCAGTTTTATTCAATCTTTAATTGCCACAATAATTCCCTTTGATTAATATAAATTATAGTGGGGAAAAAGTTAATTTTTCCTAGTTTTTTCTTTTTTTAAAAAAAATTTCTATTATAAAATGAAAAATTATAATTTATACAGAATTAGAAAAAGAAACTTTATTAGCAAGCTTAATTGCAAAAGTTAAACAAGAAGATCTAAAATTTTCTCAAAAAATAATTAAAAATTCTGAACAAGGCCTTCACTCAAAAATTAAACGAAAACTGAAAACTGAATACGGAAAAATTGAAATTGAAATTAATAGATATTGAAAAAAAATTTTAGTAGGTGATGAAAACGGCGAAGTCATTGGCAAAAAAAGAAAAATTTTCTATTGTGATTTTTTTGAAAAATTAGTGCAAAAAGGAAGAACAATTACTAATTCACTAAATTAAAAAAATTCTGAACCTTTGATACGAAGTTAAATATGGCACAGCAATTTCGCGGTTTTTTTGATCTTTATAAACTAGACCAATTTGTAATTTTGAAGGTGTTTTTCTAAAGTTTCTGTTGCAACGTAACCATCAAATTGGAAAACTTTTTCACCATTTTTATACAAAAAGGTTGTTGGCGTTCCCTGAATGTTATTTTCACGAGCAAATTGGATATTATCACGAACATTAAATCTAATAACAACCAAACCATTAATTCCGTGTTTTACATTAATTTCATCAATGGTGGTTTCGTAAAGTGTGCAGGCTCCACAACCAGGTTGATGAAAAACAAGCAAAATTGCATCATTTTTGTTAATTTTAGATTTAATATCGTCAGTTACATGTAGGTCAAAAATTGGCATAATTTCTCCTTTTTTTAAAATGATATCATATTTTAAAAAAAGGAGAAATTAATATTTGTTAATAGGATTTTGCAAAAAGAACAAATCGAGATGTCATTTTTTTGCTAAAAAGTGATCTTGCTGCCGCCGGAAGACCAAAAAGTGATTTTTCTTGAATTACAAGACGAGCGGTTGCAGTTGTTTTTGCCTGAATCTCGGCTTCTTTTTTAGTTGACTCATCAAAAGCAACGATTACAAACTTGTTTTTTTCCAAATTTTTCTCAAAATCAATATAATTATCAACATAAATTGTGTTTTCAAAAAGGCGTGAAGTTGCGCGCGCTAGCATTTCAGCTTGAATTTGATCCAAAATTAACGTTATTTCGTTTTTAAGATTAGCAATATTTATTAGTTTTTTTTCAAAATTATCACGACGAACTAGACAAACTTGCTGATTTTGGACATCGCGAGGTCCGATTTCAATTCGCAAAGGTGAGCCATGAACTTCAGAATTAGCAATTTTGAAACCAATTTGGGCATCAGTGTCATCAATCTGAAAGCGAATTTGTTTGCTTTTTAAAATTTTTGCAACTTTTGCTGTAAAAATTTTAATTCTTGGATTTTTTTTAGCAAAAAATTCAAGAATATTGACCTGAATTGGCGCGATTTTTGGCGGCAAAACAAGACCATTGTCGTCACCATGAACCATGACAATCGCGCCAATCAAGCGGGTGGAAATTCCTCAAGAAGTTTGAAAAGGAATTGTGGGTTCATTTTTTGCATTTTTAAAATAAATTTCAAAACTTTTAGCAAAATTTTGACCCAAATAATGAGAAGTTGCTGATTGCAAAGCGCGGAAATTTTGCATCATTGACTCAATTGTATATGTTATTTTTGCACCAGCAAAACGTTCACGATTTGTTTTTTTACCAAAAAAAGTGGGAATTGCAAGGTAATTTTGCAAAAATTCTTTGTAAAAAATGATCATTTTTTTAGCAAATTTACGAGCTTCAATAGAATTAGCATGCACTGTGTGACCTTCTTGCCAAAGAAATTCAGTGTTACGCAAAAAGGGATTAGTTGTTTTTTCCCACCGCAAAACCTGACTTCATTGATTTAATTTACATGGTAAATTGTTATTTGCAGCAATTTCATTACGAAAATAGTCAGCAAATAACAATTCGCTTGTAGGTCTTAAAAAAATTTTTTCATTTAATTTTTTTTCCCCAACATGCGTAACTGTCAACAATTCCGGTGCGAATCCTTTAATATGATTTTTTTCTTTTTCAATAAACGCTTCCGGAATTAACAAGGGAAAATAGACATTTTTAATTCCCTGTTTTTTAAAATAAGCATCAACAACATGAACGATATTTTCCCAAATCGCAAAACCGTTGGGCTTAAAATAAATTGTACCCTTAATTTGCGCATAAGCCATCAAATCTGCTTGTGTTATAACGTCAACATATCATTTTGCGAAATCTGTTTTTGCAGGAGTTATTTTTTCAAGTTTTTTCATTTCAATATTAAAAAAAACAAATTAACCTTGATTTTTTGATCTAAAAATCAAGGTTAATTTACATGAGGCAACAAACATATGCTTGCACCAATTAGATTTAAATCATTGATTAAATCTGAATAAATTATACCATTTCTTCAAGTTTTTTTCACAAGAAAAATTTTTGCTTTTAATAAAATTTTACCACAAAGGATGGAAATATGGAAAAAATAGGAATTATTGCTCGCTTTTTGACAAATTTGCAAATTTTCTTCCCTTTGATAAAATATTTGATATAATGTTTATTAACAAAAATGTGCCATCATAGCTCAGTCGGTAGAGCACATCCATGGTAAGGATGGGGTCGCAGGTTCGATTCCTGTTGTTGGCACCATGACTATTTGGCCAAAAGATGCTTTTTCTAGCATCTTTTTTAATTAAAAATAGTTACAATATTTTAATTAAAATCTTAAAGGGAATTTTGAAAAAATGAAGTCAGCAACTGTTTTGTTTGTTGGTGATATTTTCGGTGCACCGGGAATTAGAATGTTTAAAAAACAACTGGAAATCTTGCAAAAAGATTACAAATTTGACCTTATAATTGTTCAAGCCGAAAATATCACTGGCCGCAAAGGCCTCAATCGCGAAGATTACCTATATTTAAAGGAAATTGGGGTTGACATTTTCACAGTTGGTAACCATGTATGATCAAATCCGGAAATTAACCTTATTATCGAGAATGATGACATTGTTCGCCCTTTAAATATTGGCCATGAATACCAGGGAAAAGGAAGCACAATTATTGTCAAAAACGATAGAACCTTCCGAATTACCTCACTTCTTGGTGTCGCTTTTAACAAACTAGTTAAGCCTTGAAATCAGCAGTTTGCTGATAATTTTTTTGATGCGATCGATAAAATTTTACTTGAGGATGAAGCCGATTTTCACATTGTCGACTTCCATGCCGAAACAACAAGTGAAAAAAATACTTTAGCGATTTATCTTAATGGCCGAATTAATGCTCTTTTAGGAACTCACACTCACGTTCAAACTGCGGATGCGCGACAACTTTCACTTGGCACACTTTTTATTACCGATGTTGGTATGACTGGACCTACAAATGATGCAATTGGGGTTAGTTTTCTTGACGTTTACCAGCGAATCCGTTATAATAAAAGTACGAGATTTCATACTTCAACAAATAAATGCCAATTTAATGGCGTGATTTTGGAGTTGAATCAGAATCTTGAAAAGCAAAAAATTATCCCGATTAATGTTTATGAAAGTTAGTAAATTCAATGTTTTTTTAATTTTTGAAGTTTAAAAAAACATTGAATTTCAGACATATTTTGCAGTTAAACAATTTTAAAGAGCCAAAAAGAAAAAAGTAGGTGTCGTACGACACCTACTTTTTGAATTGTGTAAATTAAAAATCCTTGCTAATTTATGAATTAATTTCCGATACGAAAGTGGCAAATTTCGCCGTCCTTGGGCAAATAATCCTTGCCTTCTAGGCGCATTTTTCCCTTTTCTTTGACAGATTTTTCACTACCGCATTCAACAAAATCTTCATAGGAAATGACTTCAACGCGGATGAACTTTTTGCGAAAATCGCTGTGAATTATGCCACTACAGTCTTGCGCGTTGGTGTTATTTTTGAAAGTTCAAGCTCTGACTTCTTTTTTACCAACAGTAAAAAAAGTAGCTAGATCCAAAAGATGAAAACTATGAAGCGCTAGAATATCAAGTGAGGATTTGTCCAACTTGTATTCGTCTAGAAAAAGTTGTTTTTCGTCTGCGTTGAGTTCAGAAATTTCCTGCTCAATGCGGATACAAAGCGGAATTACTTGACTTTTTTCCTTTTGCAAATAGTTTTTCAAATCCTGAAAATAAGGATTTTTTTCAGGAACAAGAATTGACTTTTGATCAAGATTGGCTACATATAAAACTGGCTTTGTTGTCAAAAGTTGCCAATTTTTCAAAATTAGCAATTCTTCGTCGCTAATTTCCAGATTGCGAACGGGTTTTCCAAGTTCAAGATGCTTTTTTACCCTATTTGCCAAGTTAAATTCAATTTTGACTAATTTGTTGGCGACATTGTTGACTCTACGACTTAATTTGGATAAAATTGACTCAATTGTTGCAAGATCAGCAAGAATTAGTTCAAAATTGATAGTTTCAACATCAGAAACCGGGTTAATTTGGTTGTTGACATGAATGATTTCAGAGTCCTGAAAACAACGAACAACATGAACAAGACAGTCAACATTGCGAATATTAGCAAGAAATTTGTTACCTAAACCCTCACCAGTTGCTGCGCCTTTGATCAAACCGGCAATGTCAACAAAAGAATAAGTTGGGAAAACAACTTTTTCTGGTTGAACAAGATCAGCCAATTTCTGTAATCGCGGATCACGAATTTCAACAGTCGCAATATTGGGTTCAATTGTTGCAAAAGGATAATTTGCAATCTCGATTTGTGACTTGGTAAGTGCTGAAAATAGGGAAGATTTACCAACATTAGGTAAGCCAATTATTCCTGCTTTTAAATTCATGTTTTAACTGGAAATTAGTTGTTAATGCGAGATTTATCGTAACTACCGCGAACTCTTTCGCCAATAAAAGGTAAAAGTGCCATAAAACGTGCTCGTTTTACTGCTAAAGCCAATTTTCGTTGGTGTTTTGCGCAATTTCCTGAAATCCGGGATGGCTGAATTTTACCAAAATTATTAACATGGCGTCGAAGCACTTCGACCTCTTTGTAGTCAATATAAACTGATCTTGCTTCGCAAAATTGGCAAATTTTCTTTTTATATTTTTTTAAATATTTTTTGTTCATAATTAACTTCCTTTAGTAAGATTTACTCAAGATTTTCAGGATCAAGAGCATCAATATCCCAGTCTGCCAACGGATCCTCAAGCGAATCCGTTCTATTATCTGTAACAGCTTCATCGCTAAAATCAGCAAAATCAGGGGAAACTTGTTTCCTCCGTGCAGAACCATCAAAAGAATCAAGTGGTGATTCAAAAGTGGGATTTTGAATTCGTTGGGTTAGTTTTTGGCGTCGCATTTCTAGTTGTTCTTTAGTTTCAAGTGTTTCAAAGTTTTCAACATGAACCTCATAATTTGTTAAGTAAGCATTTGTGCTACTTATTACACGGTTACTTTGAAGACTACCTTCAATCGCAATTAAAGTTCCAACTGTCGCTAATTTGTCAAGTAAAACAGCATTTTGTCGTCATGCAACAATTGGAATAAAATCCGTAATTGGTGTTGCATCTTGGCTGTATCTTCGGCGAGAAACAGCAAGCGAAAAACGAATAAAAGGAATTTCTGATTTTGTTGTCAAAAAAGTGGGTCTTGATGAAATTCGCCCAATCAAAATTATTCGGTTCATTTGTTGAATTTAAAATTCCCTAAAATAAAAGTTTTATTGTTTTTTGCCTATTTATCACGATTTTCAACAAATTTTTGAACATCATTTTCCGATCTAAATCCCTTTTTAGCGACTTTTTTTCCATTTTCAAATGAGTCTTGATTTGCAAAACCTGCTTTTGATCTAGAAAAATTTTGTTGCGAATTTGCACGACGAAAATTGTTGTGATTGTTGTTAGTTTCAAAATTTTTTTCAATTGAAGAAAAATCAATTTGCTGAGTTGCATCAACTGCTAAATTCTCAATATTTTGTTTATTAAATTTTGAATTTTGAAAATACTGTCTATCACCATTTTCACGCTTTAAACCAGGTTTTCAAACGCGATTCATACGTGGTTTAGGTTTTTTTCCAAATCCTTTTTCTGAATCAAGGTTAATAATTAAGTACCGCCAAACCGTTTTTGTAATGTTTGCACGACGGATAAATTCATCAATTAAGTCTGTTTGAATCAGTAAGTTTGCTAAAAAATACTGGCCAGTCAACGATTTTTTAATTGGATAAGCAAGATTTGTCAACTCGAGTTTTTGCAATTTTTTTGCTGCTTGATTTCCAAAAACAGTTGAAAATAGGTTTTCTAAAACCGATGATTCTGCTTTTGGATCCAAAATCACCATAATTTCATATTTTGGCATTTCTTCTCCTTCTGGGCTATACGGGTCAATCTAAATTAATTAACCAAGGATAATTTATAAAAATTAATTCCACAAATGCATAAAGCAAAGTCCTAGTTTTCACTTTTCAAGAAAATAGGATAACATAAATTATAGCACAAATTTTGCTTTTTTTGCAAAAATTTAAATTTTAAACAAGAAAATTATTTTTCTTGTTGCGACAAAATTCGTACTAGAAGATTAATAAGTTCTTCTTTTTTCAGTTCAGTGTAACCAGAAATTTCCAATTTTTGTGCTAATTTTTGAAGAACTGGCGCTTCTAGTTTTTGCAATCTAAGCCGAATTTCTTCCTCTTTTGATTGTCTTAAATTAATTTCATTGTTTTGAGAATCAGAATTTTCTACTGATTGCGGGTTTTGTTTTTCAGTATCTTGGTTAGTTTTTGCAAAATTTGAATTTTTAGATTCTGCAAAACTAAAGATATCCATGACTTTTGAATAAGTTTGAGGGTCTTTTTTCATTTGCTCCATTTGCTTTTCAAAAACTTGTAATGAATGTGAAAGTTTAAAGATTGATTTTATTTTAATAACTTTCTTATAAAAATAAGGAATAACAAAAAAATTAAGTGGTATAAGCAAAATTTGGGTAATTAAAATTCCAATGAAACTATCAGATTGCGGAGTTAAATGCCAAACCATCAAGATGGTTGAATTTAGAATTGAAATTGATGACAAGACATGCGCAAAAAATACTGTGACGAAAGATTGGTTGCCAATACTTGCAAAATCTTTCATTCGGTAAGAACTAAAAATTGAAATAACATAGTAGAAAAGTGTTAAAATAATTAAAATAATCGATAAAATTGAAATGGTGCGTCCTCAACTTCGAAGGTCAAAATTTAAAAATAACTGTACAAATAGTAAAATTCCCATTAAAACTAGCAAGACTGGATAAGTAAAAATTCAAACTCGATATAATTTTTTTTCATTTTGCCACAAGTCGCTAATTGAAGGGATTTTTTCATTTTTAAAGGGATTTTCTCAAATCATTGATCCTCCACAAAACCTTTGTTTACTAAATAATTATAGAACAAAATTTACAATATTATTGATAAAAAATAAAAAGTACTAATTTTATTCTTAAAATTCCATATTAAAATTATAATCTATGAATTGATTTATTTTCATTAAAGAAAAAGAACCTGGAATTATCAGGTTCTTTTTCATATGGTGGAGGTGCGGGGAGTCGAACCCCGATCCAAAAATAAAAACCTAATGAAATCTACAGTTTAAATAATAAGGAGTTTAATAAGGTGAACCAATTAAGTAGAAATTACGAAGGATAATATTAATTGGTAATTTAACAAATTGTGAATTTTACACTATTATTTTTTTGAAATGTTTCAAAAAAATAAAAAAGAAGTGTAACAAGAAGAATTAAAGTTTTGTATTAAGCGTATCTAGAAAACAGCGGAGTAATTATTACTAATTGAACTTGAAACTAAAAAGTCAGTATCTACTGTGCTAGTTTGTTTTTTTAAATTTTTTGCGTTTTAATTTAGAAATTGGTATTATGGTCTACCAGACCACTGCATTCAAAAAGATTTCTATAATTGTCAAATCCTTACTCACCCCCATAAAAAATTTATTTAAATAGCAAATCATAATTTGTATATTTTTAACGTTTTATATATTTTATAAATAATTATATCAAATAATTAAAATAAAAACTTAAAAAAAATCTTAATGTCTTAGTAAGTTTAGAATTTAAACTTAAAAACACTAATAATTCAATAACTTTCTCAAAAAAAAAAAAAAAATACTATATAAAATCAATATTTTCTTTCTAGTTTTTTACAAATTTTCAAGAAAATTTAAAGCAAAAAATTAGTCAGATTTTATAAAATCATTTCAAATCGAATCAGAAGTTCCATATGTTTCAAACAAATTTATCATTTTTTTCATTAATTGAATTTTATTCTTTTTAGAATAATGAAAATTAGAACCATATTCTTGATCAAGAAAATCGGAATCAAAACCTAAAAAAGTGATTTTTTTACTTGTAATCCTATCAATTAAAATAATTCTTAAATCAGATAAAAACCAATTTGTGGAGCTATTTAGGACATCAAATTCAATAATTAGAACGTCGACCTCCTTCAATTTGCTAGTTAAATTAGTTTTTTTTTCAATAATAAAAGATGTTAATTCTGCTAAATTAAAGTAGGCAACTCTCATGTTGTTTCGGGCGAAAATAATTGCAAACGATTTCAATAAATAACTGCGAATGATGCTATCACCGCCTCGCCAATAAATCAATTTATCCCTTTGGATTATATTTTTGAAAGTTGGTTTGTAATTTTTAAGGGGCGGTAACTTTTTCAAGGCGACTCTTCTTTCCTTAAAAAAATTAATAAAATCATCATAATTATGAAAGCTAATTTCCGGCAATAAAAAATTTTGTGCAAAATTTTTTTGTTCAACTGAAGGGCTGTAAATTGCAGTAATTTTGCTAACTAATTTATTTGTATATTCATTTCGAACTATTTCGTACTTTTGATTTTTGTCATTATGGAGTCAACCAATAAAAAAAAGATCAAGGTTTTGTTCAAATTCGGTTTTGCTAATTTGCAATTTTTTAATAAATTGAGCAAGTTTTTCATCTTTGCAAGCGATCTCATAATCCAAATTATAATCGCTTTTTTCCTTCAACGATTTGTTAATAAAGTCCAAATTCATTGTTAAATCCAGCCTTCTCCGGAGTTTAATTCGTTAAAAATTCAATCTAAATCTTCAGATTTTAAGGTGCTTTTTTTTGTTGATTCTGCAGTTTTAGTCGCATAAAAATTTTCATCTAAATGAAAGTTATTTGCAGGAAAACTGCTTTTTTTCATCTTTGACTGATAAATTTGTGAAAGTTCAAGTTCAACATCGCTGCCACTTTTAATATTATTTTTTCACAAATCATCAAGAATTACTTCAATATAATTTTTAATGATTTTACCGTTCACTTTGAAGCAATATTCAATTACAGAGTTAATTGCGTGGTTTGAAAAGTCTTTTTGAGTTTGAATTTGTAATAAGATCTGCTTCAAACGTGGGCGTAATTTTTCCTTTGTTAAATAAAAATGATAATTTTCAAAATCAAGGACTTTTTTTGCATTGTTGCTTTCAACACCTTGAAAAAGTAACAAGTCCTGTTGTTGAAGTTGGATTTCGGGTTTTTTACAATCAAAAACTTCATAAAATTTTTTTGAAATATTTGCTAACTTATGCAAATCAACCAAGGAATTCTGCGGTTTTTTATCCTGTTTTATAAACCAAGCCAATAAATTTTCATAAACTGGTTTTGTAATTTTCTGAACAATACAAGGTCTAAGATACGGGTTTTTGCTGATTTGAATCGGGAAAAGTGGCTTTTTTAGAGCAATAATATATTTTTTTGAATCATTATCATAAAAGGTTTGAATTAAATAAACAGCTTCTAAAATTATGCGATTTTTGTGAAAAGTAGCAGAGTTAATTTTGAAAATTTGCTCTAAAAAATCATAATTTATTGCCTGATTGCTATTTTTAATACTCAAAAAATACTGGTACAAAGTTAGACCTTCTGACTTAATGAGTGGAAAATAAAAATAAAGTAAATTGTTTATATCTTCATTTGTGAAATTGTGTTCTGAAATTACAAAGTAGCCTTGCATCATAGCATTTAATTTTACAACTATTTGAAAACTTTTCGAAAAAATTTTGGAAAAAATCGTGCTTTTTTCCACTTTTTATCTGAGATTTTGACATCATAAAATTCAATTTTTATTTCATTTAACAAACTATTTTTTGCCGAAATGGATTTTTCAACTTTTTTTTGTTGAATGTTCAAAACTCTTTGTTTTTCATCGGTAACAATTCAGATAATTTTTGAAAAAAATTTCAAAAAATTGGCATTTTTAGTTCACAAATTAGGGATTTCAACAAAATGATAATAATTTTCGTTTAAATGTTTTTCCAATATTGGGTAAATTTCCATTTCAATTAAATCGCGATTTTCTTGGGAAGAAACCATAAAATCACGAATTTTATTTTTATTTATATGATTTTGATTGACAAAATCAGGTCTTATTTTCTTAATTTTTAGAAAACAATCACCATTGTTTTGATAGCAATTTGCAAAAAAATCATCAGTGTACAAAACTGAATATCCAAAGGTTTCAACTTTTTTCAAAAAGGTGGTTTTTCCAACTGCATATTTACCAACAACTGCTGCAGTTTTAGGCTTAAAAATAAAATTTTCAAGCGCTTTTGCAACCCCAAATTTCTTAGAAAAACCTATAAAATGAGCGGTTTTTTTCAAATTTTTTGAACTATTTTTCATTGCAATCAAAGTTTTAACAATACCTTTTACAGAAACATCATTATCTGAATCACCGATGTGAAAAGCTCGATCAAGGCTAATTTTTTCAAGGTCAGCAACAAAAAAAGCACCAACGCCTTTTGACGCATTTTGATCCGTAATTTCAAGGGTAAAACCTTTATTTACAATACAAATTTGCAATTGGTGAGCAAATTTTTTATCAAGAAATTCTTTAAATTTTTTCACTTTTTGCGGAAAAAGTGAAAAAATTGAAATTTTATTTAATTTTTTTGGAATTTCTAGATCCTTATAACATAAAAGTTTGTATTTTGAAAATTTTTGAAATAAAAATTTAAAAAAATTACCAGAATAGGCAGTTTCGGAGTTTAATGCAATTGCAAATTTTCACTTTTTTGCCAAATTGATAATTTCGACAAAAATTTCGTGCTTGATTTCTCAAGTTTTAATTAAATTAAGATTTTTGTCAAAAATTTCAGCACCATTAAGACAAATGTAAAATTTAGCGCTGATTTTTTCGCCAATTCTGACAACTTCAGCAGTCAATTTTCGACCTGTTGAAATTACAATTGAGCATTCTTTTGCCAATTTTTGCACTGCATGAAGATTTTGCGCAGAAACTTGCGCATTTTTTCCACTTTTAACATCCAAAAGTGTGCCGTCTAAATCAAAAAAACCAATTTTATACCACATGTTTCAATATTTTTATTATAATTATATTAAAAATCATGATAAAATTAGTGCTTGATTTATCAGTTATGATAATCGTTTTTTATTAATTCTAATTTTTTTAGAATAATAAAGCGATTAAATTTTGATTTTAAAACATTAATTATAAAATAATTTTTTATATTTTCAGAGGACCGAAAATTTTATATGAAAAAACAGAATATATTCCAAAAAATTGCCAATTTGAATTCTGAAAATAAACAAAAAAATGAACAAAAACCTGCAAAATCAAAGACAAAAAAGATTTTGCTAACATCGCTGGGAATTGGTGGTTTTTCACTAACTTTAGGTCTTGGAATTGGGATTCCACTTTATTTTTCAAGTCAGAAAAATAATTTGCTAAACAAACGAAATCCTAATGATGATGCTGTAATTTTTAAGTCGCCTAAATCAACAAAAAACCTAAAAATAAGTGATGTTTTGGCAATTTTTAATTCTACAAATGCAAAACAGCGTGAAAATCTTTTGAAAGCACAAAAAAATCTAATTGAATTTCTATATAATCAAGAATATTATGCTTCCAAAGTTTTTCAGTCTGCATGGGAAAACACAAATTCCGAAAAAACCACCGGAAATTCAAGGAAATTTTCTTTGCAATCATTTTCAGAAATCCGTGAGTCGCAAAAAAAATATTTAGAAGATGAGCGTTCCCGCTACCAGCGAACTTTTGGTTTTAACAATTGGGAGTCAGAATTTAATAAATATTTGAATTCTGACCCGCGCTTCAATAGTGCCATCAATTTTGATCAGGCAGTTGATGCTTTGACAATTTCGAATGCACGTGAAATCGCTTTTTCACGGTTCAAACTTGAATTTAACAAAAATTTTACAAAAAGCGACATCGAAGATCGAATTTTGAAAGATGACATAAAGGATGAAAAAGGAATTGTTGTTTTCAAAAAAGGTGATAAATTATTTAAAGGTTTGATTGAACTTGGAAAAAATGCTTTTGTTCCTGATATTTCTGCGCCAAAATCAGGAAAGGATTTGGAAATAAAGGATCAAAAAGTTGCTGCTTTTCTTAGTCAATCTTACATAAAAGATTACATGAATCCTGAAAAAATAATCAAGCAAATCTACTTTGATGCATCAGCACCTTTGCGGGGAAATTTTAATTTTTACAAAATTTCCCAAATTAGCATTAATGCTAAACCTAATGACAAAGATGCAAAAGCACCTTGAATTTTAACAAAAGAAACTCTGGAACAACTTTTGGCATACAAGATTTTAGTTGCTGATTCAACTTCCTCAACTGCAAAAAATGTTTCTAATAATTTAGAGTTGATTGAAAAATTTCAGGGGGGAAATTCCACTGATCCTGTTCAAAATAGACAAGACAAAATTTTGTTGTCAACACTTATTTATGAAAAAAATAAGGAGAATGCTAGCAAATTTGGCGAATTACCAGTTGTTTCTTTAAATCAACTTTTAAATAATAATGAGGCAAGTTATGTTTTTGCTTTCATGCCAAATTTGTTTGCTAATAATCAAAAAACGAATCTTTTTAGCAAAATCTTGTTTGAAAAATTAAAAACAAGTGTTTTCAAAGATGCGCCAAGCATTTTAGTTGCCCCTTCTTCTTTGAATTCAAAGTCAATTTCTGAAATTAGCGCCTTAAATCAACGATTAAAATCGTTTATTAACGGGCTTTCTGAGAACCAAATCAAGGAAGCTGGAAAAGCGTTTTTGGAAACCTTTGCGGCTAGCGCAAATGACACAAGAATAAAATCTGTCTATGAAATAGGTAACAATTTAAAAGTTATCAGCGATTCAAAAGGGCTAAAAGTTTTAGCTACAACAAAAATTTCCTCTATTGAGCAATTTAATGAAATTATCAAAAAACAATTGCAATTAAATGCGAATAATCAGTTGGATCCAAAGCAGAATTCAACCATAAATTTAAGCGAACTTTTTGCTGATATTTCCAATAATGACTTCATTCAGGCGCTATTGATTGACGATCCTGAGTACCAAAAACAGCTAAAAACCGCTTCTGAGCAGGAACAAAGCGATTTTTTATCCTCAGTTGCCCAGGCCGCAAAGAATTATCTAAATTTTTACATTTTAGATCAAGTTTTAAGAATAAATGGCAAATTACAAGACTATATTACTAATGCAACTTTGAATAATTTAAATGCTGATTTTCACTATAACAATGCAGCTGAACGGTGGGAATTGGCGGGAAACCCTAATAAAGAATTGCGCCAAGCAATCATTGACAAATTGGAAAGTTTGTTCCAATTTAGGCGCTAGGTGAAAGGAAATCAGTGAAAACTTTTTTGAAAAATATGAAAAAAAAGCAACTTTTTGTTACTTTTTTGTTAACTTCGTTCCCGCTTGCTTTGGTATCTTGTACAATTGAAGTTACAACAACGCAACGCGCTGAAGAAGATAGGAAATTGTCCTCAACTGATGCCAAAAATTTTGTTGAAAATGAATATGTAAAAAATATTTTGGCAGAAAATTTCTTTAAATCATCTAGTTTAAACCTTGATGCTGAATTTGCAAACACAAATTCAGCTTTTTTTGCCCAGGCAAAAAGAGCCTTTGATTTTTACCAAAATTATCAGGTTGGTCTTGAACCAACTTATAGTTTAAAATTAATTGCAGATTTGCAGAATAAAAATGCGCTTTCCACAAGCGAATTTGCCACACTTTCAGCGCAAGCAGGTTACAAAAAAATTTTTAATAGTGAAGCTTTTATAATTCTTTATAAAAATTTTGCAACCGGAATTGCACAAACTATTAATAAAATGTTATTAGTTCGTAGTTATTTAACACAGTTAACTGACAAAAGTTTGCTTGAAAACTCGCAAATTTACAAGGATGGAATCTCTGATAAAAGCCCATCATCAATTCGCGAACTTTTTCAAAGTATTGACCCTAACTCACCAGATTTTTTTCTAATTTACTTGATGCTAAACAAAAGTCCAGCACAAATTTGGCAATTTGAATCAAATGATCAAAATAGCATTAGTACTTTTAGTCAGCTATCAGTGAAAGACGTAAATTCATTTAATAATTTTTTACGAAGTGAAAAAATTGATTCAAAATCAACTCGAAAAGAACAAGAATTTGAAAAATTAGGTACCAATGACAGTTTAGATTCTTCATTATTACTTGGTTATTCAGGCATTTTGTACCGCCAAAATGTTAATCAGGGTGACTTGAGTTTTCAAATTAAGGATTTGAAAACTCAAGGCCAGGTAAAATCTGGTTTTTTCGATTCACAAACCAATTTAATTTGGTCATCTGACCAAATTAAAAATTTTGTACTTTTTGCAAAAGCAAAAATTTTTCCAGTTGTTTTTAAAGATGGTTTTGATAAAAAAAATACTAACAATAAAGTAGAAATTTCGGATCTTGAAATTAAAACAAGCGGAAATCTTTCTGGTATTGAATACAAAATTCAAAGAATTTTTCCTGATTTAAATTCAGATAAATTAATAACCGCAATTGTTGAAATTAAAATAGGTTCAGCAAAATATTTTTATAGCGCTCAAATCTCTTGAGACGAAAAAAAATTTTATTTTAACCCTGAGATCAATACAAATGGCAATAATTTGCCTACCATTGGTGATGGAATTCCTTCAACTTTACCTGATTTATCAAAAATTTCGGTAAAATATGTTAATAAATTGGCGCCTTTGTATGATAAAGTTGTCACTGATTCTTCAGGAAAAAAGGTTTATTTTTCTTTAGATAACACTCCTTGAAAAACTGATGTTCAAAAAACTATATTAGCATATTCATTATATTTGGCTGACCAAACGGGAATTTTTCAGGATGCAAAAAATTTTTTTGAATCAACAGGGTATAAAACTGAAATAATTGATAAAATAATTAAGGAAAAATAGGTGTTTACATGGAAAATAAAGAATTATTTTTAAAAATAATTGACAGAGAACTTCCTGCAAAAATTATTTTTGAAGACGAAAAAGTAATTGCATTTCTTGACAAATTCCCCGCTTCCCCAGGTCATTTTCTTGTTGTTCCAAAAAAATATTCACGAAATTTATTTACAATTAGTGACGAGGACTTAGCTTATTTAATGCAAAAGGCAAGACAATTAGCTCTAGAACAAATTAAAGAACTTGGTGCAACTGGCTTTAAATTGTTAGTAAATAATGAAAAAAGCGCTGCACAAACAATTTTTCATACCCACGTTCACATTATTCCATTTTATAAATAGTTTTATAAAAAAACTTAAAACATTTCTTTTTTGCATTAAAAAAAGAAATGTTTGCTAATGTCTATCTAAAAATAAATTCAAAAACTATTTTAGATAAAGTTTTTGAATTTTTTCCACCAAATTATATCTATCAGTTTTTAGGGCAAGACCTGATGTAAGGTGTGAAGTTAGACCATATTGGTCGTAAAAAAGCCTACTTACATCACCATTCACGGTCAGAATTGAACGGTTAATAAAAGCAAGTGATCCATCCGTATTGTAGATTCCGCTGCCTGAAGCTCCTGGACCATTTGTTGCAAAAAAATTAGCTGCAATCATCCGTGGATTCTCAATATCTTGTCGAAAATTTATTCCCTTAAAAATATTTTTAACATTAATATCATTTGGTCAAAAAAGTCCAATTTTCGTTGTAAAATCAAAATCACCATCACCTCAGGTTCGATCTGAAATTTTTAATGGTGGAAATTTGTGAATTTTTTCCCAATATTTTTTAAAATCAGCAAAGCTAGAAATAAAATTATCAAAACTACTTAGCAAATATTTTTCTGAAGATTGAGTAAAAAATGTTGTTTTGTTTTTTTGATAAAATTCAATTAGTGAATCTACATCTTTAATAAATTTTGCATAACTAAAATAAAAAACTGCAACATCAAGATTTTCATTGTCAAAATTGGCAAGTTCAAAATAATTTTTGTACAAATTTGTTGCAAATGCATTTTCTGAAGCTGAATTTAAAAAATTTGCATTTAATTGGTTATTTTTTTTGCTTTTTTCAATTCTTTCCTTAATGAGTCAAGCCTGTAAAAGCGGGCGATTATCTAGTTCTTTAATTTTATAGTCATCATAGTAGCGGAGAAAATATCTCAAACTTGGGTAAAAATTTCCATTTGTTTTTTTATTCATCAATTCCCAAAATGGTAAATTACTTGATCGACCTGGAAAAATTACATGTCTGTTAGTTAAAAATGCTGCTTTTTGGCTGTTTGCATTCAAAAAAACCGCACTTCCTGATGAAAACCTCATATTTCTTGTGTAAATTTCAAAAAATTTTTTATCCTCAATAGGCAAGGAATCATAACCGAACCAACGCAAATTATAGTATCTTGAAAGTGATTGTGGATTGAAATAACTAAAATAATTTGCTTTTGCTTGAATTGAGTCAACCAAATTAGGACGCATTTTATCAAGTAAATAGACTTTAAGTTTATTGTTTTCTTGCCCAAGAAACATTGAATCATTTTCTTTTTTTATCGCCTTTTGTGAGTTGTTTAGGAAAAATTGTTCAATGCCTTTTGAAAAAAATGGCTTTTTTATCACGGGTTTTTCAGCATCAGACAATAATTCTGGCTTGAAATTGAAAAGCGATCGATGATTTACTTTTACAAAATCAAACTCAGTTTTTGTTTCTGAAACTGAGTTTGATTTTGTATTATAATCTAAATTATTTTCTTCGCTTTGAGAATCCTTTTTTGAATCAGGCGCTTTTTCCTGATTTGGTTGTTTTATTTCTTTTTTATTTTCTTCGCTTTGAGAATCCTTTTTTGAATCAGGCGCTTTTTCCTGATTTGGTTTTATGATCGAAGATTCAGATTTTTCAGGTTTTGGTAAATCAGCATTAGAATTTTCAACTTTTTTCTCTGTTTTTTTGTCTTTTTCAATAGTTGTTTTTGAATCTAAGTTGATTTTTGTTGTGCAACTAAGTGACAAAAAAGGGATGAGACCTATTAAAAAAAAGAATTTTTTTATTTTTTTTGTCATTTTTCCATCCAAAAATTAATTATATAATTTTACCAAAATTACAATTAAATATTTGAAATTTTATTTATTTATAATATAATTTAGTAAATTTATGTTTATTAGTATGAAAAGAGGTGTTATGACAATTAAAAAATCCCGAAAATTAGGTTTTTTTGCTGCACTTTCAATGATGGTGGGCTCAGTTGTTGGCATTGGGATTTTCTTTAAAAATGCAACTGTTGGAAGTATCACTAACCATAATGGTTATGCTTGACTTTTTGCTTGAGTTATTGGTGGTTTAATTTCACTTTTTGCAGCAATTAATTTTTCAGAAATTAGCTTTTTAAAACAAACAAGACTAAACGGATTGGCAAATTGAGCCTATCAAGTTGGAGGAAAAAAAGCCGGATATGCGACACTTTTCAATTATACTTTTTATTATCTCGGTCTTTTAAGCCTTATTTTATCGGTTTTTGTTTCTGAAATTATGATTTGGTTTATTGAAATTGCATCAGGAACAAAATTAAATTTGCCATTTTATGTACATTTAATAATCGGGCTTGTTTTTCTTGTTTTTTTTACTGGTTTGAATTTTTATTCAATAAAGGCATCAGGATATTTTGCTCTAATTTCAACAGTTTTAAAATTTATTCCTTTGGTTATTGCACTTTTTGCTGGGATTTTTTTTCCTAAAACTTTTAATGATAATGGAAGCAATGCTTTTATTACTATTTCAACTCCTGAAAAAAATAATGATTTTAGTTTTTCTGGCCTTATTTTAGCACTTCCTGCTGTGCTTTTTGCCTATGATTCTTTTCTTTCCGTTGGTTCTTTACACAACAAAGTTGATAAGGCAAAAAAAAGAGTTCCATTTATTATTACAGTTGGAATGATTTTAATTGCTATTGTTTACACATTGATTGGTTTGTCATCCATTCTACATAATAAGGGCACAATTTCTGATCTAATTAAAGATGTTTTTCCAAAAAAAGCTGCCGATTATGTTAATATTTTTGTCTCATTTTTCCTATTGATTTCTGCCTTTGGTGTATTAAATGCAATAAATGCTCAATTCATTAACCAAATGAAAGATGTTATAAAATTTAACGCAATCTTTGGTTCATTTACATTAAAAAAGAAAATGTGTAAATTAAAAGTCACAATTATTTACACTATTTTAACTTTTCTTTTCTGGGCGCTAATTGTTTTTATACCATCGCTTGCAGTACCTTTGCCCTTGAAAGACAATTCTGGATTCGGTTTTGGGTCAGATGTAATTATAGATTCAATGTCAAATTTTCCTTCATTAATCTTTTTTGCTGTTTATATGATAATTATCATTGTATATTGTAAAAAAAGGAAAGAAATTTCCGACCCTAACAAACAAATTAATAAGTATTTCTATTGAATTTCAACTATATTTTCAATAGCATTAATACTAATTGTGATTTGTGCATTTGTCTATTCAAATCTTGAGAGTGTAATAAATAAACCTTTTGAAAATTCAGAAGCAGGTGTTTTCGCAAGTCATTCATTAATTCTAACTAACATTGGTAGATTATTAATTTTCATTTTCCAAATTGCAGTCTTCTTTAGTTTTCCAATAATTAATCGCTTTTTGATAAAAAAAGTTGATAAAATTGAACTTTATGACAATTTTGAAAAATCCAAAATTGAACAAGTTGAACAAACAAAATAAAAGAGTTTTTTTATTTTCAATTGTAAAAAAAACACCCTACAAAAGTAGGGTGTTTTTTTGCTTAAAAAATGGTTTTACAATTATTCCTCAACACGAGCCTTGAGTAGTGCGTATTCAATCAAAGTTTTTACCATAACTCCGGTTGGCAGATTTTTTACAAGTGCTGTGGATGCAATGTCAAGATGCAAAAAGGGTTTATTCTCAACAAATTCTGAAATAAACATTGCAGCTGATGATGAACCGGCCTTACCTGAAAAATCAGTATTTTTGAGATCTGCAACACGTGAATCACGGATATTTTGTGCAAAATCAGGGTGAAGTGGTAAACGCCAAATTAATTCGCCAGTTTCTTTTGAAGCTTCATTGAAAATTTTTCAAATTTTTTCATCATTTGAAAAAGCGCCTGTAAAAGTGTCACCAAGAGCAACACGAATTGCTCCTGTGAGAGTAGCAACTGAAATTATTTCAGTTGCTTTTTCCTCACGGATTGCATAAGTTATTGCATCAGCAAGAATTAACCGGCCTTCAGCGTCAGTGTTATTGATTTCAACAGTTTTACCATTCATCGATTTCCAAATTGAATCAGGAGTGCTTGAATCACCATTTAAGCGATTGTCAGTTAATGGTAAAACTGCGACAACATTTGTGAGCGGATCAAACTTAGAAAGCGCATCAATTGCAGCTGCACAAATAATCGCACCGGACATATCATATTTCATGTCATTCATGTGCATCCCAGTTTTGATATTGTAACCACCGGAGTCGAAAGTGATTCCTTTTCCCACAAAAGCAGTTTTAAAATGGGAACCAGGTAAACCTTCATAAGAAATCACAACCAATTTTGGTTCATAAGTTGAACCTCGGTTGACTGAAAGCAATAAATTCATTCCTAGTTTACGAATTTCAGTTTCGCCCAAAACTTTTACAGTTAATTTTGGGTTATCAGCAATTTTTCTTTCAATTTCTTTTGCTAAAAACTCAGAATTTGCAATGTTTGGTGGCATATTTTGGTAAAAACGTGCGTAATTAACTGCATTATTAATAATTTGGTGCTTTTCAATCATAGGCTTAAGATCATCTAAATAGTTAGAAACGACTAAAATATCACGAAATTTTGCTCTCTGTTTTACAACATCTGATTTTAAAGAAAAAATATCTGAACGTGCAAAAGCAACCGCTTCAATCAAATAACGAAGAAAGTTTTTAGGAAACTTATCCAAATCAATTTGAATGTCACGCGGATACATAGTTAATTTGGAAGCAATTTTGCGATATCGGTCGCGAGAAATTTCCTTATTACTCGATCCCAAATTAATGTAAGCCTTTTGCTGTTCTAAATATTCAGTAATCGCTAAATCAGTTTCGATTAACATTGGAATTTGGGAATCGGAAAAAACAGGTGAAATCGTGATTTTATTAGATTCAAACTTGTTAGAGTACTTGATGAAAATTTCGGAAAAATTTTTCATATTTAGATGTTCCTCACTTTGAACCAAAGATAATTTGTATATGAATTATTGTAACATATTTTTTTCAAAAAAAATAGTTTTTTTTAATAACAAAAAATCTAGAAGTTCTATTTAATATAAGTTGCCTCAAGATAATTAATTTTAAAGCCTTTTTGAGTTCATTTTATTTCATATCCAGTTTGCACATTCGAATTTGCTAAATGTGACTTGGCTAGATTATCAGTTTTGTAAATAATTTTTCAACCGTTTTCGATTAATGATTCCTCAGAAAAAGCAAAAAATTTATTATTATCAGTTTTTAATTTCAAAATTCCATTTTTTGACAGTAATTTTGAATAGATATCAAGGAAAAATTTGTATGTCAATCGGCGTTTAAAATGACGATTTTTTGGCCATGGATCTGGAAAAGTTAACCAAATTTCATCAGTTTTTCCATTAACTACAGTTGGCAAGATCTTTGCATCTGCAATCAAGATAAAAAAATTTTTTAAATCGTTTTGCTGCGCAAATTTTAATGATTTCACAGCAGCAGAAGAAAATTTTTCAATTCCCAAAAAGATTTTATTAGGATTCTGCAAAGCTAATTTTGTTAACATCTCACCTTTTCCCATGCCAATTTCAATAACTCAGGATTTGTTTATCAAAATTGGTGTATTTGCAAGAAAATTTGATGCCTGAATTTTTTCAAGGGAATTAGGAATATTTCTTAGGCGCATTTTGCAATAATTTAGAAAAAATTAACTGTGCAAACCAAAATTATGTTGACCACGAATTTCGATGTGCTCATCTACAATTCCACTTTCAATTTCTTCGAGAGTAAAGGTGGTGTGGTGAATATGTTGTAATTTTTCAAACGGAATTTCTACTTGTTGAGCAATATGTAATTGACTAGTTTGTACTTGTTGAGCGTTAATCATTTCAATTTGACGAGCAATCTCAACATTCTCTTCAATATTAACAATTGGTGAATTTGAAGAGAAATCTTCCGAAGACATTTTGTCAAATTCTTCAATTGATTGCTCAACAGCCGGAACAACTGAACTAATTGTTTCAGAGAAATAAAGCGGATTTTCAACTAATTCTTCCTCATTAAGGTCAGAAGTGTAAATTGATTCTTGATAAATTGATGCATGTGATGCTTGTTGGGTAGCTTGCCCGTGAACATCTTCAGTAACAACAGCTTCAGGCGGTGAATAAATATTAACAGCTTCAGGTTCATTTAGATCAGAAGTTTCGATTACTGAAGTTTCGAAAACATTACTGCTAACATCAGTAGTTTCTGTGTTTTGGTCAATTAAAACAATTCCTTCAGATTGATCAGGTTGGTTTTTGAGTAGAATTTCTGCTTGGCGATACTCAAATTCTTCCTCTAAACTAGGGTTTGCTTCAACATCAGTCCCTCAATGCTGAATTTTAACACCGTTACCATCACGAATGTCAGCTGTGAAAACCATTACTAAAGTAACAATATTTCAAATTAATGACAAACTAAGGATTACACCTCCCGCAATTGTCAAAATTGTCATGTTATTGAAAATTTTGTCTTGAATTGGTGAATTCACTAACATTAGTTGTGAGATCATAATAAAGAGAATTCCAGTTATTGTGAAGGTAAATCTAACCACTGCGAGACCAAAACGGCCTAAGCACCAAAATCCATATCCGAACAAACCAAAAAACAGCTCGTTAAAAAAAACGTCGCTTTGAAGTAAACTATCTGACCTTTTCTTATTTAAATTTGCCATGATTTTTCCTTTCCATATGTAAACAAGCATGCAGTTTTCCTAAATTTTTCAAATCTTGCAAGAAATTACAAAACTAATTTACGCATATAGATTAGAATTATACAATAAAACAAAAAAATTCAACAAATAAAAAAGTATTTTTTATTAGAAAGGGAAATCCTGAATTTACACTTGCCTTAGTGAGGGTTTTTTAGGCAAAAACTGCGCTTGAAAGTAGATTTTATGCAAAAATTATGGAAAAAGATTTTTTGAATTCCACTTGAAACAAAAGTTGCCTTATAATATAAAAAAGAGAATCTTTATAATTTTAATCAGAAATGCAAACTTTTTAGCCAGAAATAGCAAAAGTTACTGAATTTTAAGGAAAATTATGCTAATTGGATTTATCGGTATCACTGAAACAACAACAAATTTAATTTACATGTTAATTCAAAACAAGGTCAACGCTGATTTTTTAATCATCGACCACAATTTTGCAAAAGCAAAAACAATAATTGACGAGTTCAATTTACTAATTAATCACAAAAAGTGCCAAAATAAAATTAAATTTGCTGATTTTTCTTCACTAAAGATGGCCAATATTTTAATAATTGAATCTGACCAAAATTTAGTTCCAGGAATGAGTCTCAATGATCTAGCGTTGGAGACCGCGGAGTGAATTTACAAAATTAGTTACCAGGTTCTTCATGCAAGTTTTAATGGAATCACTTTCATTTTAGGACATAATAGCGGTATTTTGTGCAAAATTTTCAGCGCCGCAACTGGTCTTATCGGCAAAAAAGTCTTTGGAATTGGTTCTAATTTGGAAAATATTGAGCTGAATTTAGCTCTTGAAAAGGTCGAACAAGCCACAAAAGGTCAAGTTTTTGCCCTCGGCGACTATTCTCAAGCTTTTTTTGTCGGCAAAAATCTGCGAAAAAATGGTTTTTCTGATTCTAAAATTGATAAATTTGAGGCAATTTTGGAAAAAATTAATAGCGAGAATTTGCAAAATTTTCTTCACAAAAGCAGAAAAAATTTGTTTTCAGCATTAATTATTGCCGAAATTTTAATAGCAATAATTACCGAAGATGAAAAATTTTTTCTTCTTAATTGCTGAGTTGAATCCTTTTATAGTATCAAAAATGATTTTTTCTCGCTGCCAGTTAAAATTGACAAAACTGGGCAGGTTGAGCTTAAAAATCTTGAACTTGACCAAATTGATGAGCAAAAATTGAATAGATTTGTTTGGCAAAAAAATGATTTGCTTGATTTAATTAGTAAATATCTAAGAAAATAATCAATTTTTTCTTTTTTCGCAGTAAAATAAATTATAATTTAATGGAAAAGCCAAAAATTGAAAAAGGAAGGGGGCAAAAATGCCAAAATTAGTTTCTCACAAATTTAAGGGAATTGGCGCTTCAAGTGGTATTGCTATTGCTAAAGTTTTCAAGTTAGTTGAGCAAAAAATTGAAATTAGTGATACAAAAATTAGTAACATTGACGCTGAAATTGCAATTCTTCGCAACGGAATTGCCAAATCAGTTACCCAAATCGAGAAAATCAAAAAGTTAGCAACAAAATTATCAAGTGATGAATTAGAAATTCTTGATGCACATATTTCAATTGCAACTGACCCTGTTTTGGAGGAGGATGCAATTGAATTAATAAAACAAGGTTTCAGCGCTGCTTATTCTTTAAAAGAAACTGCTAAAAATCACAGTAATGTTTTGCTTGAAACAGGTGATGAATATTTAATGGCAAGATGCGCTGATATTAAAGATGCATCCCAAAGAATTATTAAAAACATTTTGAATCTCAATATTGTTGATCTTACAACAATTGATTCAGATGTGATAATTGTTGCTGATGATTTAAAACCCTCTGATACTGCGCAGTTAAACCATTTTGTTAAGGGTTTTGCTACCAATATTGGTTCAAAAACTTCTCATTCAGCAATTATGGCTCGCAGCCTAGAAATTCCAGCAGTTTTAGGAATTGGTGATATTCTTGAAAAAGTAGAAACAGGTGATATTTTGGCGATCAATGGTGACTCTGGCGAGGGGATTATCAATCCAAGCCAAGTAGAAATTGCTGATTTTCAAAGTCAAAAGGAAAAATTTGTCCTTGAACAACAAAAATTACAAGCTTTTTTAACCAAAGAGTCAATCACAGCTGATAACAAAAAAGTCGTAATTGCTGCCAATATTGGTTCAGTCGATGATTCTCATGCTGCTAAAAAAGTAAATGCTGATGAAATCGGTCTTTTTCGCAGTGAATTTTTGTACATGGACAACCAAAACTGGCCAAGTGAAGAAGAGCAATTTCAGAGTTACAAGGCAGTTCTTGAGAATCAAAAACCCAAAAAAGTAGTTGTGCGTACTTTGGATATCGGCGGCGATAAAACATTAAGCTATTATAATTTCGCAAAGGAAATGAACCCCTTTTTGGGTTATCGCGCAATTAGACTTTCACTTGATAAAGTGGAAATTTTTAAAACCCAACTAAGAGCGCTTGTACGCGCTTCTGAGTTCGGGAATTTAGCAATTATGTTTCCTATGGTAGCAACTTTAGATGAATTTTTTGCTGCAAAGAAAATTTTTGAAGAAGTTTATCAAGAAATCGCAGCAAAAAATACAAAAATTGCAAAGCGGAATGAAATTAAGATTGGTATAATGATCGAAATTCCAGTTGCAGCTGTTATGTCTGAACAATTTGCAAGACATGTTGACTTTTTTTCAATTGGCACTAATGATTTAATTCAGTATTCATTTGCTGCTGACAGAATGAACGAAAGAGTTTCCTATCTTTACCAAACACTCAATCCTGGTTTGTTAAAATTGATTAAAATGACAATTGATTCAGCCCACAAACACAAAAAATGAGTAGGAATGTGTGGTGAAATGGCTGGTGACGTGAACGCAATTCCGTTGTTACTTGGACTTGGTTTAGATGAATTTTCTGTTTCTGCTAGCAGTATTTTGAAGGTAAAGAAGATGATTTCTGAACTTGAATTCAATAAAATGGAAAAAATTGCTAACAAAGTGCTTGAATTTGAAAGTGAAGACGAGGTTGTCAAATACCTCGAATCACTAGATTTAATTAGACATAATTAATTTTTTTTTTTTTTTTGAAAAATGTTATAACTTGTATTGCATAATTAATTATATTTTACTCTAATAAGAAATTGTTGCACAAAAATAAGGCCGTGTTATTTGTTTTTTTATGATATGTGCCGAATTTCCCGCCTTTGGCGGGTTTTTTATTTTTTTAAAATTCTTTTTTTAAATTTTAAAAAAATAAAAAATAATTACTAAATCAGCTGCTAAAATCAAAATGGTAAACTTTGAGTTTGAACCAAAATCACCAAAACTTTTATAAATCAATATTTTGAATTAAAAAATAGTTAAAAATCTAATAAAATTAAAACAAACCAATTTGCTTTTTAATAGCTTAATTTTAAATTCATCAAGTAAGAAAATTAGCCTTGATTTTAATTAAAATCAAGGCTAATTTTACAAATGGTGATAAACATATGGCTGCCCCAGTTAGATTCGAACTAACGCATGACGGTACCAAAAACCGTTGCCTTACCGCTTGGCTATGGGGCAAAAATGGTGGGGGGTGAGGGATTCGAACCCCCGAATCCGAAGAAAGTGGGTTACAGCCACCCGCATTTGGCCGCTCTGCAAACCCCCCATGAAACCAAATATATTTTACCATAATTTTTCAAAAAAAGTAAGATTTTTTTTTTTTTTGCTTCAAAGAGATGGCTTGTAAAATTTACTAATTGTTTTTTATTTAATTTAGAATTTTTAAACTGTGATTTCAAGGATAAATAATCAATCTTTACAATAATAAAAACGCACAAATCATTTATAAATAAGTGATTTGTGCTTTAATAGTTACTAAAACAATAATCATATGTGCAGAATTAAAATAAATTCCTAACAAAATAATTGATAAATTAGTTAAAATCAAAGACTACTATGAATTGATACTAATTTAGTATCATTTTCAGATACATTAAGACATGTTTGTTAAAATGATATAATGCATTAAAGGTTTTAAAAAACACAAAATCATAAAAAAAACAGAGTTGCAGAAAATGATAATAAGTAAAAATAAGTGCAAGTCTTTTGAAATTCAAGATTTGCTATTCTCCCGCCAGTAAAATGATCGACACCTAATCAAATTAAAAATAAAATATATAAAATGAATAAAAAGCAAAATTTTCCAATGTTTTTGATTAATTTTTAATGTATGATATTCGCTATTAAATAAAAAATTTGCAAAACTATTTGTGCATAATATTTAAAAAAATTCTACCAACAAAGATTAAAGCAACTTTACTATCAAATATTGTGAGAATATTGGTTACTATTTTATTAGGGTCATTTCGATCATTTTTAGTTACGCCAGTCCTAGAATAAGTTTTTTCTGTTAAAATAAACCTATAATACTTATCGTAATCGAAGTGAGTTAGGAAATCAAATTTATTTTCAATATTTAGCTGACCGAGATTTTGCTTAACTTTTTTTGTTAAATAAAGTTGAAAAATTTTCTGTAAAAATGTACAAAAATACGAATAAGAAAAATAAAAAATTAAATAAGTAGATATTTCAAAAGGAAGCATAATAAAATAACTATTAAAAATTTTAAAATATGGGAATCTTAAAAAATCAACATTAGTGCTTAAAGTTAATAGTGAAACAAATGCAAAAAAGCAATATAAATGTTGTTGTAATAGTGGTTATACCAAAAATAATTTAAAAAATTTTGTTAATACTTTTATTTAACAATTATGATAGTACATCTTCATGTTAAATTTATAATAGCAAAATCAACTTATTTATTTGTAGATAATTTGTTTAAATCAGTTAATGTTGTATTTTCGTTTATTCTGGTAATAAATTTAAATCTAAAAATTTTATGTTATAAATCTACAATAATTTTTTTAGTATCTTATTGTTCTGGAAGTTCAGGTGGTTGAAATGGTCCTAACATTTCATAATAGTTAATTGGATCATAAAGAATCGGAGATCCTGATTCATTTGACATTGAAACAATTCAAGAAGATTTGTCAGGTTGATTGGAAAAATTATCTATTCTTTGTTCTTGATGATAATAATCTCAACTATGTTGCGCTTTTTGCACAGTAGGATATTTATTATTTGTCTCTTTATTATCAATGTAAATAACATTTCACCTATGACCACTATATGTTGTTCCATAAGTTCCTTTTAAACCAGTTTCAATTACTCATTTACTGGTATTTCTATTTTGAAGTACTGGGTTTTTCCTATTTAGAAAAAAAACACTATTTAGTACACTATCATTTGTTGTTCATTCTGCATAAGAAGGAGCTGACCAAAATACTTTTGAGACATTTTTTTCAAATTTAATAATACGGGGGATCAGTTGTTTTTCGCCTGATCTGAGAAAGTTTTGATATTTTGATCCTTCCCAAACAATAGAATCTGCATCATGCGGATTTTCTGATCGTGAATAAGGCATAATAAAGCCAGGGGTTCCATAAGGTGATTTGGCAACAAAAGAATAAAGATTTTCATTTGAATCCTGTGATTTTGTTTTAAATTGCAAGGAAATTGGCAAATGAATAATTTTCCCTGCTGGGTACCAAAGTTTTTCATTACTTTCAAGCGAACTTGGCACACGAAAACTTTCCGTATTTGAATTAATTCTTCAATAAAGAGTTAAGTATTTAATACTCTTTTCAAGATTAGTTTTTGTTCTAACTGCAACTGGTGGGCCTGGAATTTTTACAGTTTGTAATGCTTGCAATCATCCATTACCATTATTAACTTGATTATCAGGTTTATCCAATCTTCTATCTTTTTCACTTTTATCCTCCCCGTTATTAACAATTACTTTTAGCCAATCTTGTTCCTTATAAGGGGTTAAGTGTGGAAATTCACCAAAAGGATTATATTCTTTTCCAGTTGGTTGAATCAACCCGTTTGGATCATAAATTGCATAAGTAAATCCCATAAGTCCTGGGTTCATATAATCAACATTTATTGGCGTTACAATTGCGGCTTGACTTGTTAATCTAAATGTAATTGATTGTTGTTGTTGTTGTTGTTGTGAACCTGATTGTGAAGTTGAGCATTCTTTTGTTGGATCAAGATGGTAATTATTTACATTTTTAATTGTTATTTTAACTTGTGCCCCAATTATGGATTTTAAATTTGTGGGTTGTATTTTTAAACTTGCTGTTACAGTTTCAGGATCCCATTTTAAATCAGAAATGGTAAGATAGCGCTTGAATTTAGTGATTTCACGTTCAACTCGCAAAGGTGAATAACCCTGAGTAGCTTCACTTTGAAAATCTGTAGTATTATTACTAATAATACTACTACTACTATAGCTATGATGAGGAATTAATTCTAATTTCAGGTTATTTTTTAACCAGTCAATATTAATTGCTGTTGCTGCTTCCTTGTTGAATTTAATGTAAATTTGTTCACCTTCATAATAATCATATCTGATTGGATGTGACCATCCACTTTCAAGTTTTACTGGAATGTTCAAAGGAGCAAAATAGATTTTATCAGGACTACTTTTATTAATAGGTAATCCTTCAACATCTTTAAGAAATTTAAGTAATTCTTCAGTTGGTTTAAGACCACTTATTTTATGATTTTCTTTAACTGCACTATCAAGAGGCTCAGCACTAGTTACTTCATAAATAGCACCCGGATCAAGATTTGAAATATTAAAAGTTAATTTTTTGGTTTTTGTATTTATTAAAACAGGAAGTGAAGTATTTTCAATACTTTCAGCAAAAACAGTTGGAAAAATCTTTTTATATTTTAGTACAAAAGGAACATCAGCAATTGAACTAGCTTGCTTTTCATCTTTTAATTCAATTTCAATATTTACACTTGAAGTAGAAAGGGGTTTTAATGTTACGGGGTTAGCAGTAGCAAGGCTTAAATTCTTTGCTGTTGTCCGAAACTTACGCAAAAACTGTTTTGCCCCTGATTGAATTTCTGGGACAAATTCTACTGTAAGATCTTGTAAAGGAGCGTTTTGTTGACTTTGATTGCCACCACCCGAAGATGATGAGGATTTTTCAATTTTCAAAGTTAAATCTTTGTATTCAGTGTATTGCTCAAGACCACTAAATTTAAATTCAAGGCAACTTTGACTTGAACCTGTGCATTGATTTGATTTTTTTTGACCATTATTTGGTTGTTGTTGTTGTTTAGTTGCAGTGAATTTAGGTGTTAAACCTGCATCATTCAGGTCTTTTGTCCATCCTTCTAGTTTGATTGTTGCTGAATCATCATCAATTTGTTTTGCTTCAATATTACTAATAAGTGGCTGTGTAATAAAATCAAGGGTGACAGAACTAGAACTAGTAGAACGTTTTTTGCGGAGTTTAGCAGCAGTTTTCCATCCAGAAGTCAGATTAGGATTTTTTACTTTTGATTTTTCATCAATTTTTAGATCAACAGTTTTGGAAGTCAGCGCTTTAATTGTGTATTTTCGCCCTGGTTCAAGAACATTATTAAATCTAAAAGTAGCTTCAAGTTGCTCTTGTTGCTGCTGAGCACCTCTCCCTCTTCCATCTCCAGATTGGGTCGAAGTTCTAATAGTTGTTGTTGAACCAATCGATTGAGATTGGTCAGTTTTTTCAAGATAAAGGGTAACAAGATCATCTTTTAGGAAAGCATCATCTTTGTCAAATACTAATTTAATTTCAGCAGAATCAGTTGTCACATTGGATATTTGCGTTTCAACTAATTTTGCATTTTCAGCTTTTGAATAAAATTTTCGTTGAAGTGCATTTTCATTTTTAATTGGGGTGTCAAATTCGATTTTTTGTTGCGACTGTTTGTTTTTAATTTCTTCAATTATATATTGCTTTGCTTTTTTAAGATCTTTATTTACTGAAAATTTAACAGTTGAAACGCCTTGTGAAGCTGCTGTTAGTTGGGCTTCAGCTTTTACATTTTTTGAACTACTCCAGCTTGAAGGTATATATTTGTTTCCAAAAGTTTCATTAAGTTTAGCTTTTAGCTCTATTTGCTGATTATTTAGTTCACCATTATTATTGTAAAATTCAACAGTAACATCGGTTTGACCTTCTGAAACTGCTTCATACTGAATTGCTTTGACAGCATTTGCTGTTTTTAATTCAATAGTACTATTATCTCTTGGAGGTGTGACTGTTAATCTTTGTGGCAAACGCACAGCAAAATTATTTTGATCACTTTCTTTAAACAAGACGACGATGAAAATGCTGATGGAAAATCAGCAACTTTAGAATTTAATTTTAATAATAAATTTTTACAAATTCCTTCTAGTTATGCAACTATTACTATTGCCCCTGCTGAAAGTTCTTCAACACAATCACAACAAAAAGAAGTTACTTTTATATCAGAAAATCCGTATGATTCAAGTAATGGAAAAATTACTTTTAAATTAAATAATTTGGATAGATTTCACACCTATAAAATCACCAATTTTGAAATTGGTGGTGAAAAAATTGATCCTTTTGTTGCTGCTTCTGCTGGAACAGCTAATGTAAATTTCACGCCTGTAGCGCAAAAAATTTATCTGTCTGACTTAGAAGTTGAAAATCTAAGAACGGGTGATATACAAACTTCGTCTGGTCGCGGAAAACAAGAAACAATTTCTGAAGATGGTTCAAGAGTTTTTGGTAAAATCAAATTTTATTTTGACAAGGATGATTCTTGATTAAATAAATCTAAATTTGAAATTAAAATTAAGGATAAAAATAAAGGGACTAACATAACAACAATTACAAATGCAGCAGTTAGAGAAGATAACACAAAACCGGCAACACCTTATAAGGTTGAAATTAATTTAAAAAATCAAAATCAAATCCAACCTGGAAGCAAAATTGCTTTTGAATTTAAAATAAAAGAAGTTGATCAAGTAACCAATCTTAAAGGCAAATCACCTGAAGACATTAAAATCGAAGTGCCCGAAAGACAATATAATTTGGATTATGCGCCCAAATTAGAAACAGATGTTGTGATTCCCCCAGTAATTGAATCAGTAATTGTAAATAATTTAACTGATACTTCAGCTAAATTAAAAATCAAAATAAAAGGTGATTCTAGAAATTTTGATAAAATAGTTAAAAATCCCATTGTTTTATCAATCCAACCAGATCCAAAAAAACAAACACAAAACAAAATCCCTATTAGTTTAGTAACAACTTCATATGTTACAAGGTTAGAAGAAAAAAATAAGTCAAAATTTGAAATTGAATATGATCTTAAAGATCTTATTCCCAATGTTGAATATAAAATCCTTAAATTACAGGGTCAAGATCTTGAAATCCCGTTTGGTGAAAAACAATATAAATTAAAATTAGCGCAAAGTAGTGGCACTTCACAAACAAATGCAAGTGCAACCGAAAAAACATTTAAAACCACGTTTTCTGTACTTTCGCCCGAAAGTATAATTTTGACTCAAAAACAAAGAACTCCTTCAGGTGGTCAATCTGGTTCAGAATATCTGCCTGAAACTCTGGATTTAAATCTTGATCCTGTTTCAATGTGAAGTTTGGATAAGAAAAAAATAATGGTCAAATTTAAACCTGTTGGTCCAGATGGAAAAGATCTAACATCTGGTGATAATAATAAAGAAAGAAATTATGAATTTAATGTTAAATATGATAAAGTTAAAAAATCACTTGTTGCTAGTTTAAAAGCAAAACCGGTAACTGATTCAAATTCTGATTTTAATCTTTATCCTTCAACCACTTATAAAATTACACAAATTAGCTCAAGAACTGATGGAATTACACTTAATCTTGATCAGGGAGCAACAAATAAAAAAGATGATCAATTAAAATTTACAACCCAGTTGGCCCAACCGCCATTAAAAGAAGTAAAAATTTCTAATTTTTACAATAAACAAGGGCTAGATGACACTTTTGAACAACATATTTACTTTGCCTTTGATGATCCCTATCGAGCAATTGATGAATCATCAATTAAAGATTGAAAATTAATTCTTGAAGGAACAACTGATAAAAACAAGAATAATGATGCAACTGATGCTTCTTCATGGGAACAAGTAGCCAAATATGAACCTGAAAGTGCTAGTTCAAACGGCGTTGTTTTGTTTAACCCACGGGAATTAGATGCTCCAGAATTTCAATATAATGAAGATCCTGAATTGCAAAGAATTCTAGTATATAGAGAAAAGATAGAAGAACAAATTAAAATAATTGATGGTGAAATCGATAACTTTTCTATCCGTGATGCTGAGCGAATAAGTTTAATAAAAAAACTTGCCAATTCTAATTATAGAACACAGTTTGAGCAACAACTAAGATCAGAGAGTAGTAAAATCAAGCAAGCAATTGAGGAAAGAAAACAAAAGCTTGAGGCAAGACAAGAAGAACTTGAAAAAATAAAAGCGTATTTTGATTTTAAAAATCAGGAAAATCAATCTAGTACCAATGCTGTTTCTATTAGGAGACAACATCCTTATAGACGTTATTTTGCCTTCACTCTAAAAGGTGATGCATCTTGATTAAAATACTATAAAATGAGAGTTGCAATTCAATATAAATATTTTAAAGATAATAATAATCGAAGTCAATCTCAATTTGCAAAATTAATCACCAAATTAGATACAAATCAAACAGATAATAGAAATGAAAAAGAAGAAGCATATCAAAATTCAACTTCAAATCAAAGAAACAAGGTTTCTGGTATTGAAACATTAGAATTAACTGATTTTGCCAAGTATACCAACCGAATTTTATTGAAAAAATCTGAAATTAAGCCTTTAAACCAAATTGGCGCTTATATTGAAATGGAATTTGAGGATCCAAAAGGGTTGTTGAATGTTTTAAAAAACAGATTTGAAAATGCTAAAACAAGCGGAAAAGATGACCTTACTAGTTGAATAGAGTTATCATCAAAAATCTTTTTTGACAGCCAAGCAGACATAATTAAAAACCCAAGTGAATCACCAACAAAAATTAATAAATATAAAGTTGATTCATCAAATGACACCGATGGTTATTTTAATTCAGTTCCAAAAAACCAGTGAACAGCTAGCAATTCTTCCCATTATAACCTTGATTTTGATGTTAGAGGGTATGAATATGATCTTAAAAATCCATTTGGACAGCTCATAAATGACCCTAATAAAACTTATGTGGATCTAATTGGTGAAATTCCAAAATCATTAGAACCAAAAACTCAATTGAAGATAAATGAATCAAATGATAAATTTTACACTTTAAGACTTGCAAAGGTTGATGTAAATTCTAGTTCGAAAACAGTAAAAATTGGCTTAATTATTACTTATTATTGGAGAACCCCTGATTCATTTTCATCAAAAATAATTAATATTTTTCCTAAATTTTTAAGTGGCGCTATTCAAAATGGAAGCCAAAATAATGATATCTTTCAACCGCTTATTCCTTCTTTATCAAAAAATATTAATTTAACATTTATGACTTCGCCAATTATTAAAAAAGAAGACCCTTATTGAGGTAATTTCTGGGCAAATCCTAGTGGAAATGTTTGACATGGTTCTGAAATTAGACAATATGATAAAAGAACGCAGCCAAATTTAGTTGTTGACGCCTTTGGAAGATCGTTATTTGAAAAAATTAATCATAATTTTAATAATGGAAGAGACAGTATTAATTATTCTAAAACTTTCTTTATTGGACCTACAGGACCAATAAAGACCCTAAGTGATCAGCAAAACCCTGTTAAAGCAGAAAATAATATTGCCGAACAAGTTTATGGTACAGCTTATGCAAATAGAACAATAAGTAATTTTCTTGATGATTTATTTGGAAAACAAACACGTGTTCCATTTGGCATAAAAGATGTAGAATACCAACCTAATGAAAAATTACTTAAAATTCAATTTAATAATTCTAGTAATTCAATTAAAAAGGGTGTCAAAATCCAAGAAATTATGCCAACAGTTTCGTATGCAACATTTATTGACCAAACTGGAAAAATTTATTTATTTGGTAATAAAAATGGTAATCCAATTAAATTACAAGATGATATTAATGTCGATGATCAAACACTTTGAATCAATTTAGCGCCATTAAATTGGTCAGAAAATGAACTACCAAAACCTGGTACAAATCTAAATTTTATGGGTCTACTTGTTTTCCCATATTTACCGCCAGACTTTACAAAAAATAATTTTTTAAAAGTTTTTGTAGGCAACAACAAATATGTTGAAAATGAACAATATGAACAATATTATTCAGATGGACAAACTAAAAGATACCTTTTTCCTGTGAAAGGTTATAATGGTTTACAAGTTGATGCTGATAATCCATACTTTGTTCCATGAGTTTCAAATAAAAATGCATGATTCAGACTTACATATTAATAATTGAATAAAAAATTAATTGCTCTTAAATATCAAAATAACTTTCTTAGTTAAATGATGATAAAATCAAAGATTTGCAAGTAAATATCTTAAATTTGCAAAATTATTAGAAGCATAAAAAATAATTTTTCCTCAACTAATTTATTTATGATCAAAAAATCCAGATCATGTAAGTTCTATTGTTCAGGAGTGGGCAAATTATCAAGGCCTTCTCAAGTTTGTAATTAAGAATTGATTCCATTAATAGTAAGTTTTTTTGTTAAATCAGATAAAATTAAAAATTCAATAGCAGAAAACAGAGTTTTCTGATTTCATTACTCATAATAAAAAAGTGGAACGGAAAATCAAATGATTTTTCCTAAATTTTTCCACTTTTTTAATTTTTTTCAAATTTTTCTTAATATAAATATGTTAAGAAAAATTGTTATTTGTTCTTTGAAAATTAAATTTTAGGAGTTGCAACAAATTTCTTAATTTTTTCTACATAGTTTAATTTTTCTCAGGGAAGAATCAAATCCTGGCGGCCAAAATGTCCATAAACAGCAAGATTTGCGTAAATTGGTTTTCACAATTCAAGTTCAGAAATTAAACTTCCAAGTCGTAAATCAAAGTTTTCTTTAATTACTTTTATTATTTGCGTATCAGAAAGCCTTGAGTTTTTTCGTTTGCCAACACTAATTGAAAGCGGCGCTTCATGACCAATTACAAAACTAAGTTGTAATTCAATTTCATCAGCAATTCCGGCAGCAACAAGATTTTTGGCAATTCAACGTGCCACATAGGCACCCGTACGGTCAACTTTTGTGTAATCTTTGCCGCTGAAAGCGCCGCCGCCATGACGGGCAGCATCACCATAGGAATCAACTATGATTTTGCGACCAGTAAGGCCAGTATCACCAATAGGGCCACCAATTGTAAAATCGCCTGATTTGTTAACTAATTTTTCAAAATCAAGGTTTAAATTATACTCTTTTGCACTAGGGATCATGATTTTATTGATTACAAAATCGACAAAATCAGTACGATTAAAATCGCTTTTGTGTTGAATTGACATTATTGTCCGCTTGAGTTTTGGTTGGTTATTAATGTAATGAATTTCAACTTGTGCTTTCATGTCAGCAAGGGCATTTTTGAATTTACCTTCAAGACGATATTTTTCGGCTTTTTGTACTAAAAGGTTTGCTAAATTTTGTGCTAAAGGCATGAAATTTGGACACTCATTGGTAGCGAAACCATAAACAATTCCTTGGTCACCGGCGCCAATTTTTCCAGATTTTTGATCAACAAGAGCGCTAATATCACTTGATTGTCGATTTACATTGGAAATAATGGTAAAATCATTTTCACTGTAGCCAATTTCAAAAAGAATTTTTCAAGCAATTTTGATCAAGTCAACATAACCTGAAGTTGAAAGTTCGCCGCCAATAATAATTAAATGGTTTGATGCCATTGTTTCGATTGCGACACGAGCATTTTTGTCCTGCAGAAGAATTGCATCAAGAATTGCATCACTAATTTGGTCACAAATTTTATCAGGGTGACCCTTGCCAACTGATTCAGCAACAGAAATTTTACTAATTGATTTGCCTTGCATTATTTTTTTATTTCCTTTTAGTTTTTAAACTAATTATTCTCAGGAGTTTTTGATGAATTTTTTGCTTTTTTTTGGGCAAAAAATTCATCAAAAGTTAATGATTTTTGTCTTTTTGTGGTCAAAGAACCATTTTGCAATTTAATAATCAGATCAGCAAGTGGTTCAACAGCAGGATCATGCGAAACCATTACAATCGTTGTTTTATATTTATGGTTGATATATTTGAGTGTTTTAAGGACAATATTAGTATTATTTTCATCAAGTGCGCCTGTTGGTTCATCAGCAAAAATAATTTTTGCGTTTTTAACAAGTGCACGTAAAATGGAGATTCGTTGTTGCTGACCCCCAGACATTTGTGAGGGGAATTTGAACTTAATTTCATCGAGTTCAAATTCACGAAAAAGTTGCTGAATATCAAGAATTTTTGCTTTGTTTTTTTGCAAATATGCACCCACTTGAACATTGTCATAGCCATTAATGTTTCCTAAAAGATTGTAAGACTGAAAAATAAAGGAAACATTTTCACGGCGGAATTTTGTTAATTCGCCGTTACTTAGATAACCTAAATTGATTTTGTCAACAATAATGTCACCTTCAGTAGCGCGGTCCAAGCCGGACATTAAGTTAAGAATCGTTGATTTACCTGACCCAGATTTTCCACTTAGAATTGCAAAATCACCTTGATTAACACTAAAATTGATATCAGAAAAAACCTTAGTGACAACTGAGCCAAAAAGGTAATATTTTGAAACATTTTTGAAATCAATAATTGAACCTACTGTATTTAAATTGTCAATTTTACCAACTTTTACTCGCGGATTATCATTTGCTCAGCGAATTAGTTTTAGTTCTTTGTTTGTAAAATTACCTTGTGAGTTTTGCTTGATCATTTGCATGGCTTGGTTTTGTTTTTGAATTCTTTTGCTTTTTGAAAAAAAGTGAAATAGCATTTTTAATCCTTTCTTATCTAAGTCAATTTTGACAAATTATAACTAAGTCTTTTCCTTAATTATGTAAACTGATTTGCGTTTAGTTAAAAAGTACCATAAAACTGCTAGGACAATAACAAAAACAACACTAACAATGACTAAAGCGCCAAAGAAAACCGGGGCAGAAAGCCCAAGTGCCAAGTAAATTGAATTTGCTGACAAAACATAAGAGTTGAAAACTGACATTAAAATCATTACAAGGGGCACAGAAATTATTGAACCAATGGCAACAACGGGTAGATAAATACCATAAAACAGGCGAATTTTGACTTTATTAGAATAACCAAGGACATCTAAAATAGCAATGTTTTGTTGGTTTTCGTTAATAATTGAGGAAGCAATTATTAATAAAATAATTAGGGCAACAACAAGAAAAATAATTACAATCATATTAATTCCGGCTTCAAAAAGTGAAGAAAAATTGGAGATGAAATTAGTTTCAATATTTTTGGCTTCAACTCCTTGAGTGACAATTTGATAAATTGTGTCGCCATAAATTTCGTTGAAATTTGATAAAGCTTTTTGCATCAAAGGAATATTTTGGTTTACAAACGAAGGGTTTGTCAATGTTTTAAAGTCCATTGGTGATGAAGTATCAAGTCATTTTTTGGAATTTTGGGGACTGTTCCAGTTGATAATTTTAATAATTTCTGCTTTTGAAAAGCCGCTAATTTGTAAAGCACCTTGATTTGGGTCGTTTTTATTTTCGCTAAAAGCAAAAATATTTGCAAAAAACCCGGTTGTGTCATCTTGATTAAGTGATTCAACCTTAATTTCGGAGCTTCCAGCTCAGTAACCAGAAGGTGAATAAAGACTAAAGGAGGTAAGAATTTGGTCAATTTTTGGTGAAGAAAGAATTATTCCGTTGAAAGGTTTTAAGTTATATTCGGCTAAATTCTGGTCAAAAAGATCAAGACCTAAAAGTTTATTGGCAAAATTTTGTGAAGTAATTAGTTCAGAATTAATGAAAGTGTTAGAAATACCAATGATTTTGAATTTTGCTGTTTTAGTTGGTTTGCCACGAATTTTATTTTCAAAGCGATTAATATTATTCAAAATTGGGAGTTCAATTACAGAATCAATACCAAGATTATGTTTTTTAGCAAAAACATAATTGACAACAAGGGGGTAAACCTCATTTTCCACTTGGAATTTGCTGATGGCTTCCAAAAGATTGTTGCCTGAACTATCAACAACTTGAAAGATCGGATTTGCAACTTTTTGGGTATTATAACCGTAAATTTTAAGTCCGTTTTCAATGTCACTGCCATTGACATAATTTGTGCTAATATAAGTATAAACTTGATTTTTAGGGAGATTTTCACCAGAATCAGGTTTAAAAGCAACACCAGAGAAGGAAACGGTGAAATCATCGCTTATTTCTGGGTTCAAATAGGATTCAACTAAAAATTTGCGATAAGCATCACGATTTTTGTCATTACCAACAATTGAAACTTCAGAAGCACGGTATTCATTTTTTTCTAGATCATATTTATAGTACCAAAAACGACCTTGATTTGGGTCATTTGAATCAACTAGATATTTAAAATAAGATTGTTTTTGTTTGATTTTTTCAGGAATATTTTGTGCTTTTTCCATTTGGGCAACAACTTTGTTGGAAATTGCGAAAATATTATTTCGCAAGGATTCAGGCAAGTTTGCAAGAACAATATCAAAAATTGTTGTTGAATTTTGTTCATTAAATTTTAAATTAAGACCTGAACGTGTAAGTACAACTGGTGTTTTCTGAATTAAGTTGTTTTTGTCAGCTTCAATTTGTTTACCTAGAATAATTGCTGATCCCGGGCGGAAATAATTTGGTGAATTTAAGTTAATTTCTGAACCTTCACCCAAAGGAACATAAAGATTTTTTTCAATTTTTTTTGCATCAAAAGGAACAAGCGGACCACCTTCTTTTGTTGGTGAATAAAGATTTAATTTGTAATTATAATGACGGTTTTCATAAGTATTTTTAATTGTGTTTTGGAAAATATTATGTGATGAAAGTGAAAAAATAAGGATAAATTGAAGGACAACAATTGCTACAATAAGGGAAATAATTTTTCAAATTGAATTGATCACAAGGGAAATTGAAAATTTGTTGATAATTCCTGTTTTTCAAAATACCTTACCAATTTTTTGGGCAAATTTTGATGAATTTACCTCAGTAATCCCTGATAATAATTGATTTGGTTTTTGTTTTAGATTTCAAAGAATCACTAAATAAATTAGGATTGAAAGTCCAGCAAATGGAAGAATTATTGAAAAAACAAAGGAAAGTGGTTCAAATTTGAAAATATCAACATCAAATTCTCAGAATTTGGACACTAGGTTTACTAAAGGTATTTTTGTAAAAAAACCAACTAAATAACCCAGACCACCACCAATTAGTGAAATCACAAGACCTACTGAAAGAAATGAAGAGGCGATTTCAAAAAGCGAGTAACCTTGAGCACGTAAAATTCCAAGTACTTTATTATTTGTGGAAATGTAACGCTTGATAATGAAAGCAACAGCAAAAAGAACCAAGACTGATAAAAATAGCGTCAAATAAAGGTTTACATTCGAAAAAGTTCACATTATATTTGTACCAACAGAAATTCGCATTGATCTTTCAGGATTCAAAAAGTCGATTTCACTAGCGCCAAAAGTTCTTTGTGTATGGTTTGTAGCAAAATTTTTAGCAATTAATTCGTCAGTTTCTTTTTTGAATTTTTCTAAATCAGTACCAGGTTTTAGTTTTACAAGCAAATAATTTTTAGCTGGATTAGAACGAAAGGAATAGCGAGCCTTATCAAAACCAAATTTATTAACATAAGCAAGGGCTTGGTTTGAAGGGTCTAAATTAATATTTTTCTCATCAATTACAGGATACAAATAATCAATTGTAAAATCAGTACCAACAATTATATATTTTAATCCACCGGCATTTAAAACATATTTTTGGTCCAATTGTTCAATTAATTTTTCAATATCACTTGCATTGTCAGGGATTTTACCATTAAAAATTTCTTTTTTGTTCGCATCCAAAAAGGATTTGTTGATTTTTACAACATAAGCACGGTTGTCATCATAATTAATTGAATTAGTTGAAAGTCTGGTGATGATGATTTTTTCAATGAATTTGTTGTAAAACTTGGAAATGTTGATCCCGAAAAATTCCGGAAATTCCTTAGCTTTTTTTGCAAGATTATTAGCAATTGATTTGAGTTGATAATAATCAAGTGAAAAAGCATTAATTGAATCAACAAAAACAAAAGCTGATTTTTTTGAAGCTGAATTTCCTGATAAAAATTTCAAAAACTCAGCCTCAACTTTTGAAGGTTCTACATTAATTTGACTGATTTTCGGAAGACGAGATTGTAAAATAAAGGCGAGGTTGAAATTATTTTCTTGCTTATTTTCAATTGATTTTGCTTGCGGGTTTGAGGCAAACCAGAGAGGAATTTGGGGAAGTTGAGCAGAAAAAAATGAGCCAAGTCCAAGCGAATCAAGATTTAAACCTGCAAGTAAAGGGTTAGAACTAGCAAACTCATTAACCAAATCAAGCATAAAATTTTTCTTGAAAGCTGAATCAGAAAATTGATCATTGAGAAGATAATTTTCCATGATGTGTTTAACTGATTCATCAAAGCGGATACTGAAAGGATAATTTTTGGAATAATAAGCTAAATATCCTAAATTTTCTACTAATTGACGGCTATTTTCTTCAAGTCAATTTTTCAATTTTTGCTTATTGCCAAATTTGTCCAAATAATCTTTGTCAAAAACAGGATCATTTAACAAATTTTTGAAATTTGTATTTGATTTTAGAAACTCTAAACTTGTCAAATAAGGTTCCAAAATTGACCTTGAAGGCGCAGGCAAACCATCAAATAAGCCTTCCTGAGTTTCCAAGTTTGCTATGCTGTTTAATAATTTAGTGTTATTTAGGTCATTTACAAGCGAACCAGAAGTTGCTTCATTAAATAATTTATTAAAAGCTTGTTGGAGATCAAAATTAGAAAGATTATTTTCAGCCACAAAACGAATTCAAAAACGATAATTTCGGAGCGCAAGATTGATAATTAAGTCGGGATTTTCAGTAATACTTTTCTGTAAATCACTAATTAAATCGCTACTTGCTGAAATATAAATTGGTTTTAGACGCAAACTTGGCGCTGAAGCAAGTCGATCATCGTTTGTATCAGGTTGAGTAATTGAGTTTGTAAGGTAGAATAAAACATCAGCAATTGAATTTTGATTTGCAAAAATTGCTGAATTTTCTAAGTCAGGAGGTTTTAAATTTGTTAAAAAATTACCTGATTTTGCGTAATTTTTAAATTTGAAAATTTTAAAAATTTCAACAATATTTTCAAGTTTAGTTTTAATTTTTGCAAGATCCGATAAATCAACAACTTTCAAATATTTGTTTAAGAAAAGTCGTTGTTGCATTGTTAATTCATTAACGCTTAAAACAGGATTTTCGGCAATTTTTGTCAAAATTGACTCTGCAATCAAGTCAATTTTTCCAATGGTAATTGAATTTGGATCTTGATTAGCTGAATTTCAGTTTGCACTAATGAATTGAAGATCATAAATGTCAATTTTTTCTTCATCGACTTCGGGCAAAAAGTAGTACAAACCAATTTGCGAACTACCAGAATCCTTACCTTTTGAGGAAGCATTTATCAATTTAATAAGTGAATTAACTGTATTTTGACGAATTTTATCAGTGTTAAACAAAGTTGCCACTAAACTAGTTAGATAATCTTGGCCAACAAGTTGTGTTTTTTGGAAAAAAACCTCATTTTTTAATGATTTTTTTTGATTTTCATTTAGTTTTAAATAATCATCATAACCTTGTGAGTTAATTGTTTTTGTCAATAATTTTAGATTTTTGGCAAAAACAGTTAAATCAAAATTGTAAACAAGTTCGGTTAAACCTTCATTAATATTTGAATAAGGTTTTTGTGGATTTCCATTTAATTTGTTAAGAATTTTAATGATTTGCTGTTGTTTGTCAGCGGCAAATTTTTTCACAATTGGTCTAACTAGAAAGCCAAGAAAACCATTTGTTTTTTCATCAACTTTTGCTGAAAACATTGCGTCAAAATTAATCTCGTTGATGATATCAACTAACCCAATTTTTGCTCTTTGTTGATCAATGGCCGGAATTAAAGCATTGACTAAATCAGCTGTTGAAAACAATTTTTTCAAATTTGGTTGATTTGGAATGTTAATATTCTCAAATCAAGTATTAAGTTTTTCAAAGAATTGACTAAAGTTAATAGAGTAAATAATTTTTTTTAGACCATTAAGAATTTTAATTGGATTTTTAATTGTTTTACTGAGGATTTCAGGAGTGGCAATGCTTTGGATTTGATCAATAATGTTAACACCAAAAGCAGAAAATAAAGGATTTAGTCCAAAAATTTGTTTCACTAAATAAAGACTTCTTTCCTCATCGGTGCTTCCTGATTTTTCAGTTATAAGAATCATTTGGTCAATGAAATTGGCTAAAATATCATTGACAATTGTGGGGCGATTGTTTTTGACAAGCAAGTAAAAGGCTCTAATAAATAAATTAGCAAGAAAATTATAATTTTTTGATTTGTACGATAAAACATCAACTAATTTTACTTCATCAGCAGCATCAGCAAGGGCGCTAACAAGCGCATCAACATCAGGTTTTAACAAAAACTCTTTGTCAACTAAAGCAGATTGATTAATGGCATCGCCGATTTGAAAAAAAAGTGATCGTGCTGATTTTTGTGTGTCAATTTCATTTTGCACATTTGCTGAAAATCAGTAATAAATTAACGGAATTGTTCTTCGATTAGAATAATTTGATAATTCCTTTAGTCAACCATTTTTACCGATTTTTGCGTCAATTTCAAAATTATTATTTTCAAGAAAATTAGCAAGAAGACTTAATGTTTTTGATTTTCGTGAAACGGGATTGTTATCAGCAATTTTAACAATGTTTTTTGGTAAAAGGATTCAATTTCTATCAGCAAAATTTTTGAAAACATAGCCAAATTGGTAATTTGGTAGTTCAACAATTCCGTGAAGATCAGTGTTTTGAATACTATTAAAGCCTAAATTAGGTTGTTGTGTTTTAATTTTTTTAAGAAAAACAATTTTTTTGTTTCTATGATATTCATAAACTAATTTTTTGTCATCCTGAAACTCAACATCACCAAAATCAACTTTTAAATCAATAAAATTAGGGTCAATTCCGTAACTTGCAAAGACTTCGCCAATAATTTTTGCTTGGAAAATTTCAGGAATTTTATTTTTGATATTCTGCAAAACTTGTCCTGATTGAGGGTATAAACGACTCATTTTGTGATTTTCTAAATCACGAATTTCCTGATAAAGACGGCCAAGTTGTTGCTCTTGGGTTTGGGTTTGATCCTGAAAATTAATAGTGTTAAAAACTTTTGGACTAATTCCAGCATTAACAAAGTGAATCACCTGTTTTGCGTTTTCTTTTGCATTTGATTCCTGATTTTCTTGTTGAACATCAATTGTAAAAGTTTGTCGACTTCCAATTGAATCAACAACATTAATTTCATTATTACCAATTTTTTGTTTGTAATTTTGCAAATACTGGTAAAAATACAAGTTTGCGTATTCTTGAACATTTTGTGAAAGTTGCTGAAAAGTTAGGTTTTTGATATTTGAATTTGACAAATTACTTAATTCATCATTTGTAATCAGCGCTAAATTATTGTTATTAAGTTTTTGAATTTGGGCAATAGAAACAGGAGTCGAATTTGGATCATTTGCTGAATAAATTGGCACAGTTAAGTCAGAAACAGATAGATCTGCTGAGCTAATTGAACTATTTTCACCATCAATTGTGGTTACACGTTTTTCTCAATAATTAATATTTTCCAAAGATTTAAATTCAGAAGACTTATTTTTTTTAAGATAAAGCAAATATTCCTTAATAAAACCAGTAAAATTTTGATTATTTTCTACTTCCTTCAATTTGTAACGGTGATTTATGTACTCAATTTTAGTACTAAGATCACGAATTCATTGTGGTTTTAGTTTATAGGTTTGACCTGGGTCAAGAATTTGAAAAGAATCTGAATTTCAATTTAAATCTTTAGAGAGTTTAAATTTTTTAGAATTAAAAGTGATTTGAATATCATTGTTATTATTTTTAAAATTAATTAAATTGCTAGAATTTGTGCTAGAATTACTAATAATTTCAAGTTGTGACCCTTTTTGCTGGATTCCCAAAAGTGCAAAAAGATCTTGCCCCTTAAGTTCAAATCCAATCCCTTGCTTTTGTCAAGTTGCCCCTAAAACAGGGTCGAAGGTAGCTTTTTTTGTCAAACCATTTATCATTAAGGAATTAACAAAACTAATTTGCGTTTTCTCACCTTGCTTAAAATAAATAAGAATGTCATTTGCCTTGTAATTTTCGCTATCTAATTCGATTTCTGTATCTTTTTTGATGTTATAGGTTTGTTTTGACTTTTCAAAATTACCATTTTGCTCAGTATAAATTGGCAAAAAAACTTGTTTTGACAAGGTAAAACTGTTATTTTCACTTAAGGTTCCATTGAGAAAATATTCACGCGCAAAATCAGCGCTTGAAACAAATTTGTTAGCGTTACTTGTCCCATTTAAGATTGAATCAAGACTGATAAAAGAGTCATTAATTACAAGTTGTCTTTTGCTAATTGTGGTTTCAAGTGGTTTATAAACATCAGGATCTAGGGCGTCATAACCGTTATTTTGGGCATTACCAAAATAATTAAACTCAGTGTTAATTGTTGCATCTTGTAATTTTGAAAATTGCTTGTATTCACCAAGTCGCTTCACGTATGCTTGATTAGTGCTAAATAAAAGTGTAAAGACTCCGGCAGTAAAAAAAACAAGGGTTATTAGACCAACAAAAATAACCTTTGTTTTTAGGAACATCGCAAATATATGTTTGAAAATATTTTTCATGATCCAAACCACCTTTTCAAAGTATTCAATAAATTATATATTAGCATCATGCAAAATTAAAAAATTTTATCATTTTTTTGCCAAAGTTGAATTTTGTAATATAATTTTACTGCAATTGGATTTGTTCAACAGAGGGAAAAAGGAAAAAATGACTAACATTTTATACATTAAGTCGCATTTGGGTGAAAAATCAACCTGTAACAGGGTTGCTGACATTTTTATTGAAAATTACCAAAAAATTAATAATGATGCAAAAATCCTTAAGTTTGACCTTAATAATGAAAAAGTTGGGAAAATTTCTCTCAATGCTGAAAATTTTTCTGACTTTTGACAACAAGTTAATGCTGATTTTTGAATAAATCAGCTGAAAAACGCAAAAAAAGTGATTATTTCTACGCCAATAATCAATTGGGGCTATACTGCGCAAATCAAGAATTTTTTTGATGCTGTTTGCCTTGCTGACAAAACATTTTCTTATAAGTATTCAAAAAAAGACGGCGCTATTGGTCTACTTGACAACATTGAAAATGTGCAAATTATCATAAGTTCACACTCAAAAAAATCTGATTTTGTGAACCCAAGCCCAGTTGAGACTATTGCTGGAACCTTTAAATTTTTAGGGGCAAAAAAAATCAATTCACCCTTGATTATTGAAGAGTCACACCGTTTTAAGGATAATGAGTTTGATCAAAAAACACTTGCAAACATTGAAAACGCGGCAAAAATTTTTTAAAAAGGAAGAAAATATGAACATTTTGGTGATAAAGTCTTCTGTAAACGAAAAAAAAGGGGCATATTCATCGCATCTTTCCGATATTTTTGTTGATTTTTATTCTAAAAATCATCCTGAAGCCAAAATTGAGGTTTTTGATTTAAATAAATTTCAATTGGCAAGTACAAATTTAAGCCTTGAAAATTATGAAAATGGTTCTTTTTATAATGAAGTTAATGCTGATTTTTGGATTGACAAATTAAAAAGTGTTGATAAAGTAGTTTTTTCAACTTCAATGACGAATTTTAATTATTCAGCAACAACAAAAAACTTTTTTGATGCAATTACCTTGCCAAATAAAACTTTTACTTTGGATAAAAAAACTGGAAAATACACAGGACTACTAAATAACATTAAAAATGTACAAATTTTGACAGCACAAGGCGCACCAATTGGTTGGTATCCTTTTGGCGATCACACCTCAATCATTAAACAAATTTTTGAATTTCTTGGTGCAAATGTTTCTGCAAAACCTTTTGTTTTAGCAGGTACAAAACTTGCTTTGGCCAGTCAAAAAACAGTCGCTGAATTTACAAAAGAATTTTCCGATTCACTCCTTGAATTAGCACAGGTTTTCTAAAATTTTTTCACAAGAAAGGAACTATAATGAAAAAAAATATTCACCCTGAAACACACGATTTAACTTTAACTTGCTCAACTTGCAACTCAGAATTTACTATTAAAACCGTTATTGAAAAATTTTCAATTGACATTTGTTCTGGTTGTCACCCACAATTCACTGGTGACCGTTCTCTAAATCGAACAACTGGAAGAATTGAAAGATTTCGTCGCATGGCTGCAAAAGCTAAAAGCGCAAATCAAGGAAATAAAAAAGACTAATGAAAACAAATGAATTATTGCATCAATTACAAGCAAGCTTGACTGTTTTTTATGCAAATCTTAAGAATTTTCACTGAAATCTAGTGGATCAAAATTTTCTTGTAATTCACAAATACACTGATAAATTGGCCCAAAAAACTAATGATTTTATTGATGAAGTTGCTGAAAAAATTCGCGCACTTGACGAAATTGCTTTTGCAAGCTTTGCAGAAATCCAGCAAAATGCAAAGCTTGAATTTTTGCAAGCAAGAGTTTGAAATGGTTTTGACGTAATCAACGAAATTGCCGCACAAATTAAAATTATTCTTCAAATATGTGAGAAAATTCAAGGCAAGAATATATCTTTTGCTGTTACAACAATTTTACCTTTAATTGATGAATTAATCATTTTTTATCACAAGGAACTTTGGAAAGTTAATGCCCAACTACCAAAATCTTAGTTTTATTTTCAGTGAAAATCCCATTAGAATTGACATTTTAGTTGCAAAAGTTACTAATTTATCAAGGACGATTGCCCACAGTTTGATTCTAACAAAAAAAGTTTGAATTGATGATAATTTAGTTGAAAAAAAGAACCAAATTGTTAAAACGGGACAAAAAGTTACTATTTTAAATGATTTTGAACCACCAAAAGTTTCACTTTTACCGGCAAAAATTGATTTTGAACTTGTTTTTCAAGATGAAAATTTGCTTGTAATTAACAAACCTAAAAATCTAGTCGTCCATCCTGGAATCGGTAATTGAGATAAAACCTTAGTCAACGGAATTATTGGTCATTTGCAAGAAAACCTTGATGAACTTGATCAAGTTCGCCCAGGAATCATTCATCGACTTGACAAAGATACAACTGGTTTGCTTTTGGTTGCAAAAAATGCCAAATCCCATCACTTTTTTGCAAATCAGCTTGCAAAAAAAGAAATTAAAAGATTTTATATGGCAATTGTGGTAGGTCTAATTCCTAATAAGCATTTAAAAATTAATTTGCCAATTGCACGTGATCCAAAGAATCGCCTAAAAAAAACTATAAGTTATTTTAATTCCAAAAATGCAGTCACTTATGTTGAACTAGTGCGCCATTTTAGTTATAAATCAGAAAATTTCAGCCTCATTAAGTGCCAACTTGAAACTGGGCGAACACATCAAATTCGCATCCACCTTGCACACATTGGTTTCCCACTTTATGGCGATCCACTTTATGGCAAAAAAGTGGATAATTTGAATCAACGATTACATGCTTATAAAATAATTTTTACAAACATAGATGGCAAAATTTGTAAATTTAAAACTGAATTACCGCCGGAATTTGCAATTGCTTTTCAGAACTAATACAAAAATTTAAATTTTTGTCCTAATTCCAATCACCAAAGACATCAACTTTTTGAGAATCATCAAAACCATTCGGGAACAAGTAGGTCTTGACACCTTTATCTTTATAAAGTTGCTGCATTGCTTGAAAATAGGATTTTCTTTGGTGTTTTGAGCCATAAATTAGGTCATATTTTGGTAAATTGTAGCTACCATAATAACCTTTGTAATCATTTCCATATGATCTTAAATTTAAAGAAACAGCAGTTGATGCCCGAGCATCAGTGGCAAAAATAAGTGAATAAAGTTTATTGTCCTTGTATATTCCAGTTCCTGACATTCCACCACCACCTGTAAAATTGTCAAGCAAAGTTCCTAAACCTCAAAATAAATAGGGAACAGTTGTGAACTGATTTTTTGAGTTATCAAATTTAGTAATCCTTATAAAACCATTACTTACAAATGGAGTTGAGATAAAAATATCAGTTAATCCTGGTTTATTAACAAAGGATCGATAGGATCTTGATCAAGCAAGATCACCACCATTTTTTAGTTTTTCATTTTCTGTGTCCTGATTAAAATAAAGTTCATTGTCTTTATTTACATAAGGGCTTACGCTATATTTTCTTGTATCTCAAGCATTTTTGTTCTTAAATTCATCTAATGTGGTTTTTAATTCTGCTTCAGAAAGCGGAAATCCTAAACCATAAAATTGATTTGCGGGTAGTTTTTGATATTGGTCATCATTTAAAAGATCAGAATCTGAAGTGATAGTCGATGATTTATCCTTGCTTTTTTGATCTTTGTGGTCTTCATACCAGTCTTTGGTAATTTTTTTTGCTTGTTCTTCATTGTCAAAAGTGACTTCCATGATGGCAAAATCAAGTAATTCTTGAATATCTTTATATTTTTCTTGACTTGTAAAGTCACCTGGTTTTTTTTCAAAAACATTTGAGCCAAAAACAATTGTTCTAACGTTTAACTCAGCATCGGCTGGAATTGACTGATTATTATTAATTTTATCATCATTAACTCGATAATTTGATTGATCAAGTTGTTTTCCAGCATTGTGAATATTGGTTGACTTTGTCCGAACAGTCAAATTTACAGTGTCATAATAGGTATCTTTTCTTGATTCGCCAGTTGTTGTCATTACATTATTTAGTCCAACTGAACTTTTGATTTTCGTAAAATCAATACTTCAAGTATTATATTGGCGATTATGCGTATTGTAGGCATCATCATCTCGCCCATAAATTTTACCGCTGTGATAATCATTTGCCACCTGAAGTCTATTTAACACATGGGCGTTAGTGATAAAATATCAAGTTAATGGATATTTTCCATCATTTTCTTTTTTATAGTCAATAATATTTAAAGTTCCTCGGTGAGTACCACTAAAATGAACAACTTCAGTAGGTGGCAAATAATCAGGCACACCTTCTTTTCCATCATGGGTTTTTAGATATTGACCATTTCTGAATGTAACCGAAATTGCACTTTTGGTTAAATTTTTGTATTCATTATTTGGTAACATTCGTGGTAACCCAACTCTTCCAGGCCCACCACGCAAAAGCGCTCCTGTTTGTGGGTCAAGGTGAATTGCAGGAGATGTGTCTCCCTTATGATATTCAGGGATATCAATACCAGAAATTGAACCAGAATTGTCATATTTTGGCAACACAAAGGTACGTTGGGCTGCATTATCATACAAAGGTTGGCCTGATTCCTTTGCTTTGTTATCAATTATTGATTTCAAATTTTCAGGTAATTTTTTTGTGTTTCCAAGCGGATAATCAGCAAGCCCATCAGGGTCATCAAGACCAATAACTTTAGCGCCACCGCCGCCATATTTTTCAAGAAAATACCTTCATTCATGATCAGGGAAATCATATTTATATTGATCTTCAACAATTCTTTTTCCATCCCTTATAATTGATCAATTTTGACCTTTAGGGGCAATTTCGCTTAATTTTTTATAATATTCATTAACCTTAGCTTCTGGTATTTCAGGGGCTTTTTGTGGTGGTAATTGCTGTTTTTTTGCAACAGGTTTTAAAACATCAAGAAAAGAGCCAATAATTAGTTTCGTTAAATTATCAGTTTTATAGCCATTTTTTTGAACTTGAGTATCTAAGGTTTTTTTGGCATTATCCCAATCATTTTGCTTTTGTTCTAAATCAGGATTCTGAAAAAGCTTAGGTAAAGAAGCTTTAATTTCATCCAGTTTTTTGGAAAAATCTTGGTAGGTTGCTTCAGAAGGAACACTTTCAAAACTTGAATAAGAGGCATTTACCTGATTTTCTAAAGATTTTTTGGTATTTTCATCAAATTTTGCGCTATTTTCATCAGTGCTTACTTGATTTTCTGACTTAGCTTTCTCATCATTTTTATTGCCACTAAGCTCAGTTTTTGCACCACATGAAAAAAATACAAAACTACTAAAACTAAGACCCATAAGCAAAAAAATTGCTTTGTTTTTCATTAAAAAATCTCTTTTCTTCATATATTACCTCTAAAAATTAAATTAGACAAGACCTTGAGAAATAGAACCAGCACCATTGGATTGTTTTTCTACTAACACTTGTGCAAGACCAATGGTTGAACCTATTTGTGATCTTACACTATCATTTTCAACAAAAATTTGGGTAATGTTATTGCCTGAGCCATTTGCTACCTCAATAAATTTTTTAAGTTGCTCAATTGCATCACCACTTGGAGTTCCTGATATATAAACAGGGTATGAATTTATTTGTTGGCCAGAAACTTTGACAACAACTTTAGGATTATTCATTGGTACAGGTTCTGAAAATCTCTCAGTAAATTGTGCGCCATCAAGGTCAGAAAACTTAAAGTTTAGACTTTTTGAGCTACCAGCTGATTCTGATCCTTTAATAATTAATTTGCTAAACTTTAATTTTCTAAACCCGGTGTAATTTTCCTTGGCATAAGGGTCATCTTTCCAATTTTTAACTTTTTCATTGAATTTTTGGTCAAACTCATTAAACTTGATGTTTTTAAAAGTGTTAACATCAGTTTCAGAAAAATCAAGGGTTGTGGGCCAACCACCCTTGCCACCAAAGTTTCCTTGGAACACTCTTTGGTTAATTTTTGAATCAAAAACAATTGAAAGACCCTCATTTATTTTATTGATATCATCACCTTTTTCTCATCTAAGACCCTGGAAAATGATTGAACCACCAATTTTACCTGATGATGGATCAAAAGTAGCCTGATTGTTATAATCAAAGCTAATAAAGTCAACATTATTAAGTGCATTTGGATTAATGGTTCATTCTTCATTTAACGAGTTAATTTCAGTATAAATTGATAATTCCTTTAATTTTTTGTTTTCAAGACCACGAAGTGATTTAGTGGCATTTGTGTTATTTAAAAATACAGAAACTGTATTTATTTGACTAGGAATTGCTTTTAAAATTTCAGCTGCATTTTGTAATGAGTGAGTTTCCCCAATGTTTTTAATTCGGATTGCTTGAACTTTATTGTCTTTTTGGGAAATTTTTGACATAATTTCTTTAAATTTTTCAAAAGCATTATTATCATTTGCATCAAGTTCTATCAATTTTAAAGCTTGTCTACTTTTATCCTCATTGTCAGCATTAGGTGTGTATTCATAAACCTTGATTGAATTAGTGTGACCATTAATTTCACTTGAAAAAGAACTACTTACATCATTTTTTGTTCATCCAGGAAAATTACCATTTGAAATATTATCAGGCGTAAGTCCATACCAACTTGGTGTATTGAAAGTCCTATTTTTATTGTGTTGTTTTAGCCGATTTAATGTCGGATTTTTATTTTCATCTTCATAGACTCAAACATTTGGTGATTCAGTTGAAGGTACCAAACCTTGTCTTAATGATTTTAATTCCTCAGGAGTAAATGAGGTTTTTGGCGCTCTTCTTCTTAATTCTTCAAGATATGCTTTCTCTTTTTCTAAATTATATTTGGGAAGATTAATTCGATTTTGGTAAATTTCTTTTCAAAGATCTTTTCCAGCTTGTGTTTTTGGGATCTTACCGCGAATATGATCTTTATCAAAATCTTCTTTGTAGGAACGTTCAATTTCATTAACTTGAGCTTGTAAGGCAGCAACACTTTGTTCATATTTTTTAATTTCAGCTGCTAACCCTTGTTTGTAGCGATCAAGTGCATTTTGAATTTGTTGGTTAGAAACTGTGCCTTGTTCTCTTTTTTCGCCAGGAGTATCAGAAACTATCGGTGAATCAATTACTTTAGGAATTGTTTTTTCAGCAGAAGGAGCAGGAGTTTCAATTACCTTTTCAGGAATTTTTAAAGAGGGTGGTTTTGGAGAGAGAGAGAGAGAGAGGAGGTTTTACTGCGATTACTTTTGGTTTTTCAGGTTTTGGTGGCTCAATAGGTTTAGGTTTTTCTGTTTCTTTTTTAATCTCAGGTTTAATTAAATCAACTTTTGGCTGATTATTCTGAAGGGGTTTTAATTTTGAATTTGTGACAGGCGAAAAAAAAGTCAAATCATTTGGGTCAGTGGATTTTATGACTGAAGGTAAAGATGAGCTGTAACTAATTCGGTTACTAAATGATAAAAAATTAGTAATTTGCGAAGTAAGAAAAGAACTGCCAACGATAATTGCTGAAAAGGTAGACACAATTACAAGTTTTTTTCTACGAGAAAAGTATGGTGCCATAATTTTTCCTTTCTTATTTCAATGTTTTTATAAAATTATAGTAGATTTTTATTTTTTTGTGTGACAATTTTAATTTTTCTAATGTTTTTTAGCTTAATTTTTTCATTTTTATTTTTTTAATATTAAGAAGGTGATTTCAATTTTGAAAGATTTCAAAACATTTTTGAAGAATTAAGTTTAGAAATTGCATTACTAATTAAATTATTGATAGTAATTTTTGAAGTAAATCAGTAGAAAGAATTCAAACAATTAGTTTTTTTTTTTTTTTTAATAATTTTAAGACAAACTCTATTTTTATTTTTTCTAACATGTTCATTTTTAAAAAATTCTGAAGAATTGATTTAACTTATATAAAAACTTGGAGTTTTATATGATAAACTAATTTGAAGTCTTGAGTTGCTCTATATTATTTAATAAATGAATTTTTTTGATGGTTAACAGTTGTATTTTTGAAATTTTGACCTTCAATATTAATTAATTTTCGCTGTAAAATCGCATAAAAGTTCAATTGATCGGTTTGCAAGCGCGTTACCTTTTGATAACACGGATTGTTAAATCTTGTTTTGCTTTAAAAAATTAGCAAATTCAGGATCTCAATTAAATCAAAAATGATGAATTTTATAAGTTGTGTCTTAAAAATTAGTAAGTAATACGATTTCAGGCATTATCATGCTTTGTTCAAGGCATAAAATAAGGGTTTTGTGCATCTACTTGTAATCCATCATAACCTTTTATAGGCAAAAGATATTTAAATGTTTGACTATTTTGCACAAAACTTTTGTATTCTTGACCTTGAACATATTGATCTTGACCAACAAAATTTTTTAAAAACTCGTTCTGTGTAAAATTTGGTGGTAAATATGGAAAAACAAGCAAGCCCATAAAATTTAAATTAGTACCAGTAATGGGTAATTCGTTTTCTGATCAACTTACCGGCGCAAGGTTAATTTCTAATTGCCAATTAGAGGTATTAATATCATCTTGTAATTTAATTGGATTACCATTTTTATTACCAAATAAATAAATTTTTCCAGTTTGGTCAATAAATGTTGCATACGAAACTGTTGGCATAATTTCTTGGATTTTCATATCAGAACCTGAATATGGACTTTGGAAAATTATTGTAAACATTTTGGAACCTTGATCATAACTTGTTGATTTTATTCCAAAAGGTTCACGTTTCTTCCCCCTAAAAAAATCCTCATTTATGTGACGTAAAATTGGTTTACCTGCATAGTTAACTAAAGCTTGTTCTGGGGCATTATCTTGAACTTTTGCAGGATTTTCGCCTAATTTTTTTATTGGACCTGTAGGTCCAATAAAAAGTGTTTTATCAAAATCATATCTACCAACAAATTGCTTACGGATTTTTTCATAAATAGACTTACCAAAGGCTTCAACAACATAGTTGGATTGTATAAATTTATCATATCACCTAATTTCTGAAGTATACCAAACATTTCCGCTAGGATTTGCCCAGAAATTACCTCAATAAGGGTCTTCTTTTTGAATTATTGGTGATGTCATAAATGTTAAACTTATATTTTTGGATAAATGGGGAACTAAAGGTTGAAAATTTTTAACATCATTATTAGAAATAGTGGTGTCACCGCTTAAAAATTTAGGATAAACACTAATGATTTTTTTTGCAAATAAACTTGCATATTTTCAATGATTTGTGATTATTAAGCCGATTGTTGCTTTTTTTCCACTAGAACCCCCATTTTTTATTTCAACTTTCGCAAGTCTTAGAGTATAAAAAAGATTATAGGATTTGTTTTTTTGTAATTCTGGTTTTGGATTCAATGATTTTGGTATCTCACCCACTAGTTCAATGTATTTTTTACTTGATTGTTCTAGTAATTTGGAAAATGGATTTTTAAGATCATATTCATACCCTCTAACATCAAAATCAAGGTTATAATGGGAGGAATTATTAGCTGTTCACTGGTTTTCTGGAACTCTTGCAAGATTATCACCATTATCGTTGGATGCATCTACTTTATATCTACTAGTTTTAACTGATGATGCATTCGGATTTTTGATAATTTCACTTTGGTTATCAAAAAAAATATTAGAAGATAATTCAATTCATTCTTGAAGGCCATTTACACCTTGTATTTTAGCATTATTAAATTTGTGTTCTAATCCTTGCAACAACCCTTTTGGATCCTCAAATTCCATTTCAATATAAGCGCCAATTTGGTTTAAAGGCTTAATTTCAGATTTTTTCAATAAAATTCGGTTGGTATACTTGGCAAAATCAGTTAATTCAATTTTTGCAATTCTGGAAGCTTGAGAAGTTTCATAAGGCGTATTGTTATTTCTGTTTGCTGTTTGATTTTCATCAATATTACTAATCAATTTTCCATATTCAGAAGTTTTTCTATTGTTATTGTCCTTAAAATATTTATATTGAATTGCTACCCGCATTTTATAGTATTTTAATCAAGATGCATCACCTTTTAGAGTGAAGGCAAAATAACGTTTATATTTGTCGTTTTTAACTTTTTCTCTAATCTCATTTTCCTGTTGACTTATTTCTGTTGAATAATCTTCATATGCTTTAATTCTTTGCAGATTTTCTTGTTCTTGCTGTAATTCTTCTTTTCTTTTTTCAATTGCTTGTTTTATTTGACTTGATTCCCTTACTAAATCACTCTTAAATTTTTCCTCAAAACTGTTAGAAGCTAGTTCTTTTATTAGATCAATTCTTTTTTGATTACGATCTTCAAAATGTTTAATGTCATCTTCAATTATTTGAATTTTATTTTCAATTTCTTGCTTCTGAACTAAAATTCTTTGCAATTCAGGATCTTCATTATATTCAATTTCAGGCGCAGCTAGCTCACGCGGATTATATAAAATAATCTTTTTATTAGAATCTCCAGGTTCATATTTTACTACTTCTTCTCATGAACTTGCATCATTATTCTTGTTTTTATCAGTCGTTCCTTCAAGAATTAATTTCCAATCCTTAATTGATGATTCATCAATTGCTCGATAGGGATCATCAAAGGCAAAGTAAATTCGCTGCTCAAAAGTGTCATCTAGTCCTTGTTTATTATAAAAATTAGAAATTTTTGCTTCTTTTAATGGCGGTTGGGCCAACTGGGTTGTAAATTTTAATTGATCATCTTTTTTATTTGTTGCTCCCTGATCAAGATTAAGTGTAATTCCATCAGTTCTTGAGCTAATTTGTGTAATTTTATAAGTGGTTGAAGGATAAAGATTAAAATCAGAATTTGAATCAGTTACCGGTTTTGCTTTTAAACTAGCAACAAGTGATTTTTTAACTTTATCATATTTAACATTAAATTCATAATTTCTTTCTTTATTATTATCACCAGATGTTAGATCTTTTCCATCTGGACCAACAGGTTTAAATTTGACCATTATTTTTTTCTTATCCAAACTTCACATTGAAACAGGATCAAGATTTAAATCCAGAGTTTCAGGCAGATATTCTGAACCAGATTGACCACCTGAAGGAGTTCTTTGTTTTTGAGTCAAAATTATACTTTCGGGCGAAAGTACAGAAAACGTGGTTTTAAATGTTTTTTCGGTTGCACTTGCATTTGTTTGTGAAGTGCCACTACTTTGCGCTAATTTTAATTTATATTGTTTTTCACCAAACGGGATTTCAAGATCTTGACCTTGTAATTTAAGGATTTTATATTCAACATTGGGGATTAAATTTTCTAAATTATATTCAATTTCAAATTTTGACTTATCTTTAAATTTTGTAACCTGAGAGATTTTAATTAGTGAAATAGGGATTTTTCCTTTTGTTTCATTTTTTGGATCTGGTTGGATTGATAAAACAATGGGATTGTCTGTCACCCTTTCAAAATTTCTAGGATCGCCTTTTAATTTAATTTTTAATTTAGCAGTTGTATCTTTTAACTCTGAGAAAACAACTGATTCAATTACTGGGGGAATCACAACATCTGTTTCTAATTTGGGCGCATAATCCAAATTATATTGTCTTTCGGGCACTTCGATTTTAATGTCTTCAGGTGATTTGCCTTTGAGATTGGTTGCTTGACCAACTTCTTTTATTTTAAATTCAAAAGCAATTTTGCTTCCAGGTTGGATTTGATCTTGAGAATTTAAGTCAATTTCCGCTTTATAAGGTGTAGAAGGTTTTAAAGTATCCTTTGTAACTGAAACATCATTAATGGTGGCAATGTCAGTATTTTGATTTTTATCTTTAATTTTAATTTCCAATTTTGAATTTTCAAGTCAAGAATCATTTTTGTCAAAATAAAGTTTGATTTTACCAAAAACCTTAGAACCATCTTCTTTTGTAGCACCACCATCTTGTGATGTTTGAGGCTGTTTTGAGTTTAAAGATTGTGGTACCTCATTTGTCCCCGTTCTTAGATCTTCAACTTCTAAATCTGATAAGTAAATTTTTTGAACTACAGGGGTGAATTCTAATTTAGAACTTGTTGAACCAGCACCTACTTGCGCTTTTAAAGCAACAAAAGGATCAATTTTTTCACCACCAATTTCAAAATTGGTGATTTTATAGGTGTGAAATCTATCCAAATTATTTAATTTAAAAGTAATTTTTCCATTACTTGAATCATACTGATTTTCTGATATAAAAGTAACTTCTTTTTGTTGTGGTTGTGTTGAAGAACTTTCAGCAGGGGCAATAGTAATAGTTGCATAACTAGAAGGAATTTGTAAAAATTTATTATTAAAATTAAATTCTAAAGTTGCTGATTTTCCATCAGCATTTTCATCGTCGTCTTGTTTAAAATTAACGCTTTCAGTATAATTAAATTGGGCTTTTGTTTCAAAAAATGGAATTTTTTGATCAAGCATTGATTTTTTAACCTCAGAAGAGTCGACTTTGGCAACTTCCATTTTATTTTGCCCTAACTCAGTTGGATTGGCCGTGTTTTGAGCATCAATAGTTTTAATTTTTAATGTAGATTGTGTATCAGACAAAGGTGGTTGTGAAGTTTGTGGAGTTTCAACCTCTTTAATTGTAAAATTACGGATTTCATAAGTTTTGTTTGGACTTAAACTAGTTTGCAAAGTTTGATCTTTTGAACTTGTATTATCTAGTTTTACCCGTGTGATTGGGCCAGTTGGAACAAAAGTGAACTTTGTTGAAGAACTTGCGCTTCCTGATTGTGGTACTTCATGAATATCTAGTTCAATTTTGTGCTTATTTCTTCACAAATATTCATCTTTTTCATCAAATTGGAAAATAACACTAGCCGCTTCATTTTCGTAAGCACCCACTTGTGAAAAATTAGTAAGTCAAGCTTTTTTACCTGGGGTTGTAAATTCAGTTTTGGCCACTCTTTGAGTTTTATAATCAGAAGTTTCAATTTTTTGGTCTTTGTAAACAAAGTGTTCAATATTGTAAAGCGAGGCTTTATTTAAATTAGTTTCAAAACTGACAACATAAAAGTGGGATTTATTACCGGTTGCATTAAGTTTTTTAATTTCACTAGCTTTTGTCACTAATTCATATTTTTTTAGTGTTTTATTATAAAGTTGAACACTAAAATGTTTTTTGTCAGCATCGGTTTCACTTAGTTCATCTGAAGAAATAAAATAAGCATAAATTGTTGTGTCAATTCCGGAAGATTTATCTTTTTCCTCAGTAAAAATTAGTTGATCATAAATACTAATTGGGTTAGTTTTTATGATCTGTGTTTCGTTAATTTTTGTTGTTTGGGTACTTGCATCGGTTTTAAAATCTGCTTGTCGAGCAAAATTATTATTTTTTTCAATTAGTAATGAAGTACTTAAAGAACGTCTTACACGACTTGCTTGAGAAGAATCATGTGGTTTTGATTTTAGTTCAACTTTTGTAATTTTATAGTTAAAAGTATCAAAAAGTTTGTTTGTTTCAACAGTTTTACTAGTTCTGTTAACAGTATTTTCAGGGTTTTGAAGTCTTAATTTTTGATTTAAAGTGTTAGTTTCATCATTGATTTGTGCTAAATTAGTTGTTATTTCAGGAAGTTGGATTGACTTTTGACTATTTGAATATTTGTCTTCAAGGACAATATCAACACTTCCATCTGAATTGATTTGACCTTCAACTGTTGAAATTGGCGTATTCGAACTTGTTTTATCAATTCGTTGGTATGAAACTAAAACATAATAACCCTCAAGATATTGGGGTGCTTTATCATCCAATTGCAGTTTAACATTTGCAGTTTTATTGATTTTATTAAATGTTGATTCAATACTAGTAACTTGAAAACTAATTGGAGTTGTTCTAAATAATCGATCCTGATAATTTACTTGGTTTTCATCAAAAGTGATTGTTTGCTCAACCTTGCTAGCATTTTCATAAGTAACTGAAACTAATTGATAATAGTTTAATGGTGTTAAATTAGATGCTAAAAAAGTATATTCTGCTGTTGATGCGCCTCGAACTGGCTGTCCATTCAAAGAAGAATTATATTCTTGTCCTGTGCTTATGTCAATATATTTTAATTTCATTGTTCCTTGATTTTGATTATCAAGAAGCAAAGTAGAATTTATAGTAATTTTAATTTCAGCATTTTTATCAGCTAAACTAATTTTTTCAACATTGGTAATATAAGCTGCAGTATCAAAGGTAGTTTTTAACTTTGGTTGTGAATTTTGTTGTGTTTGACCAATTAGTGGACTTGTTCTTAAATTTACATCAGCAAAATCAGCATTATTTTCTGTTTGCTGTACTTGAACATCTTGAAATTGAGTTATTTTTGGTTGCTGCAATTGTTTTTGGTTAGAATCAAGAACTGTAACTGCATTTTGAGTCTGTGATGTGGTTAAAATTTTTTCTTGGTCAACTGCAGCAATTTTATCTAATGGAAAATCCTTGACAATTTTTTGGTTATCACGAATTTCTGGAACAAATTCTAGTTTTGATATTTCAAACCTTGTTCCTTGAGGTACCTTATTTTTGATGTTTTCTTTATCAATGTTGAAAACAGCAAAACCGTTACTTTCAACTTTTGCCTCTGCTGTTAATTCAGGATCATCCTGGGTTTGATTACCTAATTTTTTGAAGGTAATTTTCACTTTATTGTCAACTAAAAATCAGTTTTTGAAAACATCAAACACCATTCTAACAACAGCGCCATGTTTTTTAAACTCAATTTGTGAAATCAGTTCAGGCAAAACTTCCTTTGCAGTTGTGCGGAATTGGCGCTGTTGTTGAGTTAAAGTACCAAGAAAACCAACCGGAACACCATTTAGAAAAATATCAACAACTTCATAAACAGTGTATTTTTCTAAATTATCAAATTTAAATTTCAGAATTGCAAATTTATTTCCAGAGTCATAGGAAAAATCAGAACCCACTTCAGCGATTGCACCAGTTCTTTTTGATTTTACCAACAATTTAATTTCATGACTTCTTGCTTGATAATTTTTGAAAAATTCTTTTGGATCCTTGATTTTTAATTCAAGACCAGCACTTGTGTCAGATAATGCAGTTTTATCAAATGTAACTTGTGCGCCTTGTGGCAATTGAATCAAATTAGGGTCAAGTTTAATTTCGGAAATCAATGATTTTGTTGCAAACAATTTCTTGTTTGTTTGTTCAACTTCAGTTTTATCAAAATTTACACTAATATTTCCAGTGTTTTCATCCTGTATACTTCGTCTTGTTCTTAATGAACGAGCTCTGCGAACTAATGTTTTTTTTGTAAGCTTTAGATCTTTGACTTTATAACCAGTTGCTTCATCAAGGTTTTCAATTATAAAAATTGCACGGTTGTTAGTAATTTCAACCTTAGAAGTTTTTAAAATACTATTTTGTCCTTGTGGTTTTTCAAGTTCATATTCTAATTCAGCCTCAAATTGATCATTTAAAATATTATCTTCAATAAAATCAAAAACAGTTGTTAATTCAACAGAGGTTTTGCTAATGTCCCTGTAAAAAATATTTTTAACTGTTACAGAATTAATTTGCGTACTAAAGCTTTTCTTTTCTTGACTAATTTTAGTAGAAAATGGAATTGGATAGACTCCATTTCTACGAACAACAGAGACAGAGCTAATTTCGTATTTTGTTAGCTTGTCAAGATTATTTTGAAAATTAAAAGTTGCAGATGCTGCTGTTTTTTTGTTTCCTTGGGTTGATTCTTCAGCAACAACCTTGGCAGAGGTAAGTATTAATTTTCCAGTTTGCTTATTTATTAAAGTGATTGTAACAACTTGATCTTTTTTTAGTTTTAAAATTTCATTGTTTGAGTTAGTAAAATCAATTTTAATTTCAGCAGATCTTTGTTTGTCAGAGGAGTTATTTTCATTAATTTTAATGTCTGAAATTACAATATCAGTTGCAAATTTGAGTGTTTTTTGCTTTGAATTATCATCAATTTGGCCAATTTTTTTGTCCGGTGATGATGCAGCAACTGAGGACACAAATTCATCAACTATTTCAAATTTAGGACCAGTTTCAACATTTTTGTTGTTTGTATGAATTGCATTTTTAGCTAATTTAAGAAGTTTGATTTTAAAATCCGTTCCTTCATCAAGGTTTTCAAATTCAACTTCGGCTCTAAGTCTGTTGTCATCTAATTTAATGATTTTTACTTTTTTCCTTGTAATTGGAGTGCCTTGAACTTGCGTTGCTACACTAACAAATTTAGCAGCAGGATCTTCATCTTTTGTTATTTCAACTTCAATTTCCTTTTCAGCTAGATAATGATCCTTGATTGGATCAAAAAATATTTCAGCTTTAACAGAAGTTGATTTAATATTTGAATAAACAATGTTTTTAACTTCAATTTTGTCAACATTTACATAAAATGATTTTTTGTCTTCACTGCTTAAATCAGAATTTAAGTGAAATTGCGGAGCTGCACTGCTAAAATCATTTACTGAAACTAGTACATATTTTTGGTTTCTTTCTAGATTTTCAAAACTAAATTCAGCTGTAATTTTGCCATCTTCTTCTTTTGCTTGTGTTGTTGCTGTTAAAATTTCATTGGTTTGTGAGTTTTTTAACAAAAGGGAAATTGTTGGTTTTGTAGTGCTTAACAATGCTTTTTCGGCATCAGTAAATTCTAATTTAACTTTGACAGTTTCATTTTCGTTTTTTAAAACAGAAAAACTTTTTACTTCAAGTGAAGAATAAATTTTTTCATTTTTGTTATCACCTGATAAATCAGGTGAATAATTTTCAGCCTTTTTGAATTCAAAACCAACTGAAGTTTGGATATTTTTATCCTTTGTTAAATTAGTTAATTTACTAATTGTGTATTCAGAACCTGGTTTGATGTTGTTTGTAAATTCAAGATCTAAAACTAGCGAATCAGAAACTGTACCTGTGGCTTCTGCAGTTGAATTATCAGTTTTATTAATAAGTGCAACCTGAATTTGGTCATTTTTTATAAAATTATCTTTGATTGGATCAAAAGATAATTTTAGACCAATTTTGTTAAATTCTTTTTTAGTTTGTAAAACCTTAACAACACTTGCAGTTGTTGCAACTGTGTTAAAGTTTCGCTGTGCTGCTTTTTCATCTTCAAGATTTTCGCTATAATTTATTTTTTGTGAATCAACTAAAATTTGTGTAATTGTGTGATGACTTAATTTTTTAAGATTTTCAAGGTTAAATTCAGCAATATTTTTCTGTTCTTTAAACAAAATTTTTGCAGTTGCTGATGAAGTTGCTCCAGTTGCATTATTTTTAACAAAAATAATGGCATTTTTATCAGAACTATTTGGTCTTTTTCCAAAATTAGGATCAGAAATTCCAAAATCAACAGTGATTTTCGATGAATCTTGCTTAGGTTCGCTTTTAATTGCAGCTATTTTTGGTACTGTATAGAAAAAAGGTGGCAAGATTGTTTTTGTTTGATCCTTTTGATCAAAATATTCAAAAGTAAGGTTTTCTAGACCTTTTTCTTGTTCAGGATCTGATTCAAGACCAACAAAAGTGTATTTTTTTCCTGGTTCAAGATTTACCAGCTCCACTTTTAAACGATTATTTTTAATTTCATGGTAAGAATTGCTTGGATAAGCAACAATTTTATTAGTCTCATCTTTAAATTTTGCCTTGAATTTAAGACCGTTGAGAAAATTGTTGAAAACTGGATCAAAATAAATATTTGCAGTTGCTGTTTTTTCAGTAATTTGATCAAAATTAGAACCTAAAACTTTTACTCTTTGGAAAGCAGTGCTAAATTCTGCGTCTAAATTAATGATGTTTTCAAGGTCAAAAAGGTTTGATTTTCCGATCACCTCAAGGTCAGCAACTTTGTATTTTGTCTTTGGATCCAAATTATCAAGTTTAAAATGAAAAAGCAATTCATCCTGAGTCAAGGTAAAATTTTCATCTTGTGATGCAAGGTTAATGTCAATTGTTTTTGATAGATTGGTAAAACCTGGTTGACCAAAAATTAATTTTGCCTTAAAACTTTGACTGTTTGAACTTTGTTTGTAAATGCTGTTTTTAAAATCGCCGGAAATTACAACATTTACTTTGGCACTTGTTTCGGTAATTTCTGCAAAATCAATCTTTGAAACAAAATATTTGGTGAAAAATTCATCAAAATTAAGACCTTGATCAGATTTTTTGTTTTGATCATATTTAATTGCTACTGCCAGATCAGGATAACCTTCAATTGTAATTTTATCAAGTTTGTAAGTTGTTGATCCAGAAAACTCGTTTAATTCAAATCTAATTTCAGAACCTTCAGCAATTGCGGGTCTTGAAACATATTTTTCACTCGGATCGCCTTTTTTATAATAGTGTAAAACAAGATTTTTATCATTAAGAAAAGAAGAATCAAGACCAAATCCAAGAGTATATTCAACTTTGGAAGCAGTGACCCTTGGTTCTAATTTAATAAAGGTTTTTAAATCAGAAATTGATGTAACAAAATTTCTTTTTAAAGAAGCAACTTCAAGTTGGTTAATTCACGGAATTGTAAAATAATTGTAACCATCTTTTGCCTTTGCAAAAACAGAATCAGGAACTTGGGACTGCAAAACTAGACGATTTAGGTTATATTTTGTTGCATTTGTTAACTCTTTGGGAGTTAAATTTATTTTGTAAGTATTTTCCTTTTCTGTCTTGATGAATTTTGCCAAAGGAGGGATAACAGCGGTGTTATCAAGGTATAAAAATGCAGTTGTTTTTGTCAAATCATCAACAGATACAACTGTTAGTTCAATATTTGCATAAGTCGCACCAACTTGAGTTTTTGAATCAACAATTGCCGCTGGAGTGTAAAAATTTTTCACAAAAGTATCAGAAAAATCCACTTTTGCTGAATCAAGTTCAAATTTTGTAATATAATATTTTGACCCAGGGTCAAGATTTTTAAGATCAAATGTTACAAGATTGCTTAGAAAAGTACCAGAAGTAGTGAATTCTTTGCCTGTCAAAGCATTTTTATAAAACATTTTAATTACTTTGTTTTCCAAAGAAACACTTGGATCCAAATTTTGGAAAGTAATTGTCATTCTTTTTTGCTGATAAGACAAATTTTGGTCAATCAAAGATGCAGCAATTACTCTTATTTTTCCAGTTGTTTGCTCAAAAAGTGACTTTTTGGCTTCATTTCCTTGCCTTTTATAATCAATTTCTGAATCAAGGGCAATTTTTTGCATTGGCACAAGCGGAATTTGACTTGTATTTTGTTTGTCAATGTAGCGAATTGCGCTAATTCGGTAATCAAGACCAGGATAAAGATTTTTTAAGTTAAATTCAGCAACACCATTTTTAACAACACTTGAATCAACGTAGGATGTGTGTGTGTGTGTGTCGCTTAACTTGTCTTCAAGATCATTTGATTGATTCTTAAGGACATAATAATACTCAAGGGCAACTTTTTTACCTTCAAGGTTAGCGCTTTCATCAGCAAATTTAAGTGAAACTGACGCTGTTGAAGGTGTTTTTGTTTCAAAATTAATTGTACGAACTGCTGGCGGGGTATCAACAAAATTTACAACATTTTCACCAAAACTAATGACTTTTTTGGCAGCAAAACGTTTTTGATTTTTTGCATCAAGGTAAACTTTTAAATAGTAACGTTTTCCAAAATTAAGACCATCATAATTTGAATTAATTTTTCATGAACGAGAAAAATCATCATAAGTTGCTTTGTGAGAAGTGACTACTTGTTTTCCTTCTTTATCCAAAGTAAAATCAACATTTAAATCTTGATAATTTAGCTTGTAAGCATCAAAATCACTGAGCGCAAATTCGAGTTCATAAGCAGCATTGTCACGATTGATGTGCTTGAAATCAACAATGTTGTATTGTAAGGTATTTCAAGTTTTCATCAAGAATGGTAAAAAACCAAGTGATCCAATTGAAAGTCCACCAAATGCTAAAAATGAAAGAATAATTGCACGTTTTTTTGTTTTGTTTAAAGTTTTTTTTGCCTTTTTTGTTATATCTGCCATTTTTGCTCCTTGAATTTGAAATTTTGTCAATAATATTATTTATAAATTAATATACTAAAAATCAATAAATTTAAACAAAAAATTAATGGTTGTTAAAAAATAAAACCATTAATTTTTTAAGTAGTAAGTAAGGATTTGAAAATTAATAATATTGGATAGTACAAGGTAAATTATACATTATTTCCCTTTTTCTTTTGTTTTTTTTTTTTTTTTGTATAATAAAAATTGAACTTGCTAAATATTACTATCAAAAATATCAAAAAACTTATCTTTTGTCATTAATAACTAGAATTAGTTTTCTAGTTATGTTTTTATTTTTAATTAGTAAAAAAAGCTTTGATAGCGAGGTAAAATATGAAAAAAGAACTTAAAACCAATCAACAAAGTGAAAAGAAAATAAATGTCCATTTAACTCGTAAATTACTTGCCAGCAGTGGTTTTGTGACTGGAGCCGTGGTTTCTTTGTCGCCTTATCTTGCAAAAATTATTACTCCAAAAACAATTTATGTTCAGGATTTTATTGCTGAAAATGTTACTGCAAATTCTGGTGATTTTAGCTTTAAATTGCAAGGTAAAAATAAAAAAGACACAAATTGAGTTAAAAATGCTGATCTTGAGCTTATTTATATTAATCAAGAATCACGTGCTCAAATTAAAACCAAGGTAAAATATAATCCTAAAACTGACAGTTTCAGCACTTATTCTGACAATTTGCTTGGTGGTTCAATTTATAAATTGCAATTAGTGGCAGCAAACAACCCTCGTTATTATTTTAGTTTTTCAAAAACTGCTAATTTTTTCTCAACTAAAAATAGAGTAGAAAAGTTCAGCCATTTCGATCAAGGCAATAACACAATTGTCAACCTTGATTTATTTGATTCACAATCATTGTTGCAAGGCGCTAATTTAATTCTTTATTATAAAGAAGTTGGGTCTGACAAAATTCATAGCGCGAATGGAAACTTAGTCGATAATCTTGAAGGCAAAACTGCAAGTTTTGTGTTAAAAAACTTGGAAAAATCAAAAAAATACGAGATTGTTAACACAAAATATTATTTTGATGATCCTAATTCAACTTTTGATTTAGAAATTTCACCTTTAGCAAACAGATATTTTTCCCCAAGTCCAATTGATGGCAAAATTATTAATTTAAACCAAAAATCCTATGGTTTAAATTCTGCTTTAGTTGAAATTTCCCTTGCTTTTAAAAATAATGAAACTAAATTAGACCCAAAAGCAAAAATTAATCTTGAATATTATTGAAAAAATGAGGCCAATGAGTACCAATTTGCAGTTGCAAATAATATTTCTTTGATTATTGAAAACCAAAAAGTTTACGCAAATCTTGACTTAAAGCAAATTCCTGGAGGTGCTAAATTCTGAATTTCAAGAATTTGGGACAATACTGGTTCACTATCAATTCGTGTTAATGGTGACCTTTCCTTTATTTCTGCACCAGAAATTGCCCGAATTAAAACAATTGTTGATGGGAATAATTCTTCAAATTTTGATATTAAGTTCAACGACCAATCATTGATGCTAAATGGTCAAAATGTAAAAATTAACTTTTTTGCCGATAATGCACCTTCAAAATTATTTTCAACTACTGGACTTGTTGTTGGAAATAAGCTTTTATCAACAGCGACTAATTTGCCAAAAGAAACCCATTTTACAATTTCATCATTGGAATTATTAAGTAATATTACTAATTTTTCTGAAGATGGCAGCAAAAGCACAAACCAAATTTTCTTTTCGAAAAACTTTGATGAAAAGCAAAAAAAATTCTTTACACAAGCAACAAGTGCCCAAATTGAGTCAATTAACATTGACAAAGTTGCAGAAAATTTTGCCCGTGTAAGCATCATGTTAGATTCAGTTGATGATTTTATTAAAGACAAAATCGCTACATTATATTTTAAAGTTGCTGGTTCAAGCAACCTAATTAAATCACAGGCCCAAGCCTTTAAAATCAATGATAACAAATTAGTACTAACTTGAGACTTAATTAACCTGGAAGCAGGTACTAATTATGTAATTAATTCAATTGGAATTGCTGATTCCAAAGCAGAATATGTGAATAAATTATACTTGAATTTTGGACCTAACATCAGCGCCAATAAACTTAATTGAACAACTTTGCCAGCTGTTTCATCAATTAATTACACCCAAAAATCAGATACTTCAATTAATTTAAACATTGCAATTAAAAACATCAATAAAACTCTAAAAAAAGCAAAAATTACTTATCTTGAATTAAAACCAGGCGGGCAAACAAAAACAGTTGATGCTGAAATCCAAAATAATTCAATTATTGCCAATCTTGAAGTAAGCAACCTCCAAAAAGGTCAAGATTACCTAATCAAATCAATCGAAATTGATGATTATGCATCATCAAAAGGTGATTCTGATATTCTAAAAGTCTCAAAATCAATTACACAAGCGCAAAAAATCTTTGGTGTGCACGCGCCTTTAGTGTTAAATAAAATTGAAAATATTAAAGAAGAACAAACAAAAGCACAAATTAAAGTTACTTTTAGTCCGCAAACATACAACAAAATCGGTAATAACAAAGTTGTTTTATATTACACTCTTGCAGGAACTTCCAAACTTTTATCAGTTTCAACTGATAAAACAAGTCAATCAGGTCAATCAGGTCAATCAGGTCAATCAGGTCAATCAGGTCAATCAGGTCAATCAGGTCAATCAGGTCAATCAGGTCAATCAGATAATTCATTAACTTTTTCAATTGATAATCTTGAAATTGGTTCTAAATACAACATAAATTCTGTGGTAATTCAGCAACAATTTGATTCAAATGACCCAAATGAAACTGAAAAAATTACTTCAGAAAGAAATATTTTATTTGGCGATCCAGGCGATCCTTCAAATAAATTTGATGAAAAACAAGCGCACTTTTACACCACAAGCGCAATTATTGAACTAGGTTACGATAATTCCTATGAGCAAAGAGTGATTGCAACTTTTATTCTTGCTGATGCAAAAGGTGAATACAATGGCAAAACTGCAAGATTAACTTATAAATTAATTAAGAAAAATAATTCTGATAATGAAGCACAAAGTGCTCAGGAAAAGCAAGGAACAATTGAAGCTCCTGTTGTTGGATCACGAATCCGCTTTGATATCACAAACTTATACAAACAAGGAATTTACCAAATTGATGAAAAATCCTTGGAAATCATTGATAAAAATCAACAACCTGTGGCGACAACTCAATTTAGATCACGAACACGTCGTGATCTAAATTCAACTAATTTCCAAAATGTTCAGAATCAAAAAATAACTATTCCTTTCAAGGATAAATTGCTTGATCAAGAAGACAAAAAACAATTTGAAACTGTTCCAAAAACAGCAAATGTTACTGCTCTAAAATTACTAGAAAGAACAAAAAACACAGCAAAATTCGCAGTTAATTTTGAAAAAGAATTCAAAATTAACAACAAAACTAATAGTGAAAAACTTGATGATTTCTTAAACAAACATAAATTAAAAGTTCGCTATAAAAAATACAATGGCGATGATGTTATTCGCGAAGAGGTAGTTCAAGCAACAAAGAATGTTGAAACTCAAAAAGTTGAATTTGAACTAACACAACTTGAAAATGGACAGCAATATGTTATTCTTGGTTTTGAACATGTTCTTGATACTGAAACTAACGGTTTAAAACAAAAAGTTGATATTTATCTTGATGAACTTGATTTTTACAAAGACCAAATAATTGCAACTTCACCTGTTGTTAAAAATATCGAAATTGACACCTCAGTGGAAACAGTAGCGAAAGTAAAGTTGGTGCTAAAAGATCAAGGAAGATACACTGTTGGTAAAAAGGTTACTGTTGAAATTGAAAAACAACCTGATAGTGAACAAAAAAATCAACAAACTGAAACAATACAGGAAATCACTAAACTTGAGCAAGTAAGTTTGAACGGAATTTATGAGTTTACATTTACAAATTTAGCCAAGGCCCGAAAATACAAAATTAAAACAGTTAAATTTGAAAAAAATCCTGCAACACACAATAATCTTTTGCCAATAATTTTTTCAACTCGTTTCAAAAGAAGTCTTGATCCGGTTTTTGTCAATGTTCAAAGTCAAATTCAAGAAACTGAAGAGGAAATTGATGTCCTTGAAACTTCAGCAACGACTTTAGAACAGGCAAAATCTTTTGTTACAACAGCACAAACTGGAAAAATAACAAAAATCGATATTGAAAGTATTCAAACTTCAAGTTTAACTTTAAAATTAACTTTTGATAAAATTGACAATTATTTAACCTCAAAAGAAATAACTTTAAATTATAAAAATTTATCAAATGAAAGCTTGTTTAATACAAGTGAAGCAACAATTGATGCAGAATCGAAAACTGTAAGTTTTCAGTTAGATGGTCTAAATCCAGGCGACAAATATATAATTGAATCCTTGGTTTTAAAAGGCAAAACAACAAATATTAGAAATAATCTAGGTCTTGTTAAGGATAAATTTACATTTATTTTTGACAAATCACCAAAAACTGAAGCTGGTTTTGAAAAACAATTTTTCTCACCAACGCCAAATCTTCAAGCAATCAAAACAACTTCAACTTCTGAAACTTCAGCAAGAATTGTTGTAAAAATAAATGATAAAGCTGCAAATTGAAACAATAAGTATTTGAAAATTAAGCTTGAACAAAAAAATAGTTCATCTGGTCAAAACCAAAACACTTTTTATGAGGCACAAATTGCTAATGGGATTGCCATTTTTGAAATAAATGGACTACAAAAAGCAGGAAATTATGAAATCAAGGAAATGAAAGTAATAAGTCAAACTCAAAAAGTTCAGACTCAGAATGAAAATGAAGTTGCAGGATTTGAACAACAACCACAAACAAACTTGATTCAAAAGGAATTTACTCTTGATGCAGAATCTGCGACAATTGTTGATGTCTCCTATAAATCTGATAATAATAGCGCAAATGTTACAATTAAATTTGATCCTTCAGAAACTTTTTTAACAAGTCAAACAAACACACAAATTAAAAGACAGTTAAAATTTTATTTCCAAAATTCACAAACAGGTCAAATTATCACTGCTCAAAAAGAGTTTTCACCTTCAAGATCAAGAAGAAATACGCAATTAACTTCAGCGCAGCCACAATTGACTTTAGATATCAGCAATCAAGCGCTAACTCCAGGAAGTTTATATATGCTTACAAAGGTTGAAGATATAACTTCTCAGGTCGAAAATGCACCTAAAAGACTAAAAACTTTTAAATTTGCTGATCAATCACAAACAAGTAATAATCAGCAAACAAGTGTGCCAGAAGTTATTAATAAACTCTATTTTGCAACCAAACCAGAAATAATTTCCTATTCAATTAATAAGGTGACTGAAACCAAATATGTGGCTAATTTCACTATCAAGGATCCACTTGCCGGACGAAAAGATAATCAGGGCGGGTTTGAAAACCGTAGTGTTAAAATAAAACTTAAAAAAATAACTAGTGGAAATGGTGAAACCACTGCTGAAATTGTTGAAAAAGAAGCAACTGCAAAAAATTCAAAAATTAGTTTTGAATTAGAAAATCTTGAAAAAAATGCTACTTATGAGTTAGAAACCGTTACCTGGTCAAGCGAAAATGATCAAACTGTTAAGGAAAGCACCCAAAAAACTGATTTTGACTTTGCGGTTAAACTTCAAGATTTGTCAACAAACACCAAAATTGAAGGATCTATTGACGGAAATGGGGAGAAAGAATTTGGTCAAAGTTTTATTATCAAACCCGATTCAGCTAAGATCATCAGGATTGAAAAGCATGATAAAAAAGATAATTCAGCAAGCATTGATGTTATTTTTGATCCAAAAGACAAATATTTAGGTCACAATGATTTTAAAGATAAATTAAAATTAGTTTATTATAAAATTGGTGATCACAAAGAATTTGAAAAAAATTTAAGTTTTGTTTCTATATCTGACACTGAAATCAAATTTAGCGCTAGTTTAACAAGCCTTGAAGGCGGAAGCGGCTATCAAATTATCAAAATTAAAAATGAAGCAGCTGCTTCAGCTCGACGTCGAAGACAAGCAACACAACCAGTGTCACCAATTAACTTTTATTTTGATGAAGCAAAAGTTCATGAAGAAAACAAAAAATTTGCTACTTTGCCAATTGTTAATTCAATTCTACAGTTTAGAAATGAAAAAAACCCCGAAAATTACGATTTTCTTTTAACCTTAAAAGACGTTGGTGAAGTTTTTAAAAACAAAAAAACCATTAAGGCAAAAATTAAATATAAAAAAGTAGCCGATGGTAAAGATGCAAAAGAAACTATTCAAGAAGTTGAGGCTGTGCTAACAGGGCCTTCAACTTCAGCGCAAGCCCTTGGTTCTGACAAAACCTCTCCTGAAGATGATCTAAACCAAAACACAACATTTAAATTCACGCTGACTGATCTTGAACCTTTTGCCCAGTATTATATAACTAAAATTGCCTATGATGCAAATAATAATGTGGATCAAGTCTTTAGTAAACCAGATTTTTCAAACTCAGAAAATGAGGGTCTATTTAAATATTCTACTGAAGCCAATGAAAAAAGGGCATTTTTAACATACCCTGCAAAAGTTGAAGTAAAATCTGTTGAAATCAAACCAGATTTTAGTCAGAACCAGGCAAAATTAACAATTAAATTTGATGAAAAGTACAAAGCCTTCTTAGAAAAATATAATAAACTAAAAGTTAATTATGTCAATCCCAAAGGTTTGGGACAAACTGTCGAACTTGATAAAAATAATTTTAATTCAACTTTACAAACTGGACAACAAGAACCTAGTGTTGAAGTAACAATAAACAACATTAGTGAACCAGGTAAATATGTTGTTGACTCACTTGAATTTGCTGATGAAAAATCACAAACACCTTTATTCAAAAATCTTGACCTTCCGCCAGTTAAAATTGATGAATCAGTTACTATTGCCAAAAGAAGTTTTTATACAAATACTAAAATAGTTGCAATTAGAAAAAAACACATTGCAGAAACATCCGCTGTCATTGAATTAGTAATTGATGATCCAAATGGTTCATTTGTTGGTAAAAAAGTAAAAGGAACATTTACTCATTCAACAAGTTCTAATATAGAAAAAGAAGAAACAATTATTGCTGATGAAAACGGAAAAACATCAAAAGTTGTATTTAAATTAGATAGTTTATCAAAAAATACTGAATATACTATTTCAAAATTAGTTTTTGGTCAAGACACTAAAAGTCCAGGAACTAATCCAGATGCAACCCAGTTTCAAACTGAACAAGATATTAGTTTTGATGATGAAAAAATCAAAGAAGCGCAAAGCAGTTCTAATTCTGCAACAGCTGAAGAAATTAAAAAATTCCAAACCACCTTTGAAACTGCAAAAGCTTTGGGGATCACTTATCAGTTAGATAATTCAACAACAACAACACCAAAACCTTGGTCAAAAGCCAAAGTTAAAGTTTTCTTTGCCAAAGATGATAAACCTTTACAAGAAAAACAAACTAAATTAAAATTAAAATATAAATCTTCAAAACAAGGGATTTCAAAGGAAACAGACACTGCAGTTGATGCTAAATTAGTAGCTAGTGACACTACATCTCCCCAAACTAATTGAAACAACGTCCAACCTAATGGAGCAACTTATTATTATGAATTTGAACTTGATAATTTGGATGCAGGTGCAAAACACACAATAATTGGTCTTGAAGACGAAAAACAACAAGTTAAAATTATTGTTCCTGATCCAAGTGCGGCAGTTCCAGTAACAGTTGCTGCTCAAGCTGCATCACCAGCACCTTCATTTAGTTTTAATACAGCACCATTAATAACCAAGATGACCTATATTCCTTCGGAAACATCAATTAAATTAATTCTTACTGTTGAAAATTCTCAAAAATTAGATTTTTCTAATCACAAGGCAACTATTAAATATAAAAAATTGGATAATAATTCAAATAGTTACGGATGACGAGATCCGGATGATAAAAAAAGTGAAGCAGCTAATCAAAAAGAAGCAGACACAGTTACAGTAAAAGTGGAGCAAAATCAGCAAGCTAACTTACGTTCAAATGAAGAAAACTACGGAATAACACGTTTAGAATTTGATCTTACAGATCTTGAAAAAGGTTCTTGATATTTAATTGATGAAATTAGTTTAACCCCAAAAAATGGTGGGTCTGCAACCCCTTTAAGTCTTTATCTTGATAAGGAAAAAATTGAACCAAGTGACAAAAAAACAACAACTACTGAATCAGAAAAATGGCAAACAATTGTAAATACAACAATTGAAACCACAAAAATTACAACCGCAACAACTTCAACAACTGCTAGTGCAAATATTAATGTTAATGGACAAACAAAAAACACCCCTGAATTAACTTCTGGTTACTTTAAAATTAGTCTTGATCCTGGTGATCTAAATTTCCTAAAAGATAAATACAATATCCAATTAGAACTTGAATCAGTAGAGAAAAAATTATTTTATACTGAGAAAAAGGATATAACTACTTCAGGAGCTTCAGGAGCTTCAGGAGCTTCAGGAGCTTCAGGAACACAACAAGCTGAAATCGTCCTTGAAGCCAAAGGTTTAATCCCTGGAGATAAATATACAATTAAAGATTATATTTTTACACTTAAAGAAGGTGTTCAAAATAATTTTGCTGTGCGTTTGCCACAAAGATTAACAGTCACACCACCAACAAATAAAAGTACTATTGAATTAAAAACAGCAAATGCTGTCAAAGCAATTCAGTATGAAGCAGTTTCAGAAGGTCAAACCGATGTTACTGTTGAATTTTACAATAATAATGGTGAACTAAATAATCAGCAAATAGAGCTAAAAGCTAAACTTAATGAAACTTTTGGAAACAAATATATACCTTCAAGCTGGAGTAGTTCAAAAAATGTAAAAGCTGAAGCCCAACTAACAGCAGCTTCACAAGGCGTTTCAACTGTTAAATTTTCAGTAAATAAAGATCTTAAAAAAGCAAAGCAATATATAATTGAAGAAATTAAAAACAAACAGTCGCAACAAAAAATCGAATTTGACACCCCAATTAAAAATGAAAATGCACTTCAACGAAAATTTTATTCAAAAGCTGAAAATGCAAAATTAGTTGAAACGCAAATATCCAATGTGACAACTGATTCTGCTGAAATTAAATTAGTATTTGACAAAGATGATGCTTTCCTAAAAGATGATGATGTTACTTTGTATTTGCAAAAATCTGATAATTCCCAATCAATTGGAGCAACAGCGACTATCCAACAACAACAACAAGATAAACTCGAAGCTAGTTTCAATTTTAGAAATGTTCTTGAACCAGGGCGAAAATACACAATTAAAGCGCTGACTTCCAAAACTGTTGATCTAAAAATTGATGAAAAATCAAAAGTAAAAAATCCTAATCTGACTTCTGGATGGAAAACTGCTGCTAAACTCCGCAAAAAACGTGCTGCTGCTGCTAGTGCAACTGTCACCCTTGATTTTATTACACAGCCACTTATTAGTAATATTGAAGCAAAAAATATTGAAGATGATTCAGCAACAATCAAACTAGAAGGATGGACAAAAGACCTGAATGATGCAGGTTTAACACCTAAACTTTCTAGTTCTAGTTCTAGTTCTAGCAACAAGGAAGGTCAAAAAGAATCAAATTCTTGTCAAGGCCCATCTGACAATTGCCTTGAATTTAAATTTAATAGTCTTGAGCAATACACTGAATACAAAGATTTAACTTTGAAAATTAGCAAAGGGACAACACAAAGTGTTAACTCGCCTTCAGAAGATCTTACAGTAGCATTTGCCCCAGAAATTCAATCAGGGGCAAAACAATCTTTGCGTAAGTTTCGGACAACAGCAAAAAAATTAAATCTTGCTACTTCTGGTAACCCCGTAACATTAACACCAATTTCAACAACAAGTGTAAATATTGAAATTGAATTAAAAGATGAAAAGCAAGCCCAATCAATTGCTGATGTTCCTTTTGTACTAAAATATAAAAAGATTTTTCCAACTGTTTTTGCTGAAAGTATTGAAAATACTTCACTTCCTGTTTTAATAAATACAAAAACCAAAAAATTAACTTTTAATATTTCAAATCTTGATCCGGGTGCTATTTATGAAGTAACTAGTGCTGAGCCTCTTGATGGTGCAGTTAAAGACAATCATAAAATAAGTGGTCTTAAACCAACTGAAGAATTACTTAAATTTCTTAAAGATGTTGAAGGATTACCTATTAAAAAAAGTAGTAGTCCTGATAAAATCTATTTTGCTCCTTTGAACATTCCAGTAAAACTTGAAAGTGGATGGTCACATCCAATCAGATATGATTATTATGAAGGTGAACAAATTTACATTAAATTTAACAAGGAAGCAGCAACGGCAATTAATACTGAGTGACTTAAACAAAATTTAAAATTAAAGTTGATTCCGTATAATAGTAGTTCATCACAAGCACAAAAAGAAGAAAAAGAATTAATTTCAGTTACAGAATATAGTGAAAAACAAGAAGGTCAATTTAATTCAAATCTCACCCTTTCAGACCTAAAGTGAGATCCAAATACACTCACTGCTAGTTTAAAATTACAACCTAAATCCCTTAAGTCTGTAATTGGAGCTTGAGTTGAAATTACTATTAAAAACACAAATAACTACCAACAGGACCCAACTCAAAGTTCAATTAGTTGAAATAGTAACTCTTCACTACAACAGTCAATTTCATTTAAACTTACAACACAAATTGCTATTGTTACTCCAATGCATGTGGATTATATGAATATTGGTCTAATGGGATTCACTTATGCAGTTTATGATCCACAAGACTTAATTCAACCAACAGGAAGACATTATAATGCTTTTGGTTCTTTTCCACACTTAACACCTTATAATGAACAAGATTGACTAAAAGTTATAAATAATGATGGAAGTGATAATATCAACAGTGATAATGCTTTAATTACTCCTGATAGAACAATGTTTGATTCTCCTAGTTGATCTTCAAGTCCACGAATCCTACGAATCCCTGGTGATCCAGTTGCAATCCAAACAAAACTAGATCTGCCTAATAAAATTAAATATGTGACTCTTTATTGAAGAATTAATTCTGATACTGAAAATTTTCAGATTCCTGATGAATTTAAGAATGGTAAAAAACTTTGGTACCCTGCAGGGCAAATTGTGTCTTTACCAATTTCTTTGCAATTTAAAACAAATTCAAAAGACTCAGTTAATTCAACTTATGCTGTTGCTTTTAAGTCGTCCTATGGAATACCAGGATTTATTATGCCTTATTCTAAAAGCAACATTCCTCACAAAACAGAATCAATAGTTAACAACATTAATAGACATAATGAATCTTTGCTAGGTAAATATGAACATTCTGTAAACTTAATCCCACGGATAACTAAGTTTGAAAAAGATGTTAGCAAAATATTTTGAGCTGCTAAATCACCTGAGTGAACAACTCATGATGATGCTTTAAATTATATTTTTTACCAAAATAGAGCATTACCAAAAATAGAGCGCAACAATACCTGACTCACTCAAGTTGGAATCGGAGGGGCAGGCGGAACATACTACAATTCCCCTGGTTTTAAACTAATTTACATTAAAGAAAAAGAAAACAAACAAGCGCAACCAAGTATTGGTTCAGCCGATGTAAATTGGGATTGATGATTACAACATGCAAAAACTAGTCAATATTCATATAAAAGTGGGAAATCATCTTGACCTGTAATGATAGTATCAAAAAATTCAAGTTTACCGATTTTGTATGATCCAATTAATTATTATCTTGAATATGCAGCTTCAGAACCGCCGCAGTTGCCTGATTAATAAGAAATATAACAAAAACTTATAAATTAGTATAGAAAACTTAGACACATCAATAAATGTGTGTCAAAATAAAACATAATAACTTCACAGTTGAAATTTAAATTCAAATATATCAAAACGTTAGGATCTGAAGAGATCAAATGGCAATTTCGCATTTTGCAAATGAGTATAGAAAAATTTATAAAAACAATTAAAAAAGCAAAATACTTCCTATCAAAAATTAATTCTTTTATTTAAAAATACAAATCTAGTTCTTCAAAATTTTTTAAAAATGAACATGTTAGAAAAAATTAAAAAAAGAGTTTGTCTTAAAATCATAGAAAAAATTAATTGCTTGAATTTTTTTACTAATTTACTTAAAAAAATACCTTATTTTTTCTTAAGTGTAGGTGAATTTTGAACTTGTGGGTCTAACCACTGATTATTGTTTGTTTTAGGGTCGAAAATAAAAACATGACCACCTGATACTCTATTAAAAGCACCAACTTCTGGGTCTTTAACAATATTTAAAATTTTTTGTAACTCATTTCGCCAGTTTTTTCGACTTGTGGATGATCTTGCCATTGAAGGATAAAAATGGGCATAATTATTTTCCCAAAAGTCATATAAATAACCTGCTTGTTTTTCAGTGATAGGATTTTTCGGGAACTTTTCTTTAAACATTGCCATTTGGTTATTAGAAGTAAAACGGTATTCATAAAGTCTTTTTTTTGCTGCTTTTCACTTTTCTAAGTCTTTTCCGACTGGATTTTTTATTAGAATTTTTAAATCTTGCTCCAAACCTTTAACGATTCTTTCAACTGTTTGTTGACTAGTTTCTGACCCAGAAACCTTTGTAAAATCAATAGGATTTTCAATTTCTTGATTATTTTCAATCATTTTTTCTTCAGGTTTTGGTTGATTTTGAATAATAACCTCAGGGATTTCTTGTATTTTAGCAACCTCAGGGATTGTTTGGGGTTTACTATTTTTAGGAGTTGCTTTTGAATTGGAAACAATAGTTGAAATAACAGAATCTGGTTTGTTAGACTTGTCTTTTTTTGATTTTTTTTCAATTGGTTTGTTAATTAAAACTACTTTTTGAATAATTTCTGATTTTTTAGGAGTAGAATCTGAACTTTCAGATTTTTCAGGAGCTATCACTGAAATTGTGTTTTTATTTTGTTCATATTTTTTTACTAATTTTTCCTGAACATTGTTATTATCTTTTTTTGACTGTGAGGATTTAAAATTATTAGAAGAAGAATCTAATAAAATTTTACTCTCTGTTTTTGAAGCTGTTTTTGAGGAAATACTTTTAATGTTTTTTGAAAGCAAAATATTGCTTGAATCTATTTTTTTAGAAGTTTTTTCCAAATTATTGTTTAAATTACTATCAACTAGATGTTTTTGAGTATTTTGCACATTTGGTTTTTTATTTTCTAATTTTTCACTATTTTGATTGTATTGACTATCTTGAGAACTTGAAATGGGTGAAACTCTTGTTTCAACTACTATTTTTTGACGACTCACATCAACTTCACTCAAATTAGAAATTGAATTTTTTGAAGTTAAATAAACTACAGTTCCTGCAGAACCTGCAATAACTGGAACCAAACCCACTATTAATTTTACTGATCTTCGCATAGCTTACTTTCACCTTTTTGTCAATAAGGAATTAAAACATCTAAAAAACAAAACAATTTCAAACTTAAAGAATCAATAAAATTTTTTATTTATTTAAATGAAATATAATTATATCACAAAAACTTTAAAACGCTTATCAACATTGCTTTTCCATTTTTTGCAACTTAAATAATTTACTAAAAAATGTCAAGATACCAATTTACAACATTCAATTGTGAAGTCAGTGATTTTTTCATAGAAATTTTCAATTTACTTAATGTCAAAACCAAAATTTGGTTTTGTAAACTTTCTCAAGAAAAGTTTTAAAAATTTCTTTTTAGAAAAATATTTGTTTTTTAAAATTTTTGTGCTAAAATTCTATCAACAAAAAATAAAATGGAGGGAAAAGTATGGTACGAATTCGACTTAAACGAATGGGTTCAAAGTTTAATCCGTTCTTTAAAATTGTTGTTGCTGATGCTCGAGCGCCACGCGATGGAAAATTCATTGAAGCACTTGGGCATTATAATCCCCAGAAAAAGATTGCAGTTGTTAATCTCGAAAAAACTTTTCGCTGATTGCATTTGGGAGCGCAAACAACAGACACAGTTCGCACAATTTTTACAAAAAAAGGCATTATTGCAACCTTTTTGAAGCAAAGAATTGGTGAATAAGCTCTTTCAAAACTAGAAAATGAAAATTAATGTTTTAACACTTTTCCCGCGTTATTTTGAAACTTTTTGCGCTGAATCAATTGTTGCTAAAGCAATCGAAAGTGGAAAAATTGAAATTAATGTGGTCAATTTTCGTGACTTTAGTGAATATAGGCACCAAAAAGTCGATGATTATGTTTATGGTGGTGGTCCTGGGATGCTTTTGCAGGTTCAACCAGTTGTTGCAGCGCTTGAAAAAACTACTGGTTTAAGAATTGCCCTTACTCCTCAAGGCAAAAAATTTAATCATAAAATTGCCAAAAAATTAGTAAATGAGCCTGAAATCACATTGTTGTGTGGCCATTATGAAGGTTTTGACCAGCGAATTATTGACAATTTTATTGACCTTGAAATTTCACTTGGCGACTTTGTTCTTACTGGTGGAGAAATTCCTGCGATGGCGGTAATGGACGCGATTATTCGTCTTAAGCCTGATGTTATTAATCCAGAATCATTGCAAAGTGAAACTTTTGATGAAAATTTGCTTGATTATCCACAGTATTCTCGCCCGTCAACATTTCGTGGTTTAAGTGTTCCTGAAGTTTTAATTTCTGGAAATCATCAAGAAATTGAAAAGTGGCGATATGAGCAAAGAAAAAAAATAACTAAAGAAAAAAGACCTGATTTATGGCAAAAATACTTGAAAACCCAGGAAAATTACCAGAAAAGTAGTCAAAAAGATTTGAAAAACAAACAAAAATTTACTAGCAGCGCTGACAGTTTTAAAAAACGCTTTTATTCAAACAAATTTAAGATTAGATGAGCTTATAAAAATGGTCTAGGAAATTCTCAAGAAAGTAGAAATTCGGAAAATTTTTCTTCTACTAATAACCTAGAAAATTTGCAGAAGAACAATAATTTTAGAAATTCGTGGCAAACTACTAATTTCAAGAGGCCCTTTCCAAAAAGAGACTTTAGACCTGGTATTTTTCCTAGGTATTATAGAGAAGGCGAAAACAGTCAGGATTGGTCAAATTCAAATAAAAAATATGGTGCACAAAATATTCAAAGCACCCGTAATTATGATAATTTCAGAACCTTCCAACCTAAAAGTACTTTTAAAAAGTATCAAGATGCTGGAGATTTTAAGTCCTATCAGTCATTCAAAAAGGACAAGAAAACTAAGGATTTTAGACATTTACAACCATTCAAGAGAGGATCAAAATATGCAAAATAAATTAATGCAAACTGTTGAATCTAGCCAAATTAGCCAACTTCAACAGTTTTTCCCTGGTGACAATGTTCGTGTTCACGTGAAAATTCAGGAGGGAAACAAATCAAGAATTCAGATTTTTGAGGGACTTGTAATAAAATTGAAGAAAAATGGCCTTTCTTCTAGTTTTGTTGTCCGGAAAATTTCCCATGGTGTTGGAGTTGAGCGAACCTTTTTGACTTATTCACCACTTGTTGACAAAATTGAAGTTGTTCGTGCTAACAAAGTTCGCCGTGCGAAATTATATTATATGAAAGAACGTTCTGGAAAATCAGCTCGTCTTAAAGAAATTAGACGCAAAGAATTAAAAAATTTGAACTAATTGAGGTTCGTTGTGGAAAAGCTCGTTATTGTTGAATCGCCAAATAAAATAAATACAATTTCTTCCTATTTGGATTCATCTTATAAGGTTACTGCCTGCGTTGGTCATATTGCGAATTTGGCAACTAGTGGAACATACGGATTAGGAATTGATATTAAAACCTGAACGCCTACCTATGTTTTGGATAAGGGTAAAAAAACTGTGGTTGCTGACCTAAAAAAGGCTGCAAAATTAGCATCAACTGTGATAATTGCAACTGATGCTGATCGCGAAGGTGAAGCGATTGGTGCTTCACTTATTGATTATTTAAAAATTAGTGATAAATATCAGCGTATTAAATATAACGAAATTACCAAATCAGCAATTTTACAAGCGCTTGAAAATCCACTTTTAATCAATCAAGATTTGGTAAATTCACAACAAACACGTCGTATGTTGGACCGAATTATTGGTTTTCGTCTTTCAAATTTGTTAAAAACAAAAATTAAAAATGCGCCAAAAATTCCTGCCGCAGGACGTGTGCAATCTGTTGGTCTAAAGTTAGTTGTTGATCGTGAAGCTGAAATTGCCGCCTTTATCCCGGAAATTTATCATAATTTAACTCTTAAAATTGCTGATGATGCTTCTCAACAATTTGAAATTACTTATCATAATCCTAATTTGGAAGCAAAAAAAGTAAATTGAATTGTTTCAAATGAAGAATTAACCCAAATTAAAGCTGAACTTGAAAAGAATCCTTTTGTTAAATTAGTTGAAATTAATAAATCTAAGCGTAAAGATCCGAAAATTAGCCCGCTAAAACAAGCAACTATTTTTAAAAAAATGTCTCAATATTCAGCTTCTTCTGTGTCAACATCGTTGCAACGACTTTACGAAGGATTCGGTGAATTTGGTTTAATTTCTTATCCTCGAAGTGATTCAACAAGGCTTAGCGCTCACTTTATTGATCTTGGGAAAAAATTTGTGATCGATAATTTCGGTAATGATTATTTTGCTAAAACAATTAAAGGTTTTGCTGGTGAGCAAGATGCCCATGAAGCTGTTCGGCCAACCAATTTGGAACTTACACCTAAATTAGCCAAGGAAAAATACCAACTTACTAGCATTGACTACCAAGTTTATGAATTAATTTATCAGACCACTTTAGAAGCCTTGATGGAAGTACCAATTCGTGAAAATTATCGTTTCACTTTTCAAACTTTGGAAAAAAAATACCAATTTGTTTTCAGTGGTTCAAAAGTTCTTTTTGATGGTTATTTTCGTGCCAGCAAATTACCAGAAGAAAAATATATTCCTGTAATTAAGGAGAATAACCCTAAAAACCCACAAAAATTCCCAATTTTAGAGCAGAATTTTTCCAAACACCAAACTAAACCGCCTGCTAGATTCAATGATGGTTCTCTCATTGAAAAACTTGATGATATCAAAGTTGGTCGACCTTCAACTTTTGCTGTTTCTGTAAAAAGACTCAAAGATCATATGTACGTCACAAATGAATCAAAAGCACTAATTCCAAGTGACTTTGGAAAAATTGTCTATGAAAATCTTCAAAAAATTTCGCCACCAATAATCAATATTGATTTTACAGCAAAAATTGAAGAGCAACTTGATTTAATTGCGCAGGGAAAACAAGATTATAAGGAATTTTTAAATAAATTTTGAGTTGAAATTGAAGAAATTATTAATTCGGCTCAAGCAATCGAAAAAGTTGTGATGGAGGTTGAACCAACTGGAGAAATTTGTCCTGAATGTGGTTCAAATTTAATTTATCGTTACAATCGTAAATCAAGTCAGAGATTTATTGGCTGCCACAGCTTTCCATCTTGTCGGTTTTTAAAACCTGATCCGGATGCAAAGCAAGTTTTCCGTTATAATCGTCGTTTCCAAAAGAAAAAGTAGGATTTCACTTTTGGAAAATTAATTTTTTAACATGGTTGATATCAATTTAATTGTCGTTGTCGGCATTCTCGCACTTTTGATTATTGGTTTTTTAGGTTATGGCTTCATTTCGAATCGCCTAAAAATCAAGCGTCTAAAAAAAGAAAAAGCTGATTTAAAGCAGCTAGCTAATAAAACTTTAGCAATTTTTTTGGCAAGAATTTTAATAATAATCCAAAAAAATGATGATCTAGTGAGCAATTTTGTTGTCGGATCAAACAAAATGAAAATGTCTGATATTAATAATCTTGCCAAAATTCATCTTCAAAAGATTCAGCAAGATCCTGTAATTACTAATATTTTAAAATCAGGTTACGAAAGCGAACAACTTTTCTTTGAAAATCTTGAATTTTTAGCAAAATCAAAGTCAAACCTATGAAAAAAACGCAACATTTCCCAACTTGATTATTTTTCAAGTTTTGCTGATTACATTAAGGATTTTGATCTTGCAATTCTTGGTCTTTTTAATGAGGAAAAAGTTCGCTTTCTTAAATATTACAGACCAATAATTCAGGATTTAAAGCAAGGAATTATTACAATCGAACAGGTTTTTGAAAAATCAGAAGATTATTTTCAAGCCAATCGAATTCCAATTACAACTCCTGCACTTCCTTTTTGAAAAAAATGAAAAAAAAATTAGATTCTGCAGTAAAGCTCAAATCCTTTTTTGTTAATTTCCTTTCACTTTCGCGCATTTTTTGTGCCTTAGTCATTGGCATTTTAACCTATTTTTTTGCAAATTCAAATTCACAAAATTTTTCACTTTTTTTTGCAGCCTTCGCAATTTTCATTTGCGCCAGCCTCACAGACTGGCTTGACGGTTTTTTAGCACGAAAATGAAAAGTTGTAACTGATTTTGGCCAAGTTTTTGACCCTATTACTGATAAAGTTCTAACAACAACAACCTTTTTTTGCTTAGCCTTTTTAAAATTAACTCCTTGATTTTTAGTATCAATTTTTATTTTGCGTGACATCATTGTTGATGGTTTACGCATTTTTTTAGCAAAAAGAAACATTAAAATTGCTGCAAATTTTTGAGGAAAAGCAAAAACTGTTGCCCAAATTTTGGCAATCACACTGATTTTTGCTTCCTATTCAATTGATCCAAAAATTTTTTTAGATCACTATTATTATTTTAATATCAGCGTAATCATCGCAGCAATTTTGTCACTTTTTTCCGGTCTTACTTACTTAATTCCAACTTTGAAACTAATTTTTTAACAAACTATTTTTTCATTACTGTAGTTAAAAAACTATCAAATAAAGGGTGTGAAGCAAGCGGTCTAGTTGAAAATTCAGGATGAAATTGCACACCAACATAAAAAGGATGTGTTTTTGATTCACAAACTTCAATTAATTCGCTTTCAGCATCTTTGCCACTAAAACTAAAATCAGAATTTTCAATAAGCTTAGCATAACTTTTGACCACTTCAAAACGGTGACGATGGCGTTCAAATGCAGCATCTTTACCATAAATCTTTGCAATTTTTGAGTTTTTTGCAAAGATTACGCGATACTGACCAAGTCGCAAAGTGCCACCGATTTGCAGTTTAGAACCATTTTTTTTATTATAATCAAAAATACTTGTTTGCTTTGGAACATCAGCAATAAATTCAGCAGAATTTGCGTCCACAATCCCATTCATGCGTGCTTGTGCAATTGTCATTGCTTGCATTCCAAGGCAAATTCCTAGCGTTGGCAAATTATTTTGGTAAGAATAAATTGCTGAATTTACTTTGTTTTCAAAACCACGGAAACCAAATCCTGGTAGAATTACAATTCCGGCAAAATTACTAAGGATTTTAGGGCAAAAATCAGACTTATCCGTTTCAATATATTCAATTTCTAAGTTAATATTTTGCCATGCAGCAGCAATTTTCAAGGCTTCAGAAATCGACTTGTAGGCATCTAAAAATTGAGTATATTTACCAAGTGCTGCAATTTTGTAAGTTTTCTTTCAATTTGTTGTTAGCAAATTGGTAAATTTCTCCCATTTTTCAAGCTGGGGCTGGCGATTTTTTATTCCAAAATGCGTAAAAATTAGTTGAAGAATCTGCGATTTTTCCAATAAAAGTGGCACTTGATAAATGCTAGTTAAGTTCGGAATTATAATCACATTTTCATAGGGTAAAAGGGCAATTTTTGCTACTTTTTGGGCAATTTTTGTAGCAACTTGCTCGCTTTCAAGGCGCAAAAAAATTGCATTTGCACGAATTCCAAAAGAATTTAGACTAGAAAGGGAAAATTGAGCTGGCTTACTTTTAAATTCAGCAGAAGCTTGCAAAAAGGGGATAAAAGTGGTGTGGATGAAAAAAACTTTTTTGAAGTTGGACTCAGCAGCCATTTGCGAGGCTGCATAATAAAATGGATTTGATTCCATGTCGCCAACAGTGCCACCAATTTCAACAAGCACAAAATCACTCTGATATTTTCCAGCTACCTTTTTAATTCGGGCAATAATTTCATCAATAACATGCGGAATAATTTGAACGGTTTTTCCCTGGTAAAAGCCTTTCCGTTCCTTTTCAATGATTGAAAGTAAAATTTCACCACTAGTACAATTAGCATCTTTTGAAAAATTTTGTTCCACAAAACGTTCATAATGCCCTAAATCTAGATCAGTTTCGCCACCATCGGCAGTCACATAAACCTCACCATGTTCATAAGGTGATAAAACTCCAGGATCAACATTAAGATAAGGATCAAGTTTGAGAATGTAAACAGAAAAATTGCAGGCTTTCAATAAGTTGGCAAGTGAAGCGACTGAAACTCCTTTGCCAATCCCTGATAAGACACCACCAGTAACAAAAATAAAATTCGACATTTTTTCCTTTAATAAATACAAAAATTATAGCAAAAAACCCTAATTTTTCACCAAAAAAATATGGTTTTTTGTAATTAATTTTTAAGATTTTTAGGTTGAATTATTTCAAAAATTATATCCTGTACAAATAAATTAGTATAAAAAATTCATATGTATCAAGAAAGGCGTGTCAAAATGAAACAATATAAATTCACTGTTAAATAGAAAATTAAATACATCAAAATTGCTGAATCTGAAGAGTTAAAACGGCAATTTCACATTTTGCAAAAGAGTATAGAAAAATTTATAAAAATAATTAAAAAAGCAAAATGCTTCCTATCAAAAATTAATTCTTTTATTTAAAAAATATAACAATCTAGTTCTTCAAAATTTTTTTAAAAATAAACACGTTAAAAAAATAAAAATAGAGTTTGTCTTAAAATTATAAAAAAACTAATTGTCTGAATTTTTTCTACTAATTTACTTAAAAAATAGAATTTTGTTGCAAAAAAAAAAAAAAAAGTATAATTTTGTATTGGCAGAAAACTGTAAAATTATTTGTGATTTTACGTTTTTTAAAATTTAACCGTTTGTTTAAATTCTGCCAAAAAAGGACTAATCAAATATGAAAAAAATAAAGTCAAAAAACCTTACAATTGGCTTGACCACCGCTGCTAGTTGTTTAGGTTTTTTTGGTCTTGTAGTCGGGCTTAGTACAACAGCAAAATATAATGCTGAAAATCCACGTAAATTTGCTAATGATCTTGCAGCTAAAGTCACTAATTTAGCCTTTAGTTTGGAAGTTCTTGAGCAAAATTCTGATTACAAAACAATAAAATCAAAACTTTTGGATAGTAACAACAGAATTAAGGATCAAGAAAATACTGCCAAATTTTTTTCTTTTTACACCAAAAATAGTGACCAATTTGAAAAAATTAATACCATTTTTGGTGAATATGCTACCAAAAAAGTTGATTTTCAAATTGTTGAAATTATTCCTGATGATGTCAACAAAAATTTCAAAATTAAATTTCAAGTAAATCAAGTTTTGGAAAATGGTGAAATTGCAAAATCTGATATTTATCAGCAAACTGTTGCATTTGCAAAGCAATCTAATTTATTGTTTGCAGATTTTAATTTTGCTCTTAGAAAAATCAAGGATTTTTTTATCACAAGAATTACAAATTTTTCTCAGAATCAAAATGCAAAAGTTGATCCTTCAACAATTAGGGCGATTGATTTTCAAAGTTCTTTAAATAAAGCATTAAATTCAGATGAATTATTAAAAAAAATAAATGATTTCTTTCCTGATTTTTCCAAAATTTTTGAAAATTTAAATCTTTCAGTTGAAAATAAATTATCAAATAATGGTAAAATCTTTGATTTTTCATTCATTAAACAACCTTCTTCCAATCAATTTGTTGATCTTCAGGATGATATTCCAACACTTTTTTTAGAAGCAAGATTCACAAATGAAGCACAACAAATGCTTGCAGATCCATCGCTTAAAATCCAACCAATTGTTAGTGTTATTAAAATTCAAAAAGGTGAGAAATCCTATTTTCTTGATGTTAACAATTTTCTTTCAAACTTAAAAATTAAGGATCCAGAAATCACTGAATTTAGTGATTTAACCAGTAAAAACAAGACGGCTTATGAGTTTTTGACAAAAATTAAATCTGGATTTTTTCTTGATGAGAAATCAAGGTCAGAAAATACACAAACTGAAATTAACAATATTTTGAAAACAAAAAAACTTGAACTTAATTTTGGCAATTTGGAACAAAAATTTGCCAAAAAAGACAAGGAGAATGCATTTGAAATTAATTTTCACGCCCAAAGAGCAACTTTAGATCCAGAAAATAAGCAAAGTGTCATTATCCCTTACACAATTAGTGTCGCCAATGATTTTTTTGGCTCTCAACTGAGTGATAAAAACCAAGTTTTAACAAAAACTGGAGCGCTAAAATTATCAGGATTTAAAGGTTTAGATTCCAAAAAGTCTGATTTAAATCAGCAACAAAATTCAAATTTACCACTACAAAACCAGGCAATTTTTAGTCAATTTTCTTTACCATTTTTTGGAAAAGGTAAAGAAAAGCAATCACTTTTTGCTTTTGGAACCAAGCTAAGATCGATCTTTCAAAAAATTGCTCAAGAGGAAGTGGATACACTTTTTGCAAATACAAAACCAACAAAAAACCTTGATATTCAACAGTTTTTGACTAACAACTATGATTTTGAATTCACACCTTATTTTTCTTTGCTTAAATCTTGAACAGGCCAACTTGAAAAGCCAGGAATTGCTGAAATTCAAAATTTTACAATTGACAAAACTGAATTGCCAAAAAAAGAAAAAACAGCTGTCCTAAATTCAAAAAGGTTTTTTCATAATGGACACCAAGTTGCTAGTTTTTTTCAAGATTTGCTAACAAAAGATCAAAAAACAATCATTAAAACTCTTTTTGAATTAACAAAAAAATGGCAACTTTTGTCAGAATCAGCTCAGATTCCCGATAGCCTTTTGCATGCAAATGACAACATTTTCCAGGAGGCTGACAAAATTAATTTGAACCAAAATTCACAAAATAACATTGAAAAGCTTTCTTTTAATAATATTTGAAAAATGCAAACAAGCGGTTTTGGTTTTTACGGAATACTAATTTTACCAAGTGAAATCAAACAGCTTTTGACAAAAAAATCTGATAAAGAAATTTTCAAAGAACTTAAAAAACATAGTTTGCTAAATGGACAAGGAGGTTTTCAAGACTTTTCTCAAATCAAGGACAAAAATTTACTTATTGGTACCAAGTTTGAAAAATTTGGCGATGTTCTTAAGGCTTTTTTTCTCAAAGCAGCACAATTTGACAACTTTCATGCTTGAGCAAAATTAGATGAAGGGCTTAAATACGCTTTGGAATTTGAAAAGGGCGAAATTATCAATAAGGCTGAAGTTGACAAGAAAATCGAAGAGTTAGCAAACAAAATTAAGCCTGAAACACAAGGAGTAGCAGTCTCAATACCTTTGGACGTTTCTGAGCAAAATAAAACTGAAAATTCTAAAAGTTATTTGCCAATTAATTTTAAATTTAGAATTCAGTACTCAAGACAAGGTATAAATTTTGATTTGTTGACCCCGGAAACAAAATTATTTTTGGAATTAGAATCAAAAGCAGATTTTGCAAAACGCAAAAAAATCAAAGAATTAGATAATGCAATTTTGTCAATTCCACATGAATTCAGTGAAATTGACTTAGAACAGCAAAAATTTGCAGATTTGACCTTTCCAAAAACAACTCAACCACCTAATTCAACTTCAGTTTCAAGTTACCTTGAGGACATAGGTAAAAAAATTGAGAACTTTTTGAAGGAAAAGTACAATGATAAATTTGAAACTGTTGTTGATTCAATCGATTTTGCCATCAACAATCAATTAGAAAAGCAACTTTTTTTTCGATTGAAATTGAAAAAAAATGGCACTGAAATCTCTAGCCAGCAAGATTCAGAAGAATATTTTTCAACCCTTAAATTTAAAATTAATATTAAATGAAGTGCAAAACCTAGTTTTGCTACTGTCAGGAAAAACCTAAAAGCAAATAATTTAGCAATAAAAGTTGCTTAAAATTCTTTAAAAAAGGCGGACTTATGAAAATTTTTAAAAAACCATCCTTAATTTTTATTAGCACAATTGGAGCAACTATTGCTTTGAGTGCAATTGTTGGAACCACAGTTGGAATTAAATCTTATTGAAATTCTTATTATTCGATTTTGAATAAAAAACCAGCAGAATATGATGTAATTGCTAAATCTGCAATTTCAAAAGAAGATTTTGAAAAAATAGTTAGCAATTTGCAAATTAAACCTAATTTTGCAAAAATTTCTGCAAAAACAGCTTTAAATTTTGCAAAAAACAAACTTTATCAGCTTGATCTTAGTTCGGCATTTGATTTTGGCGCTTTACAAGCAAAAGGTTACAAAATTGCTTTTGATTTTTCCGATGCAATTGTTGATGGACAAACAATTAAAAATGTTGTTATTTTTGCAAAATCAGATAAAGATTTTGTAACTTTTTCACATTCAGTTGTGCTAAAAGGCTTTGCAATTACAGACAAATTAGATGGTGACTTAAACAAATTTTTGCTTGATTCTTCAAAGTCTTTTATTGATGTTTCAAAAGCAAAACTAACACAGCTAGAGTTCAAAAAACTTTTAAATGAAAAATTTAAGGCTGCAAACCGGATTGATTTATTTTTGAAATTAAGTCAGGCATTGATTGATACAAATTCTTCACTTTCACTTTTTAACTCACTGGATGTGCCAGTTTTTTTAGGTGACAGTCATAAACTTGAGCCAATTTTAAATGAACAAAATCAAGAATTAACCTTTAAAAATAAGGAAAATAAGTTGTATCTTGGACTTAAATTGAAGGATTTAGTCAAAAAAACAAGTTTAGATTTAGATCTGGAAATTCGTGGTTTCATAAGCAATCAAGAAATTGCCTCTGAACTAGCGCTTTGGTTTGAAACAAATTTAAAAAACAAAATTGACCTTAAACAAGAAGTACAAAGCGCTTTAATCAAAGATAAAATTACACTTGAAAAATATCTTTATGGCAAAAAAACCTCAGCAACTAATACAGAAACTGTTGTAAAAAATAAAAATTTTGCTGATATTTTTAATTTAAGAACACAAAAAAAATTCATTGTTCCAACTAATTCGGTTGGTACCTTAGATGTTGATGTCACTTTTTCACTTGCAAATGATACAAAAATTGCTGCAAATGATAAGGAAAAATTATTGGCAAACAAAAAAATTCGTTTTGAAATTAGAGCCAATATTAGTCGAAACCAAATCGAAATTGCCAAAGAATTGCCGATTTTTGTTGATTTAAACATTGAATTTAACAAATATGAACAAGTTCTTGATTCAATTTTTGGCATTTCAAGCGATTCAAACACTCTAAATTTGCAGCCAAATGTAAATAAAGTAAAAGTCTTTTCAATTCCAAAAAAATCTGGTTCACAACCTTTGTCATCTAATGAAATCAGAAAAATTATTGCAGAACTTTATCAATTAGCTGAAAATCCAGGTAATTTAGAGAATCCAACCGATGAAGTAATTAGCAAAATTTATTTGCTAGACAATGGTAAATACCCAAATTCAGCTGAAAAAGAAGCTGCAAAAGCAAAAATAAAAGCAGCAATTGCTGAAGCCAAAAAAAATTCTTTTTTTGCAGAAAAACCAGCAAATAATTCAGAAACAATTGCAAAAGACAAGCAATCCAAACCTTCCACAGAAAAGAATAATTCTAATCAAAACACCGAAACTAAGGTAACAAATGCAAAAAATGTTACTGTAACTTCTTTTTCAGATCCAGCGACTTCTACTATACAATCTCAAAATAATTCTGCTAATTCTGCCATTGGAACTAGTATTTGAACAGCAATAAACGCACCAAAAATTTATAATTTTAAGGATGCAGTTACCAAATATTCAATTGATTTTAAAAATACAGATTTAGTAATTAATTTTCAAATTGTTTCACTTTCTGATACAACAAAAGTGTTGGCAAGCTCTCAATTTTTAATTAATAACACAATTTTATCTGAAAAATCAGCTTATGATGTAATCAAAAAATACAATCCTTCTGTTTTTCTTGAACCAAATTCAGTTCAATTCAAGGAATACAAGGGTAGTGAATATAAACAACTTGCTGATTACCTAAACAGAAAAATTATTTTTAAGTCAACAAATGTAACTAAAACTTCTGAAGGTTTGGAAATAAAAAAAGCTCTTAAATTAGAAGAATCACCAATAAGAAGAACTAGCGGTTCTACTTCAATAACGCAAAGTCGTCCTTCACTTTTGAACTCAGGTGCAATTTATCTTGCCTTTAGTGCTAAGGATATTTCTGATAAAAAACAACACTATATTTTGTCAGATAAGTATGGAAAAGGGATTTTTATTCAAAAAATGACAACAAAAAGTTTGGGTAATAAAGACTTTTTTGTAATTGGCATGGACTTTAAACAGGTAAGTGGATTTTTTAGCCTTAGAAAATTAAGTAATCAAAGTGAATCTGAAAAGAAGAATGGAAATTTGTTTATTCCTTTAAAAAACTTTAAAACAAAATATCAGCAACAAATTTTAGTAACTTCTGGTTTCCCAAAAAAAACCGCAGAAACAACTTCTTCAAGCAGTACCACCCATACACAAACTAGTTCTTCTGACTCAATTACAAATTTCATTGTTAATCCTCATTCAAATTTTTATGCTCACGGAATAATTTCAACTTCAGGTAGTGAAAATTCAGATAATAATGCTGAAAAAACGCCAAAAATGTTTGATTTTGTAAACAATATTTATTTTAGACAAAATGCTTATAGTCCAAAAGATGTGTTTGAAACTGTTGACAATGAATTTAGCCAACCAATTGAGGAAAATGCTAACATTTTGCTTGAAATAATCAAAACTCCTTATTCAATCAAAGTTAGTTTGTATTCATCAAATAGCAAAAATCCAAAGAATTACAAGGAAGTTGGTGAAGTCTTTTATAATATTGACAACACTGGAACTTGAAGTCCTTTTCCTAATTTCTTTGATTTAGATTGAAATCAAATTGGTCCAAACCCTTCAATTGAACCTGTTGAAAACAACGACGCCCAAAACCAAGGAAAAAAAGCCGAAGGCGCACAAAATCAAGGCAAAAAATCCGAAGGAGCCCAAAATCAAGGGAAAAAATCTGAGGGCGCACAGAATCAAGGCAAAAAGTCCGAAGGTGCCCAAAATCAAGGGAAAAAATCTGAGGGCGCACAGAATCAAGCAAAGCAAACTGATGAACTTTCAGATAAATCTACAATAACCTTAAAGGCGTTTGCTGCTTTTAATGATCCCAAATTTACTACTAGCGATTATGAAAAAAGTCGTGGTGAAATTTTAGATGCATTCATTAAATCTTATATTGAAAAATAGGTTTAATATAGTACAATTAATATTGCTTGAGTTTTCAACTATTTTTTATTTTTAAGACTTTGCCTAAAAATAAAAAAGCAATAAAAAAGATATTGTATAATAGTTAAATTAGTATAAAAATAATCGTCTGAATTTTTTATACTAACAATTTTGTGACAAATTTTTTTCAATTTTTCAATCATCTACCTTTTTAAAGAATTACGAAAAATCAATTTGTTTCGCATAAAATCTTGGTTTTCTAAATAATAAAACAACTCTGAGCATTCAGAGTTGTTTTATTATTTAGAAAAATGAATTTGATTTTTTGTGTGCAATTTTATTTTTATAGATTTTACTGTATTTTTCTGCAAAATGCAAAATTGCAGTTTTAATTATTCTGATTCAACTGCTTTTGAATTCACTCTGATGTGATTTTAAACTAATTTTAACCAAATCTGTATGAAAAATGCAGATTTGACATGAAAAAATCAACTTTTTGATTCTTTTTAACGACCAAAATTACAAAAATCATGAATTTTCAGTACTTTCTTGAATTTTGGTTTTATTCATAATTTAATAATTTTTAGGTGCTTTTGAAATGGATTTTTGATAAGTTCTACTTTGAATTTCTGCTGGTAGATCAACTGTTTTTTTATCCTTGAAAGTATCAATTCGAGTAGATTCGCTAAAACCATTTGGAAACAAATTAGTTTTTAAATTTTTGTTACCATACAATTGCAACATTGCATCAAAATAAGATTTAAATTGATTTTTTGAACCATAAATTAGGTCATAAGCAGGTAAATTATACTTGCCATAGTAGCCCTTGTAGTCATATCCGTAAGAACGAAGCGCTAAAACCATTGCAGCAGAAGCAGTTTTATCGCTAGCAAACAAAAGCCCATAAACTTTTTGGTTTGAGTCACGGATTGCAGTTCCTGAAACACCGCCGCCAGAAGAAAAATTATCAATTAAAAAACCTTGCCCAGAAAGTAAATATGGACTTTTGTCATATTTACCATCTAAAGCCGCATGGTCAATACCAAAATAATTTTCCCCCAAAGTCGGGTTAGAAATAAGATAATCAGTAATTCCAGGAAGATTTACAAATGAACGGTATGAACGCGTTCAAGAAAACTCACCACCATTTTTCCAACGGGCATCACTTGAATCTTTATTGAAAAAAAGAGATTCAGACTTATTAAATCAAGGTGAAACCGAAAATTTTCTTGCATTAAATTCGCGTGAATTTTCGTAGCGATCAAGTGTTTTTTCGTGTTCATTTTTGGTTGAAGGCCAACCAAAACCATAAAAATCAGTTGGATGAATTTTTTCATATTCTTCTTTTTCAAGGAAATTTTCAGGGCGAATCGAAAATTTAATTTTGCTATTTGACTGATTTTTAGTTTCATTGTAATAATCTTCAGTGATTTTTCGTGCCTGAGCTTCATTGTCAAAATTAACTTCGATAACAGCAAAATCAAGCACTTCTTCAACATTTTTGTATCTTTCTTGGTCAGAAAAATCCTTTGGCGAAGACTTGAGTGCATTAGTACCCATCACAATTGTACGCACATTTAAGGGTTGTTTGGGGGTTTTATTAACAAGTTCAACATTACTACGTGCTTCTTTGCCTTTTCCATCATTGAAAAGTTCACCATTCAATTCCTTGACGCGAATGCTGATTTGATCATAATAATTGTTGTAATTTTCACCAAGAGAAGTTGGAATTTTAGCAAAAACAGGGGTTGATTTTTTCAATTTTGTCAATGCAATCGATCAAGTGTTGTACTGACGGTATTTTTCTGAATAATTTAACTCATCACGACCTCAAACTTGATTTGAATCCGAAGGCGAATCACCAGCAAGGCGTAAAGCGCCGGCAACATGGGCGTTTGTGATGAAAAATCACTTCAAAGGATAAGAATTATCATCCTTTTTTTCATAGTCCAAAATTGAAACTGTTCCGTAGGCGGGCGAACTTTGAATCACCGGTTTTTTATCATCCATATTTTCGTAAGGATAATCATCACCACGAACGCGACCGTTGTGAATTATGAAAGAAAAAGAATTTTTTGTTAATTCCTTGTAATTATTATTTGGTAAAACACGTGGAAGGCCATTTCTGTTAGGCCCGCCAGTCTGTTTTTCTGGCCCCCAATAAGCCGGAACACCCAAAGGTTGCTCAAATTCATTAATTTCAAGACCAACTATTTTTCCAGTTTGATCATATTTTGGTAAGGAAAACGCCCGGAATTGAGCGTTTTGGTAGTAAGGCTGATTAGCTTCTTTTGCTTTTTGATTTAGCTGCTCTAAAATTGACTTTTCAACTGGATCAAAACTTTCTGGATAAAGTTTGAAAAAACGGGGACGGTAAGCGCTATTGGTCTGTGTGCTTATTGTATTTAAACTTTTATAATAATTAAGTTCTCTTTTTGGATCATCAAATTGGTATTGATCCTCAACGATTCGCTTGTTGTTTTTACTATCCCATTTTGAAAAAGTTTGTCCTTGAGGCGCGAAAGATGCTGTAACTTCAGGAGGGTCTGGAACAATTTTTCTAGGTGGCGCTGGTTCTGGTGCCGGATTTTTTGGTGCTTCCTGTTTTTCTTGATCCTGTTTTTCAACAGTATTTTTTTCCTTTTCAACAATTTTTAGAAGATTTCCAAAAACCGTTTTAAATTCGGTGTTTTTTGTAAAATCAGCAAGATCTTGATTTGAAAAATTCTTTAATTTAGTAAGCAAATCTTTTGTTTTACTTTTGAAAGCAATTGCACTTTGGTCTGATAAAATGTTTGTTAAATTTTCCAATTGTTTATTGATATTATTAAAAAAATTTTCAAAATTTTGGCGATTTTGATTTGATTTAGCAAAATTTTTTTCTAAATCTTTTAAATTTTGTTCAATTTCAGCGATTTTTTCTGATGGTGTAACAATTTTGCAAGCAATCAAACTTGTTGTTGCTGCAAAAATTGGTAGCATAAATAAAATTTTAAACTTGAATTTCTTCATTTTCAGACCCACTTTCTGGGTTATTTTCGCCGCCTCGCGCTGTATTAGAAAGTTTTTTAACTTCAACTAAAGTGTGGCCAACTTTATTACCAAGTTGATTTCTGATACTTTCAGATTCAACGTAAATTTTTGTAACTCTTTTGCCACCGCCTTGATTTACTGCTCTCATAAAGGTTTCAAATTGCATTTTTGCATCGCCTTCAAACTTGTCACCTTGTAAATAAAGCGGAATTCCGTAGACTTCTTGGCCATTCTTCATGAACTGAATTTCAGTTGGCGGTGGTGGCGGATCCTCGAAGGCAAGGCGCTGTGCAAACTGTGCGCCATTAAAATCGGCAATTTTTACAATATAAGAAGGGTTTTGTCCCACCATATCAGGTTGGAAAATCATTCTTTTAAATTTAAGCGTCCTGTTTCCAACATAATTTTCTTTGGCATAAGGATCATCGGGTCAATTTTCGACATTAACATTGTAAACACGATTGAATTCATCAAACCAAATGCCCTTAATTGTTTTGATGTTAGTATCAGAAAAATCAAGAAAAGAAGGTCAACCACCCTTACCACCAAAGTTTCCTTGAAAAACTCTTTGGTTAATTTTTGAGTTAAAAACAATCTCAAAACCTTCGTTGATTTTCTTCAAATCATCACCTTTGTCAAAGCGAATTGTGTTAAAAGTGATTGAAGAAGGGACCTTTTCATTACCAGTCCGGATCACATCAGCCTGTGAGGCATAATCGAAACTAATGTAATCAACGTTTTTTAGGGCATTAGGATTAATTGCCCAGTATTGTGAACGAGCGTTGCTATCTGAATAAAGTTCAAGTTCTTTCAACTTGATATTTTCCAAACCACGGAGACCACGAGTGGCCGCAGTGTTGTTCAAAAATAATGATAGTTTTACCACAGAAGGCGGAATTGCTTTCAAAATTGGGTCAATATTTTGCAGGGAATTAAGTGAACCCACATTTTTGAGCACTACTGCTTGAATTTTACTATCTTGTTTAATTGCTGCTTGCATAATTTGCTGAAATTTTTCAAAAGCATTGTTGTCATCAGCATTCAATACAATCGCTTTTAGTGGTTGGCGGTTCGACAAATCCGGATTGTCCTTATTTGGCGAATATTCATAAATTGTTACGGAATTATTGTTAATTCCGTACTGCGAAAAGATACTTTGAAATTGTGAAGAAACATCTTTTTTATCCCAACCTGGATAATCAAGGCTTGAAATTGCATTTGAAACCCGCGAATAATATCCTGGAATGTTAAACACACGGTTTAAATTATTTCTTTTAAGTACATTTAAAGTCGGATTTTTTGCCTCATCATCGTAACCTCAAGCATAAGGATTGTCAACGACAGGAAGCAAACCCTGCTTGAGCATTTTAATTTCCTCTTGTGTCAACGGTTTAGGATTTTGCGCTTCTTTTTTTAGTCTTTCGAGCTCAGCTTTGTTTTGATCAAGACGAATTGCCGGACAATCAATGCTTGGATCACAAGAATAAAGCTTCATTTTGCGAAATTCTTCCCATTCTTTGGGTGGAATTCGCGAAGGATTGTAATGATCATTATTGTATTCTTTATCATAAACGCGGTTAATTTCCTTAACCTGCATGTCCAAATAAGCAATTCTTTGGTCTAATTTTTTGATTTCAGCTGCAAGACCAGAAGCTTTACGTTCAAGTGCAAGTTTTGTTAGCCTATCGAGGGATGAACCTTCAGATAAATTTGCACCATCACGGGCAGTTGAAGGAGCAAATTTTGGCTTAATTATTGGTGCTGTAAGATCAGGTGAAGCTGTTTCTTTTTCCTCTTTTTTCTTTTCATTAGGCGTGTTAACAATAATAGGTGCCTCGGTATCCTTAATTTTTTGCGCATCATTAGGTTTTTTTTGATCCTTGGCGTTGACTAAAGCGTTTGTGACCGGGGAATTAAACTTTAAAGAACTATCAATTTTGCCCTTTGCAATTGTTGAAGGACTTGAATTTAAATAACTATTTTCACTTGAAGAAAAATTGAGTGTAGTTAAATAGTTACCAAGTGCAATTGCGCCTGGCACAAGCAACAAAGGTGTGGCAATCAAAATTATGACTTTTTGTCTTTTTGTTATGCTTAAAACCATTTTTCAACCCCTTTTATTTTCCCATGTTTGACATTATTTTACCACTTTTTTTTTTTTTTTGGAGAAGAAATCTGGCAAATGTTAGAAAATAGGACATATTTTTTTACTTTAAAAAATTAACCAATAAAAATAATTAGTAAACTTTAGCTGAAAAAATTTTTTTGTAAATTTTTAGTTTCTAGTTGACAATTTTTTAAAAATTAGTGTTGCTTTTATTTTTCGCCAATTTTTGAATTGCGCCACTTAAATATAATTTAGGAAATTTGTTAAAATGTGCAAAGAAAATGAAAAAACTTGAGAAAATCTAACTAATTTTCCCCTCTTTAAAATTAAAGCATTAAATTTTTGCTTTTCATAATAACAAACCACAAATAAAAAATTTTAAAAAAAATATATTTTTTTTCAATTTTTAGCAAAAAAAATAAAAATTGTTAATTTAGTATAATTTTGGCACACAAAAGGGTAAAAAATGACCTAAATACAGTACTTTTTTGCATTTTTTTTAATGCAAAAAGTGATTTTTTAAAATTAATTGATTCTTACTAAAAATTTACAATTTTTTTGTCAGTAAAAATAATTTTTTCCATTAGTTTTTGCTGACAAAACGCTGAAAAAATTATTTTTTTGAGAATATTTTTAGTTTTTAATTCACAAAAATTCCCGGAAATAGGACATTTTTGTGAATTACTTGTTTTTTTAATAAAAATAAAATAAAAAAAAAAACTTTGAATTTTAACAAATGGTGTATAATTGTGGAAGATAGTGGAGAGAAACGGAAATGTTTGGAACTATTTTCAGAGTATTGGATGAAAAAAATAGAATTGTGATGCCACCTGCTTTTCGAAATGAACTTGATGGCGACTTCTATATTTCAGCCAATTTAGAAAAAATTCTTGAAATTAGAAGCCAAGCTGAATTTGACCTTATCGCTCAAAAAATCGGAAAAGCGAATTCACTTGATCCAAAACTTCGTGATTTTGCAAGGTATTTTTTTGGCAACACAGTCAAAATCTCCGTTGACAAACAAGGAAGATTTTTGATCCCCAAAAATTTACTTGATCTTGCTGCTATCGAAAAAAAACTATATTTAATTGGTGTTAATAACAAAATTGAAATTTGACCTGAGCAAAAATATGATGAATTTTATGCCAAATTTTCTGACTCTGAAATGACAAAAGATCTTGAAAAAGAACTATTAGAATCAGGGGTAGAATTATAAAATGCACTTACCTGTTTTGCTTAAAGAACTAATTTCAGCCTTGCAGATTAACCCTAGTGGATGCTATGTTGATTTAACTTTAGGACGTGGCGGCCATTCAAAGGAGGTTTTGAAGAAATTAACAACAGGAAAATTAATTGTTTTTGATAAAGATTTTGCAGCTTTATCCAAAACGAAAGCAGAACTTTTAGCAATTAGCCAAAATGTTGAATTTATTTGAGCTGATTTTTGCAAGTTCGATTCCTACTTAAAAAATCTTGGAGTTGAATTTGTTGACGGATTTGTTGTCGATTTAGGGGTTTCCTCGCCGCAAATCGATAATCCCGAACGTGGGTTTTCATATTCTAAAAATGGAATCTTGGACATGCGTATGGATCAAAGCCAAAAAATTAGTGCCCTTGATGTTGTCAATGAATACTCATTTGCAGAATTAGCAAGAATTTTTACTAAATTTGGCCAACTAAAATTTGCAAAGCAGATTTCTCGAGCAATTATTGATTCTCGACCTTTAAAAACCACTTTTGAACTTGTTGATTTGGTCAAAAAGGTAATTCCAGCCGCAGTGTTGGCTAAAAAGAATCTTTTAAAAAATGTTTTTCAGGCTGTGAGAATTGAAGTCAATAATGAACTTGAATCTTTGCATCTTTTACTAGAAAAACTGCCAAAATTTCTAAAAAATGGATCAAAAGTTGCAATAATTAGTTTTCATTCACTTGAAGACAAGATTGTCAAAAATGCCTTTTTAAAACTGGTTAACAAAGCAAATAACGAGTTTTTTAAAAAAGGCAATCCAGAATTTTCCTTAAAAGTTTTTCGACCAAAACCAACAGAAATAGCTGCAAATCCGCGAGCAAAATCAGCAAAACTCCGAATTTTAACTAAAAATTAGTGACAATTTAAACATTGAAGGCGAGGAAAAACAATGGAAAATTTTAGTAAAATCATGCTAATGGGACTAGGTGATTTTGGATCAAAAATCGTTGAATCAATTAATTTTGGTCAAGCTAATTTTCCAAAATTTTTCATTAATTCACGCAATGAATATTCAGACTTCAATTTTTCAATAAATCAATCATTAATTATCGAAGAATCAGGTTTTGATTATGATTGACGCCAATCAAGTCAAACTGTTTTTAAAGAGAGTCAAAAAATTCAAGATGTTCTTTCAAACGTTAAAATTTTGTTTTTAGTTGTTGGCCTTGGTGGCGCGACTGGTTCTGGTGCAGCAGAGGCAGTCGCCAAAATCGCCAAAAAAATGGGCAAAATCACTATTGTCATTGCCACAAATCCATTGGAAAATGATTCAAAAATTCGACACCAGACAAGTTTTGATATCATTGAAAACCTAAAAAAAGTTGTTGATTCATTGATTTTAATTTCAACTGAACAAATAAGCCTTAATTATTCAACTTTATTTCTCGACGATGTCACAAAATTAATTATTAGTAACATTGAGCAGAAAATTTCTTTAATGATTAAAGCAATTTTTCAAAAAAATGCTTTAGTGCGAATCAATAGTTCAATTATTGAATCAATTTTGGCAAATAACAACTTCATTTTTGTAGCTTCAGGAGCAGCCAGTGGTGAACAACGGGCAACAAAGGCAATTGATCTTGCACTCCGTAATCATTTTGTCGATTTTGACCTTTTTTCCTCCCAAGAAATGCTAATTACAATTAATTCAAGCGGAACGATTTTACAAACTGAAATCAACCAGATTCTCAAAAAAATTCGAAAAAATTTCAATTCGGACCTAAAATTTAGCTACGGTGTTTATTTTGAACCAAGGCTCAATGACCAAATCGAGGTTGGAATCATTGCAAGCCAAAAAAAACACAGTTATGAAACTGCTAGTCAGGATAAACAAAACCTTATTTTCGCTAAAATGAGCATTTTCTAGTAAAAAAAGCAATAATTAAATCAATAAATATAGAAACAAAAGGTTTAAAAATTATAAAAAAGGCGTCCTAGTTTGTTTAGGGCGTTTTTTTATAATTTTTAAAAGCTTATAAAAAACGCCAAATGCATTTTATAGGTTATTTCTGAAAAGCTATTAAATTGTCAATACTTTTTTTTAGTGAAAATCACTAGAAAAAAGTATTGACCCAAAAAGCACATATTTTTAGCATTTTTTGGGTCAATAAAGTCATTTAAAATTTTAAAAAGTAGAAAAATATAGAAAAAAATTTGTTTTTCATGCAAAATCTGACATTTTTTGTACACATTTGGCCAAAATTCAACATAAAACTATTATCCATTAATAAAACCAAGTAGCTTGTAACTTTTATTTATTAAGTTTTTCATTGAGTTTGGTCAAATTATTTTTAGATTTTGCAGAAATCTGCAAACAATCAAGTTGCAAATTTTGACACTCTTTGGTAAGTGAAGCACGTTCTGACTGGTTTGTTTTGTCAATTTTGTTTGCTAAAATTTGAATTTTTAAATTTTGCAATTTTAAAAATTCAATCATTTTAAGATCGAGTTGACTAAAACCAACTTTTGCATCAATAAGTAAAAAAACAAGAACAATGTACTGATTTTTTGTAAAAAAATCATAAATCATAACTTCGATTTGTTGTTTTTTTTCCTTCGAAAGGCGTGCATAACCATAACCAGGGAGATCAACAATCAATTTTTGCTGAGTTGTTCTGTAAAAATTTAATAACTGAGTGTGTCCAGGTTTACCAGAAACACGAGCTATTTTTGCGCCTGCCAAAGCATTAATCAGAGAAGATTTACCAACATTTGAGCGACCGATAAATACCAATTGCGGCTCAAAAAAACAGTTTTCTGGGCATGAACGAAGGAATTTTCACATTATTTTTCGCTTTTTCTTACTTTTTTACCAAAATGTGGTAAAAAAGTAAGAAAATAATTTAGTTATAGACCTCAAACCTTCAAGGCGTTTTTAGCAATCAAGAGTTCTTCGTTTGTCTTGATCACAAAAATTTTAAGGTGTGAATTAGGAGCAGAAATTTCTTCAATTTCTGAAAATTCACTTGGTTTTCGTGAGTTTTTTGACTCATCTAAAATCAAGTTTAAACCTGGTAAGGTAATTTTTTCAATAATTGCATGCCGAATCCGGGCTGAATTTTCACCAACACCACCAGTAAAAACTAGTGCTTGAATTTTTTTACCAACTTTATTTATGTAATTTACAAGGTAGTCAACAATTTTTTGCACATAAACTTCAAGGGCAAAACGGGCATTTTCGTTGCCATTATCAGCAGCTGCAATTACATCACGAAGGTCTGATGAAACACCTGAAAGACCCAAAAGCCCAGACTTTTTGTTCAAAAGTTGGTCGATTTCAGCAATAGAAAAATTTGCTTCTGTTGCTAAATAAGGAATAATTGACGGGTCAACATCGCCACTACGAGTTCCCATTGCTACACCAGCAAGGGGTGTAAGTCCCATTGAAGTGTCAAGTGAAGCTGAATTTTGTACAGCGCAAAGTGAAGCGCCATTGCCAATATGCATGTTGACAAAATTAACTTGATTTGACCCAAAAATTTTTTCAACTTGCAAAGTAATAAATTTGTGCGAAATTCCGTGAAAACCATACTTACGGATTCCATATTTTTCTCCAACTTGAAAGTCAATGGGATAAGTATAGTTTAATTTTGGAATACTTGCATGAAAGGCAGTGTCAAAACTAGCTGCTAGTTTTGCATTTGGCAAAAGTTTTTTGATCGCTTTGATTGTGGCAAGCGCACCTGGATTGTGAAGCGGTGCAAATTTGGCAGCTTCAGCAATTTTTGCGATTGCATTTTCATCTAAAATTGAAGGAGCACTAAAACTTGCGCCACCATGAACAATGCGAAAACCAGCAAGAACAAATTCATCAAGGTTTTTTACTACATTTTCTTTTTTTCACATTGAAAATTGGGTTTCAAGTGCTTGAGCATGATCAACAAAATTGCTATCAAAATCAAAATTTTGACCCTTAAAAGTCATTTTGATTTTACCATTTTGAAGCCCAATTCGCTCAATGAGACCAACAGCAAGCAATTTTAGATTTTCTTTTTCAAAAATTTGCCACTTAATTGATGAAGAACCAGCATTGATTACCAAAATTTTTGCATTCATTAGTTTTCCTTTTTAACCTGAAGTGCGCTAATTAAAGCAGTGTTGAAAATATCTTCAATCGTTGAACCACGTGATAAATCATTAATTGGTTCAGCAATTCCGGTGATAATTGGTCCAATTGCGCCAAAATTTCCCAATCTTTGAGCAATTTTGTAGCCAATATTTCCTGCATCAAGATTTGGAAAAATTAAAACATTGGCATTAGTCGGGTCATTTGTTTTATATTTTTGTAAGCGAACTTCACTATCAAGCGCAGCATCAAACTGGATTTCCCCATAGGCTTCAATTGGAGAATTAGCATTAAACATTTCAGTTGCACGGGTGACAAGTTCAGATTGTGGTGATTTTGCTGATCCTTTTGTTGAAAAAGATAAAAATGCAGGTTTTGGTTCAAAACCAAGTTGCAAAGCAAAATCAACAGCATTTTTGGCAATGTCAACAAGTTGTTGCTCATTTGGCGCGATATTTACAGAAATATCGCTAAATAAGTATTTTTGTGATTCTTTGTGTACAATCATCACTGAGGAAATTGTTTTGATGTTTGCTTTTGGACCAATAACTTTAAAAGCTGCCCGCAAAATTTCAGCAGTTGGGTAATTTAGGCCACCAATTACGGCATCAACTTGTTTAGTTTTTAACAACATTGCCCCATAAAATGCAGGTGATTCAAATTGTTTTGAAGCAGATTCAAAAGTTTCTTTACCCTTGCGGAACTCAACAAATTTATCAATAAATTCAAGTTTCATTTTCGGGCTGATTTCATGCTGCTCAATACTAAGATTAGGGTCGATTTTGCTAACTAGCAAAATTGGTTTGATAAGGTTTTTTGCTTTAAGTAATTTTGCTGCTTCAACTGCTCGTGAATCAGAACCATCAATAATTAGCACTGATTTTAGGCCACTTTTTTGATTTTCTTGCTCAAGGCGAGTTTGTAAATATTCTTGATATGTCATTTTTTTCCTTATGTTTAATTATGTAATTTTATTAATTATTTTTAATTTTTATGTTAAAAAATAAAAATAATTAAATTTTCAAGTTGAAAATTTTGTTTCCAAGGCGAATATATTCATTAATTTTTTTGTCAAGCATTGCAAAGGCTTGTTCATAAATTTTTGGATCAGCCAAATCAACACCAGCTTTTTTTAAAATTTGGCTTGGCCAATCTGAACCACCTGCGGAAAGAAATTTTTCAATGTAATTTTCAAGTGCTTTTGGTCCCTCAGTTTTGTATTTTTCAAAAAAGACACTAGCAACAATGTAACCAATTGCGTATTTGTAAACATAGTAACCATAATAAAAATGGGGCACAATAACACTATAAATTAAGGGTTTTTCGTCAGGCATATTCAAATTTGCCTTGTATTTTTCCAGAATTTGCTTATAAATTTCTGCAAAACTTTGATAAGAACTAATTGGTTCACCTGCATCGATTTTTTTATATAAAAAGGCTTCATAATCAGCTCAAATAACTTGACGCTGAACGGTACCAATGAAAGTTGAAATGCTTTGCGAAAGAATTTCAAAACGGAAATTCTCATCTTTTTGACTTGCTAATAAATAATCATCAATCATTAATTCATTAAAAATTGAAGCAATTTCAGCAAGGAAAATCGGGTAATAGCTATTATGGAAATCCTGTTTTTTATCAGAAAAATAAGAATGGAGCGAGTGCCCAAGTTCATGACCTAAAGTGTGAACTGAATTAAGTGTAAAGTCAAAATTCATTAAAATGTATTTTTTTTCAAGACCATAAGAACCACCAATTGAATAAGCACCACTGCGTTTTGATGGTACATAATGATAGTCAATTCAGCGTTCTGAAAATGCTTTTTCAACAATTTTTAGATACTCATCTCCTAGTGGCTCAACCGCTTTTAGCACGATTTTCTGGGCGTCCTCAACTGAATAATTGTCCTTGATTTCAACAAGTGGTACGTTGCGATCCCAATAATTCATTTTGCTACCAAACTTTGCTTCATAAAAAGCTTTGTGAGCTTGCGAAAACTTGTTAAAAATCGGTGCTGCTGATGCAACATATTCAAATAATTTTGCCAAACTTCCTTCTTCAAACCGGTCAGGATCAAGACTTGATGCAATCAATGAAGGAAAATTGCGCATTTTGGCAGCAACTGAATTTGCTTTGATATGTTGATACAAAAGATTGGCAAAAGTGTTTTTATGACTAAGATAGGCCAAATGGTAATTTTCATAAGCCTCTTTACGAGCTTGTGGTGAACCTGTTTTTAAATAATTAAAATAATTAGTGCTATTTAGGGGCAATTTTTTGCCATTTTCATCAGTAATATCGTTGAAAATGGTCTCTGAATTTGACAAAATTGTGAAAAAATTGTAAATTGAAATTTCACCAAAAGCTGATTTTGCCAAATATTCTTCAACTTGATCATCTAATTTGTGTTTTTTATAATCAAGTTGATAATTAAGGTCTTTTAGGTAAGGTTTGACAATTGGATCAGTGATTCAAGAACGGATTTTGTCCTCATTTTTGTAAAAAATTACATCAGTTGAACCCATTTTTGCTTCATAATTTGCCATCATAAATGCAAATTTGTCATTAAGTTCGCTAAAAATGGGGTCAACAACATTTGTGCTCATGTTGTTGCTGATGTAATTATAAATTTTGTTGTGCTTGATTCCAAAATCAGTTTCAAGTTTTTTGAAATGAACGTAATTTTCAGCACTTTTAAATTGATTGTCTTTGAATTCAATCAGTTTTTCACTTAAGGCAAGCAAATCACTAAAATTCTCTTCAATCGTTTTGCCTTCAAGTAAAACTTCAAGGTCAAAACGATATTTTTCAGGAATTTCCTTGTATTCTTTAAAATCCATAATTCTCCCTTCGTTTTTATTATGAACTTAAATTATATAATAAAAGCTGGTAAATTTTAATACCTTTTCAAGTTAAAGAAAATTGCCGACTTTTTCCTAAATTTTTGCTTTTTTTTGACAAAAATTATGATATAAATTTTAAAATTATTAGTGAAAATTTTGCTTAAAAATACTTGTTTTTTTAAGGCTAGTTTGCAACATTACAAAGGCATTTATCATTTTTTCTTTTGAAATGATTTGTTTATTGTTGTCTTTTTTCTAAAATTCTAGTTACTTTTTATTGATAAATTATGGTATAATTTTGCAATCAAAGGTGGAATTTATGAGTTTAAAAAACATAATTAGGAAGCCTAAAAGCAAAAAAATGTTGTTATTTTTAGGATCAACTTTCGTTGGGCTTGTATTTTTTAGCACATTCACTGGCGTTAGTTTGACAATTAAATACAACGGTAAACACCCGCGTCAAGAAGTAAAAGAGTTTGCAAAAAAAGTTAATTATGTTGCTTTTCGACCAGAAAAAATCGCAACAAATGATGATTTTTTCACAATTAAAGAAAAGCTTTTTATAAAAAATGTTTTAAAAGAAGACTTGAATTTAAACGATTTTTTAGCATTTTACGGAAATGATGAGAAAACAGGGCAATTGGTAAAAATTCCAAGTGAGGGTAACTCTAATTTAATAAGTTTTGAGTTTGTTGAAATAAAATTTGATGATGTAAATCAAAATTTTACTGTCGCCTTTCGTGCAAGACAAATGCAAAAAAATGGTGAATTTGCCTATTCTGACTTGTTTTTGCAACCAATTTCTTTTTATAAAGAAGCAAAATTTTTAGCTGCTGATTTTAGTTTTGCTCTGGAAAAATTAACTAAATCAATCACCGAAAACATCCTTGATTTGCAGCCAATTGTGACAAATTTTGCTAATAATAATCCAAAACCACGGGCAAATAAATTGGTTCGTTCCATCGATTTTGCGCAGGAAATTAATAGTGCAACTACTTCCAATGAAGTAGTTGAAAAAATTGGTGAATTTCTTCCAGAATTAAAAGATTTAATTTCCAAAATTCAAAATTCTAATGATAATAAGATTCCAACAGAAAATTCACCGATTTTTAACTTTGATTTTGTAAAGGACAAAGCAAGTCAGCAATTTACTGTTATCCAAAATGAAATTCCAAGCCTATTTATTAAAGCAAAACTGACTCCTGTTGCAACTAAAATGCTTGAAAATCAAAAAAAAGACCTGGCAAACCGTATTTTTACAATTAATTTGCAAACAAAGGAAAATTCTTCACCCTTCATTTCCGTTGATAAATTTTTTCAAGAAATCAAGTTAAAACCGCTAAAATATGTCACAGAAGAAACTAAAAATTCGCAAAAAACGCCAATCGCTTCACAAAATCCTTTTGATTTTTTTGCCAAAATTAAATCAGCCAGTTTTTTGACCAAAAAAGAATATTCTGTTTATTTAGAAAAAATGATAAATTCAGTTTTAGTTGAAAATTTAAGTCTTGATTTTGGTAAATTTAGTGCTTTAATCCCTAAAAATCAGAATGCTGTTAGTTTTGAATTCGACCCTCAGGGCGCCAAATTGAACGCTGAAAATGACATTTATACCATTGAAATCCCATATAAAATTTCACTTAGTGAATCACTTTTTAATTTTAAGATTGAAAATACTAAAATTATTCAAGAAAAACAGTTATTTTTGCAACTAAAAGGCTTTATGCCGACTGCAAAAATTATTCAAAATCAAGAAAAAAATGGCAACAATTTACTAATTCCTGGAACACAAAAAACTTTAATTTACACAAAACCCTTGCTTTCTAATATAGAAAACAAGGGTTTTGACAACTTTGTTTCCACTTTCGGATACCCATTGAACGCAAAAATGCCTTTTGTAAAAAAAGAATTAGAAGAACTTTTGGCCAAACAAAATTTTCAAAAAATTCAGGAAAAGCTATCATCTTCAACCGGTTATAACTATAATTTTGATGATTTTGAAGCAAAAATTAGGTCTTGGGTGGGAAAAACAAATTTACCAAAAATTTCCCAGTTTGCCAAATTTGAAAAAGAGGAAAAAACTGTTGATTTTAGTGAAAATGAAAATGATAAAAAATTACAAATTGCAACTTTAAATTCCCCTGTTTTTTTCAAAAACCCTTCAGATGTAGCGGCTTTTTTTGCAATTCTAGTTAAGAAACAACCTCACGAGGTTGCCAAAACATTGTTTTTGCTTGCAAAAGCTTCAGGACTTTTCAAAAATAATCGTTCCTTGCTTTCGATTTTTGAAAATAATCAGGCCGATATTTTCCAAATTGCTTCCAAAATTAGAGTTGACAACAAAAAAATTCAGGTTCTAAGCATCAACGATCAGCACCTTGATGTTTACAATCAAGGCTTTTTTTCAACACTTTTTCTACCAAAGTCAATTAAAGACGAAATTGGCGATAAAATTCAGACCTTATCTGATACAGAAATTATCAAACTTTTACAACAAAAACGCATTTTTACTGACACAAAAGTGAATTTTTCCCGTGCACAAATCGAAAATGACTACAAAAATGCTACTCAATTCTTGAATTTAGCAGATATTTTGCTGGCTTTTTACCTTAAAGCAGCTCAACTTGATAATTTTTTGGCTTGATCAAGTATTGATTCTAACATGGATTACAAAATTGTTTTTGAAAAGGGTGGTGAAATTTCCAAGTCTCGCTTTGAAAGCGAAATAAAAAAGGCAACAAATCCAACAGTTACTGAGGAAGTTCCCCTGAATTCTTCTGAAAATTCGAACCAAAACAATGAATTTTTAACCCTTAATTTTTATTATAAAATTGGCAAAATTGGTAACAATAATTCACTAACATATTTTTATCAAAGTCCTGCAAAAAAAATTCTTATCAACTTTACTAATAAAGAAAAAGATGAAAATTTACAATTAAAAAGAAAATTGGATGCTGCAATTTCACAAATCCCATCAAATTTTACAAATTTTCAACTAGAAGATGGCAAATTTAAAGAAATTATAGAAAAATTTGAAAAAAGTACTCAAACTCAAAATCAACCTGAAGTCACAAAAAGTTCTGATTTTCAAGCCTTTTTTGGTCAGAATCTGCCCAATATTGAAAAAATTGAAACTTATTTTTCGGAATTTTTTAAGGAAAGGACGGTTAAATTTTTTATCCAGCCAGCTTTTGAAAACTCGCTTAGCGAGTTTAAAAAGAGTTTTTTGGTCAATGTTGCAATTGAACTTAAAACACAAAATAGCACAGCAAATAATGTGTCTGGAGGAAGTGCAAACCAGCAAACTGACAAGGAAAATTTAATTTTTGCAAATTATAAATTCAAAATTACAATTGAAAAAATTGCGAAAAAAGATAATTAGTACAAAAAAGGATTAAAAATGCAAAAAAATACCTGAAAAACTTGGAAAACAATCATAATTGTTGCTTCAATTACACTAACTGCCACAATTGCAACTGCTGTGCCGCTGGGAATTTTGTCTTACAATCGTTCCTATTATAGCAAACTACACGAAAATCCGGAAACTTTGAATCTTAAACAAACAGAAAACCCTTTTACAAACAACTTTGCAGAATTGACAAATAATCTTGTTGTCAAAGATCAATTTCAAAAATTATCACCAAAAATTGCTCTTGATTTGGCTAAAAGTCAAATTTATAATTTGGACTTGCTAACTTTAGTGAACTTAGAAAAACTTTATCAGAAAAATTACCAAATAAGTTATGATCTTCGCAATGCTAGTGTCAGTGGCGGTGCGATTAAGGGCATTGTCCTTTTTGTAAAAGTAGCAAATACTAACCAGGTTTTTTCAAAAGCTGTGGAAATCAAGGGTTTTTCAACAAAACAAAACCTTGAAACCGACTTGGGAAAATACGAAATTGACGAAACTAAATCAGCAATTGTTGTAAAACCGAAGGAATTTATTTCTTTTCCTGAATTCAAAGAGCAGCTTCAGAATAGTTTTGTGCAATTTTTAGATTCAGAAAAGCAAAAATTTCTAGCATTTGAAAAAGCGCTTTTACAAACTAAGGGTTCCTACAGTTTGATAAATATGCTTGGTTTGCCATCATTTATTCGCCAAGGACAAATTCTTGAACCAAGTTTGCAGGGTAATAATCTCCAATTTTCAACAAAAGATCAAAAACAATTTTTGCACTTTGAACTTCAACAAAATGACCAAAAATCACTTATCAAACTGGAAATTCGTGGTTTGCCGACTCAAGACGAATTTAAAAAAGAAATTACTGGCTGGATCAAAGAAAATTTAGCTGATAAAATTCAATTAAAATCGGCAATTCAGACAGATTTAACAGCAAAAAACTTGTCACTTTCTCGCGCTTTTTATGATGAAAAAGTACCAAATCCACAAAATTTTTCTGCTAAGAATTTTGCAGATTTATTTGACCACATTGAAAAAAGTTTTTCAATAAATACAATTAAATTAAAAAAATACAATGCAATTGTCAGTTTTGAAACACAAAAAATTGACAAAATTGACGGCGAAACCAAGACAAACTTACTCAAAGATGACAAAATTCGTCTTGAAGTCACCGTAAATGTGACTAAAAAAGTTAATTCTAAAACAATTAAAATTGCAGATTTTACCTTCAATTGGGATCTAAAGCCTGATTTAAATGCGCTTTCACGAATTTTTGCCAAAAATTTACCAAAACAAAATGCGCAAATTTTTTCACTTAAAAAGGCCGAAAATTCAATCGCCCTAAGTTCAAATAAGTTAACCAAAATAATCACTGAAATTAAGGATTTATCAAAAAATCTTAATCCTGAAGCGCCTGATTTAAAGCTGGTTGGTCAATTATACTTGCTTGATTTTGGTAAAATTGGTTCTGAAAGTGAAATTTCAAATTACAAATCTGAGCTTATTGAAATCGCAAAAAAAGTGAAAACCGAATTAGTAAATGTACAAAATTTTTCTGAAAATTCAACCGCTCAACAACCAAAAGACGACAATACACTTGGTAAAACTATCTGAAAAGCCTTGAATTTACAGCATATTTTGCTTTCAAATAACGTAAGACCTGATTTTGTTGTTGAAAATAATGGAAACCAATTTAGTCTAGAATTCAACATCATTTCAAACAAAGATAGCAGTAAGCTTGCATCCACAAAAATTATCATTAATGATGTTGTCAGTTCAACACAAAGCAGTTTTGATGTTGCTACCAAGTTTTTCCCAACTTTTTTCCTTGATGGAAAATCAAGTTTTTCCAAAAAAGATGAAGAATCATCTGTCTACAATATTCACGATTTATCTGACAATAATATACAATTTGAGGACAGTTACACTGGCAAAAATAGAGCTACTTTAGAAGGTTTTGAGATTAAAAAAGCAATTAGATTCAAACAAAATAATGAATCAGAACAACTAAAAGTTGCTAGTGAAAAAACCGAACCACATTTAAACGAAGCGCCACTAACTCGCCTGAATTCTGGAGTTATTTACCTTGCATTTCGCCCAAAAAATATAGGGGATTACAAAAAACATTATTTAATTTCGGATGTCGATGGAAAAGGGCTTTTTATTCAAAAAATTCATGAAAGCAAATTTGTAAAAAAATCAAGAATAATTGAAGCTTTTAATAAAGGCAATGATCAAAAAGGTTTTCTTTTACTATCAAACTCAAATACTGCTGAAGGAGAGAAAGAAAAAAAGAACTTAGATTCTTTTGTGATTGGTCTTGATTTTAAACAAGTTGCGAATCTTTCTGCTTTCAAACAATATTTTAAATCAAAAGGAAGTTCATATCTTTCTGCCAATATTTTTTCCAATAGTCTTGTTGATAAATCTGCAGTTATTTTAGGACCTAATTCCTGAAATCCACCGAAAAATTTTGCTGGCGACATTGTTGAAAACAATGGTTCTCCGCCAATTTCTGCATATCGTCCTGAAATTCAAATTGCAAATCGAATTTCTGAAAATCGTTTTTATCGTCAGGAACTGAAAACAACAGTACCAATTTCAGATCTTGATTTACAGCCTATAATTGACCAGGATCAAACAATCATTTTGGAAATTATTAAAACTCCTTGATCAATCAAGGTAAACGCTTTTTCTTCAACAAACAATCAACTAAATTCGCCATCAACTGTCAGTTTGAGTTCACAATTGATCTATAACATCGATCCTTTTACACAAAAATGGGATCCATTACCAAACTTTTTTAATTTGGATTGAGCACAAATTGGCCCAAATCCAAATCGCAAATCCAAAACTATGCCGACTAGAGTTGCCAGTGAATCTAGCCAAGAATCTTCTCAACAAGACTCAAATTCATCAATAATTCTGAAAGCACTTGCAGTTTACAATGACCCTCAATTGACAAATGAATCTAGTTCTAGTGTGCGCGATCAAATTAAAAGTAGTTTCATTGATGCTTATTTAAAATAAAGATTTCTGAATGTGCAAAAAAAAAAAAAACTAATTTAGACCAAGATGTAGCATTTTTTTATTTGGCTACCAAAAATTTATTGATGATGCTAAAAATCTAATTGAATTTTATAAAACCAACAAGGAAAAAATGTACGCAAACACGAGCGCAATCAACAGCATTTGGTACAAAAAGTTCGCTAACTTTTTGCAAAATTTGCGCCTTTAAAAATTTTCAAGCAAAATCGGCCTTTTCTATCCACAAAACTTTGCAATCAAGAATTTTTTCAAAGGAATTTAGATCAAACCAAACATTATAAATATCAAAACTAACAAAAAGACCCCTAATAGTCCGGCCGCTTGCTACTTTTCAACAAACGGGCCCGAGACATCTGGCAGCAGAATTTTCAATTTGATGGTTCACTTGCATTTCTAAATCGTCTCACAATCAAACGATGTCACTAATACTAATTATTTTTGATCAGAACAATCTTGCTAACCACCTTTTGGCTGCAGTTATTTTGAAAACTAGCAAACACAATCTTGCCAGCCAAATTGAAAAATTTTATCTTGAATATCACTGATTTTTCGGTCACTTTTTTAGCACAAATCTTGGTATTTTCATACAAATTTGGGCTAAAATTTTAATGTTCAATTTTTTTGGCAATTCATCTAATTAAAAACATTTTTTTGCTTGTCGATTCCATCCGGAAAAAGACTAGTTTTAAAATTTGAAGCACTTTTGTAAAGCGAAGAAAGCGCTGCTCAATAGGACTTTTTTTGAGTCGCGGTGCTTGAGGAATCACCATAAATTAAGTCATATTTTGGAAGATTATACCCGCCATAATAACCAGAATAATCTTGACCATAGGAACGCAAATTCAAAGTTAAACTTGCTGAAGCAGTTGAATTCGAAGCATAAACAAGACTGTAAATTTCGCCATTTTTAAGAAAAACAGGACTTCCAGATACTCCGTTTGTGGCTGTGAAATTATCAATAATTGTTCCTAAACCTGCGTTTAAATATTTTTTTGTCTTTCTTTCATTTGAAGATTGATCAAAATAGTGCAACTTTGCGTATTCGTTTTCAAAAACTGGCGCTGAAATTAAAAAATCACTGAGCCCAGGCAGATTTACGAAACTACGAAATGACCTTGATCAAGCAAATTCAGATCCGCCGTTAATTAAAGGATCAGTTGGATTAGTTGAACTAAAAAGGCGGAAATTCTTGTTAGTTCAAGGTGAAACACTGTCATTTCTTAGTTCAAAATCGGCATTACTATCAACTGTTGAAACTGTAGGATCGCCAGCGGTGCCACCGTAACCTAGAACATAAAAAGGTGTTTTTTCAATTTTTTCGTATTGATTTTTTTGCAAAGGATTAAGATTGACAACCTTTAAGTTTGAACTTTTCATTTTTTCGTAAAAATCACCAGTGATTTTTTTAGCACTTGCTTCATCAGAAAAATTAATTTCTATAACTGCAAAATCAAGGAGATCACCGAAATCCTTAAATTCTGGTTGTTTGCTATAAGTTGAAAATTTAGTGTTAAACATGTCAGATCCAATTACAATTGTGCGTACATTCATTGGTTTTGTAGGGGTTTTCCTATCAACATGACCATAATCACTATCTTTCCCGATTGAATCAGGTTCGACAATTTCGCGCCCGGTGTTGTATAAGTTACCTTCAGTTTCTTTAATATCAATTTTAACACTGACGTAATTTTCACTATCGTTTCCACCACGACTAGTTGGTAAAACCGAATTCAAAGGAATTTGTTTTTTCAATTTTGTGAGCATGATGCTTTTTGTGTTTAAGCGAAGATCTTTTGTATTATAATTAGAAAAATCGCGGCCAGCGATTTTGTCACTGGAAGTGTCATTGGCAATTTGCAAATTATTTGCAACATGAGCATTTGTCAAAAAGAACCATTTTAGAGGGTATTTTTGCGGATCATCAGGAATTTTGTAGTCTAAAATTGCCGCAGTTCCGTAAACTCTTGATGAAACAACAGCATAATTATTATTAAATTTTTGGCGTGAATCATTAACAATTAAGTTTTCAATTCTAAGCGAAACAACGTTGTCAATCAGATTTTTGTAATCTTCTGAAACAATTCGTCGTGGTAATCCGATTCGATTTGGACCACCAAAAGTATAATCACCATCTTCACTAGCTTTTCACCAAGCCGGAGTGGCAAAACCACGCTGGTAATTGTTGAATTTTATTCCGGTAATTTGACCAGATTGGTCAAAATCTGGTAGCGAAAAAGTGCGAAATTGAGCATTTTCATACAAAGGTTGATTAACTTTTTTAGCTTTTTCAGCCAATTTTGCGCTAATTTCCGAACTAATTTTTGGAAATTCTTTTGGTTTTTCAGGAATTTGGCTTTTTTCACCAAATTTAAGCGAATTTGCTGAAAAATTTGAATTTAAACGGTACCAATTTCATTCTTTTTGGGGAAAATCATTTTCATACTGATCAAGAATTATGCGAGTTCCGTCATTGTTAAAACGACTAAAATTTTGTCCAGAAGGACGGGAATCATTGATAGCATCGTTGATTTTTGGATCTTCTGGTCTTGGATTTTGTGGTGGATGTTCAATTTTTGGCTTTTTTTCCTTTTTGCGAAAAAGATCTTTAAGCGAACCAAAACTAAGTTTTACAACATCTTTTTGCTTATTTAAATCAAAATTTGCCCTTTGGGCAACTTTAGTTATTGCACTAAAAATATTTTCAATTTTTTCAGTTGTTTGCTGTTTTTCAATAGGATCAATTGTTTCTTGACTTAGCAATTCATAAATTGTTTTTTTGGAATCTTCACTAAATTTTTCAAAAGATTTTTGGTCACTTTGACTAAACAGAGTTTCCAAATTTGCCTCTAATTTTTGAAAAACAAGTTCTTGGCTTGAGGTTAAAGTTCCTGGCTTTTGCTCCTGATTTTCATGAGAATGGTCTGAATCTTTCTTGGAAATTTTAGTTTCAGCAGCATTTTCAACTTTATTACCACAAGAAATTATTGCAAAAGGAATTAGCAAAAATGGGAAAAAACACCTGATTTTCATTAAACATCTCCATTATAGCCGTTTTGCACTTGCGTAGTTCCACTATTCTTCTTCACTGAAACTTGTACACCAGAAAAACTACCAATTTGTGACAAAATACTTTGATCTTCGACATAAACATTACCAACAAAGCGATAACGGGAATTTGCTGCCTGAATAAAGGCTCTAATTTCATCAATTGCATCACCTTTTGGTGTCCCTGATAAATAAATACTTGCTGGTTTTGAACTTACATTGCCACTTTGGTCACGAAACTCAATTTGCGCTCCACCAGGTTCGTCAAAAGTAAGACGTGAACGAAGTTGTGCGCCATTAAAATCATCTCAATTTGCAACAAAATTGTTGCTTGCATCAAGTCCGAAAGTTAGTTTTTTAAACTTTAATTTGCGAAAACCACGGTAATTTTCATTGGCATAAGGATCATCTTTCCAATTCTTAAGATGATTGTTAAAAGTTTGATCATGTTTTTCAAAATTAATCCCTTTGAGTGATTTAATTTTTAGTGACCGTGAAAAATCAAGATTTATAGGTCAGCCACCTTTTCCACCAGAAGATCCTTGAAAAATTCGTTGGTTAATTTTTGAATCAAAAACGATTGAAAGCCCTTCTTCAACTTGCTGGATACCATCATCTTTGTCTCAAGAAAGGGTGTTAAAAATAATTGATCCTGGGATTTTTTCATCGGCATTATTACGATGAAAAGTAGCAGCATTGTTGTAATCAAAACTAATGTAATCAATATTTTTTAATGCATTTGGGTTGATTGCCCAATTTTCTGAAAGGGTGTTAATGTTTGAATAAAGTTCAAGTTCATCTAACTTTAATTTTTCAAGCGGTCGCAAATTCGCAGTTGCATTATAATTATCTAAGAAGAGTGTTAATTTTTTGATTGAAGGCGGAATTGATTGTAAAATTTTGCTTACATTTTGTGTAGTATTTTTGTCACCAACATTTTTGAGAACAACAGCTTCAATTTTTCCATCTTTTTCAATTACTTTTTTAAGAATTTCCTGAAATTTAGCAAAAGCATTATTGTCATTTGCATCAAGAACAATGACTTTGAGCGGTTTTCGGTCTCTTTCTTCATTTTTATCATTGGGGGTATAATTGTAAATTGTCACCGATTTACCAATTGAATCATCAATTCCATTGAACTCACTTGAAACATTATTTCGGTCTCAACCCTCATAAGTTAGGTCAGAAATTGTCCCTGGTGAACGCGAATATCAAGATGGAATGTTCAAAAGCCGTCTTTTATTTGCCGATTTTAGACGATTCAAGGTCGGATTATCAGCATCATTTTCATAACCCCAAACATAAGGAGACTCGATTGAGGGCATCATCCCTTGCTGAAGTCGCTTAATTTCGTCCTCAGTTAGAGATTTTTTTGTTCTTTTTAGATCCTCAAGCAATTTTAAGTCTGTTTGGGTTTTTTCAAGTTGATATTCAGGCGCGTTGGCACCAATGAAAGTACGTAATTTTTGAATTCGGAAGCTTTCTCAAGTAACTTTGTCAACACGGTTAACATTGTATGCAGGGTTGTCAAATTGGTCATAAAAACGATTAATTTCGGCAATTTCGCTTTTGAATCCAGCAATTTTGTCTTTTGCAATTTTAATTGAATTATCAATTGCCTGGGCAATTCGGTTAAGTGCCTTTGGTAACCTAAAAAAATTTGTGATTTAAGATCCTTTGAAAAAAGGGTCTTTTTTTTATCCAAAAACAAAATTAGGAGTGAATATGCAAAGAAATAATCTTGTAAATGTTTTGATTAAAAAAACACCACGTGGTGATTCGAAAAACTCTGATTTAATTCGAGATTTTAAAAAAGTTTATCAAAGCAAGAACTTTCTTGATTATTTAGCGCGCTTATCAGCAAATATTTGTTTGGATAGTGCAACTTTGCATGAAGCGTGATCATTACATGTTTATTATGAAGATCAAGAAGATGGATTTAAAAAATTTCTTAAAGGAATTTTAAAAGAACAAGAATTAAATCCGCAAAAATTTAAACCAAAACTTTTCCAAATTTTGGGCAAAGATAAAACTGCAATTGTTGATTTAAAAATTGCTAAAAAACAAATTGGTGAAGTTAAGCAAGACCAAGCAGTCTGGCCATACCTTGTTAGTTTTAAAGATTATCAACTGATAACAAAAAACAAACTGCTAAGTTTAGAGGATTATGCAAATTTTATTGCTCCCGAATTAATTAAATGACTTAAAAAAAACTTTTTAGATATTAACAATTTAAATATTTATGGTGGAGTACATTTCGACACCGCCCACCCTCACATCCAACTTTGAATTTCTGAAAAAAAGCCGAGTTTGAAGCATGACAAAACAGTTAGATTTGATAGAAGAGATAAATTTGATATTAATAGGCGCGATTTTGAACTTGAACTTGAAACCAAACTTTTACAAGGGTTTAAAAATAATAAACTTAAAGCTAACGAAGAAAAAAATGATGATAGTCAGAAAAATTTTGACAAACAAGTTTTAAATCTTCGTTCTTCAAAATTAGATTATTTTGAAGAACTTAAAAAATTTAAACTTGACAAAATTAAAGAAACCAAGGAAATGAAAATTGCTGGACTAACATTTGAAAACCAAGATTTATATTCAATTGTTGAAAAAGCACGAAAGGCAAAACTAATTACAAATTTAATGTTATCTACTTCGGAAATGACCGAAATCATCTCTAATTTGTCACGGGCTGAAAAAGAAATTTTATTTAATTCCAATTCGGCTAAATATTACAAATACTTACAACCAAATCAAAAAAAAATTATTGATGATATTTATGAACGGGTCTTGGATTCTGATTCGATTTTGAAATCGAAGAAAAAATATTTTGAAATAGTTTTAAACCAAGTTAAAAGTTTTACCAAAAGTGAAAACGAAGTTGTTGCTAATAAAGCAAAAAATATTTCGAGAAAAGAAGAAAAAAACTTATTTTTATCAAGTAGAAATTTTATTTTAAAAGAAATAAGGAATTTTTATGGTCTAGATAATAAAAAAACACACAAATCAAGACGAAGTCAAAAATATGTTCAACCAAAATACGATCCATTAATTTTTTATGTTTTTAAAAAGTGAAAATATAAACTAACAAGATAAGGAATTAAAAATGTCAGTAAATTCAAAAGAAATTAAAAAATATGATATTGATTTCATCAAAAATGAACTTAATTATTTAAAAAAACACCATAATAAAAAATTTACAAAAACTTATGAAATTTATAAATATAAATTTGGTAATCCAGAAAATTATGGTGAATATCCAAGCGCTTTTGCTGAGTTTTTAGCAAAAAATGAAAATAATGCCTTTTTTCACTTTCAGACCCAAGAATCAATTTTTACTAGTTACTCAATTTTAAATCAAAAGTTATTTTTCCCAAGTAAAAAAAAAGAAGTAGAAAGATTAGATAGTAAAACAATTCAAAAATGAATTAATAGATTAGGCTCCAGTAATTGTGATTTTGATGGTAGTTGCGAAAGTAAATGAATTAGTTTAGATCAGTATCAAGAGCAAATTTATTACAAAGAACAAGATATCGATAATCTAAATGATAAATATGCTGAATTTGATTTTAATATGCCCGAAAAAGAAATGGATGAAACTACTAAAAAAGCCCTTGAAGAATATTTTGAAGCATCAGAAAAAATTATTGATTATTACGATGTAAATTTAGAAAATGAAGAAAAAATCTTAAAAAATAAATGAATCAAAATTCAAAACGGTATTCTTGATTTTGAATTTGGTGAATATGCCAAAAATGATGCCGAGTGTTTGGAAAAAATTTTGTTAAGTAATGAAAAAATTATCAAAGGTCATATTGATACTGTCTATTCGGCATTTTCGCGTCTTGAACCTTTATCTAATTTTAATTTAGTCGACAACATTATCCAAAAGAACTGAAAAGATTATCCAAACTTTTTTGAATTTAATAACGGGGAATACGGATTTGAAAAACTAGCAACTGATGTCATTACTGGAAAATTAAAAACAAATGAAACAGAAATTTTGGGTTTTAGATCAGAAACCGATACTTTAAGCCAAGTTCAAAAAGAAACTAAAAAATTAAAAATGAAAATGTAAAAATGAAAATGTAAAAATGAAAATTAAAATCAAAAAATTACCAAAATGGGCTCAATATTTAGTTATTGGCTTAATTTCCTATTTAATTTCTTTTGGATTTACTTTTTTTATATGACCCTTTTTGTTAAAATACGATATTTCAAACATTTTTAAAACTTTTTCTAATCAAATTCAAGATAGTTTGAGAATGGTTTTTATTATCTCGGCAAGTTTTTTAATCCAAATTATCGTTTTTCCAATAGTTTGATTTTTTACTAATTTATCAAATAATAAATATTCAAGTGAACTTAATAGCGATTTTGTTTTTTATGATGAAGTCGAAAAAAAAGGTTCAAAAGGTAAATTCGAAAAACTATTTTTAGCAACTGACCAAAAACAAGAAGCAGGTTGGGTTATTAAAACTAGTTTAGTTGAAACGAAAAATAAGGAAATTAAATATTACATCTTGGCTAACTCTCACGCGTTCATTTTAGGCGACACAAGGTCCGGGAAAACACAAAAATTTATCATTCCAACGATAAAGTATAACATTCATATTGAAAATCCTGATTTACGGCCGAATTTAATGATTGTAGACCCAAAAGGCGAATTATTTACATCTTTAAGCCAGGAAATGGAACAGCAAGGATATGAAGTTGTACTTTTAGACTTCCAAAATTTAGGTAAAAGTCGTGGAATAAATTTTTTAGCACCAATTTGGGATAAATTTCATGAACCATACCAAAATGAAGCCGAAAAACTGCAAAATTATGATATTGCGTCTAATTGATTGGAAAAAGTAATCGAATCTGTTAACGAATGAGATACTGATGGGAAAAATAACTTTTGATCTTCACAGGCGAAAAATATTCTTTATGCTGTTGGCTGATACCTACTTTTATATTCTAATTTGGATAAGACTTTCACGCGGGAAAAATATGTTTTTTCTAATTTTGTCTATTTCTTATCGTTTGAAACTTTTACAGGCGGAGCATGAATTGAAGTCTGCAAACACACACAAGATAAATTATTATTTACTTTTTGCCAAGAAAAAATTACTCCGCTTGTGAACACAAATCCAGAAACTTTAACCTCAATTTTGGTAAACGCTTACGGAGCAGTTTCGAAATTCAACTCACTTGGTCTAAAAATGTTTTCTTCAAAAGATGAAACCAATTTTGATAATTTAGTCCAGCAATCAGACATTGATTTTAAAGATAAATTTAATGATAAGATCAAACCTTTTGCAGTTTTTATAACATTCCAATTAGACAGCAATATCGGTCAATTAATGATACCTTCAATTATAAATAATTGCTATTCTTCTTTAATCACAATTGCAAGTTCTAAACCAAATCGGAAAAATTTTCGCCCTTTCCTATTTTTAGGAGACGAATTCGGAAACCTACCAAAAATATGACAAATGGCAACGAAAATGTCTACTGCTGCATCTTATGGAATCTATTTTGGTCTAGTTTTGCAAAATATTCAACAATTAGAAAAATACGGAAAAGAGTCTGATACTATTCTTTCCAATTCGGCACTAAAAATTTATTTTAGATCTAATGATTTGAAAAGTTTAGAAGCTTTTGCAAAATTTGCAGGGAAAAAGCCAGTAATAAAAAAATCTTATTCAAATTCTGAAAAAAAAGATAAATCCGAATCAGTTTCGGAACAACTAATAGAAGAGGATATTGTAACTGTTAATAAATTAGCCCAAATGCCCCCTGACGAATCTTGAATCTTTATAACTGGTCTAAAACCGATTCATATCAGATCTGATTTTGCTTATCAAATTTGGCAAAATCCGCAAAAAAGTTTGGAAAGCTTCTATTTTGATAAAAAAAGCAATTTTGATTTTGAGTTTATTGAGTTTAATTTCGAAAACAGTTCTAAACTTTTAAACCCTGATTTTCAAGAACAAGAGAATGAAAAAAGAAAGGAAAAATGAGAAAACGATAACAAACGAAAAGAAAAAATACAAAATTTAATTTTAAAAAGAAAAACAAAATTAGGTGAAAAAAAAGATGAAAAAGGAGATTTAGATAAAAGCAAAGAACTAATTCTAGAAAAATATTTAGAAAAAAATAAACAAAATAACTTATTGCAAAAGGAAATAATCAAATTAGTTAGAGAAACGGAGTTAGCTCAACAAAAAAAACAAAAAGAAACTGATAGTGTGCTTTTGGAAAATTTAAATGCTTATATTAATCAAAATCAAAACAAAATTCAAAATTTATATAAAGAAATAAAAATAAAAAAAGAGCCAATTAAGGCTCAAAAACAAAATTTATAATAGAAAGGTGCCCGATATGGACATAAGTAATTATATCATTAAAACCAAAAAAATCAAAAAAAAAGTAAGAAAAATTTTTTGTTCTAACTCATCTTACCTTTTTTACGTTTTTTGGACTATTAGAGATTTTTGATTTAAAAAGAAAGGGGAAAAATGTAGATTTTTAGAAATTAAGCAAATTTTGGAAAAATTACAAACAAATTTTGTGTCTTATAAATGGAATATGAAAACTATTTATAAAGTTGTAAATTATTTAATTCACGAAAATATTATTGAAGCTCAAATAATTAGCAATAAATTAATAATCACTACTGTTCTGGACTTAAAAAAATACTATATTCCTAAAAGAATTCTAGAATTAAGTTCGCTATCGAGAACATTAGTTTCAGCAAATTATTTAAGAATTTATCAGTATTTAAAGAACTTGGCAATTAGCAATTTTAAATCTAGCAAAAATGCAAATGAAATTTTTGAAAGCGAAAATTCTTATGCTTATTTTCAAAATTTAAAATTAGATAAAGAAACAATAATTGCTGGTCTTAAGTGAATTAGAAAAAATAATTTATTAATTGAATTTGAAAATAAAACAATTTCAAAAGAATTTATTAATCATATAAATTTAGATAAAAATAAGTTTTTTAAGGGAATCAAATACCAAAAAGAGTTAATTACTATTAAACTTAAAAATATTGAAAAAGTTTTATATCGGCAAATTGATCAAAAAGTAGTTTCTTTTTATTCAAAAGTTAAATTTATTTGAGAAGTTCAAAAAACGGTTATTAAAAAAATCAAGAAATTTTTTGAGTATTTTATTAAGAAACCTTGTTATTTATTGAGAAAAGTAAAATCTGGCTGAATTTATTCTGCCTGTTGGTGCAAAAACAACGGTATTCACTGAGAAATAAACCGCGAGGTGCCAAAATATAAGTCTTTTTATCGGGATAAAAATTTAATTATACGGCGGCAAGGCCAAAGATCTTTTTATAAGTTATTTAATAAATTAAAACACTTTCAAAATTCTTGGTTCTTCAAATTTAAAATTATGCACTAAAAAATGAAAAATCGCCGCGACCTAAGAATTTTTTTAACTTGTCTCCAAAAATCGACTTATATATACTTTAGAAAAACTATAAATAGTTTTAATATACAAAATAAAAGGAATATAAATGAAAATTAAAAAAGAAAATAATTTAAATATTTTGCAAGAAAAATTGAAAATTTTACAAGAATCAGATACTGATACTTTAAAAGAATTAAAAAAATTACTTTTATCTGAATTAGAAGCTGAAATCTTAACACGTAAACAACAAATTGAACTTATAGATAAGCTTATTAAAAATAATGAAAAAACAAAATAAAGGAGATTTAAAATGGATTTAATTAGTCTTTTTCAAGAAAATGGCCTTGAAACGATAAAAAGCACAGTTGACAATATTTCTTCAAACACACTTAATTTTTTAACAATTATTTTTGGCTCTTTAGTCGGACTTATAGGCGCGGCAATGATTGTGTTTGTTATTACTTTACTCTTGCAAGCCAAATTCGCGGGACTTGAAAAAAAACAACAGATTTACAAACGACTAAAAACAGGAATTGTCATCATTGGGGTAATTGTAATTTTGCTAATTGCTGGCACAGCAATTACTGCAACATTTAAAAATTTATGGAGTAGTTTTGGTAATGGACTCAAAAAAATCGCAGCTCCAAGCGCAACTCAGGCAATAATCGAAGAAATTCAGAAGTTTAAGTTTTAATAATTTAAGGTAAAAAAATGTTTGGTTGACTGATTAATCAGATTGCTTATGGATTTTTCGCGGCGGGTTGATATATATTCTGCTGGTTTCCTTTAGTAATAATTAAAGTTATTACTACTTTATTTGGGTCAATTAATTTTAGCTTACTAAAAGGAATTTTTTTTGGCCAAGAAGGGTTTGAAATTAACAAAATCCCAGTTTCTTTCTGAATTTTTGTTGGTTTATCTGCTGGAGCGCTAATTTTTTTGATTTTATATCGGCTTTTAAAAGGGTTGTTTTATGGTAAGGACAGTCAAGGAAGAACGAGTGAAGGGGAAGTTAAAAACATAATTTTAAAAACAATTTCAGCAATTTTCTTTCCAATTCTGTTTGTTGCATTTCTGTTTATCATTTTAATTGGTGCAAATATCACAATTATGGCGATTAAATCTAGTCTGAATTACAATTACGATTTAAATGTTTCGTTAATTCGCGGTGCCAGCGGTGATTTAAATTTAAAGCCAGAACAAATTACAATTTTGTCAAAAGGCAATGTGATAGATTTTGAAATTTATCAAAATTGGTCATGAGGGCAAGGGCCAAAACTAATTTTGTTAGTATTATTATCAAGTTTGACGATCGCCTGACTTTTAGGAACAACGCTTACAAGTTTAGTTGCGAACATCGCCCAAATGTTTTACCAACTTATTTTGTTACCCGTTTTTTCAATTTCACAAATTAGCGATGACGGAAAACTTTTTAAAAAATATTTAAATGGTTTTTGGGCGAAATTTTGAGTAGTAATTATTTACCAAGTCGCTTTTTTATTTTTCTTTGTTTGAACAGAATATTCAGTTAACGCTTGAGATTTTATCAAAACTAATGATACGGATTACGGCGGAATTGCGAATTGAATATTAAGTTTTGTTTTTTCTTTAATAATGATTTTAGGCGGCGGATTCGCAATTAAAACAATTTCGCAAGAATTCGCAGGTTACTTTGGCGGTGAAGGGTTTGTCAGAAGCCAACAAGAATGAGCACATAAAACTGCATTAGGAGTATCAGCGACTGCCGGACTTTTAGCAGCTGCTCCTGCTTTTGGAAGAAAACAATATCGCAAATTTGCTAAGCTCACAGGTTATTATGATTCTGAAAAAGCACAAATTAAAGATGATTATCGCGCGGGGCGCATTACCAATACGCAAAAGAAATTACGACTTAATGAATTAGCAAATAAAAAAGCACAATTAGGACAAACTTTTCGCCAAGGTTGAGAAAAATCGAGAAGCGAAGGAAAAGGGTTTATCCGTTCCGCCTGAGAAGGTAAAGAGGCATTTAAAGAAAGCAAAGATATGGGGATTATTGAAGGTAAAGGTTATACAATCTCAAAAAATCTTTCTAAATTTGCTGATTGAAGAGCCAAAAGAGCTGAGAAAAAAACTGTTGATACAACATTAGCAAAAAAATATGCAGATAGAAAACAAAAAATCGCTAACGAAAAATTTGCAAAAAGGTCAAAAAATTTATACGATACAGTCCAAATTGGCAACGATGAGGATTATCGTGAAAAAAGTTCTTATAAATCAAGTTATGATAATTTCATTCAGACAAAAATTGAAAAACAAAGGCAAAGAAAAAAAATACAAGACCAAGAAAATCAAGAATTAGATAAACCAAAAGCAAATGATAAAGGAAAAGAAAATAATGAAAAAACAAATTCAGAATAAGGCAATATCAAAAATAAATCTTCACATTTTCAGGAATTTTAATATCTGAGATTTGCTAGTTTTATCGATTGTCATTATTTTTGCGCTTGTTTTTGGTTTCACTATTAATGTTAACTTAAATTTTTTAATCAAAATTTTAATTGTAATTTTATTTTTTGCTTTTGTTGGTCTGCCGCTTTTATTTAATTTCCCTAGTCAAAAAGCACGCGGTTGACAAATTTTAGTTTATTGATTAAGATTTATTTCAATGCCCAAAAAATATTCAATAAATGCAAATGGCTCAAATAATACAAAAAATTTAATTCCTTATATTGGAATAAAAAATGATTTTCTTTTTAATGGCAAATCGTATGTTGGTGGTTTGAAAATTCAGGGAATTGATATTTTTGCTTATGACTTAGAAACGCAGAGTAATATTTTTAATAATTTTGCTAAAATAATAAACAATATTAATAAAAAAATATCAATAATAAAAATCGCAGCGAAAAACGATATTGAGGAAAACCAAAAATTTTTAGATAAAGAATTTACAAACTGCAAAATAAATGCCAATGAAGAAATTTGTGAAGGATATTATGAAGATCTTAATCTAACTTTTGAAGGGCAGTTAAAATTTAACTATTTTTTAGTTGTTTATGATTTTGAAATCAAAGAATTAGAACTGGAATTATTACAAATCAAGTCTCAATTGGCGCAACTAGAAATTGTTGCTGAAAAGTTAAAAATAGAGAATTTACTCGATTTATCGCTAAAAATTTTAAACTCAAACGATGAAGTTGATAAAGATTTCGTAAAAGAAATAGTTAATTTAAATCACGAAATCGAAAATATTCCTAAAAATAAACTAAAAGAAATTGCAAAAAAAACTGGTGAATTAAAAGATAAAATTCAGTCAATTTTTGCACTAGATGAAATTAAATGACATTCTAAATATTTTAAATCTAATAATAAATTTTTTTCTTTACAATCTTTTTCGGAATTACCATTGGAATTACCACCTTTTTGAGCAAATACATTTTTTAATTCTGATTCAAACATTGTTTGAAACATTGAAAAAATGTCTGACAAAGATAAAGAAAAAATTCTTAATAAAGCACATAATATTCTCTCTTTGAACCAAATGGATGAAAACAGAAATATTTTGCTAAAAAGAAAAGGCGAATTTGAACAGCAAGCACTAGAAAACGTTGTTGATGTGGCTGCTAGTGGGCAAAATCTTTTTTATTCAACTTTTTTATTTATTAACTGTGCTGATTCGCGCAAAGAACTAGATAATTTAGAATATACTAATATAAATTTAATTAAATCTGTTAATGCAATTCCTTTTTCATTAAGGTTTAAGCAACTTTTTGCTTATTTAAACATTTTTTTTCGGCAAAATGATAATTTAAAAGAATATATGGAAATGCCCACTAATAATATCACCTGGGGTTTTCCGTTTACTTTACGCGAATTTAATGATAATAATTTTAATGCCTTAGGACTTAATTATTACGATAACACACCACTATTTTTTGATCAGTTTTACCAAAAAGGCTCACGAAAAAACTCGAATTTATTTATTTTGGGAACTTCAGGCTCTGGAAAAACTACAATTACGAAAAAGTTAATTACTTATAATATCTCGCTAGGAAATTCTGTAATAGTTTTGGATCCACAGAACGAATATTGAAAAATAGGTGAGAAATTAGGCGCTAATGTAATTCATTTGAACTCTAGTGGGCAATCAGTTTTTAATCCGCTGCAAATCCGCAAAATTTTTAACCCTTCTGAGGATGATAGAATTATTAATGCTGATTTAATTGCACTTAATTTGTCTAAATTAGAAACATTTTTTCAAATTGTTTTTCCTAATATTAGTAACACGGCTTTAATTGCAATTATTTCTTGTGTAAAAAAACTTTATGATTTAATTGGATTTTACGAAATTGAAGAAGATATTTCCAAACTTGAAAATGAAGACTATCCGATTATCGATGATTTAATTAAAGTTATTAAAGAAAGCGAATTTAGCTATTTACCGGAAATGGAAAAGCAGGTAATTATTGCTAATTTTGAAGCAAGTTTTGATAGTTCTTCAATTTTAGGAAGAATGTTTAACGGGGTTTCAAATACAAACGAAATTAACACTAAATTTAGTATTTTTAATGTCGCGGCTCTAATGAACCTCGAAAAAAGAGTCTATCAAGCAGCGTTTTTCCTTGCTCTTTCATTTATTCAAGGCCAGATTTCTGAATTTTATTTAGAATCCAATCGCAAAATTGTTTTAGTTGTGGATGAAGGTCATAAATTTATTGATGAGTCTAATTTATTTGCTCTTAATTTCTTATTTGATACTGCTAAAACTATCAGAAAATACAATGGTTCTTTGATAATAACAACACAAAATCCGGGTGATTTTGCGATTAGCGGTGAAGCTGCTCGAAAATCAGAAGCAATTATTGAAAACTGCCAATATGCTTTCTTCTTCAATTTAAAAAGCAACGATATTGAAAAGGTTGATAAACTTTTTTCATCATCGGGCGGTCTTACTAAGGAGGAAAAATCATTTATTAATTTAGCCCAAATTGGTGAATTTTTACTAACAGTTAATACTGTTGATAGATTTAAGTTACGAGCTTATTTTAATGATGTTGAAAAACAATATTTTTTTGATAAAGGAAATAAAGCAAATGATTAGTCAAAATAATCAGATGTAAAAAATAATGTGAGGATAACATGGAAGAAGAAAAAGAACTAAATACAAATTTTCAATTTTCAAGTTTGCAATTAAAAAATTTAATTAAATCAGTGGCAGATGGTCTGAATGAAATCAAAACAAAAAGTTCTAAATCTAAAAAACCAAAATCAAACAAAAACAAAACTAAAGAAAAATTTAACGCTGAAGTACCCTCATTTTTATTAAAATTTTCAGAAAAAAATGAGGCAAAAATTATTAATAATTTTCGTGCTCAAGCAAAACTGAAAAAAGAAAATCCAAATAAGTTACTAAAATATTTAATTTTAAATACACTAACTTCAGAAAATACTCTTAAATATTATTCAGCACTAAAAAATGATATTTATTATTCATTAAGAAAAGCTGTTTATACGTCATTATCGCCTTTTTATTTGCGCTTGGAAGAAAATAATATTGTATTTGAGCATAAATACGAGTTAATTAATTCTAAATTAAACCTAATAATTAATCTTTTATTGGAGAATATGCAAAAATCTCAATTCGAAATTGAGCAAAATAAAATGGAAGATTTAGTTTTGTTTAAATCTCTCAAACAAAAACAAGAACAAGAATATATTTTGTTAAAGAAAAAAAATCAAACAAGAAAAAAAGAAATTTATGAAAGCTATAAAAATTATTTATTAACCGAACAAGTTGAAAAAATTATTAATGATGAAGATCAATTAGTAGCTAAACCAACTAGTTTACGCAAAATAAAATCAATTTTAAAAGAATCATACGAGCCTAATTCTAATGATAAAACCCAAGATAGTATGGATTTAGGTCAAAGTCAAGATGAAAAAATCAACCAAGAAAAAGGAGAAGAACAAAATGAAAACTAAAAATAATGTAAATAAAATTTTTTTAATTTTGTTTTCTTTTTCATCAGTTTTTTTGCAATCAGCGACTTATGAAATGCCTATTTATAATCTTGAAGTTAAAAAAGAAACAATTTGAGGTGATTTAACCCCAAAAAACGAATATTCTTTAACTAAAACAAATGATAACTTTAATTTTGATCTCGGACAAACAAATCATGATTGGAAAATTAGCGTTGGACTTAATAGCTTTTATCACGGCTTTACGGGACAAAACGACATAGTAAAAAATTTTTCTAAAGAATGATTCAGTAAAGAAAGAAGTTATTTAAGTGGTACTTGTCATAGTGCGGGATATAATTGCGGAGTTGCTAATTGAAGCAAAACTACAATTCCAGATGGGGTCTATAATTTAAATAACAAACCCAATGATTCAATTTCTGATGATAACTTTGAAATTGAGCTTGAAGATGTTTTATACGGTAAAACCTTGCAAGATTCAGATCAAAAATTTACTGATTTTTTTAATTTGTTTAATATTTCGCTTAGAAGCGGTGATTCTTATTATAAATATTTTTATCATGAAGGAATTGATCGTTTGGGTCAGGAATTCACTAAATTATTTAATACGCCCCAAACTGGTCAATTTAATTTAACAAATATTAAACTAAATTTTGAATACACAGTTAAAGACAATAAAATTACAAAATTAGCTGTTACAATTCGTGCCTTTGTTGAATATAAAACTCAAATTGAATTTGAAAATAAAGAAAGCTCCAAATTGAGAGATTATTTTTCAAATCTTCGTAGTTCTTTTAATTTTGAATTTCCTAAAGGTTATGAAATTTCAACTGATTCTGGTGCTTCTGGAGGCCTTTTTACCGAAAAACCTACTAAAACTCATACAGATACAAACGCTAATAATTTAAAATCAAATAAAGAATATTTTGAAGAAAAAATTAATCAATGATGAAATCAAAACAAAAAGCAAAATAGTGATGAAAATCCTTATAATGTAAAATATAGTTACAATACTTGGTCTACTTCAAAAAATCCAGCAGATTTTTGAATCGAATTTGACCATCCACTCGATAAAAATCGCCAAAAATTTTATATTGTAAATTACGACACACCCGATAAATTCCCAACTTTTTGGAAACCAACACCCTTTTTATTGCAAAAAGAATTTTCTTCACGTCTTGAACTAATTCCTTCGCAAGTTTGAAAATATGACAGCGACCTTAAAGGATTGGTAAAACAAAAAGCTGAACGTAAAAAGGATGAAGAGGCGAAAAAGGAAGAACAAGAAAAAAACCAGGGAAACAACATTTATGGGGGCAAGTTTGAATTTGTTGGTGATGTGAAAGTTAAATTTAATGCTGCAAAAGATGAAAGTGAAGTTTTGTTTATAAATGGGAAAAAAGTAGATGTATTAGATAATCAATTTGAAACAACACTTCAAGATTTAAGATTAGAAAAAAAAGAAAATGGTGGAACTAATCAATATAGAATTGAAATTAAAAAATTTAAACAAGACAAAAAAGAAATTGAAAAATCTTATTCAATCGATTTAGTTACAAAATCAGTTGTTAACATACTTCAGGGAAAATGATTTGGTTGAGACCCAGAAAAAAATTTAAATCAGAAAAAATTAATATCCCAATATCTTTTAGACGATTCAGGAAATCCAATTATCGGCGAAAACGGCGAAAAATTAGAAAATCCAGAATATGATCCAAATATTGACCCACAAACTGGAACAAAAAAACAAATTTTATGGGTAAAAAACAACGGCTCTGATTTAGCAGATAATATTTTTTATAAAGACAATGCTATTAGGGAAAATGGCTTTATTGCCGAGGCCGCAGTTGCTGGAAAAGGGATTAATTTAATATTTTCGCAAAACTTCCAAGATAATAAAGCAACAATTAAAAAATTTAAAATTAATCAAAATCAGAAAAATCAATTATCACTAGCAGCAAACACAAGTCAATATTCTAGTGATTCCTCTGGCAAAGAAATAAAAATCAATAATAATGAAAATGATTATTTTTCGGATTCTGGACTTTGACTTTTTCGGGTAGGATATGAAAGCGACCAGCAAGCGTTTAAATTATTTTTAATTGGTGATAATGACAATACTAAATTATTTTCAGATATTGTTAATTCCAATATATATATTCCTTTTTGGTATTCAGTTGCTGGAAAAAATTTAGAAAAATATTTAAAACAAATTCGCGGGTTTAACCAAAAATATATCAAAGATTTATCATATGAAAAAATTATGGCTCATTGAAAATCTTATATTAATTATAAACTAGATAAAGGCGAAATTCTTGACCCAGTTAGTCAAGAAATTACTAAAAGAATTGACAATGCTCTTGGGAATTATTTACAAAATTTAAATTCACTTAATTTTGATAACAACCAAAAAATTCAGCTAAAAAATTTAGATTTTAAAGATTTAGAAAAATATTTAAATCAAGAACAGAAAGATAAATTAAAAGAAATTGAATTTAGCCCATTTAAATATAACAATAATTGAAGTTTTGAAATTAATTCTGACTTAGCAAAATCACTAAATTTGCCAAATTCGCATTTTGAATTTCCTGGATTAAAAACCCAAAACGAACTTGAAGAATTAAAGAAAACTAAAACTGAAATTGAAATTCCTGATTTTGAGTCAAAACTAAAAGATTTAATTGATAAAAATGCTTTTGATAATCCTGATAATTTGGTAAATAAAGTATCAGTTTTGATAAATTCAGAAACAAAAAATCCAAATATTGTTCTAAAAATCGATTCAACAAAAAGTGGCGAGCTAAAAATTAAACTTTTAACTGATGATAAGCACTTTATAAAAAAAGACCAATATAAATTTAATTTAAAACAAATGCAGCAAAGTGCTCAAGATAATTACGATATTTTTAATGTTTTGCCAAAAAACTTTAAAATTAATTTAAACGGAATAACCGATCCGATAAAAGCAAGCGATTATATTAAAGAGCAAATCGAGAAAATTTCGGCCGGAAAACTAAATTTTGGTGGTAATTACCAATTTGACCCAAAACTTTTAAATCAGCCAGAACTTTTTAAAATTTTTCAAGGTGATTTAAAAACTGCAAAAAGCCAGGGAAATTTAGCGCTATCAGGAATTAGCTTACCAGGATATATTAATTTAGAAATTGCAAATGTTGTTCCGAATATTAGGAACCCAAAAGAGTCTAATTTGTCAAAAATTAAGCTCGAAAATATCAAAATTAATTCTAAAGACCCAAAAATAATTGCAGAAGAGTTAAAAAAACAATTAAATAAACAACTAGCGCCTTGAGGACTTAATTGAGAAGAATACTTAACTCCACTAGAATTTGATAATATTCTCACAAAAATTAGGCATAATAAAATTTCGGAAATTACTTTTAAACCGGGGAATTTTTTGACTCAAGGAGATTTAAAATTCAAAGTTGAAAATTTTGATTTTGAGCCTTATAAATTCGATTTAGAAAATTTAGAAAATAGTAAAAACTTTCTGGAAAATCCCAAAAATCTTTACTGATTTATTCCTGTTAGCGTTGTTGTTTTAGGAATTTTAAGTTTTGGTATCTGATTTTTAATTCGGAAAAAATTCAAAAAGTTTAATTAATAAAAACCACCCAAAAAGGTGGTTTTTATTAACTTAACTTACTTTTGTTTCTTTTGGAAGTTCTTCTTTTGTTTCTTTTGTTTCTTTTGTTAGTTTTTCTTTTTCAATTTCTTTAGTTTTTTCTGGCTTTACTACCGACGAATTTGATTCATCATAATATTCATTGTCGATTTCAGGATCAGCTTTAAATTGGATTCCGTATTTATCTTGATAGTTTTTTAGTCACTGCCCTCAAGCTTTTTGCCCAGCTTTTTTGGCTCCTTGGCGTGCTTTTTCTTTAAGTTCTTCAGAATAATTATTGCCAATTTTTGCATCTTCTTGAGTTGGTAGATCTTGAATTTTGGGTAAAAGGGGTTGAAGGTAGGTGTTGAAATAGTTACCAAACTGAATTTTTTTTACTAATTTGGTTAAAGTGTCTAATTTGTTATCAGTTCTTTTTAAATTAATTCTTCAAATAATCGGGGCAATTTTTTGATTGTAGTACTGAATCAAGTCGGCAATCAATGATTGATCGTCTTGGTTATTTGAAGCGTCAATATTAAAAACTAAGTCTTTTCTTAAATTTAAATGGTTTTTTGGGTTTAAAAAATTAGCAAGTAATGACACAAAAGAAGCAATTGGAAATCTCAACTTACCAGCAAGTTGTTGTCCAATATCTTGATTTTTGTCATTGATTTCAAAAAGGTATTTTTCAATTGAACCCACAAACTCTAAAACTGATCTTGCACTATCAGCAGCTTGGTGAATTCGTTGCACCCGCATCATAAATCAGCCAAGTTCATATCATAATTTTTCAGGATTACTAGGTTGATATCTTTTTTCAATATAATAATCATCTCGGAAATAACGCGCAGTATTTATTATTGAATCATCATCCGAGAGTAATGGTTTATCAACTGACGAAGGTCAAATTCGTTCATTAGCTAATAAAAAATCAAAAACAATTGCGTATTTTATTGTTTCATCATTAGGAATTTGGACTTTGTAACGGTCAAGTTCGGGTTTAATTATTGAAAATACTTTGTTTACGTCAATATCACCCAATGACTTTACCTTATCCTTATCAGTTAAATCTTCATTAAAATCATAAGTTGATTTGCCATTCATTTTTTTTATAAAGTCTTCATATGATTTTCGCAGGCCTTGTTTTCAAACTTCGACTTCACCAGGATTTTGGTATGATTGATAATCAACTAAATTGCGATTATAATATCCTCTAATTTTTTCATAAAAATAATCAAGTCTTTTTAAATATTCTTCTTTATTATATTTATAAGTATTAAATCCTTTTTTCTTTAGATATTCAGGAATTGACTGTAAAAAGTATCAATAAGGCAAAAGTCCATATTTCCCGGTTCCGCCTTTATTTGGAATAAAACTAGCTTCAGGAATTTCTTCGGTGTAATTTTTTTCAACATTAAAGCGATTTTTTGCTTCTTTTGGGTTTTTCTTTTGTCCGTTAAATCCTAAAACCGAATTAGTAATTGTATCGGAATTTTCTTCTAAAATTGGATTTCCAGCAACTGGATTTGCAGATTTTGGGTTATAACTACCCGGGGTAGGAACGAGCGATTTAGAAATATGTTTTTGCATTTCTTGATAAGGCTGAAAACAAGAAACTAACAAAGTTGGCGCTAATGAAAAACTAGTACTTAATAATAGAATTTTTTGTTTTTTCAATTTTTTATAGATCAAATGCAACATAAAATACTCCATAAATTAAACAAGCTATAATTAAAAAATAAAAATAAGTTAAATTTCGTTTGCGCTTTGCTGTTTTAGAAATAAAAGCTTTTATTCTGTTTGTTTGCTTAACTTTTGTAATATAAATTCCAAAACTAGACCAGAATATCAATGAGAAAATTGCACCAATTAAATGCCCAATTTCCATATTTCTCTCCTTACATCTTCATTTTTAGTTTCTTTTTGTTTTTATCTTTTTCTTCTTCTGGTTTCTGCTTTGCTTTATCTCAAACAGAATTTGAATGATTTGATTGGTTAGTATTTTTTTGCAAGTTTTCTTCAGCTTGAATTACTAATGAAGTTTTAAATCTTTCATTTTCTATTTTTTTTAAAATATCGTTAAATTCAAATTCTAGGTGATTAAAATCAAAAACATCAATTTGATTATTATCTTTTTGCATTATTAATTTGAATATTTTAAAATTGTCTAGATCAAGACTTAAATTACTTTCAACAAACCAATTTATCATAAATTCAAAGTCGTTTTTTTGTAACTCATCTGTTAATTTATCATAATCAATTATTGATTTAGTAATTACTTTTGCATCAATATTAATTGGTATTATTGGCTCTTCTAATGAATTATATTGCTTGATAATCTCCATTGAATTAAGACCATTTTGAATGAATTTATTTTTCTTAATTCATTTTAATAAAGGTCAATGAATTTTTTCTTCCTCGTATTCTTTCTTAGCAAGTGATAAATTATTTCTCAAAAGATTGAGATTTTGAGAGTCTCTTTCTTTTTGCAAACCTTCTTTTTTAAATTTGATTTCGGGCGATTTTGAAGAATTATTATAGTCTTTTTTAAGATGCCAATCGCTAGCATACAATACTTTTGAAGTGGCTTTTTGAATTTTTTCATCATAATCCACTTGTGTAAGCACTACAAACGGTGGTCTTTGATTTAAAAAAGAATTGATAGTATTGAAAATTTTATTTACATAATAATAATCTAATTCCTGAGTGTCCCAAATTTTAGTTTGATTTTTCTTTAAAAACTTTTCCAAGTCATCTTTGTCTATATAAAAAATTTGGGAGCAATCAAGATATGAGTCCTTTCTAAATAATGTTTTAGGTTTATTTACTTTTGGTATTTCAATCTCACCTTTTAACTTTTTTCTAATTTCACCGTTTTTTTTATATTTCGAACGCGCTTTGACATAATAGTATAAATCAGTGTTTGAATCATAAAAAACAACAACAGGATGAGCATCTACTGGTTCTTCAAGACTAGAAAAAATAAGAGAATCATTAAAACTAGTAGGTGTGAATTTCTCTATTAGTTTTTTGGCCATTTTAAACACCCCTTTGACTAAAATTTATTCTTAATTAATATAAATTATAATGTGAAAAAAGTTAATTTTTCCTAATTTTTTCTTTTTTTAAAAAAATTTCTATTATAAAATGAAAAATTATGATTTATACAGAATTAGAAAAAGAAATTTTATTAGCAAACTTAATTGCAAAAGTTAAACAAGAAGATGTAAAATTTTCTCAAAAAATAATTAAAAATTCTGAACAAGGCCTTCACTCAAAAATTAAACGAAAACTGAAAACTGAATACGGAAAAATTGAAATTGAAATTAATAGATATTGAAAAAAAATTTTAGTAGGTGATGAAAACGGCGAAGTCATTGGCAAAAAAAGAAAAATTTTCTATTGTGATTTTTTTGAAAAATTAGTGCAAAAAGGAAGAACAATTACTAATTCACTAATTAAAAAAATTCTGAACCTTTGATACGAAGTTAAATATGGCACAGCAATTTCGCGGATTTTTAATAAAACAATTTCAACTACGTCAGTTAATTTAATATTAAAAAAAATTGATACAACTAGCTATTTAGAAAGCTTTCATGAACTAAGTGTTACTCAAAATTATATTAACTTAGCGGTTGATGATAGTTATAGCAAAATCGTTCAAAATCGAAAAATATTTAAGGTTAAAAATCGAATGCTAGTGTTATATTTAGGCAAAAAAAATGGAAAAGTTTTTGGTAAAACTAATATTCTTGAAGTAAGAAAAACAAATAGCCCTAGCTTTAGAATTGATCAACTTGCAGAAATTGTTAAAGATACAATTTGGCGTGTTTATAATAAAAATCTAAAAATTATTGTCTATGGCGATGGGGCAAAATGAATAAAAACACTTGCAAAACAATTAGACGGAATTTATATTTTAGATAAATTCCACCTATTAAAAAAGTTATCCGATTTAGTATCTTTAAAGAATAATAGCTCGTTAAATCGTATTTTGTTTAAAGATAAATTCCCACAACTTTATCAAAAATTATTAGGTTATTTTGAAAAAAATCAAGGTGATAAAGTTGTTTTTAAACTTCGTCAAATAATAAAATATCTTGAAATTATAGCAACAAAAAATCCTTGACTTTTTAGTAGGATCAGACAAAAAATCGAAGAAGTTGAAGACTTTTTACGCTATGTAATGTCTAATTCAGCTGCAGTTAGTCAATTATTTTTATTTCAGAATGCAAGTAGTTATACCGAAAGTTTTGTTGCAAATTTAGTTAAATATAATACAAAAATTAAATACTCAACTTATTCGTTTGGTCGTTATTTTAATAATTTAAATTTACATCACAAGAAAATTAATACAAATTTGTTATTAGTTTAAAGTTTTTTTAAAATGTTAGTTTTTGGAATTTTATATATATTACTATGTAATATATACTTTCTTAAGTAAGTCAAAAATCAAAAAAAAAGTAAATGCTGTTTTTTATGGAAATAAAAAAAAACTATAAAATTTACTAATTATCATTGATAATTAGTAACAGCATAAAAAAGGAATGCCTTTTCGTTAGAAAAATCTAGGCATGCCTGCCTATTAAAGGGTAATTAAAAAGACAAAGTCGGAAAATTACCCTTTAATGTTCTACCACAAAGGAAATAAAAAAAAGTTTTGTTATTGATTTTTTTGTGATAAAATAATGAATATCAGGATCGAATCACAAATTTTTTTACCTTACGTGCCTTTGTTTTTAAATTTTCAAGTCGAGAATCTGAAGTTGAAAGCGAAGGCTTTTGTGATTTTGAAATCACTTCTGGTCTAGTTAGTGGAATATCGATTTGTTTTTTGGCACCTGGGTCCACAGGTGCGGTTTTCTCAATTTCTTTTTTAGTTACTTTTGCTTCTTTTTGGGGTAATTTTTCAGGAAGTGGGCTAACTTCTGCAGGCGGAGCAACTATAAGTTTCTCAGTTGGTCTGATTTCAGTTATCGGGTTTTCTTGTCCAGTTTTATTACCATTTTTTTCAATTGTTGAAGGATTATGTTGTCAATATCTGATTGGGTTTGATTCAAAATTGAGGCTTTGAAACTGACTAAAACCAACACTGACACCTGCAACGACAAGAGGAAAGACAGCAACTAGGATTAGTTGCTGTCTACGCGTAATTTTTCGTATGAAATTAGCCATGAGTTTTACTCCTTTCATATAAAAGATTTAATTTATATTATACAAAAAAAAGCAAAAACATTTACAAAACTATTTGCTTGCAAGATCATCAAGGATTTTGAAAACAAAATTAATTGCTTTTTGGGCGCCATTTTTAATTGCAAAATTGACTTTTTCAAGGTCAAAATTTGCTTCAATTTGATCACTTGGATATTTTATACAATAAAATTTAAGGTCATTTTTCCTACTTATTTGCGCGAAAGCAAATGCCTCCATGTCAAAAAAGTCAACAAAATTAAAATCAACAATCTGTTTGGAATCAGCGATGAAGCTGTTGGATGAACCAAGAATTCAGGGCTGATTTGCCAGCAAATTGTTGTTATAAAAAGGTGATTCACCAGGCAATTGTCCCAGTGGATACCAAGGTGTTTTAGCATCAAGAAGGTAAAATTTTTGTGGAAAAACAAGTTGATTTTGTATTTTTGCAAAATCAACTTGCAAATTTGTGCCGCAACTCCCATAATTAATTAGATTTTCAATTGCAAATTCTGTAACAACTGCCTGGGCAAACATTGTTGCATTAATAAGGCCAATTCGTGAATTTACATACAAAAATTCTTGATTTTTGTATGTAAAAAGTGGCACTTTTGTGCTTAAAATGGTATAATTTTTTACAAAAATTGCGCCATTTTTTTCTAAATTCACAGCCTCATTTTCATCAGCATAAAAAATTGCAGTCTTAATTTTTGTGCTTTTCATAAAGAGCTTCTTGTTGATTAGAATTTGCTGAATATTGGTGTTTTTTAGCAGCTTTTTGAACAAGAATTTTAAATGCTTGTTCCAAATCTTGCTTTGCAAGTTGGCGTAAATTTTGGATTCCAAAAAATTTGCGACCACGAGCAAGTTTGTCTGCTACATAAATTGCTTTATCAAAAATTGACATTTCAAAACAAAGACTTGTGTGGCAAGAAATTGCATAAATTACCTCTTTATATGGTAAAAAATAGACGTTTTCAAGTCAAATTGCCGCTGAAAGTTGGTGCAATTGATAATCTTCAAGATGGGTGATTTCTTGATTTTGGCTTTTGAGAAATTCAAGGTGCTTTTCTCTTGGCCAAGTTTTAGTAAGATCATGAAAAAGTCCAGAAAAATAAGCTAATTTTGAGTTTAAATTATAAATTAAGGCGTATTCTTTGGCTAATTTTGCAGTATTTCTTGAATGAATCAAGCGCTTTGAATTACCAACAAAACTTTCTAAAATTGAATCTGCATAAAGGAAATTTTTACCAATATATTTCTGAACCTTCAAATCAAGCCCACTAAAATCACCCTTGCGAATTTCAGAAGAACTAAAATTTGGTAAATTGACTGGCAAAATCAAGGCATTGTAGCGTTTGACAAGACTAATGTTTGGAAAACCTTTACGGGCAAAAACAACAAGTTGGACTTTCTCAAGAATTTCCTTGTAATTTTTTCAAGCTTTGAAAGTTTTGAGATTATCAGAACCAATAATTAAAAAAATCTGACAATTTGGATATTTTTTATGAAAAAAATTCACAGTGTCAATTGTGTAACTGACTTTTTTGGCTTTGATTTCAAAATCACTGACAGTTGATTTTGGAATTTCTATCAATTTGAGCATCTCAAAACGGTGTTCGGCTGCAATGTTATTTTTTTTGCGTTTCTTTAGTGGGTTAAGGTAATTTGGTACAAAAAAAAGTTGATCAACATTTAAAAAATCAATTGCCCGTTGGGCAATTTCAACATGAGCTCGGTGAACTGGATTAAAAGTACCACCATAAATTGCAATTTTTTTAAAATTCATTTTTAATAATCGACACTGCCAACAACAACAGATCAACGAAGTTCCTTAATTTTCTTTGATTTTTGAATTTCTTTTTGTGGATCCTTTAAAAAGCGTCTGATGTAATCGCCAACACCGCCCTCGCGATTAGTCTTTTTTAAAATGACTGTTGCATGTTTTTTTACTTGTGGCGCTGAGTTTTTCATTGCAACTGAGATTGTTGCAATTGAAAACATGCCAATGTCATTAAAACTATCACCAATTGAGATAATATGGTCAAGGTCAATTTTGTAATAACGTGAAAGCATCGAAACTGCTTTGGATTTATTGACTCCAATTGCCGTCATATCAAAAACATAGGAATTATTTTCACCCTTGGATCAAGCCGAAAATTCACCTAAATCACCAAAACGACGTTCTAAATAGAGCTTAAAATCAGCAATGTTTGTTGATTTTTTTGTGTCCAAAATCAAACAAGTTGGTCGCAAAGGAATTTTATAAAAATTTAGACCAGGTTTTAAGTTTGGAAGATGATCAAAACCAAAAATCTTTTCAAGATCAGAATCACGCTTTTTAATTTTCGCTCATCCCGGACCCTCAATTGCAATATTTGTGATCTCACTTTTCACACGTTTGTCACCAACAATATAAAGAATATCATTAAGATTTATGTAATTAATAGTGGGAACAAAATCGTTATCAGTTGGATTATGAACAAAGGCACCATTAAAATTAGCAACAATCGTATTGAGACCAAGTCGATCATAAATAGGTTTTGTTGACCTTCAAGGTCTTCCCGTCAAAATACAAACAATATGACCTAATTCAATTGCACGTTTAATTTCACTTTCAGTATCGGGGTGAATATCAGATTTGCCACTATCTGACAAAACTGTACCATCAAGATCTAAAACAAAAAGGAAACGTGTTTTTGAAGTTTTCATCTAAAAAATTTTATCACAAAAGTGGTTTTTTCAAAATGAAAAAGGCAGCCTAAAAAATTTGCAATCAAAAACCCTTTGAAAAAAAGGTAAATTAGTGAAATTTAGAAATTTAATTTTAGGCATGGTTCCTTGGTACCCTCTACTTTTTTTTTTTTTTTTGAATAGCTGCACTTTCAAAATTGAGGAAGCTGCAGAAATTAGAAAGCAATATTTTGAAAATAACAACACTTAAAATTCAAAAAATTTTGCCAAATTTTGGGAAGGAATTTCTTCTTTTCTTTTTTTCTCAAATTCCTCTTTTGAGTTAGATGACAAATTAAAATCAATTAATTCCTTCAACTCTTTCAAAGTAGATGAGCCAGCAAAATATAGTTCTTTAGTATCGGTTTTAACCCAACATAATACTAAAGTTAAGTTAATTTGATTGTTAATGTGAGTTTCTAAATATTTTTGATAATGCTCGATTAGCAATTTTGTCTTGCTAGGATCAAAATCATTGTAATTTTTAATTTCAAAATAGAAAAAGTGGTTACCCTTTCTTACTAAAAAATCAGGATAAGATTGCGCAATTTGTTCCACTTTTATATATTGAAACCCTAATTTGCCATATGCTGAATTTTTTGCCCAAAAATTAATTTTTTCATTTTGCTTATTAATTTTTATTAATTCATTTGCAAAAAATTTTTCTGCTTCTGAATCTAAAAGAAGTTCGTCTTTCTTGTTTTTGCTGCCGATTTTGCGGTAACCAAAATATTCATCAGGTTCAATTATTCGTCCTTCAGGGCCAAACTCAATTTGCTCTGGCAACGGCTCGTCAAAACTAAGTTTGTACTTAATTTCCTCATTTTTAATCTGCGAATTAATAGTGTCATTGTAAATACCAATAAATTCAGGTCTAAAATATGACAACAGAATCATTTCTAAAATTTGTGAATTTATTTTATGTTTTTGAATAAGTTTAGCTTTGATTTCTGCAAAGAAATTGCTAATTTGTTGCGTTAGATATTTTTTAAGATTATTTTTTAATTTGATTAGAAAAATTTCTAATTCAATAATATTTGAAATTTTTCTAGTAATCAGCGTTCCTGAACCAAACTTTTCTGACCCAGCAATAATAAATTTATCACCTTCTCACTGTTGTTTATACTTGTTGATTAGACTTTCAAAAGAAACATAAAACTTACTTTTCTGGATAGATTCAGTCTTAAATTTATCCAGTTCAGGCCTGAATTTATCCAGAAAATTTTTTTCATACTGTTTTATGTCAACAATATTTTTAGAGTTATTTTTATGATTGGAATACTCAATATTGCCTGATATGAATCGATAATCCTTATATTTATCCTTTAAAAAAAGTTTATGCACAGTTTTGTCTTCTTGATCCAAATTACTGTAAATAAAATATTTTAAAGCAATTGAATTATTCAAAAAATTATATTCGGGATTAGGATTTCTTTTGATTCTCCCGATTGTTTGAATTGACAAATTGGTTGAAGAAATATTCCTTAACTGAACTAACATACAAGCTCTGGGAATATTCCAGCCAGTTGCTGGACCAATTTTAAAAATTATCACATCAACTGAGGAAATATTTTTGGAAATATCACGTAGGGAAAAATTTTCCTTTTGCCTTAAACTGCTTTCTTTTTTGTTTTTATCAAAATATTTAACTCAACTGAGGTTATTTTTTTCAATGATTTTGATGATGGTTTTAATATTTTTTTCAAAAATTTCCCTTTTTGCAATATCTTTTTCACTATCATTGTCGATTTGAATTAACATTGCCGGGTTAATTCCTTTTAACCCTGGTTCATTTACATCATCATTGTATTTTTCTTTGATTTTATTAAATTTTTCACAGGCAATTTGTAAAATTTCTTCATTACTGTAATCACCACCACTTTTTAAACCAAAATTAAATTCTTTTTTGTTTTTAAGAAGTTGAATATTATCTTCTTCTAAATCTTTTTCTGATAATTCAATTAATGGTAAATCAGTTTTAGGGGTAGCGGTCATTTTAAGAATAAAATTTGCATTTGCTTGCATTTGTGTTTCAAACGATTTTTCTTTTTCATTGAGTCTAACACTAGAACCAATATGGGCTTCGTCTCTAATATAAATTAAGACTTGGTTTTTTCTTTTAATTTCAGCTAAAAATAACTCAATTGCTCCTTGTTCCCGGAGAATTGAGTTGGATTTAAAAGATGCACCACCCATAATATAAATTGAATCAGGCTTTGAAAAAAATTGATAATTTTTATCAATTTTTGATGTTCTATTTAAATTTGATGGGCTTTCAATTCGAAAAATCTCCAAATTAGAATTGTTAATAAATTGCTTGTATTCATCAAAACTTTCTTCCATTTGCTTTGGTAATTCAGCGCTAGATAGCGTAACAATTACAAAAACTAGCTCATGATTACTATGAAATTTATTTCATTGTATTAATTCATCAATGTAATTTAGCATCATGAATGTTTTGCCAGAACCTGTTGGGGCTTTGAAGTAAATTGCATTATAATTGATTTCTTGCTTGAGAAATGACTTTGTTGTTTCAACTAAATTTTCAACAGCTTTATTTTGGGCGCTAGTTAAATTCATCATTTTCCTTGCTTTTTTGTGGTTTTAGCGCTAAAAGATGATTAAGCAATTCAAGATATTTGCCTTCGCTAACATTCTCATTAATTTTAATATTAAATTCGCGAAATAATTTCATGAGTAAATTAGTCAGTTGTTCAATTTCAATTTCAGAATTAAAAATGCTGGTGTCAAAATAGTTAATATCAAAAACTTTTAGATTAGTACAATAAGCTTCATTTTTTTCAGACCAAGCCACTTTTTCATTTTTTGTGCCAAAACCATTTGCAACCCGAAAAAGTCTTTCGTAAGTAACATTAATTCCAATATTATTTTGGTTATTTGTCACTAAAGTAAAAGTTCGATTGCCACCGTCTTGACGATTAAGATCCCAAACAGCATGGCCGGTTGTTCCTGATCCAGCAAAAAAATCAAGCACTTTTATATTTTTATTAGGGTGCAAATTAATTAAATATTTAATTAAATCAACGGGTTTTGGATGATCAAAGACTTTGGTTGCAAAAATATTTTTTTGTTCCTGAGCGCCCTCAGTTCCTTGAGCTAATAATATTAAATTGGAAAATTTCGAAACTCTTTCTATTTTTTGGTTATTGTTATCAACAAATTGATACTGTTTTGTATAAACCCTTTCATTTTTGAAAACAATAAAACCGTTTTCGATCCCTCATTTAACTTTTTGGTTACTTCAGCGTCAGCGCCAATCCTTTACAGCGTGGCTTCCATGATGTCTGGCATTTCACTTTTCTTGACTTCCACCAGCATAATAAGTTTTACCGTTATATTTAATCGGATAATCGAGACGTTCAGATCATGTTAATGAAGCAAAATCAAGTTGAATCAACTTATATTTTCCTCTTTCGTGAATATATTCATCAGAAAATTTATATGATCCGTCATCAATATTTTGGATATAAATATTTGTTGTTAGTTGTTGAATATTTTTTGAATAAGCTAATATATGTTCGGTTAAAACCTTTACAAATTTGGAATCTGCCGCCAATCCTTCATGCTTTTTTTGTCAAACAAAATTAGCGATAAAATTTTCCTCGCCGAAAATTTCATCCATTAAAACTTTCAAGTAAGCTTGTTGGTTGTCATCAATTGAGATAAAAATTAGCCCATCCTCTTTTAAAAGATTTTTGGCTAAATTTAGTCGCTCGTTTAATAAATTTAGCCAGCCGTTTCGCGAATATTTATCACGATAAATAAATTTTGAAGGCAAAATATTTTCTTTATCATTTGCAACTTGATTTCCTTCATTAAAACTAGCCTGAGTATTATAAGGTGGATCAATGTAAATTACATCATAGCCACTTGCGTGGCTCTCTCTCTCTCTCTCTCTCTCTCGATGACTAAAAGATTTTTGAGAGCATCATAATTTTCGCCAATAATAAGGGTGTTTTGTGGCTTATTTGTGTCTAATGTAAAAGAAAGTTGTTCATTTTTAGATAGTATTGCGACTACACCCGAATCACTTTCGGGTGCTGCATCAAAACGAAAACCAGTTTTTACTCTTTGAGAAATAAATTGAAAAACATATTCAAGTTTATTGTCGGGAAATTTTTCAAGAATTTCGAATGCTAATTTTTTTTGATCCAGATTTAATTCTTTTGAGGAAATTTCCTCGATTTGTTGCTTAAATTTTTCTAAAAGTGTTGATTTTACTTGCATATTTTACTAATTTTCTCTTTTTCACATTTAATTTTAAATTTTATGATGTAGGTTCAGGTGTTGAGGTTTTAAGATTGTTGATCATCTCTTTTAATTGTTGTAGCAATGAATCAAAAGGGATGACATTAGTTTTAATCAGTACATAAATAATTATAGCTGTAAGGGCAAAAAAGATTAGATTACAGAGAATCATTGTAAAAAATAGTTTGATAAATGACATAATAATTCCTTTAAAAATTTGAATAGAGTCGTTGATGGTAATAAGTTTTTTATTTTAATTTTTTGCTTTTAGATTATTAGGTTTAATCCGGCTAACAAGATCATTAAACCTAAAAAGATCAATTATAAACTTGCGAGTATCCTTGATTTTTTTACACAAGTTCGTTAAATACTTTAATTTCGTATTGACTAGAAAAAAATTGCGAACAAAAAGTTTAGTATCTTTACAACAAAAATTCCCACTGCTCTTAGGTTACAAAAACTGGTCATAATAGATTATTTGTAACTTATTGTAAACAGAAGTTGATAGTTTTATTCTGTGAATCTTTGACTGCAAAAATTATAATAAGAACTATCCATGATTCAACAGTATGTAAAACAACCAAATTATCATTTACTGATTCTTCAAAAAGCAAAAAGTTAACTGTATAATTATAACATAATTTGGTTATTTATTTGTAAGCTATGTTGAATGTAAGGTAAAAAAAAAAAAAAAACGTGATCAGGACCTGGTATTCATCATTCTACCACAAAAAAATCAATAACCAAACTTTTTTTATTTCCTTTGTGGTAGAACATTAAAGGGTAACTTTCCGACTTTTTCTTTTTAATTTCCCTTTGATAGGCCGACACACCCAAGTTTGTTCTGACGAAAAGGTATTCCTTTTTTTGCTGTTACTAATTATCATCGATAATTAGTAAATTTTATAATTTTTTATTTTATAATAGAAATTTTTTTAAAAAGAAAAATTTTAGGAAAATTTAACTTTTTCCCCATTATAATTTATATTAATTAAGAATAAATTTTTAATCAAAGGGAATTATTGTGGCAATTAAAGATTGAATAAGAGAAGGGATATTCAAAAAATTTAGCCCTTTTAAAACTCTTGTTTTTAACAGTTTAAGTCAAGAAATAAAAGTAAGACCAGTAATTATTTTTTATGATAGTGAAGAAGATTATTACTATTATATTAAAGCACGTGATGCCTATAATAAAAACGGCAAACTAAAAAAAAGACGTCAAGGTGAAGTTTTAATTGAAAAATCAGATAAACCAAATACTTTATTTACAAAAGATTCGTATTTAGATTGTTCACAAATTTTTTATATTAACGATATTGAACTAAAAGAATTAACTAAAAAATATCCAAAAACAACAATACTTGATTCTAAAGAATTAGAATACAACCAAGTTGAAAAAATATTTGAAAATATCTATAAATGTCTGACATCTGAGCCACCTTATATTGTAATTTCTGAAGTTTCTTATGATTTAAAAACAAGAAAAACTAAGTCTGATGTTCAATATGCAAGTGATGAACATTTAAACAATGATTATGAAAAAGCAATATCAGAAACACAAGAAAATAAAAGAATTGAAGAACTCAAAGAACTGAAGAATAAATTAATTATTAATAAAGATCAAACAAGATTGGACTTATTTGAAACTGTTTTGGGCGATGCCTGAAGAGAATATAGACAAGAAAAAGTATATAATCCCTTGTTTAAATGAATTAGCGAGAATAAATTTATCCAAAAAGGACTAAATTCATTAGAAATTATTCAGGAATATAGAAGGCTATTAAACCCAATAACTCCTATTAGTATAGATGCTAAAATTGTTTTTAACTCATTATGGAAAAAACGCGATTTAGTCAATCAATTAGAAAAAACCGATTATAAATTTATGATTGATTGAATAGGCAAAAATGATTTAGATGTAAATATGAAAACATTTAGAAAGTTTCGCAAAGCAATGCAAAAAGAATGGTATCAAGGCGAAGTTTTTTACTTTCATAAATTAGAAAATCAACTTGAAGAAAAATTATCTAAACTAGAAAAAGAAATAGATAATAAAGACCAATTTATAAATAAGGAAAACAAGCAAAAAAATACTAACCAATTAAATCATTCAAATTCTGCTTGAGATAAAGCAAAGCAGAAACCAGAAGAAGAAAAAGATAAAAACAAAAAGAAACTAAAAATGAAGATGTAAGGAGAGAAATATGGAAATTGGGCATTTAATTGGTGCAATTTTCTCATTGATATTCTGGTCTAGTTTTGGAATTTATATTACAAAAGTTAAGCAAACAAACAGAATAAAAGCTTTTATTTCTAAAACAGCAAAGCGCAAACGAAATTTAACTTATTTTTATTTTTTAATTATAGCTTGTTTAATTTATGGAGTATTTTATGTTGCATTTGATCTATAAAAAATTGAAAAAACAAAAAATTTTATTATTAAGTACTAGTTTTTCATTAGCGCCAACTTTGTTAGTTTCTTGTTTTCAGCCTTATCAAGAAATGCAAAAACATATTTCTAAATCGCTCGTTCCTACCCCGGGTAGTTATAACCCAAAATCTGCAAATCCAGTTGCTGGAAATCCAATTTTAGAAGAAAATTCCGATACAATTACTAATTCGGTTTTAGGATTTAACGGGCAAAAGAAAAACCCAAAAGAAGCAAAAAATCGCTTTAATGTTGAAAAAAATTACACCGAAGAAATTCCTGAAGCTAGTTTTATTCCAAATAAAGGCGGAACCGGGAAATATGGACTTTTGCCTTATTGATACTTTTTACAGTCAATTCCTGAATATCTAAAGAAAAAAGGATTTAATACTTATAAATATAATAAAGAAGAATATTTAAAAAGACTTGATTATTTTTATGAAAAAATTAGAGGATATTATAATCGCAATTTAGTTGATTATCAATCATACCAAAATCCTGGTGAAGTCGAAGTTTGAAAACAAGGCCTACGAAAATCATATGAAGACTTTATAAAAAAAATGAATGGCAAATCAACTTATGATTTTAATGAAGATTTAACTGATAAGGATAAGGTAAAGTCATTGGGTGATATTGACGTAAACAAAGTATTTTCAATAATTAAACCCGAACTTGATAAATATAAGGCAAAAATTGACCAGAATGACTGATTTCAAAAAAGTCTGATTAGTTTTGATTTTTTGCTTGCGAATGAAAGAATGTGGCCTTCTGTGGTTGATGAAAGGGGTGAATATGTTGAGCAAGATACAAAAGATAAATGAAAAAACACTGCTAGATATTTCCGCGATGATTATTATATTGAAAAAGGGTATAAACCTAGTGACCCAGAAAAATTATGATATGAAATTGGCTGATTTATGATGCGGGTGCAACGAATTCACCAAGCTGCTGATAGTGCAAGATCAGTTTTAGAGTTTGTGGGTTCAATTGAAAAATACCTTTTTGAAATCAATGACAAAAATCAAGATATTGGACAACAACTTGCTGGTAAGTTGGGATCTCCAATTGCTTCTTTTGTGTCATTACTTGCCAAATTTTTAAAGCCACATAATCATTTAAATTTAAGAAAAGATTTAGTTTTTAATATTGATATCTCAAATAACCAAGACGATCAATCATTGATTGCCGACTTGATTCAGTATTACAATCAAAAAATTGCCCCGATTATTTGAAGAATTGATAAAGCAAGACCAAGCGAAAAATCAGGAAACCTAACCACAACTATCCAAAACAAAATTTCCTACTTTAACACCTACCTTCAACCCCTTTTACCCAAAATTCAAGATCTACCAACTCAAGAAGATGCAAAAATTGGCAATAATTATTCTGAAGAACTTAAAGAAAAAGCACGCCAAGGAGCCAAAAAAGCTGGGCAAAAAGCTTGAGGGCAGTGACTAAAAAACTATCAAGATAAATACGGAATCCAATTTAAAGCTGATCCTGAAATCGACAATGAATATTATGATGAATCAAATTCGTCGGTAGTAAAGCCAGAAAAAACTAAAGAAATTGAAAAAGAAAAACTAACAAAAGAAACAAAAGAAACAAAAGAAACAAAAGAAACAAAAGAAGAACTTCCAAAATAAACAAAAGAATCCCGTTCTTAATTCTAAATTTTCTAAAAGTGAAATAAAAAACGCCGAGATTTTTCTTTGGCGTTTTTTTATCAGAATATCACAGAAATTAACGTTTATTCTTGTATAATAAAATTAATTAAGAATAAATTTAATCAAAGGGGTGTTTAAATATGTTAAATAAGTTTGTTCCCTTTAAAGTAAATCGAACATTAGTTTTTGATAGTCTTGGAAGAAAAATAAAGTCAAGACCAGTAATTATTTTCTATGATAGCACCGAAAATAATTACTATTATATTAAGGCGCGTGATGCCCGAACAGATAATGGTGAGTTAAAAGATAAGTTTAAAGGTGAAGTTTTTATCCCAAAATCAGATAAACCAAATACTTTATTTACAAAAGATTCGTATTTAGACTGTTCACAAATTTTTTATATTCGTGATAACGAACTAGAAGAATTAACTAGAAAATATTCTGATACCGAAATACTTGACTCAAAAGAATTAGAGTTTTCTCAAGTTGAAGAGATATTTGATAATATTGATAAATGTCTGACATCAGAACCGCCTTATATGGTAATTTCCAAAGTCTCTTATGATGCAAAAACAAGACAAACTAAATCCGATGTAAAATATGCTAGCAAAAAACATTTAAGCAATGATTATAATAGTCGCGGATTCAAAACAAAAAAAATTCGCAATCAAATGAAAAGTTTGTTAAACGATAAAGATGATGTGTATTTAGAAATACTTGAAACTACTTTAGTGGATGCTTGGGAAGATTATAGACGTGAAAAAATATATAATCCTTTATTTAAATGAATTAATGAAAATAAATTTATCCAAAACGGTCTTAACTCAAAAGAAATTATTCAGGAATATCATAAATTGTCAAACCCAATTGTGCCAGAAGTTGTTAGCGGGGAAATAATTCATACTTGTTTAGTTAACAATAAATGGCATAATCGAAGTGATTTTAGCCTTTCTGATAAACTAGAAGAAACTGATTTTGAGTTTATGATTGAATGATTTGATAAAAATAATTTAAATATTAATATGCGGACTTTTAAGGAATTTCGTAAAGCAATGAAAAGAGAATGACCACAAAGTTATGTTTTTGATTTCCAAGAACTTGAATTCCAACTTGAAGAAAAATTATCTAAACTAGAAAAAGAAATGGATAATAAAGACCAATTTATAAATAAGGAAAACAAGCAAAAAAATACTAACCAATTAAATCATTCAAATTCTGTTTGAGATAAAGCAAAGCAGAAACCAGAAGAAGAAAAAGATAAAAACAAAAAGAAACTAAAAATGAAGATGTAAGGAGAGAAATATGGAAATAATGCACTTAATTGGTGCGATTTGTTCACTAGTTTTTTGATCTAGTTTTGGAATTTATATTACAAAAGTTGATCAAAGAAACAGAATAAAAACTTTTATTTTTAAAATAGCAAAACACAAACGAAATTTAACTTATTTTTATTTTAAATTTTGGAATAACCGCTATTTCAACAACATTTACACTGCCTTTTTTAATATTAATTATTAATGAAAAAACTGCTAAAAATCATAAAAATAAAACTGTTTCAAATTTTGCTAAAACATCAATGCGAATCTTTTAAAGTGATTTGCGCTTTAAAACAGAAAAATATTTAATCCTTTTCTTCCGTTAGCGATAATTCTGAGGAACAAATTAACGATTTCACAAAATTCAGATTTAAACCTATAAAAGAAAAATTAGTTAAAAAGGCCGTTCCCGCTGGCAAAATTAGAAAAAATATTTGGTTCTAAAATTTAAAAAATAAATAAAATTCACTTATTATAGACCTCAATCATTTTCTTCTAAATGTTTCTTCTGAAAATTTAACTTCTTTTGGTGTGTCTCATTTTTTTCTTCTTATTTACGGAAAACTATAGTTTCTAATTTTATTTAAAACTATTAATAAGAATTATATGATATTCGAATTAACGTTGAGCGCTAATTCTTTTTGGTGGCGGGAAGTTAAGAATAAAAACATTATCATTGAAATTACATCGACATAGGGTATGAAAAATCCAATAATCGCTGTAGTTTTAATTGGTGAAAGTTTTATTAATATTGTCGGATTTTGTTCTGTATTGATAAAAATTTGGTTAGGAAAGCTTACTTTTGCAATATAAGCAATCATTAAAGCTCGACTTGTAATAGTCAGTAAAATTCAAACAAGTATAGTAATTAAAATTCCGGTGCTAATAATAAGCGAATCGCGATTTGTTAATAATTTGCTAAATGCAGGGATAAGAAATATAAAAAATAAAGTGATGCCCACTATAAATTTAATAAAACGTATTGCTAGTGAAAACAAAATAAAATTTTTAAAATAACCTAAAGGATTTCTTCTTTTACTGATATTCATAATAAGTAAATTTTATCATTTTTCTTCTTTAAATGCTAGAAATTCATTTTTACGTATTGAATTCTTATTACCCTATTTTTTTAAGCTCTTAAAATATTTCTAAATTTTAAAACACAAAATATTTAATGTTTCTAAATAAAACTTAAGATAAGTTTTATTTAGAAAAAAAGCTTTTTAAATTTTTTAAATACAAAAATACATGTTTTATCAAATTATAATTTATTTTATAAAATATGTTAAAATTACTATAATGATACACAAGAATATTTAATAACTAGGTTTTTTATGAACAAAAAAATATTTTTTAAATTATTGTACTCATTATTTATTTTAACGTCTATATCGCAACTCGGTTTTAATACGAGTTTAAATGACAACTTTACTTACAAAAAAACTACTAATTTTTTAGACGTATCAAATTATGATATTCGTAATGTTAATCTTAGCAGTTCGTCTCTAACATCAGGGAACAAAAAGATTAATATGGGCGTTAATAGGATAGATATTTTCATAAAAAATATAAATAATACCTTAATTGAAGATCTAAAACAAACTCTAAATATAAAATTTAAAATAGGATTCCCTATAAAATATGACGAGTATACTGGGGTTCTCTCTATAGCTCATATTAAAAAAATAAACAACGATGAATTGCTTGAATTCTTAATTCATTGGCTTAAATCAAATAAGATTAATTATAAGAAAATTTATAATTTTAACACAAATACTTATTATGATGATTTTATTAAAAATGACAAAAAAACATCGAAAAACATCTTTGCGCCAAATTCATTAAATGGAAGATATAATTATTCATATTTTAAAACAGAAACTGAAAATCTTAAAGCATATGATATGGTAGGTTTAAATGTTGAAAACCGATCAAGACATTTTACAAGTTTTATTGACTCCGATGTTAAAGTAGGTATTTTGGAGGCAGAAGGTGTAATAGAAGATGATTACTATGGCTTTACCTGAAACAAAAGATTTGGTAATTCTATGTGGTGAAGGAATTATTGATTATACTATGAAAGTTATTCACGACACGCTTCACAGGTTGCCGAAATTATTGTTGGAAAAAAAGGAATCAACCCAACTTTAGGTCTTGTGTCCGTTGAATTAAATTTATCATGAAATGGTTTATCAGGTGAAATGAATTATCTATTATATTATACAAATATTGTAAATAATAGCTGGGGTATAGAAGAATTTATCCCTAAATATAATTGACTATCTGAATATTTCGATACTTTAATATATAATAATAGCGAATTAATAAATATTATCGCTGCAGGAAACGATTTTCGTGACAAAAAAGTATTGTCCGATATTGGTTTGTCACGAAATAGTGTTGTTGTTGGAGCGATTGATTTTAACGAGAACAAAACTGATTATTCGCAAATAGGAAACGATTTAAACTATGTCTCAGTTGTTTTGCCGGGAACATACACCTTTTCTGAAAAATCCCCAATAAAAAATAGTGATGGCAAAATAATTGATTATTCATTCCAGGGTAGCGGAACAAGTTTTTCTGCCCCCGTTATAACAGCGATAGCTGGAACATTAAAGCAAAAATTCAAAAGTTACTTTGATTTAGGTTCTGATTCTTTAATTTTTAAAGCCTCTTTAATTGCAGGATCTAGAAAGCCTAAAAATACATCTATAATTTATAGTCCTGAAACAGGGTATGGCATACCACAATATAGGAAAATTGAGGATGCTATCAAAAATATTATTGTATTCAAAAATGTAGAAAAATCAAAAAATAGCACTTACAACCAAAGAAGTGTTTTTCTCCGTCAAGGTGACAGAATTCGAGCAACACTTGCCTTTCTTTATCAAAATCAAAATGACAAAACAGACATTGATTTAAGAATATTAGATGAAAACGACAATTTAATTACTAAATCAGAAAACGGCAATAGAAACCTCGAAATTACTGAATTTGAAGTCCCAAAAACAGGATATTATAAATTTCAAGCCTATCGCTATGATTCTGAAGAAAAAAATCTACCTGAGGCGGTTATAAGCTATGTTAAAGAATCCTAAAAGCAAATTTTGAACTTTTTTCTCTGTTGGAATGTGGTTTTGAATTCAAAGCACAATTTTACTTTCTGTTGGCGGGTATTTGATTTATGTCTATGATAGTCAAAATCAAAATGAGTTATCAAAAATAAGCGAATATCAATTTTGAAATACTAAAAAAAACGTCTTAACATTTGAAGGTAAATTTCCTCGTCTTTTTATAGATAACATTAATAAATTAACTGATGAAGAAATAAAAATAAAAATAGATTCTAAAAAAGTATTGGATTACCGTGATTTTAGTGATAATTATGTCTATATTAGTAAAAATTCACTTTTATTTAAAAAGCAAAAACAAGAAAATGAAAATAATAAGCAATTATATAATACTTATTTAATCAAAAATAAGCAAGATCTTGTTGATTTAATTGCATTGAATCAAGGAAAGTCAACTTTCACAACCAATGAATTTTTTTTAAAAAGTAGTGTTAAAAAAGATGTTGATAAACTGTTTGAAACAATTGATTTATCAAAAAAAGATGTAATTATTTTGAATAATTATGTTAGTCAGCTTTTTGGAATTTGAGGTGATCGCAGAGAAAAAGGTCTAAATCTTGTTGATTTTAGTTTTAATGAAAAGACAAAAACAATAAAATTAAACTGGAAATTCCAAGACTATCGTAAAAGATCTGCGATTAATCAGGCAATAGGAAGTTATGATTGATTTAAAAGTTATTTTCTTGTAATTGATAAAAATAAAATTAATAATCTTGATAGCATTAGTTTTGAATCGGCTTTTTCTTAAAAAATTAATTATCTAATAATTAATAAAATTCAGAATTTTGCATCAGAACCTGTGATGAATTTATCAAGAAATAGTGATTTTTTTTTTTTTTTTCGATTATTTTAGGACAAACTCTATTAAATAATTATTTTCTGCCATGAAAAATCTTAAATTTTGAAATTTTGGTATAATTATATCATAAATAGATAAAGCGTAAAGCAAAAAGGAGAAATTATGATGGCTTACCTCTCAAGACGTAAAAAAATGATAATTATTTCGGCTGCCAGTGTAATTTTTATTGGTAGTTCTTTTGCTAGTTCGCTTATAACTAATTTTGTTTCATTTAACAATGAAATTAGTTATAATTCAACAGCGCCTTCTCTTGTAAATAAAAATGATCCAAATGACCTCACATTTTTCTCACCGGTCGTAAATTCAGAGTTAAAACCTATAAAAAAAGAAGATGTGCCAAAAGCGGACTTGATCAAACCCGAAGAAAAACCTGAGCCTAAACCTGAACCGGAAATTCAAAAAATTACACCTCCGGTTAAAAGAAAAATACAAATTCAAAAGCCAATCGAAACACCAAAAAATTACAAACCTGAAACAAAAAGTCTCTCTCTCTCTCTCTCTCTCTCCTAAAAAGTCCGAGATATCTCGGCCTAAAAGTGAGGCAAAATCTCCAATAATAAACAATCCTTCCACAACTCAAACCAACACCAGAAGCTCCGCCCCGGTTTCTTCATCACAAATTCAAAACGCCTTAGAACGATATAAGCAAGGTCTTGCTGCTGAAATTAAAAATGTTGAAGGACGTGTTGCTGCACTTCAGGCTCAAGTTGATGAAATTAATCGTTCCTACGAAGAAGATTTTGAAAAAGATCATATTCGCGGTAAGATCCCAAAAACAAAAGCTGGAAGAGATCTTTGAAAAGAAATTTACCAAAATCGAATTAATCTTCCCAAATATAATTTAGAAAAAGAGAAAGCATATCTTGAAGAATTAAAAAGAAGAGCACCAAAAACCTCGTTTACTCCTGAGGAATTAAAATCATTAAGACAAGGTTTGGTACCTTCAACTGAATCACCAAATGTTTGAGTCTATGAAGATGAAAATAAAAATCCGACATTAAATCGGCTAAAACAACACAATAAAAATAGGACTTTCAATACACCAAGTTGGTATGGACTTACACCTGATAATATTTCAAATGGTAATTTTCCTGGATGAACAAAAAGTGATGTAAGTGGTTCTTTTTCAAGTGAAATTAGTGGTCACACTAATTCAATCAAGGTTTATGAATACACACCTAATGCTGACAATGAGGATAAAAGTAGACAAGCTTTAAAATTGATAGAACTTGATGCAAATGATAATAATGCTTTTGACAAATTTAAAGAAATTATGTCAAAAATTTCCCAAAAAGACAACAAAGTTCAAGCAATCCGAATTAAAAACATTGGGGAAACTCACTCATTACAAAATGCAGCTGAAATTTTAAAAGCAATTCCTAGTCAAATAAATACAGTTTCTGTATTTTTAAATAACACAAATGCCACTAAATCACTTCGTGGTCTTGAAAACAAAAAATTAAAGGAATTATCAATTTATACTGAAATTAACTCGTTAAATGAAGAATGAACCATTAATCCAAATGCACTTAATAATGTTGACTTTATTAGCTTTGATTATAACAATCAGGCTACTTTTGATCCATCATCAGGTAAAATTGGTGGTTCAATCATTTTCCAGGGTCTTAGATGAGAAAAAGGTGATGATATCAATAAAATAAATGAGGGTCTTTCAATTGTTTTTGATTCAAAAATTAACCAAAGAGTGTTCCAAGGAAACTTTGGTGGCAAGGGTGGTTGGCCCACAACCCTTGATTTTTCTGAAACTGATGTTAACACTTTTAAAAACATCAAGTTTAATGAGTTTGACCAAAAATTCAATGAAAAAGTTAAAAATTGGAAAGATGACCCTTATGCCAAGGAAAATTACACCGGGTTTAGAAAATTAAAGTTTAGCAAATTAATTATTAAAGGATCAGAATCAGCTGGTAGCTCAAAAAGTCTAAACTTTAAGTTTTCTGACCTTGATGGCGCACAATTTACTGAGAGATTTTCAGAACCTGTACCAATGAATAATCCTAAAGTTGTTGTCAAAGTTTCTGGCCAACAAATAAATTCATACCCTGTTTATATATCAGGAACTCCAAGTGGTGATGCAATTGAGCAACTTAAAAAATTTATTGAGGTAGCAAATGGCTCAGGTAATAACATTACCCAAATTTTTGTTGAAAATGATAGTGTAAGATCACAAATAGGTTCAACCATTGGTCTTGCACAAGTGTTAGTAGGAAAACAATCCAATGGTGTTGGTTCTAATTCTCAAGATCTTGTCTAATTTAATTTTTAGAGGTAATATATGAAGAAAAGAGATTTTTTAATGAAAAACAAAGCAATTTTTTTGCTTATGGGTCTTAGTTTTAGTAGTTTTGTATTTTTTTCATGTGGTGCAAAAACTGAGTTTAGTGGCAATAAAAATGATGAGAAAGCTAAGTCAGAAAATCAAGCAAGCACTGATGAAAATAGCGCAAAATTTGATGAAAATACCAAAAAATCTTTAGAAAATCAGGTAAATGCCTCTTATTCAAGTTTTGAAAGTGTTCCTTCTGAAGCAACCTACCAAGATTTTTCCAAAAAACTGGATGAAATTAAAGCTTCTTTACCTAAGCTTTTTCAGAATCCTGATTTAGAACAAAAGCAAAATGATTGGGATAATGCCAAAAAAACCTTAGATACTCAAGTTCAAAAAAATGGCTATAAAACTGATAATTTAACGAAACTAATTATTGGCTCTTTTCTTGATGTTTTAAAACCTGTTGCAAAAAAACAGCAATTACCACCACAAAAAGCCCCTGAAATACCAGAAGCTAAGGTTAATGAATATTATAAAAAATTAAGCGAAATTGCCCCTAAAGGTCAAAATTGATCAATTATAAGGGATGGAAAAAGAATTGTTGAAGATCAATATAAATATGATTTCCCTGATCATGAATGAAGGTATTTTCTTGAAAAATATGGCGGCGGTGGCGCTAAAGTTATTGGTCTTGATGACCCTGATGGGCTTGCTGATTATCCGCTTGGAAACACAAAAAAATTACCTGAAAATTTGAAATCAATAATTGATAACAAAGCAAAGGAATCAGGCCAACCTTTGTATGATAATGCAGCTCAACGTACCTTTGTGTTGCCAAAATATGACAATTCTGGTTCAATTTCTGGTATTGATATCCCTGAATATCATAAGGGAGACACATCTCCTGCAATTCATCTTGACCCACAAACAGGAGCGCTTTTGCGTGGTGGGCCTGGAAGAGTTGGGTTACCACGAATGTTACCAAATAATGAATACAAAAATTTAACCAAAAGTGCAATTTCGGTTACATTCAGAAATGGTCAATATCTAAAAACCCATGATGGAAAAGAAGGTGTGCCTGATTATTTGCCACCTACTGAAGTTGTTCATTTTAGTGGTACTCACCGAGGAACTTTAAATATTATTGACTATAAAAAAGAAAATGATGGAAAATATCCATTAACTTGATATTTTATCACTAACGCCCATGTGTTAAATAGACTTCAGGTGGCAAATGATTATCACAGCGGTAAAATTTATGGGCGAGACGATGATGCCTACAATACGCATAATCGCCAATATAATACTTGAGATATTCAACTTACAAAAATCAAAAGCTCAGTCGAGCTAAATAATGTAATGACAACAACTGGTGAACCAAGAAAGGATACTTACTATGATACTGTTTCTGTTAGTGTTCGAACAAAATCAAATGTTCACAATGCAGGAAAAAAATTAAAATCTGATAATAATTTTCAAGTTGAGGAGGATAAATTAAATAATAACAATGCAATTTCCCCAACTGATGAATTAAATGCAAAAACAATTGTTTTTGGAACTAATGTTTTTAATGAAAGTCCAGGAAACTTTACAGAACAACAAAAATATAAAAATATTCAAGAATTCCTTGATTTTGCTATCATGGAGTTAACTTTTGACAATGAAGAGCAGGCAAAAAAAATTACCAAAGAATGATATGACGAGCATCAGGATACAAAAACCAATGATAAATCAACTGCAATTACTTCAGATGCTGATTTTTTACAAAAAGATCAATATGAAAAACTACCCGCAAATCAATTTTATGGTTTAGGATTCCCACTTTCTGAAGCAGAATTAAAAACCACATTAGATGAATTTAAGAACAAAAATGCTTGACAAACAAGAAAATATAGCGTAAGCCCATATGTAAATAAGGATAATGAGCTTTATTTTAACCAGGATCCACAAAATGAAAAACTAAAAAATGGTGGTGATCTTGCTTGATCAAGATCCTATCGATCCTTTGTTAATAAACCAGGATTAACTGATATTTTTATTTCGGTTCCATTTGTAAGTAATGGTCTTATTAGAGTTACTAAATTTGACAGTTCAAAAAAAGAATTCACAACTATCCCCTATTTATTTTGAGGCTTAGGCACTTTACTTGATAATTTCACAGGTGGTGGTGGAATGTCAGGAACTGGAATATACAAGGATAAAAAGCTTTATTCACTTGTTTTTGCTACAGATTTAAGGGCATCAACTGCTGTTAGTTTAAACTTAAGATCATATGGAAATGATTACAAAGGTTATTATGGTAGCTACAATTTACCAAAATATGACCTAATTTATGGTTCAAAACACCAAAGAAAATCCTATTTTCAAGCAATGCAAGAACTTTATAAAGAAAAAAATGTAAAAACATATTTGTTCCCGAATGGTTTTGATGATTCGCAAAAAGTTGATGTCTTTGGCGATTGAAATTCAAGCACAAGTTCTAGTTAATTTTTTACATTTTCCTACATGTTAAAATTTGTAGGAAAATGTGTTTAAGTAAGGAAAAAAATTGTTCCCTTCAAAGTAAATCCAACATTAGTTTTTGATAGTCTTGGAAGGAAAATAAAATCAAGGCCCGTGATGCCCGTTTGGATAATAGTGAGCTAAAAGATCGTTTTAAAGGCGAAGTTTTCATTCCAAAATCAGAAAAAGCTAATACTTTATTTACAAAAAATTCATTATTACAAAAAATTTAAATAATTATTTTATGCTATAATTTTTATGCTATAATCAGTTATAATTAAAAGGAAATTTATGGTTATTTTAAAATTAAAAAAAGTATTAGGATTTTCACTTGTTAGCCTTGTTCCTCTAACGTTTTTTACTTATACTAATGTGCAAAATAATCATAACAATATAACTCAGAGTTTAAAACCGCAAATGTTTTCATATTATAAAAATTATGACAATAATAAAGAAAATATTTTGCGTAAAATACAAAAATTAAACCGCAATAACAACAATTTTAAATCTTTTTTTTCATTATCTAAAGAAAATAATGTCGGTTATGAATATAAACACAAAGTATTAAAAATTGAACAAGGAGAATTAGAAATCCTTATTGCTGGTTTTAAGAAAATTGTATATTTTGGAGGTTTGTTTTGGCAGGATAAAGCTGCATGAGTAGGGGTATCAGAAATTAAATATGATAAAAAAAATAATTGATCATATTATCATAATCCTAAACCTGAAAATATTAATTTAACCACTCGTGCTTGAATTAGCGGCTTAGCTAGCCCATCTTTTGAAATAAATGGTGAAGCTAAATATAACAGCGGTAATAAAGAATCATTCAGCGCTGGACTTCGAATATCAACAAAAATTGATTTTAATACAAAAGAACTTGTTGACACTTTTGAGAAAAAAAACACCAACAGGTTGGTGATGAATTATCAAGGCACAGGTTGAAATTATAAAATATTTGACTTTGGTCAATACGCAACTGGATTACTAATAGATGACTATGAATATAGTTCTATTGCGACAAATAACCCTCTAATTCCTGACAAAGAAGATGGATATACTTTATTACCATATACTAGCGAAGACGAAAGCGTATTTTAGATGATAAAAATTGAAAATTTAACAAAAAAAATCAATGACAAAATCATTTTTAATAATTTAAATCTAGAAATTCCCTCAAAAACAATCACTTTTATCATTGGCAAATCCGGAATTGGAAAAACAACACTAATTAATTTAATTGCTGGATTTATGAAAAAAGATAGTGGTGAAATCTCCTTTTTTGCCGAAAATGGCACAAAAATTAAAGATCCATTAATTGATGTTGTTTTTCAAAATTTTAATTTAATTGAATCATTATCTATAAAAAATAATATTTTGATAGCTAATCATATTTTAAATCGACAATCTGATGATTCAAGAATAGAAAAAACTGCAAATTTTATTGATATTGAAACTCAAAAATTAGATCAATTAGTAAAAAATTTGTCTGGCGGCGAAAAGCAGCGAGCTGCTTTCTTAAGAAGTTTGTCAAGAGATAGTAGTTTTATTTTACTCGATGAGCCAACTGGAAATTTAGATCATGAAAACTCTATTGCCTTACTTGATTTATTAACAAAAACTTGTAGTGATAAGACAATTTTAATTGTTAGTCATAATTTAGAATTGGCAAAAAAATATGCTCATCAAATTATTAATTTAGAAGATTTATCAGTTGAAGTTATTAAAAATAAAGATCAAATTGAGATAATTTCAAAAAATACAAATTTAAACCAAGTGGCAAATTATGTTTATAAAAAGCCTGGTTTTTTGCAGAAATTTAGAGTTGCTTTATTACTCACACTTGCAGATTTTAGATCAAAAATGGTAAGTTTTTTTATGGTTTTACTAACTTTTTTTGCCCTAATTTTTAGTATTGTAATTTTTGTCAATTTGAATATTTCGGCAAAAAATATTGTCCTAGACAAAGTTACTCAATTAAATTTAGATACAATTCTACTTGGCGAAAAAGATATTTCTGCATTGCCACTAGAAGAAATTGAACAACTTAAAAAAGATAATCCCAAAATAAAATACATTATTCCACGGTATGCTGAGTCAAAAGGTTTTAAATTTTTGTACAATGACAAAATCGCTTTAGAAAACCATATTTTTCAAATTGATGAATCAGATTTTTTCAAAAAAAGATACTCTTTATTTAGCAACGACAAAAATTTTGGCAACCGTTTTATTAAAAATCCTAATGAAGTTATTATCTCAAAAAAATTAGTTAAAGAACTAGGAATTGATAACCCAATTGGCAAAATAATCAAAATTATTAATATCGATATACCAAGCAATGATATAAAATCATTAGATGATTTTTCTGAAACAGCAACAATTGTGGGAACTTTGGACAAACCTTTTGAAGATGGTGTTGATTTTTCAATTGTTCATACTAATAAAATAAAGTCAATTTATGAAAAATTTTACAAAACATTAATAAAAACCCAAGAAAACAATGGTTTTAAAGAATATGAATTTTTACCTAACAATTATTATTCATTAGATTTTGAAAAATACATCACCAGTCGAGGAACAACTGCCGCAATAATTCCTGACAACCAACAAATACAAAAATCTTTTTATGAAAATTTACCTGAAGCCAAATCGATAAATTTAAGTCAAGGCAGGTTGCCGGAAAAATTTAATGAAATTGCAGTTAGTTCAAATGTGACTAGTGAAATAGGTAAGCTTTTAAAAATTAGAAACAATATTAATAGCTTAATTTTTAAGGTTGTTGGAATTTTTGACTCTAAAAATAACGATGAAAATACTATCATTTTTCACCATAACGTTGAAAAATATTCAAAAGAATTACTACCAAGAAGTTTTATGGTTTATTTAGATCAAAATAATCTATATAATAATATACAAGAATTTTTAACAAAATATAACAAACTAGGAGTTAACCGCTATTACAATGTAACCGGAAGCCCTGATGAAATCATGAATCAATTAATTTCTTCTAGATACACTTTATTATTAGTTATTTTTGTTTCAATTGTTATTTTTGGAATAAGTTTATTAATTTTTGTTTCAGCATATGCGGCAAATCTTTCTAATTTTAAGAAAAAATCAATAGGAATTTTAAAATCTCTTGGTGGGAAAACATCGCAAATTTTTTTATATCATTGACTAAATTTGGTAATAATTTCAGTGTTTGTTTTTGTTATAGGTATTATATTTTCAGTTTCTTTAGTGCCTGTAGTTTATCAAGCAATTTCACAACAAAACTGAATTTTTCCGGATTATTCACAAATTAGCATTATTTTTATAATTGTTTGGCTTGCAAGCTTTTTTGTTTTGTCTATAATTTATTTATTAATTTCACATAGAATTTACAAAAAGGACATTGTAACACTATTAAAATAAATTTAAAATGATAGAATTTATAAGTTTTTTGGATTAAATTGATACTACAAAATCAAAAAAATTAAATAAATTTGGAATAAGATGATAAAAATTGAAAATTTAACAAAAAAAATCAATGACAAAATCATTTTTAATAATTTAAATCTAGAAATTCCACCAAAAAAAATTACTTTTGTTATTGGTAAATCCGGAATTGGAAAAACAACACTAATTAATTTAATTGCTGGATTTATGAAAAAAGATAGCGGGAAAATTACCTTTTTTGACCAAAAAGGCACAGAAATTAAGGATCCATTAATTGATGTTGTTTTTCAAGACTTCAATTTAATCAATAATATTTCATCAAAAAACAACATTTTAATTGGAAATAACATAATAAACAGAATTTTTGATCAAAAAGATCTAGAAAAAAAAGCTAATTATATATCGATTAAAAATCAGCAATTAAATCAGGCAGTAAATAGTTTATCTGGTGGTGAAAAACAAAGAATTGCAATTTTACGCTCACTTTCACGAGATTGCGATTTTATTTTGCTTGATGAACCAACAGGAAATTTAGATTTTGAAAATGGGGATTACGTATTTAAAAATCTAGAAAATATTGCCAAAAATAAAACGATACTAGTAGTTAGTCATAATTTAGAATTCGCAAGAAAATATGCTGATAAAATTGTTTATATTGAAAAAGAAGGAATCAGACAGGAAAATTTTGAAAAAACAGAACAAAATTCAGTGGCAAACACTGAAAAAGATGGCAATTCTGTTGTTTTAAATAATTCTCCAAATTCCAAGATTTCAAAAATTAAGCAAGAATTAAAAACAGCTTTTTTGCTTACAGTAGTAGACTATAAATCAAAATTTTTCTCAACAATTTTGTTTGCCATACTTTTTCTTGCCAGCTTTTTTGGCACTTTATTATTCGGCACTCTAAATTTAAACATTTCCACTGCAAATTATCTGAAAGTTAGTGAATACCAACTCGATTCGGTTGTAATTGCTAAAAAAACAGAAAATGAATTTAGCAACGGTTTTACAGAAAATGAAATTAGTAAAATTAAGGACAAAAATAAGACTATAAATAAAATTGCCCCTTTTTTTACTCTGCCTTTTTTAAATTTTGAATATAATAGCAAAAAAGAATTTGCAATTCCCATTGATTACATCGATGAAACTGCATTTTTTAAAAATAGGTTTAATTTTGATGGGAAAATTTTAGTTGGAAGACCAATTAAAAATGAAGATGAAATTATAATTTCAAAAACATTGGCTACAAAATTAAATATTCAAGAACCAAAAGAACAGAAAATTTCTGTTTTTAGTGGCAATAAAATTATAAAAACGGTAAAAGTTGTTGGAATAAACAGTTCTGTAACTTCAAAAAAGTTAAATTTAACTTTTTTGCATTATAAATTAGGCGAAAATATTGGATTAGAACTAAAAAATAAAACAAAAATCGATAACTCTGAAACTGCACAAGTTAAAAAAATTCAGCCGTTGCTTTTAAAATTATATTTCAAACATGAAAATTTAGTAAAAAATATCGAAAATTTTACTAAAAACAACTCTGAATATCGAGCTGACTCCCCGCTAGTAAGTATATCAAAATTAACTATTGATGTTCAAAATCTGGTAGTTATAATTGCCGGAGTAATTTTAATCACTTTTATTGCAATTTTGTTAATACAAATAATTTTTTATTCAAAAAATTTAAGTGATTCAAAAATAAAACTAATAGGAATACTGAAAGCGCTTAGGGCAAAAACCTGGCACATTTTTCTCTATCACTGACTAAATATAATTATAATTTCAGTTTTAATTTTAGTTATTAATTTATCAATTTTTCTTCCTTTAATGCCGAAAATTTATAGCGCAATTGTGGGGCAGGAAGCATTTCTCCCTCCAATTTCGCAAATTGCAGGCATAATTTTTGTAATTTGGATAGTGATGTTTTTTGTAATTTCAACAGTTTATTTATTAATTTCATGGTTTAATTACAAAAAACCTGTCACAAAATTGTTGAAATTTGATCAAAATTAGTATATTAATTTCAGACACATAAATAAAGGTGTGTCAAAATGAAACAATATAAATTCACATTTGAATAGAAAATTAAATACATTAAAATTACTGAATTTCAAGGGTTACAAATTGTAATTTTGCATGTGTATGGAAATAATTTAATATAAAATTTACAATAGAAACTTTATAATAATAGTATGAAAAGTTTGATAAGCGCTTGTGAGAAAAGCGTTGAAAAACAGGTATTTTCTTTAAAATTAAATCACAAAAACAATTAAAAAAGTGGAAAAATTTAAGAAAAACCTTCATCTTTCCACTCAAAATTTGTCATTTTTCAAGCAAATTTTGGCAAAATTAATTTTAAAAAAATATAGAAAAACCAAAAAAGACTCTAATTTCTGATGTTTTTTTGGTTTAAATTAAAATATAAGATTTAGGATTTTGCAACTTTGTCAACGGAAATTTTCTTTTTGAACAAAACTAGCAATTTTGTTTTTAATCGTAGGCAAAATTGCTAGTTTTGTATTTTGAATAGCAAAATTTTGTGAAAACTTTGCATTTTTTTTCTTGGTCTCTAACCAAAAAGGGAATTAAAGTGAGACTAGTTAGGAAAAGTGATTTGACAAGATTTTTTTTAGAGATCATTTTTAACTGATTGATTACTTAATACAATCAATAGAAAGAGCAAAAAGGTGTTTTTCGGGAGTTTTAACACAAAACAACCTTCCTTTTGAACTATATTTTTAATTACATAACAAAAAAATTAAAAATTACCAGCTAAAGACCTTATTTTTTGGCAAGGTTTTTGCCAAAAAAGGAGTGTTAAAAGTGCAAAAACGCCTCCATTTTTTTGCAAATTTTTCCTTTGTTTTTCCAACAAATTTGGTATAATTTTTAAGATATTTTGTAAATAAAGCCGGGGGTGCGCGCGATGATAAAGTCATTGTTGAAATTTTTTAAGACATCGTCGGAAATGCGCCTTGCTTACCGGCTTTTGCATCAGATTAACCAAAAACGCAGTTTTTACGCAGCAATGACCGATCAGGATCTTGCAAATCAAACTGTTGTTTTAAAACAGCGCCTTGAAAATGGCGCGAAATTGAAAGACATTCGTGTTGATGCTTTTGCGGTTGCCCGTGAGGCCACCAAAAGAATTTTAGGAAAAAATCCTTATGATGTACAGATTCTTGGTGGCCTAATTCTTGACATGGGTTCGGTTGCCGAGATGAAAACCGGCGAGGGGAAAACAATTGCTTCAATTGCGCCGGTCTATCTTAATGCACTTTTAGGCCAAGGTGTTATTGTTTCAACGATCAACGAGTACCTTGCCCAGCGTGATGCCGCTGACAACGGTAAGGTATACAATTTTTTGGGACTTTCTGTTGGTATTAACAAAGCTGATATGGATGCTAATACCAAGCGGATGATGTATAATGCCGACATCACTTATTCAGTCCACTCAGAACTTGGATTTGACTATTTACGTGACAACATGGTTTTTTCAACGCAAGAAAAAGTGCAGCGGGGTTTGAATTTTTGTCTAATTGATGAGATTGATTCAATTTTAATTGACGAGGCCAAAACACCTTTGATCATCAGTGGTGGAAAAAATAACTCACCAACTCAATATCTTGCTGCCAATCAGTTTGTCAACACCCTTATTGATGCCGATTTTTACATTGATCATGAAACAAAAGGGATCAAATTGAATGACCAAGGCATCGACAAAGCCAACATTTTTTTTGGCGTGCAAAATCTCTATGAAATCAACAATTCTGAATTAGTTCACCGAATTCAGAATGCTCTTCGAGCAAACAAGGTGATGAAGAAAGATGTTGAATATATTGTTCAGAACAACAAAATTGAACTTGTTGACCAATTTACTGGTCGAATCATGGTTGGTCGTTCTTATTCAGAAGGCCTCCAACAGGCACTTCAAGCAAAAGAAGGTCTGGAAATTGAGCCAGAAACAAAAACTTTAGCCACAATTACTTACCAAAATTTCTTTCGCCTTTTTAAAAAATTATCAGGAATGACTGGAACCGCTAAAACTGAAGAACAAGAATTCATTGATGTTTACAACATGCGTGTTAATGTAATTCCAACCAACAAACCGATGGTTCGGAAAGACGAAAATGACCAAATTTTTGCCACTTTAGACCAAAAAAACCGAGCAATTATTGATGAAGTTGTTAAAGTCCATTCCACTGGTCAACCAATTTTAATTGGAACCTCACAAGTCGTTGACTCTGAAACTCTTTCGGCAATGTTGCACAGCAAAGGTCTAAATCACACTGTTTTAAATGCCAAACAAAATGAACTTGAAGCTGAAATTATTTCTCGTGCAGGACGGAAAAATGCTATTACAATTGCAACAAACATGGCTGGAAGGGGAACTGACATCATTCTTGAAAGAGATGTAATTGCTCTTGGTGGACTTTATATTTTAGGAACTGATAAAGCAGAGTCACGAAGAATTGATAACCAACTTCGTGGGCGCGCGGGCCGCCAAGGTGATGTCGGTATTTCCCGTTTTTTTATTTCAATTCAAGATCAATTATTGCGCCGTTTTTCCAATTTTGAGCAAATTTTTTCTGCCTATGGAAATTCATTTGGAGCAATTAAGGGGAAATATATCCACTCGGTTTTACTTGCAGCACAAAAAAAAATTGAAGGTTTTAATTTTGACATGCGAAAAACCGTGCTTAGTTATGATGATGTCATTCGTCAGCAACGCGATTTAATCTACACTCAACGTGACATTTTGCTTGAAATTCAGAATTTTGACCACTATATTCGCAAAATGATAATTCGTGCTGTTAACATTATTTTAGGTTATGATTTTATCACTTTGCCCAATCAAGAAATTAATTATAAAAATTTAGTTGATTATTTAAACGACAATCTTTCGCGAAACAGCAAAGTCGACTTTGGTCAATTTGAACTTGAAAATTACCCCTACGAACAATTAAATGATGTTTTAGTCAAAAAATTAGAAGAAATTTACTTTGAAAAATTGCAACCATCATTGAAAGAAAATCTTGGCGAAAACTACTATGAATCAGAGCGCTACATAATTTTATCAACCCTTGACAGCCATTGACAAAATCACATTGATACGATCGATAAACTTCGTTCATCGGCTAATTTAGTGCAATATTCGCAAAAAAATCCTTACCAAATTTTTACTGAAGATGCCACAAAAAAATTCAACATTTTAGTTTTTGAGTCTGCTTATCAAGCAATAATTGCTCTTTTTAACAACACAAATGCTGCTAAAATTGAATACAAAGATGCAATTTTGTCAGACGGAACTGCAATTACATATGCAGCAGATACTCCCCCTGAAATTGTAGAACAAATCATTGCTGCTGGTGAAGAAAGAATTGCCGCTATCCAGCAAGCAGAACTTGAAAAAAGCCCCGAATTTATTGCCAAACAACTTAGCGATCTTGGAATCGAACAGATTGATTTTGGTCCTGATTTTGAACTTTGAAAAGTTGCCAACAACAAGCTTGTTCAATTGAAAACAACTATGTCAGTCACTGAAAAACGTGATTTACTTATCCAAATGAATCAAGAGCAACTTGAAGTTATTGCCGAAAATCCTGACTTTTTGACTCAAAATTCTGATGATGATGATGACCAAATTTCAACTGATTTTGTCAATGTGAGAACAAATCCTGAAAAAATGAGCGAAATTTTGGCTCAAAAAGTAGCTCTAAACCGTGAAAATGACGACAAAATCAGCGATGAAGAAACAAAAATCGCTGATTTTGTTGATCAAAAAAGAGAAACAGATTCAAACTTAGAATAGGAAGAGGGTTTTTTTGTTAATTTAAATAAAAAACTGGAATTTTTTTAGAAAAAATGGCAAAAAGTCTCAAAAATTTATTTTTCGCTGCAAAGACTTGCTATTTTTTAGCAGTTTTTGCTTTTCTAAGTTCAATTTTTGAGACTTTTTTTGCTTATTTTTATCACCAAAATTTATCACTTAGTATTCTTATTGGCTTAACAACTTTCAATTCCAGCGCAATTTTAGCACTAATTTTTGGACCCTTTATCCCGAAATTAGCGCCTATTTATTGGAAAAATAGTTACTTTACTGACAAATTATTTCGAAAAGATGTCTGTGATCTATTTGCTCAAAAAGGGAAAATTTACACTGCATTTTTTGGCTTCTTTTTTTTAATTCTTTTTGTCATCGGCCTTTATTATTTAATTGCTAAAGCAATTGTTGTTTTGAGTTTAGCGCAAAGTATTGCCTGTTTTCTTACATTTTTGACCTCAAAACTACATGTTGATTTGGTTTGTTTGAAAAAAATCAGACAAATTCTAACTAAATAGTATTTGATTTCAGGTACGCCTTTCTTGATGCTTGATATGTATGATTTTTGATACTAATTTAATCAAGAAATCAATGCTTTTTGCTAAAAATTTTTCTTAAAATTATCTCAAACTTAGTGAAAATTCCTTTAGACAAGCAATAATTAAAAAAAATGTGCCCAAACTTAAGTTAATTTCAATTAATTAAAATCAATTAAGGTGTAAAAATACCTTGATCCACCTTGTTTTTCCTCAAAAAATGACTTTTCAGGTTGTGAAACGCTAACACCTTGTTTTCCTGATCGAAAATTTGAAATTACATAGGCATATTCTTGAAGAGGAAATTGCAAACTGTTTTTGTTTAAAAACTTAGGGTAAATACTGATTCAAGGTGACAAAGTCGCGTTAACCTTAATTAATTTGTTGTCTTTGAATTGCTGCTCAAAATTTATTGAAAAAATAAAATTTTCTGAATTCAACAAGTAGAGTTCGTATTCTTTTGTCAAAATTTGATTTTCGGGATTTAAATTTGAATTTTTTAAAACTAGTGCCATGTCCTTAAATTGGTTTGAAATTGGTTGATAAAAACTTGAATTTAGGGCATCTTCCTTTAATTTTAAATTAGAATCCTCATGTAAGATCAAAAATTGATCAGCTTCTTTGATACCGCGGATAAAAATTGACCTTTTGATGTTTGCCAAAAATCAAAGTCAATTATTTTCAAAAAGATTGCCATAAGAATTAAACGCCTGCTGAAATAAAAGTGGATTCGGATTTCCAAGCAGTGAATTGCTAGCCTTTGAATTAATTGTGTTGTAAAAATTTAGCTTGAATTTCAAGTCTTTTTGGTAACTTTCACTATTGATTGCATCCACTTGTTCAATAATTTCCTTGCTTGAATACAAATCAGAATAAATAATTTTTAGGCTCTGTGAAATTACTTCATTTTGAAAAAAATGGTGATAATTATCATTTTTCCTTGTTTCTTGGTCAGTGAAATTATAATATTTTTTGGCTAAAGATTGTTTAAATTGTGTGAAATTTCCACAGCTTACCATTGCTAAACTAGTTAATACTGCGGTCATAAAGGTAAAAAAAATCTTTTTTTTCATAAATTTTCCTATTTATCCTTAAAAATCATCTGTGCTGGATTGTTGTAGCGAAACTTTTTTACAAGCGATTTTTCAAAATCAAAGTAAGATTCTTTTGATGCATGATAAAGTGCCTGGTGAAAAATCTCAGTTAAAATTTTGACAGAGATTTTGTGCTTTGACTTCGGAAAATAGAGTACAAACGGGTTCAAAGTGACTTTTGGTGTTCGTGAAGAAGTGTCAACTTTTAAATTAATCAGCGCATTTTGTTTTAAAATGTACAAATCTTTGTAATTGCTGATGGATTTTGTCGTGTCACCCTCAGAAATTTCTTCAAGAAGGCTATCTGTGATTAATAAATCGTCATTTAGGGGCGCTAATTCCAGAATGCTTTGTTTAAAGGCATCAGAATGACCAACTTTTATTGAACCATCGGTATTGAATTGGTCAGGAAGCAAGAATCAATTGTGAAAATGAAGATTCATTTTTCCAAGTCTTTTTAGAATAAAAAATCAATTTTTGTTAACAAAACTTTTGTATTCATTAAGTGACTCAGCGCTTTTATTTGATTTTTTTAGGTTTTCCTGAATCTTTTTTCACTCATTTTCTAGTTTCTTTAGATTTTCTGCTTTTTCAAACTCATTTAGAAAAGCAACTTTTGCTTTTTCATCATTTGGTCAAATAAAATTAAAAATTGTGTCATAAACGAGGCGATTTTTATACTCTTCTTCAGTTTCAAAAGGAGCTTGAACATCCAGTTTCTTGTCAATAAATTTTTCATATTTTGAAAAATAAAACGATTTTTTTGCTAGCTTTTGCGGTAAAATTACTTCATTTTTTGTGGTTTGTTGCAAATCAATTGAAGTTAAACTGTATTTTTGAAACGGAAAAGGTGACTCAAAACCAGTTGTGTCTGTTGTGATGTCGGTAAAAAAATTAGAAGCTGTAGTATCATTTTTTTCCATTAATAACTTATTTTTAACAGTTTTTTCCAAATTATTAAGATTAGCTTGGTGCTGAGACTCCAAGTTTTTTAATTGATTTTGAAGATCTTTGAGACTATTTGAGTTAGAATTGTCCTGAAAGGCAGTGGTTGAAGCAAGCAAACTTGATGAACCTCGGTTGGTTTTTAGCAAAAACTTTTTTTGTTCTTCAGTACATTTGTCAATATTTTCAAGACTGCAAAAATTTTCTTCATTCTCATCTTCAGCCATGTCGGGATTTTCTAAAAGGTTAATTTTTTGCTGAATTTCATCTCTTTTTTCAACAAAATCATATTCTAATTCTTGTTTTTGTCGCGCAAGTTCCTTTTCAAAATACTCATTTTCCTTGTTGTCAATTCAGTTTTCAAAACTTCTTGCAAATAAAAACTTGTCAGCTGGCTCTTTGTCAAGTACAAATAAATTGTAGTCCAACTTTGTTTTGATTGTGTTTTTATGTTTTACAACAGTAAATCTAATAAATTTAGTTTTTTCAAAAATTAAATAGTAAGTGGTATTTTCATTGTCTGCAACATAATTTTTGACAATTTTGATAAAATCAAAATTTTTATCAAGAATTTTAATATTTTTTAGTGGTGCTTTTTCAACCTTTATTTCATTGGGATTTTTTACAAATCTTGAATGATAAGGGTTAAAAATAAAACCTAATTTGTCAATGTGAGACAACAAAAACAACCAATTTTTTGCCAAATAGGAATGAATAGTGAAATTTGAATTTTGTCTTGTTTGTTGGTATTCATCATAAAACGATGAGATAAAATATGGTCGTGAAAATACTAAAGAATATTTTAATTCAGCACTAACTTTTCCAGGATCAAGTGAATTTTGGTTAATTATGTAGTTATTTTTTGTTGTTTTGTCACCACTGAAAACTGAATCTAACAAATCCTGGATGGACTGATTTTCGACTAATTCCCTATTTTCTTGTTTATTTTCAAATTTATAAAATTGATAAATTGAAGAGCAAGATGCCAAAAAAAGTCCTGTTGTACTCAAAATTGTTGCTAAAATAATTTTTTTAGGCATATTTTAACCCTGTTGATTTTCTAAAATATATTTTTTATACATTGATAATAAATTTTCAGTTTTGGGACCAGAATAATAAATTTTCCCCTTGTGAATTAGAGTTAAGCTATCAATAATTGAGTCAATTTCACTGAGATTATGACTTGACAAAAAGATAGTTTTGCCATCATTTTTCAGTTTTTTGACAATATAAAGAAATTCAGCTCTTGCTGTTGGATCCAAATTAGAAAAAGGTTCATCCAAAATAATTAATTTTGGATCGTGTATCAGTGATTGCATCAGCATAATTTTTCTTTTTTGTCCAGAGGAAAAATTGCTTGGTTTGAGATCGCGAAGATTTTCAATTTTGAGAAATTGAAAATAGTAATCAATTTTTTTAGTAACATTTTTAGCGCTAATTCCGGACATGAGTCCAAATTCATAGAGAAATTCAAAGCTTGTGAATTCACGGGGAAAAATCGAATTTTCCGGAACATAGCCGATAATATTTTTGGCTTCAGGCATAATACTTGCAAAATTATTGATCAAAATTTTGCCTGAAAAGTGTCTATATGCATCAACAATGCACTTAATTATGGTTGTTTTTCCGGCGCCATTTTCGCCAATAAAGGCATGAATTTCGTTTTCATAAACCTTAAAATTAACGTTTTTGATACCACTTTTTGATTTTGGGTAAATTTTTGTTAACTTTTCAACTTCAAGAATTACTTTTTTGTCCATTTTACAAATAATCCCTTCTTGAATAAAATCTGAATGTAAGATATAGCAAAATTGCACTAAAACTTAGTCAAATCAAAGGATAAAGCCACTTTTTGACCACTTGATAATTTTCTTTGACTTCCATAATTTGCAAAGCAGGTTGAAATAAAAAGTTATTACTTTTAGTTAAATTAAAACGATTAATAACTTTTTCATTGACAACTCTTTGTTCAGGGTTGAAACTAGAAAAACCGCCAATTTGGTAGTTTTGTTTGTCAATTTGGACAAAAAAAGCAGCGGGATCATAGTTATTTTTTTCATTTTTAAGAAGTGCATCAAGTATTTTTTCATCCTGCTTGTTAAAGTAAATTCAGTAAATTAGCGCAGCAGCAAGATAAATTTTTCGTTGTGTTTCATTGGCGATTTTGCTTGAATGAACATTTTTTTGGAAAACAGTTGTAGTTTCATCGTCTATTTCCAAAAGTTCCTTATTAGTTGAAATTGCCTCGGAAATCTTCCCTAAAATTATTTTTTGATCGATTTCTTTTGGCAATTTACTAAAGAAATTTATTGCAAAATCATTAAATTTTTGTGACAACAAAATTTCCTTAATAAAATTTCATCGTAATTTTCCAACAAGATCTGAGGAAAGACCAAAAGTTTGTGAATCCTGTGGTAATAAAATGTTGAAATTTCCAGCATTGGTATTGGCATAAATTATTTCACGGTTTTCAAGATTGCTAAAATGAGAGTCATTTTTGAGTGCGCCTGGAACCAAAAAAACACTTTTTCCAGAGGATAATTTGAACTTTTTAAGCCCAGAATTCGGCGATAAAATGTAACTTTTTCCTTTTGAAGCCAAATTGTTGTTGTAAATATAAGGTTGCAAAAAGTTTGGCTTATTTGCGACCGCATTTTCAATTGCATCACGGTCATTTTTTTCAAAAATATTAATAAGTTGGTAAGGAATTAGCAAATATGAAGCAGCTTGCCAAACTTGCGCAGCAGCGGTGCTGTCATTTCAAGCGCTTTGCAAATATTTTATTTGTCGTTCAGTAAAATTTGGATTGTCAACTTGTTTTGGAATGATAAAAAAACGATCTTTTTTATCATTTAAGTAAAATTTTTCAACATCAGCAATCGTTTTTGAATCATAGCCCTCGTGTTCTAAGTTCAAAATTTCTGCAAATCTATTGATAGGTGAAGTTGAACTGAATGCTGAAGAAGAACCAATCAAAATCAAGGGTGAAAATGCAAAAATTGTAATTGAAAGGGATAATTTGGAACTAAATTTGTAACTAATTAATGCTGTAATTGTTCCAAAAATTACAAAAGAAAAAAAAGGTGAAATGAAACCCCAAAGAAAAAGTTTATTCACCTGGTTAAAATATTGATAATTTATTAGGTAAAAAAGTGTCAATAAAATTCAAAGAAAGAATGACCAAAATGCCCCAAAGCAAATTAAAAAAAGAATTTTTGTTGCAATAAAATATTGCCTGGAATAGGGTTTTGTGAAGGTAATAATATCAACACTTTGAGCGCTTAGATCTTTGAAAATTGACAAAAACATGTATGAAGCAATGATGATCGTTAGCGATAAATTTATAAAAAGGTTAATAAATGAAAATAGACTAAAAGTCTTATCAGTTGCATAAAACCTTGTAATTAAAGCCATCATGAATGTTGCAAGAAATGCAAACAACATGAAAACATAGATCGCTTTCTTTTTAAGACTCAGTCTAAATAAAAATCTAAAATAAAAGTTTAATTTAAAAATATTAGTTCTAATTTGTAACAAAATTAGCCTATTCTACTTCCTCTTTTTTAAAAAATTAAAGAGAAAAAATATAAAAGTATGTTAACACAAAAGATGGTTGTAAATTTAAAATTTGACTAAATTTTCAATTAAGTCAAATTTCTAAATGTAATTATAACAAAAAAAATGCCTAAAAAAAAAAAAAACTTTGAAAAAATAAATTAGTAGAAAAAATTCAGACAATTAGTTTTTTAATGATTTTTAAAAAATTCTGAAGAATTAATTTAACTCATATAAAAACCTGGAGTTTTATATGAGTTAAATTAATTTGAAGTCTTGAGTTGTTATGTCTTTAGTAAATGACTTTATTTTTTGATAGGCAACAGTTATATTTTCAAAATTGACCTTCAATATTAATTAATTCTCGCTATAAAATCGCATAAAGCTTTCTGTTTTTGTTTTTTAAATTCTTCAATAACTATCGCAGGATCAATCCCATATCTTCTGAAAACATTTTCCATTATTTCTTGATAAATTCGATGGTTATTTTCAAAAAAATCGTTAATTGTGTATTTCTTTCTTAGTCTACGAGAAGATTTACTTTTCCACAGGCGCTTATTAGAATTTTCATAGCATTATTGAAAAGCTTTTGTTGTCAATTTCGTATTAAATTATTTCCATAAACATGCAAAATTGTAGTTTTATTCCTTGAAATTCAGCAATTTAGATTACTTAATTTTCTGTTAAACTATGAATTTATATTGTTTCATTTCAGACACACTTTCTTGATGTGTCTGAAATGAATATACTAATTTAGTTATTTATTTCCATTTTATTATTATTGAAAAAAATATGAGCTTTTTCAATATCGTCATTATTGAGTTTATCACTTTGTCTTGTGTAAACATATCGGATCTGCAAAGCAATTTCTAAAAATCCTTTTTTTAAAACTATTTGCTCAAAAAAATGAAGTTGACATGTTGATTTTGCAAATTCAATTTGCAAAATCACAGGAAATTTTTGATCTTTTTCAACTTCAATAAAATAACCTAGATAAAATCCGGCAGGTGGCAAAATCAAATCTGGGTTTCAGGAAAACTGCCCTTGGGCGTTTGGTTTTATGGAAACAAGAAAATTTCCAACTAGAATTTGATTTAAATTTGCAAAATCACCAAATTCTAGTAACAATTTTAGTTGCGAAGTAGAAAATTTGTTGCCATTTTTGTCAAAAAGAAGATCAACAATTTTTGTATTTGGCCAAAAATTTTGTAATTTTCGAGCATTATAATCACCATTGTTGCCAAAAACAAAGTTTTTGCCGACAACAAAAAAATTTCCGCCGTAACTAATTAGTTTTTCAACAAATATTTTGCCGCTAAGTTGCCGAAGATCTTGATCAAAATCAATTATTAAAATTTTTTTGATTCCAACATTTGCAACCATTTGTACACGTGCTGCAAGGTCAGTAAAATTTTTACCTTGAGATTTTGGTAATTTTTGTGGATTCATGATTAACATCAAAACAACTTCTGATGTTAATTTTCGGGCAATTTTCAGTAATTCTTGGTGCCCAAGATGAAAAGCTTCGAAACTACCTAAAATGAAAACTGCATTTTTAAAAACTGGTTTTTCCAACGGGTAAAAATAAACCTGAGTCATCCTAGTCAATAATTTTCAATTCCTTGGCTTTGTGATAAACGCCAAATTGCCTAACTGTGAGTGCAAAATCCTTGGCAACTTTTTTTACTTCAGGAATTGCGTTGGCCATCGCGACGCCGTAACCAACATTTGCAACCATTTCGGTGTCATTGTGTGAATCGCCAAAAGCAATAATTTCCTCATTTTTGATTTGGTGCATTTTTGCTAAAACCTGCAAAGTGGTTAATTTGCTTACGTTTTTGGCAACAACAAAAAAACCTAATGACCAACGTGAACTAACTGAAACCTCAAGGTTTTCATCCAAAATAAACTTTTCAAATTCACTTTGAAGGAAAGATTTTGAGTCCTGATTGTCAACAACAGTAAAAATATGGAATTTTTCTTGAAAATTACACTCAGAAAGTGGTTTTACTTTCTTATAAAATGACTTTAGAAAACCAGACAGGGTATCAGGATGATGATTTGAGGTGTAAATCCAGTTTCTATCCATAATTATATAAGGGGTTTTGCGGGAGTCGAAGAATTCAACAACTTGTAATAAATCAATAATTTGGATTGATTTTTCCCAAATTATTGATTTTCTGGAAAAATCATAAATAAAAGCACCATTGGCGCCAATGAAAAAATCAACATTTTTTGCATTGAATAACTGACCAATTGTTATAAAATCTCGACCTGTGACGAAAGTGCTAATGACATTTTTTGCTTTTAATTTGTCAAACAAAAACTGAATTTTTGCAGGAAAATGTTCGCCTCCATGCTCAACAATTGTATTGTCAATGTCAGTCGCAAAAAGTTTAAATTTGTTCATTGTTTTTAAATTTTTATTCTAATTTTTTTAAAAATTTGGCAATTTTTTTGCCAAAAAGTCGCTTGGAAATTAACTTGTTTTGATCAATTTTGCCAAAACCAATCACATCATCTTGAAAAACAAGTGCAATAAAATCATTATTTTTGGCAAAAAAATCAACCTTTTTCCCTTGACTTAGCAGTTGAAGTTGCGCAAAAGTGAGACTAACGGAATCATAATTTAGCAAATTTTTTGCATCAAGGGGGAAATTACAAGAATCAAGATCAAATTTTCCGATTTTAACCCGCTCTAATTCCTTTAAATAAGCCCGGTTTTCCAACATTTTTCCTAGGTCATCAGCTAGAGTTCGAATGTAGGTTCCCCGTGAAACATGCCACTTTATTGTTGCAAGTTGAGATTTAACATCGAAATTAGCCAATTCTCAATGATTAATTTCGATGTTAATCGGCTTTAGATAAACAGTTTTGTTTTCACGAGCAAATTTGTAAGCTGGCTTTCCTGCTAGTTTTTTTGCTGAAAAAATGGGTGGAATTTGACTTCTTTGATTAGCTAAATTTTCAAGAGCAGTTAATAAATCCTTTTTTTCAATAATTTTTGGATTTTTAACAGCAAAAATTTCACTGCCGGCATCAAAACTGTCAGAATAAAATCCAAATTGAACCTTCGCCAAATAAGTTTTAAAATCAGCATCAAGGTAGGATAACAATTTTGTATCCTCGTCGGTTGCAACTAGCAAAAGCCCAGATGCCAATGGGTCAAGAGTGCCAGCGTGTCCAGCTTTTTTGTGGAAATTCTCTCTTGCTCAATTACGAATGAAAGTCGCTGAACTAACATTTTTTGGCTTATATAAAAGGATAATCATTTTTTAAAGATTTTAAAAAAAAAAAAAAAAATCAACACAAAGTTGATCAAGAACCTGGTGCGCAAGAAGGGACTTGAACCCTTACACCCGAAGGCACTAGAGCCTAAATCTAGCGTGTCTGCCATTTCACCACTCGCGCAAATTTGCAAGGTAAACTGGTGCCACTTATAGGAATCGAACCTACGACCTTTCGCTTACAAGGCGACTGCTCTGGCCTGCTGAGCTAAAGTGGCAAAATGGTGGAAGATAAGGGACTTGAACCCCTGACCTTCGCCTTGTAAGGGCGTTGCTCTCCCAACTGAGCTAATCTTCCAAAATAAAATGGTGACCCGTACGGGGTTCGAACCCGTGCATCCATGAATGAAAACCATGTGTGTTAACCGCTTCACCAACGGGCCAAAATGGCGCCGATTGCGGGGATCGAACCTGCGACCAACTGGTTAACAGCCAGCTGCTCTGCCTCTGAGCTAAATCGGCAAAAAAAGGAAGGCAATATATATTATACACTAAAAATGCTTAAATAAAAATTTTTTAAAAAACAAAAAATTTTTATTTATTGTCATTAATTGCCTTGAATGCAACAACACGACGATTTTTGTAAAATCCGCAAAACTGGCAAACATGGTGTTGCTGATACTTGTTAAAACAATTTTTGCAATCAACTAAATTTGGAACTACAAGTAAGTCATGAGTACGACGTTTATGCTTGCGTTGCTTAGAAGTTTTGCGCTTCGGAACTATAGCCATTTTTTTCCTTTCTTTTTTAGTTTTTTAAACCAAAATTAAAAATTAACGATTATACAAAACATCAACAACATCACAAGCTTGATCACTACCAGTTATGCGATAAGTTATTTTTTGTTTTTCATTAATTATAACATAATCTTTTTGTTTTACAGAAAAAATTCCGGGAATTTTTTCAATTTGCCTGACAAAACGGTCAGGAATATCATTTAAATCAAGCGAAATTGTAATGTCGCGAAATTTTAATTGGGCATTTTCATAAGGCGTAAATTTTTTTTGTCTTTTTTCATTAAAATCAATTCGCGACATTAATAATTCAAGAAAATTTGCTTGTTTGAGTTGGCAAAATTTAGTATTAATTTTGCCAACTCAGCCAACCAAAACTCCCTTTAAATAAATAAATTGTGCCTGTTTTGGTTCAAAAAATTCAGAATTTGCTGGAATAAAATCAAATTCAAAAGGGAAAAGGTTTTTTAATTTTTGTTTTAATTCTTCAAGGCCAAAATCAGTTGATGCAAGTGCAAGTGATTGATTTCACTCAGCAACTGAACCAATTTCAAAGAAATTGACATCTACCATTTTACGTTTAACATTGTAAATCAATGCTTTGGACAACTGAAAAGCAAGTGAATAACGAACTTTAACATGCTCATGCGAGGAAAAAGTAATTAGTTTAGGAGATTTAAGATCAAAAGGGTTGAAACTCTCTGATTTTGGCACCAACAAGTATGTGTTGGCTTCAAAAAAACCAAAAGCTTGGAGTTTAATTGGTAAATTAGACTCCTTTACAATTTTTCTTGAAGAAATTTGCGGTAAATTTTCTTCAAAGGAATCAAGACCATAAAATCTTAAAAAATCTGCTGCTAAATCAGCAAGAAATTCAATATCAACACGGTAAAAAGGAGGCAAAAACTGGTTCTCTAAAAAATTATAACCAATTTTCAAGAGCGCTAAATTAGTTTTTTGAAGGCGATCTGGAACTAATTTGAGTCCCAAAAGTTGATTAATTTCCTTAAAATTAAAGTGAATTTTTTGTTGATTTTGGAACAAATTTTCATCAAAATTAATTGGTTTTGAAAAATTAATTTCTTGGTTTTTTAAAAAAAGATTCAAAAATTTGAAAGCAAGTAAAGTTGTTCCAATGCTATAATTTCTTGCAAGTTGTTTTGCAGTAGGTGTATTAATTTTCAATTTTTGAAAACTTTGGCGAATTTTAACTAAGTCAAATTTTGGCAAAATTAACAAAAGTGGCTGATTTTCAAGAACTTTTGGTTCTAAAACCTCAGGAATTAAAACTTGATTGTCATCAAAAAATAACTTGAAAACAGGAACTTTTTTTGCATTTTTTTCATCGTTATTTATTTCATAAATAACTCTAATTTTTTTAGGCAACTTGTTTGTTGGGACCAAAAAGCAAGGCTGACCTGTGTAAATTAGGACAAAATTTGCAAAATCTCGGGGATCATTTTTGATGCTAATTCCAGATTTTAGGAGTAAAAATTGGTCAGCAAGCGAAATTTTTGGTGCCTTTTCAATTTCAAGGGCGCTAATTTGTAATGGAAATTCACTTTCAACTTCGAGTTTTTGCGAAAAATTTCCACTAATTTGTCAGCTATTAAAGTTAAATTTGGTTGAAAAATAAGCTGCAAGTTCCATGGCAATTACTAAATAGGAATTAGCATCAGGACGATTTCATAATAATTTAATGTCAAGAATTTTGTCTTTTAATTCTAATGTTACAAGCGGATCAAGATCAAGATCAAAAATTGGTTCAAAAAGAAAAATTCCTTGGGATTCTTCGTTTTCAAGTAATTTTTGATCAAAACCAAGCTCACTTAGCGAAATTAGCATACCTTCTGATGGTAACCCTCGTAGCATTTTGCTTTCAAAAATAATATCTTTGTTTATTGAGCCAGGAACAAAAGCTAAAACTTGTTTGTTGGGAATAATATTTTGTGCTCGAGTTTGAATTGTTCTAATGCGGTCAGCAAATTGAATCTTACAGACAAGAAGATTGTCGGCATTAGGGTTTTTTTCAACCTCTAAAATTAATCCAAAGCGAATTCCATCTATGTAGTTCAATTCACGGATACTATCAACCTCAAAGCCAAGGTTAATCAGACTTTGAATAACGATTTCATCACTAAAATTAGTTAAATTCGCAAGTTTTTTAAGTCGTAATAATGAAAAAAGCACTTTTCTCCTGTATTTTTTTAATTAAATTGTTTTAAAAAACGTAAATCATTTTTATAAAACTCACGAATATCATTAATTTGGTATTTGATCATTGCAATTCGCTCAAGACCAATCCCAGCAGCTAATGCACGGATTTTATAATCAGTAAATCCAGCGTTTTGCATCACTTTCGGGTGTAAAATACCACATCCTAGAACTTCAATTCATTGGTCGTTGAAAAAAATATCAACTTCAAATGAGGGTTGGGTGAAAGGAAAATAAGATGGCCGAAAGCGAATTTCCATGTCTTTATCAAAAACATGGGTAAGCAATGCACGAATTGTTGCAATTAAATTGCCAGCAGCGAAATCCCCAGTTGCAATTAAATCTAATTGATTAAATTGATGGGTATGGGTTTGGTCTTCAGCATCATTTCGAAAAACTTTACCATAAGAAAAAAAAGCAAAATTTTTATTTGGTGAGGATGCGAGTTCTCTGAATGAAATTCCAGTGTTATGTGTTCGCAGCAAACTAGAATGGTTGAAAACAAGACTTTGCCATGGTTCAGCGGCCGGGTGATTTGAGTCCATGTTTAAACTGAAGAAATTTTCTTGAAAACTAGTAATTTCTGATTCAATAACACGATAATAACCTTGATTTGAAAGTCATTCAGCAATTTTATTTGCAATTTCTGTGATCAAACTATGATAATTTTGCATTTTTTTCCCTTACTTGTGAAGGATTGGAAGTATTAAAAGACAATTCTGAATTTAAGGCTCTAAACTAAAATATTTATTTAAAAAGATTAAACAAGAAAAATATCTTTTTAAATACAAAACAAAAGAACAAAATATGACTAAATTATAATATAAAAAACAAATTTTCAAATAAAAATAATATATTTCCCAAATTTTCCTACTTTTTTGTTCAATTCAGTGATCAAAAACAAAAAATCAATGTAAATTAGTGCAAAAAATCAGATAATTATTTTTATCTAACAATTTTTGTGAGAGTTTTTCTATCATCTATCTTTTTAAAAAAATCTTTTTAAAAAGATCTGAAGATTTAATCTTCTTTATATAAAAATTTTGGTTTTTATAATAATATAACAAACCTAAATATTTGAATTGTTATATCATTCAGCAAATGAATTGATTTCTTGTGTGTTTTTGTTTTTTTGATTTACTTTTAGAAATTTTACTGTATTTTTCTACAAAATGTAAAATTACGGTTTGATCCTTTCAGATTCAATTATCTTGATATATTTGATTTTAACTTTATCTGTCAAATAGATATTTTTTATAAAATTCTAATTGAAGAGCAAATTCGTCTTTCTTTCTTTCTTTCTTTCTTTCTTTCTTTCTTTCTTTCTTTCTTTCTCTGTGTGTGTATTTTGTACTAAAATGTCTCTACTATTTTCCATAATTATCTTAATTATAAAAAAAAATTTTTTAATTTTTTATAATTTTTAGTGTATAATTAATTTTGCACAATTAATTAATGTTTTACTCTAATAAGAAATTGTCGCACAAAAATAAGGCCTGTTATATGCAGTGCCGAAACTCCTGCCATTTTGGCAGGTTTTTTTTTTTTTTTTAGTTTTTCCTTGTCAGAATTATGACAAAAACTGAAAAAAATTTAGGAAACAACAATCAAAAATTAAAATTTTTAGAGAAAAATTAGTCTTAATAATCTGTGATCAAGAAATTTTATTGTATAACAAAATTATTTTACAAAACGAAAAACATGAAAAAAATTATTGAAATTAACCAATCAGATTATGTTCAACTTTTTCTTGATAACATTATCATTAAACGTGATATTGAAAAATTTGTAATTCCAATTAACACAGTAGACGTTGTTATTTTTGAAAATGACAGAACAACTATTACAATTCCGCTAATTAATGAACTTGTTAAAAAAAAGTCAATATAATTATTTGCAAAAATCATTTACCAAATTCGCTCATAATTCCTTATAGTGGCTATTATAATAATAAAATTTTTCAAAACCAAATTAAATGGTCGCTAAAGTACAAAGGTCAGACTTGAAAAAAAATTATTCGTTTGAAAATCCAAAGATCACTGGATACTTTGGTTAAAAAAACTTGTTGTAAAAAATAGTAATTTAAATTAGTATATTAATTTCAGACACAACAAGAAAGGTGTGTCAAAATAAATCATAATTAAAAATAAAAAAGAGTTTGTCGTAAAATCATAGGAAAAAATAATTATTTGAGTTTTTTCTGCTAATTTATTAGTTAAATTAGTTTTGAAAGATTTAATAGCTCACAAAAATTTATCAGATTTTCAAAAATTTTGTTTAAATTTAAAAGCGCGTACTAAAAACTCATACTAATAATTAAAGAAAATAATAACGAATCACAATGACAAACAATTTTTAACTAAAATAAAAAAAACCTTTAATTAAGACAAACTTATGTATAATTATTTAAAGTCGTTCTCAATAAATGAGGTAATTATGGATATAAAAAAAAAAAAAAACTAATTTTACATTTCATGATCTTACAGAAGAACAACAAAATGTAATTAATTTAGCATTAAAGGGAGAAAATATTCTAGTTGATGCCTGTATTGGGAGCGGGAAAACAACAGTGATTCAAGCTTTGTGTAATGAATTTCCTCTTGATAAAAAGATTTTATATTTAACTTACAATAGATTATTAAAAGTTGATGCTAAAAGTAAAATCATAAACAAAAATGTTTTTGTACAAAATTATCATGGATTTTCATATTGATTATTAATAAAAGAAGGTGTTATTTCCTCTTCCGCGGACGCAATTAAAATATTTTTAACTACCGATATACCTGTTGGGATTTATGATGTATTATTGCTTGATGAGTATCAAGACATCACGGATGAAATATCTAGATTATTAGAAAGAATAAAAAGAGAGAATCCTAAGATCCAAATCGTTGCCGTTGGCGATATGGAGCAAAAAATTTATGATAACACAAGATTAAATGTTAAAGATTTTATTGATAAATTTTTAGAATCATACAAAAACGCTTATTTAACACTTTCTTTTAGAATGCCTAAAGAACATGCTAGTATGTTGGGTAGAATTTGAAAAAAAGAAATTAATGGCGTTAATGAAAATTGTCAAATCCAATATATGAAACCTGACGAGGTTAATGAATTTCTGTCTAGACAAAAACCTTCTGATATATTATGCTTGGGTGCGCGCTGGGAAATATCAGATACATTAAATTACCTTGAAGAAAATCATAATAAAATTTTTAATAAAAGAACTGTTTATGCATCTATAAAAGATGATGAAAGAAATTTAAATCCAAAAAAAAATTCGGCTATTTTTACAACATATGATAGTTCAAAAGGATTGGAAAGACCTATTTGTGTTATTTTTAGTTTTGAACTAAGTTATTGAGAAATGCGTTTAGGAAAAAATGAAACAAATTATGAAATTCTAAGAAATATATTTTGTGTAGCAGCAAGCAGAGGAAAAGAAAAAATAATCTTCGTAACACAAGACAAAAAAATATTATTAGATGAGAATACTCTCAAAAATGGAGATAAAAGTTCAAAAATCTCAAAATTATATTCAATGTCCACAATGTTTGATCATAAATATGATGATGATATTGAGAATATGCGTCAAATGCTTGATGTAAAAGAAATTTATACAGAAGATAAAAGCGAAATAAAAGTAAAAACAAACGACTTCTTAATTAATCTTGCACCGTGTATTGGAATCTTTCTTGAAGCATCTTATTTCAATGATTTTCAAATTGAAAATGAAATTAAGCTTTCAATCAAAACAATTGAAAATGGATATTTTTCAGAAAAATATAAAAATTTTATTTCAGAAAAATATAAAAATTTTATTAAAGAAAGAAAATCAATAAAAGATTTAACGCTATTTAAAGTTTATTTAGACACACGTCAAGAAAGATACATTACGCAAGCGTTTCCTGATTTTATTGATGATAATGCTATTAACAAAATGCATAAAAGATTGTCAGAAGTACTTAGTAAAAATGAAACAGTTCAAGCGAATTGTTCATTATGTTTTGCTAATGGAGCAAACGATTTTACAATGAATGTTATAGGTATAGCTGATGTTGTAAAAAATAATATAGTTTATGAACTAAAATTTGTTAACGATTTAACAAATTCCCATTTTTTGCAAACCGCTTCATATATGTTAGCCTTAAATTTGGACACAGGAATATTATGGAATATTAGAAATAACAAAATGTATCAAATTAAAATTAAAAATCGAGAAGATTTTAGAACTAAACTTGCACAAACAATCACTAAAGGGTATTATGAAAATGAAAATGAAGACAATTAAGGATCAACAAATTGCTAATTTGAATCAAAAATTTGCTGTAATCGATATAGAGACAAACTATGAAAATCAAATTTTTTCTGTTGGAGTTGTAATTGCTGATAGCACTAATTTTAATTTAGTTGATAAAAGGTATTGAATTTTAGAAAATAATTTACTAGTTGGCGGAATGTATAAGCATAAAATTTTAGCGCCACTTCCTGCTGAATTTAAAAATGAAACTATTCGAATTCAAACTCATAAAGCAATGATTAATCAATTAATTAAATTTTTGAATTATTACAATGTAGAAGATTGGTTTTCATATACGAAATTTGATTTTAAATATTTGCCTGAATTACACAATTTATTCAAATACAATGATATTTCTTTAGCTGCCAAAAGCAAGAAATTTAACAAACATATCCCATCAAATGCAGAAACAAGCAAAAACGGTAATTTGAAAAAAGGTTGAAATGTAGAACATATGTACAGAATGGTTAGTAAGGATGAACATTATGTTGAAACACATAATGCCTTGCTTGATGCCATTGATGAATTGCGGATTATGAAATTTCTAGAATTGGATTTTAAAACATTTCAAACATTAACTAAAAGGAAAAATAATCCAATTCAAATTTTCAAAAATGTTAGGACTCATATCGAAACAATTAAAGATCAACAAATTGCTAATTTGAATCAAAAATTTGCTGTAATCAACATAAAGACAAACTATAAAAATAAAATTTTTTCTGTTGGAGTTGTAATTGCTGATAGCACTAATTTTAATTTAGTTGATAAAAAGTATTGAATACTAATAAATAATTTATTAGATGGTGCAATGTATAGTGATAGTATTTTAGCACCTCTCCCTGCTGAATTTAAAAATGAAACTATTCGAATTCAAACTCATAAGGCAATGATTAATCAATTAATTAAATTTTTGAATTATTACAATGTAGAAAATTGGTTTTCATATACGAATTTTGCTTTTACATTTTTACCTGAATTACACAATTTATTCAAACACATTGATATTTTTTTAGCTGCCAAAAGTAAGAAATTTAACAAACATATCCCATCAAATGCACAAACATATAAGAATGGTAATTTGAAAAAAGGTTGTGGTGTAGAAGATATGTACAGGATGGTTTGCAAAGATGAACATTATGTTGAAACGCATAACGCCTTGCTTGATGCCATTGATGAATTGCGGATTATGAAATTTCTAGAATTGGATTTTAAAACATTTCAAACATTAACTAAAAGAAGATAAAGTAAAGTAGATTAATAACAATTTCTTATTAGTATAAATCTAAAATGATGATAATTTCTTGTTTTCCAAATCAATTTAATTAAATTTTTTAGAGAAATTTAAAATTAAAAAATTTTTTTAAAATTATTTTAATTTTTAGTGTATAATTAATTTTGCACAATTGATTAATGTTTTACTCTAATAAGAAATTGTCGCACAAAAATAAGGCCTGTTATATGCAGTGCCGAAACTCCTGCCATTTTGGCAGGTTTTTTTTTTTTTTTTAGTTTTTCCTTGTCAGAATTATGACAAAAACTGAAAAAAATTTAGGAAACAACAATTAAAAATTAAAATTTTTAGAGAAAAATTAGTCTTAATAATCTGTAATCAGGAAATTTTATTGTATAATAAAATTATTTTACAAAACGAAAAACATGAAAAAAATTATTGAAATTAACCAATCAGATTATGTTCAACTTTTTCTTGATAACATTATCATTAAACGTGATATTGAAAAATTTGTAATTCCAATTAACACAGTAGACGTTGTTATTTTTGAAAATGACAGAACAACTATTACAATTCCGCTAATTAATGAACTTGTTAAAAAAAAAGTGAATATAATTATTTGCAAAAATCATTTACCAAATTCGCTCATAATTCCTTATAATGGCTATTATAATAATAAAATTTTTCAAAACCAAATTAAATGGTCGCTAAAGTACAAAGGTCAGACTTGAAAAAAAATTATTCGTTTGAAAATCCAAAGATCACTGGATACTTTGGTTGAAAAAAAACTTGTTAGCACCGAAATTGAAGAAAAAATGACTTCTTATATTGACCAAGTTGAAGACCATGATGTCACAAATCGTGAAGGCCATGTGGCTAAATTGTATTTTAAACACCTTTTTGGAGAAAATTTTATCCGCGATCAAAAAGCCGATGATCGTGTTAATAGTCTTCTAAATTATGGTTATACTGTTTTACTTAGTTATGTTGCCAGAATTATTTGTGCCAAAGGAATGGACAATCGCCTTAGTTTGTATCATAAAAGTTTTAATAACAATTTTCCTTTGGCTTGTGATTTAATGGAACCTTATCGCTTTTGGATTGACCAAATTGTTTTTGATCATATTAATAAAAAATTTTTTTTATTTCAAGAATTCAAAGAAGATTTGTTTACATCTTTTAATAAACATATTACTTATAAAAATAAAAAAATTCGTTTTAAAAAATTTATTGATGCTGAAATTAGCGAAATTTTAGAGCTAGATAAAAATGCTGACTAATATAATTAAGGTAAACACAAGAGAAATGCGAATTTTATTAATGTATGATGTCTATTCAGAAAATGAGCAACAAAATCCTGAATACAACAAATTTGTTAAAAATCTTATTAGATTAGGCTATGTTCGGATTCAATATTCGATTTATGCCAAAATAATCCCTGTTCACACAGTTTATGAATCAGAAAGAAAAAAAATTGTTAATATTATTCCTAAAAATTCAAATGTTCGTATTTTACTTTTAACCGAGCAACAATACCAAAATATGGAAATTTTAAGTGGCTCAAAATCTAAAAACGAAATTATTAATTTTGAACAGGAGTATATAAAATTATAATGTTAAGTTTCTTTAATAATAAAGCCAATTTAGTTGAATTTAAGGAAAATATTAAAATTATTGAATGTGAAAATATTGATCTTTTTTTACACGACCTTTTTGACTATGAACATGAAAAAGGTATCCAATCGCTTGATTTAGATGGAAAACTTTATTCAATTAAGGATATTAGCGTTTTTACTTATTTAAACAAAATTGCTGATTTCCTTAGTTTAAGTCCAAAAAATTGACTAGGTAGCCAAATTATTCAAAATGAAATGTGGCAAAATAGCGATTTTTTTAATAATCAAGAAATCCGAATGATAATTGATAAAATTAATACTTTATTAGGTTTTGAACTACTTGAATACCAAATTGATAATACTAAATTATTAAAGTCATTATTTGAGATTAATGCAAACATCTTGCTTTCAAAAAATAATTTTGCAAAAATAATGGAAATTGTTTTTGCAAACAAAGCTGAACCACTGGTTTTCCTCAAAGATTTGGAATTTATTAATTTAACTGACCTTTTGCAATTTACAAATACAAAATTTATAATTTTAACCACTGATTTTACTAAGTATATTAATAAATATGAACAACTTGAACTTGTTAGTTTTTATAAAAATAAAGTAATTGTTGACATCAAAACACCCATACCTGTTGTTCGCTACTTTGAAAATCATAAAAATAGGGAAATTTTGGAAAATGAGTCCCTATTTTCCGATATAAATAAGAAAAATGAATTCCGTTATCACCTTAATATTATCAAAAAGACCTTTTTTGAGTAAAAAAGCCCAAAAACCGGTACTTTTTTAAGGAAAAACAAAAAAAAAAATCAGTTTTTTTCTTTGAAATGAGGTTTTTGTGCTGTACAATTTCTTATTAGAGTAAAACGAAATTGAATCATTTTTAAAAACAAGTTCTGTTTTTGTGCTGTACAATTTCTTATTAGAGTAAAACATTTACATTATTTTACCGTTTGAACGGACTAGTTTTTGTGCTGTACAATTTCTTATTAGAGTAAAACTTTGATCGAAATATTCATTTTCGTCGTATGCGTTTTTGTGCTGTACAATTTCTTATTAGAGTAAAACAAACAAAAAATACGCTATTGCAGAATGTAAGTTTTTGTGCTGTACAATTTCTTATTAGAGTAAAACAAAAAACAAAAATTTTTAATCGAAGAACATAGTTTTTGTGCTGTACAATTTCTTATTAGAGTAAAACTATGATATTGTTTTTATCAGTAGACGATAAGTTTTTGTGCTGTACAATTTCTTATTAGAGTAAAACGCAAAAAAAATAATATTTTATCTTTGTTTTGTTTTTGTGCTGTACAATTTCTTATTAGAGTAAAACTATTCGCTAAAATATCGTCTTTATTAACTGGTTTTTGTGCTGTACAATTTCTTATTAGAGTAAAACTAACCAGGAAAAATTAGAAAAAGAAGACATGTTTTTGTGCTGTACAATTTCTTATTAGAGTAAAACAATAATAATTAATAAATAAATTATAAATAGGTTTTTGTGCTGTACAATTTCTTATTAGAGTAAAACGTCTAAATTACTTAACAAATTAAGGTTGCTGTTTTTGTGCTGTACAATTTCTTATTAGAGTAAAACAACACCATTTACATTTATTAACAGTAGAATGTTTTTGTGCTGTACAATTTCTTATTAGAGTAAAACGTCTAAATTACTTAACAAATTAAGGTTACTGTTTTTGTGCTGTACAATTTCTTATTAGAGTAAAACTTTATCGCGTTTATATAAAAATAACCAGAAGTTTTTGTGCTGTACAATTTCTTATTAGAGTAAAACTTTAGAGAAGAGCTAAAAATGGATAATTTAGTTTTTGTGCTGTACAATTTCTTATTAGAGTAAAACCCGAAGAATATCGGAAAATGAAAAGCGAGCCGTTTTTGTGCTGTACAATTTCTTATTAGAGTAAAACAGATAATGTTAATAGCCGTTTGCAATTAACGTTTTTGTGCTGTACAATTTCTTATTAGAGTAAAACTTATAATTCGTATTCGTCTTTGTCTAAAACGTTTTTGTGCTGTACAATTTCTTATTAGAGTAAAACGTTATATAAAAATCCAGTTGTTTTAAACAAGTTTTTGTGCTGTACAATTTCTTATTAGAGTAAAACTAATTATCCTATTTATTTAAATGACAATGTGTTTTTGTGCTGTACAATTTCTTATTAGAGTAAAACGCAAATTGAATTTTTCAAAGCATGAAAGACGTTTTTGTGCTGTACAATTTCTTATTAGAGTAAAACTCTAAATAAGTTATTAAGTTGCATAGTTCGGTTTTTGTGCTGTACAATTTCTTATTAGAGTAGAACTTGAGTTTGTTTTTAAACAAAAATAGCGCCTGGTGCATGAAAATCAACAACCTGCCATTTTGGCAGGTTGTTGATTTTGAAACAAAAGGTTTTTCAAGTGAAAAATTAATTTATTTTTGTTTATTAATTAGTCTTAAATTTTGTTTAGCATTCTAAATTTTTGTTTTGTGAATCACTAATTATTCACTAATGGATTTATTGTTTTTCATTAATTAAATAATCTTCTATTTTTTTTTGTTCTACAGATGCATATTCATTTCCAAGTTCATCAAGGCTCACAAATTGAAATTCAATAAGGAAAGATTTGGTAATCATTTCTTTATCATTTAATTCATTTAGTTTAAGTGATTTTATTGTAAATCCAGTATCGTCCGTTTTTCTTTTGGAAATCCCAGTAATACAAAAATAATGATCATCATTTACACTTATAAGCAGTTCTTTCTTGATAGTTTTTCCTTGCTCATCTTTGATAGTTTTTCCTTGCTCATCTTTGGAATCAAAAGTAAATTTTTTATCAACCTTTAATTTTACAATTGCAGATTTTTTGATTGCCAATATTGGTTTCGATTCATAATCAATACCTAAATTATCTTTGTATTTTTTTAGATTTTCTTGATTGTATTTTGATTCATCCAAGGAATAAAAATCACGATCAAGCTCGGTTCCAAATTTTTTGGTCAAAAAATTTACAGGAATAGAATTAAATTCTCCTTTTTTATTTTTATAAACAAGCGCAAAAAGTTGATTTTTACCAGTTTGAAAAGATTTTTCACCTTGCTTTTTGTTAACAAAGACAAAATTTTTATTAACATTTTTTTCTGTTACCAGTCTTAAATCCTTAAAAAGCGTTTTTCTCTCAGTAGAAGGATCAAAATAAATTAGCTTCTTTGCGCCTAGTGCATTTGCTTTTTCTTCTGGATCTACATATTCTTTTTCAACTAATCAATCCATATAATTGTGAAAAGGATGATTATTCTTTTTATTTTCATTAAATTGATTAAAAATTTTTCTTAATTTTTCAAATTCAGATTTATGGCTTTTATACATCAAGACACCATTTTTTTCAGGATCAGCAAAACATTCTTGCAAATTTTTCAAATTTTTTGGATTAACTAAGTTAATTTTCTCAATTTTATCAAACTTACCATCATCATCTTGTCTAAGACCATACAATGTTTCGCCAAACAAAGACCCGTTTGTAGAATTTTTGATTTTTCTTGAAAACTTGATTTTAACTTTATCCTGAGCATTTTCAATTTTTTCTTTTACCAATCCGGAAATTTGTTTTATTAATTTAAGTTTTTTGCTTTCATATTCCGAATGTTTTGTAATTTCACCAGTTTCTTTATTGATTTTAGCACCGTCTTCGCCTAGTTCATATTTTGAAAACAAAACATTATCCTGGAGTGTTAACAACTTGGTTAAAGCATGTCGGTTTTCATTTGCCATTATGGCAATAATGGCAGCATCCATTGCATGGTGAGAGTTGTCCTCACGGTCTTTTTTTGGAAAAATTTGTTTTCTAATAGCAGCTGTGTGATGCCCGTTTAATGTAAATACTTTTATTTTTTGCTCATAGGCAAAATTTGGATTATCCTTAAAATGTTCTATGACAGCATCGCGAAATAATACTGTTGAATATCTTGTATCATTTAATTGTCTTGACAAAAAATCTTCCCTTTGGTGAGGGTCAATTTTTTCTAAATAAAGGAATTTTAACTTTTTAAGCATTGCTTTATTGTCCAGAGCAAAAGGATAATTATCACTATCTTTTTGTCTGTTTTTAGGATTAAATAATTTATTTATTGTTGCTCTATAGTTTTTGTAAATTTGTTCACCTTTTGTTTTCATGTATGCAGCCGCACACAAATCTGATTTAGCATTGTTTTCTTTGCGTGTTGTTAAAACAAGATTTGACAATGAATTATCAAGTGAATCAGATCAAGGGATAATGTGGTCAACTTCATATTGTTCACTATTATTTATTAGGTCAACAAGATCAATTTTTTCAAGTGAATTTTTTTCAAGTGAATTTTTTTCAAGTGAATATAGATCAATTCCGTCTTGTTGGTAATAAAGTTTTAATTTTTGCAACAATCGTGCTGGCTTATTGTCTAAATCCCGTCTTGAAATACCTCTTGATTCAAGGTCATATTTTATGGTTTCATAAACTTGATCAAGACCTTTGGAAAAATTAGTTTTTTGTTTTTTTGCTTTTTTTGCTTTTTTATCATTTTTATCACGTGGAATTTCGATGTAAATTCCGGAAATTTCGTAATTTTTTGAATATTTTTTAATAATTCTGTTCAAAACACTTATTGCTTGTTCAGAAGTTTGCTTAACTGCTGGGGGTAGAACTTCATCTTTAAGAACAAAAGGATTTAAGTATTTTGTTGGCGGTTTTTTGTTTTCATTGCTTTTTTGAACAATTTCTCTAATTTCTTCATCTTCTCATTTTATAGATTCAGAATTTTTGTTTGTTTCAAGCATTTTTGCAACAAATAATCTTGTTGTTTTTTCTGAAAGACTTCCTATTTTTTTGAAGCTAAGTTTTTTGTTTTTAAGCAAAGCGTTGATAAATTCATCTTTGTTTTTAATTTCAAAGTGTCCTAAAGCCCCTGTTTTGTTGAGTTCCTCAATAAACCTGTCTCTTTTTTCCTTATATTTTTCTAAAACAGAACAAATTGAATCAAGTTTTTCAAGGTGATCTACAAAATTATCAACACTAATTCAGTCTTTAGATTTTTCTGCATGTTTAGCAATTTCTTCTAGTAAAATATTTGTAGTTTTTGTTTTATCTTTTAATTTTGTTTCAATATCATTTTCATTTTTAAGAAGTTCATTACCCCGGAAATGACCATCATTTATTTCTTCATTACCGTCTAAACCAAGATCCTTGATTATGATTTTTTTAATTTTTTTGACGTCAATATTTTTTCGTTTAGAAAGCAATTCATTAAGCAAGTTATCCCTGTCTTCTTTTTTGAGTTTTCAATCAACGTCACATTCTGATCTTAAATTGCTTAATTCATTTAAAAGATTAAAAAATTCGTAAGAAACAAAATTAAGGGAGGATCTTAATTCATTTGGGAAAAAGCTACATTTTCCAACTGTTTTATCCCAAATATTTTCGAATTGTTGGACGATTTTATTTTGCTTTTTATCAAATTTTCAAATTCCATATTCACTGGCACTATGTTCAGATCCTGGTCCTTTTGCAAAATCTCTTATAAAATTAAAAAGTCTTAAAAAACTTTCTTGGAACTCATCATCAATTTTTTGCACTTCAAAAACTTTTTTGATTTCATCTGTTCATTGCTGATTTGAAAAGTTGATTTTGCTTGATTTAAAAAAATTATTTTTCCTGAAAAATTCATTTAAAACTTCAGTAGGAAATTTATCACCTGTATGTTTTTTATGTTTTTTGCCTTCCTCTTCTTCATCAAGTTCGTAAAAATAACCTCTGTTTTCAAGGTAGTCATGCAAAATTCAAGCAAGATCTTTTGGATCTATTTTTTCAGTAAGTGCTCTGATTTTTAGATTTAAAATGTTGGTATTTTCATTAGAACTTTTTATAAAAGAGTTTTTAATTTCATCAATGTTTTTAAAATCAAAAATGCTTTTTGACTTTAAAATTAATTTTAAGAATTTTTCATTTTTATATTGTCTACGACGGATGTTTCTTCTGCGTTTTCTGTTATCACGCCGACCGGCTGCTTTTTCCCTTTCTGAAAAAAGACGAGAACCTCAATTCAAGATTTCATTTGTTTCAGAATCAATAATTGCTCATCCAACTGAACCTATCCCTAAGTCAAAACCGATAGCAATTTTTTTTTTTTTTTTTGATTCATAAATTTCCTTTTAAATTAATGCGTCTTTCAAGTCCTGATTATATCAAGTAATCTGAAAACCATAAATAATTTTACCACAAATAAAGCTGAAGACAAAATAAGTTATGATCTAATTATAAAATACTACACAAAAATAGAGCTTGTTATAATATAGTGTCAGAATTACTACTATTTTTGCGGGTTTTTTCACTTTTATTTTTCATAAATCGAGGTCCGGCTAACATTTAGAAAACTACCAATTTTAGTACCATTTTTGATTCTTTGCTTATCCTTTTGACTTCCTACTTTCGTCTTTTAAGTTCAACATTTTCTGTTAGGCCGTTAGTAAAATAATCCACAGCTAATCAAAATAAAAATAAAAATAAAGCGTAATTAAAAACAAAATATATAAAATGAATAAAAAGCAAAATTTTCCAATTTTTTTGATTAATTTTTAATGTATGATGTTCGCTATTAAATAAAAAAACTTGCAAAACTATTTGTGCATAATGTTTAAAAAAAATTCTACCAACAAATAGTGGAGTAATTTTACTGTCAAATATTGTGAGAATATTGGTTACTATTTTACTAGTGTCATTTCGATCGTCTTTAGTTACACCTGCCCTAGAGTAAGTTTTTTCAGTTAAAATGAACTTGTAATACTTATCGTAATCAAAGTGAGTTAGGAAATCAAATTTATTTTCAATATTTAGTTGACCAAAATTTTGCTTAACTTTTCTTATTAGATAAAGTTGAAAAATTTTTTGCAAAAAACTGCAAAAATACGAATAAGGAAAATAAAAAAGCAAGTAAGTAGATATTTCGAAAGGAAGTATAATAAAATAACTATTAAAAAATTTTTAGATAAAAATGTCTTAAAAAATCTGCATTAGGATTGAGGATTAATGCTAGAACAATTGCAAAAAAAGGAAGTGGATATGTTATTAAAGAAGGTAAAGCAAGCAAAAAATAGTGCTTTTTTTGCTTGTTAGGATTAAATTTAAAAACTAAATAAGAAAAAAGTCTAAAGTACAAAATATTCGATAAAAACGGTATTTTTAAGAATTTTTTTGGAATTTTAAGGTTTACAAATTTTTCAACTGTTAATCAAAAACTCATGTTAAACTTGCTTGAATAAAAATAGTATTAATTTGCATTAAAAGTATAAACAATTAGCTGATTTATTTAGACTTTGTCTTTTTAAGATTAATTAAGGTTCTAATTAAAATAATTTTTTAGCTTTCAAATAGTCAAAATGTCACCCATCTTTTTGGATAATAATAAAGCGTCGGTATCAAGTTAAAACCTATAAAAACAAACCCTAATGGAATGACTCAAACAACATTATCGTCAAAAAGATTTTTGTATAGGTTCTCATTTAATTCACCTTCATGATAATATACATAAAACAATCAAAGCCAATATCACGTAAATATGAAATGTATTGTTGTAAAAATAAAATAAAATATTAAGAAATATTTTCAGTTTTTTTGATTAATTTTCAATTCTGAATTTTCAGCATTGAACAAAAAAACTTGTAAAATTATATGAGAATAGTACCTTGGTAAATAACCATCTGTAAGTCATGAAGAAAGGTTCATTGACTTGATAATATTTTCAATAATTTGATCAGATTTATACCAGTTTTGACTTTCAAAATAACGTCAATAAAGTTTTCTTTGACACGCAAAATTATAATATTTATTGTAATCGAAGTTAGCCAAAAAGTCAAATTTATTTTCTGGATTTAATTGACCTAACTTTTTCTTAACTTTTTTTGTTAAATAAAAACGAAAAATTTTCTGTAAAAAACTACAAAAATACCAACAAGGAAAATAAAAAACTAAATAAGTAGTTATTTCAAAAAAATGCATAATAAAATAATTATTAAAAATTTTTAAATAAAAATGTCTTAAAAAATCACCATTATGACTTAAAGTTAATACTGAAACAAGCGCAAAAAAAGGGAGTGGATATGTTATTAAAGAAAGTATAACAAGCAAAAAATAGTGCTTTTTTTGCTTGTTAGGGTTAAATTTAAAAACTAAATAAGAAAAAAGTCTAAAGTACAAAATATTCGATAAGAACGGTATTTTTGAGAATTTTTTTGGAATTTTAAGATTTACAAATTTCTCAACTGTTGACCAAAAATTCATTTTTTATTAACCTAAACAGAAATAATTGATTGAAAAAAATCAATCGCCAATAATATGATTTTAACTTGTGGAGTAGCTCATTTTACCGCTTGTAAACCAACGACTGCTGTTGTTTGTATTTTTCTTAATGAATTTAATTTCTTAACTATTTTTTCGGCTGAAGATCCGATGCTATAATAAGACAAAGTTCTGGAACCTTTTTCGAGTCAATAAGTAACATTTAATTTTTTAATAGCAGATCAATTTTTGTCATATACAAGAGCGTTATAAGTATTTTTGTACTCGATTGAAAGGTATGTTAGGATTCCGCCAGCTACTGTGCTAGCGGCCGCTGACCCAAACATTCAGGCAGATCCATAAGCTATAGCAAGACCATAATTTATTGCTGCGAATGCGGCACTAGAAACATGTTGGTCTCAAAGTTTGTTAGCAAATTCCTCCATTTTTAAGGAAGAAGCACTCTTAGAAGAAAAGGTTTGAGGTTTAATAATTGAATTTTGATTTTTAATTTTGCTATTTTTTAAACTTTTAGTGGCAAATATTTGTTCAATTTTATCAGCGGGAACACCTTTTTTAACTAATTTTTCTTTAGCAAGCTTTTTTAGATTTAAATTTAGATTTTGCGAAACTTCATCTATAAAATCTTGAAAATCTTTTTCAAATTTTGAAAAATCCTTAATTTGCTCTTTAGAACTGTCGCTAGTAGAAGAAAATGATTTAACATTTTTTTGTTTTAATGCAGAAATCACTTTCAAGGATTCGGATTTTAATTTTTTGACAAAAGCTGTGTCAGATATATTTTTATGATTTTTGACAGTTTTTTCATTAATACTTAATATTAAAAAGGGCAGTGTAAATGCTGTTGTAATAGTGACTATACCAAAAATAATTTTAAATTTTGATAGTTTTATCATTGGGTGCTTTCAAATTTTAGTTATCTAAAATTTTATCATAATTAATTTAAAAAAAATCAACTAAAAGATTGGCAAGAAAAATATTAACAATCTCATAAATTGATTGCTTAAATAGGAAATAACACTCTATTTGTTTTGCACAATTTAGATAAAAATTTGATGTTCAGTTAAATTTTTAAAATTAGCAATAGAATCTATACAAAATTTTTTTTGAATTCATTCAAACAACTTTTTGCCGTAAATCATTTTCTTTTGCGGGTTTTTTCACTTTTATTTTTCATAAATCGAGGTCCGGCTAACATTTAGAAAACTACAAATTTTAGTACCATTTTTGATTCTTTGCTTATCCTTTTTGACTTCCTACTTTCGTCTTTTAAGTTCATCAAAACTATTACAATATTAATTCCGCGCCTTTTTTTAAAGAGCATTTTCCCATTATTTCTTGATAAATTCCACGATTATTTTTAGAAAGATCGCTGATTGTGTACTTCTTTTTTAGTCTGCGAGAAGATTTGCTTTTTCGGCAAGCGCTCATTAGAATTTTCATAGCATTATTGAAAAGCTTTTGTTGTCAATTTCGTATTAAATTATTTCCATACACATGCAAAATTGCAATTTTTAACCCTTGAAATTCAGCAATTTTTGTGTATTTAATTTTCTGTTCAACTGTGAATTTATATTGTTTCATTTTGACACACCCTTTCTTAATGTGTCTAAATTAATATACTAATTTACCTTGTTTTTTATTGTTAAATATTTTGTTTTTGTAAGACCTTTTTAAAATCCTTTTAGAATCCTAAAATATTTAAAATTTTTGCAAAATTTTCCTAATTATTGCTGCAATAGATTTTTTATTTTACTCTAATTTTGCCAAAAATTACAACTTAGCGCTACATTAATGGCTAAATTATTATTGAATTTCTTTTTTTTTTCATTGTGAGTGTTTGAGACAATTTAATAGGAATAAGATTTAAAAATTATTAGTAAACAATACGATCCCAGGCATTATCATGTTTTGTTCAGGGTATAAAATACGGATTTTCAGCATCTACTTGTAACCCGTTGTAACCCTTTATGGGTAAAAGGTATTTAGATGTTTTACCATTTTTCATAAAGCTTTTGTATTGTTCATTCACTACATATTGGCGCCCGCCAACAAATTGTTTTAAATACTTGTTTTGTGCAAAATTTGGTGGTAAATATGGAAAAACAAGTATACCCATAAAATTTAGATTTGTATCAGTTGCAGGTAAGTCATTTTCTGATCAATTTAATGGCGCGAGGTTAATTTTTAATTCCCATTTTGAGGTATCAATATCATCTTGTAATCTGATTGGAAGGCCATTTTTATTACCAAATAAATAAATTTTTCCAGTTTGGTCAATAAATGTTGCATATGAAACTGTTGGCATAATTTCTTGGATTTTTGCATTTTTTACTGAATATGGGCTGTAAAAATTTATTGTAAATGTTTTGGAAGATTTATCATAACTTGTTGATTTTATACCAAAGGGTTCGCGCTTTTTTTTATTATCAAAAAAATCATGTTCTATATGACTTAAAATTGGTTTTCTAGAATATTGAACTATGCTTTGTTCAGGAATATTATCATCGGCTTTTCGAGGATTTTCACCTAAATATTTTATTGGGCCTGTAGGCCCAATAAAAAGTGTTTTTTCAAAATCATAATTTTTATAAGCACCGGTGAATTGTTGTTTTATTTTTTCATAAATGGATTTTTTAAATGCACCGACAACTAGAGAAGCTTGACTTCATTTGTCATATTGTCTAATTTCAGAAGTATACCAGACATCGCCACTAGGATTTGCCCAGAAATTACCTCAATAAGGGTCTTCTTTTTTGATAATTGGTGAAGTCATAAAAGTTAGATTAACATTTTTTGATAAATGTGGTATTAAAGGTTGGAAATTTTTAGCATCAGCGCTAGAAGCGCTAGTATTACCACTTAAAAATTTGGGAAAAATACTGATTATTTTCTTTGCAAAAGCATCAGGAAATCTATAATGACTTGTGATTATTAAACCAATTTTTACTATTTTTGGATCACTAGAACTTACGTTAACTTTTGCAAGTCTTAAAGTATAAAAAAGATTATTAAGCTTATTTTCTTGTAACACCACATCTGGATTCAATGTTTTTGGTATTGAATTTACAAGTTCAATGTATTTTTTGCTTTGGTCTGATAATAATTGAGAAAACGGATTTTTAAGATCATATTCATAACCTCTAACATCAAAATCAAGGTTATAATGGGAAGAATTGCTAGCTGTTCACTGATTTTTTGGGACAATTTGAATATTAGTACCTGTGTCGTTTGATGAATCAACTTTATATTTTGTATTGCCTTCGTATGTCGCATTCGGATTTTTAATTGTTTCAAACGTATCATTAAATAAAATATTTGATGTTAATTTAACTCAATCATTCAGATCATCCAAACTATACATTCAAGCTTTATTAAATTTATTTCTTAACTCGCTTAACAGCCCTTTTGGATCCTCAAATTCCATTTCAATATAAGCACCAATTTGATTTAAAGGTTTAATAAATGATTTTTTAAGCAAAATTCGGTTGGTGTATTTTTCAAAATCAGTTAATTCTAAAGTTGAAATTCTTGAAACGGCGGTTGTCTGAGAAGTCTGAGATGAATAGACTTCGGTTTTTGAGTTTGAATTTAATGTCTGATTTGTATTGGCGCTACTTATTAATTTTGCAAATTCAGATGCACTTCGATTATCATTGTCTTTAAAATATTTGTACTGAATTGCAACTCTCATTTTATAATATTTTAGTCAAGACGCATTTCCTTTAAGTGTGAAAGCAAAATAACGTCTATAAGGTTGTTGTTTTCTGATATTAGAAATAGATTTATTTTTATCTTGCTGTTGTTTTTCAAAATCTGCATAGGCCTTGATTTTTTTAAGTTCTTCTTGTCTTGCCTCAAGCTTTTGTTTCCTTGCCTCAATTGCTTGTTTGATTTTTTCACTTTCTTCTTCAAGTTGTGTTTGAAACTGGGCTTTAAAACTACTGCTAGCAAGTTGTTTTACTAAATCTATTCGCTTTTGATCATGAGTAGAAAAATCGTTAATTTCATTCTCAATTATTTTGATTTGGTCCTCAAGTCTTTGTTGCTCAACTAGAATTCTTTGCAATTCAGGATCTTCATTATATTGAAATTCTGGAGCATCTAATTCCCGTGGGTTAAACAAAACAACACCGTTTGAACTAGCACTTTCAGGTTCATATTTGGCTACTTGTTCCCATGAAGAAGCATCAGTTGCATCATTATTCTTGTTTTTATCAGTTGTTCCTTCAAGAATTAATTTTCAATCCTTAATTGATGATTCATCAATTGCTCGATAGGGATCATCAAAGGCAAAGTAAATATGTTGCTCAAAAGTGTCATCTAGCCCTTGTTTATTGTAAAAATTAGAAATTTTTACTTCTTTTAATGGCGGTTGGGCCAACTGGGTTGTAAATTGAAGGTTGTTAGTTTTTTGTTGTGAAGAATCAGTAAGATTTAAACTTATTTTATTTGCTCTATTAGTTTCAACTGTCTCAATTTTAGTGATTTTGTAAGTAGTTGAGGGAAAAAAGTTGTTGTCTTTGTTGTCAGTAACTTGTTGATTAGTCAATTTGGCTTCTAAGGTTTTTTTTGAAATATCTGAATTAACTGTAAATTCATATTCTTTTTCTTGACTATTTTCAGCAGGTTGTTTTAGTTCCTCACCTTTGGGACCTTGAGGTTTAAATTTAACCTTTATTTTTTTACCTGCAAGCGATCACATTGAAACAGGGTCAAGATTTAAGGTTAAATTTTCACTTTGATATTCTTGCGAAGTGGAAGAAGTTTGTGTTTTGTCACTTTGAGTTAAAAAGATTTTTTCAGGTTGGAGTTCAGAAAACGTGGTTTTAAATGTTTTTTCGGTTGCACTTGCATCTTCAGGTGGTGGCAATCAAAGTCAACAAAACGCTCCTTTACAAGATCTTACAGTAGAATTTGTCCCAGAAATTCAATCAGGGGCAAAACAATTTTTGCGTAAGTTTCGGACAACAGCAAAGAATTTAAGCCTTGCTACTGCTAACCCCGTAACATTAAAACCCCTTTCTACTTCAAGTGTAAATATTGAAATTGAATTAAAAGATGAAAAGCAAACTAGTTCAATTGCTGATGTTCCTTTTGTACTAAAATATAAAAAGATTTTTCCAACTGTTTTTGCTGAAAGTATTGAAAATACTTCACTTCCTGTTTTAATAAATACAAAAACCAAAAAATTAACTTTTAATATTTCAAATCTTGATCCGGGTGCTATTTATGAAGTAACTAGTGCTGAGCCTCTTGATGGTGCAGTTAAAGACAATCATAAAATAAGTGGTCTTAAACCAACTGAAGAATTACTTAAATTTCTTAAAGATGTTGAAGGATTACCTATTAAAAAAAGTAGTAGTCCTGATAAAATCTATTTTGCTCCTTTGAACATTCCAGTAAAACTTGAAAGTGGATGGTCACATCCAATCAGATATGATTATTATGAAGGTGAACAAATTTACATTAAATTCAACAAGGAAGCAGCAACAGCAATTAATATTGACTGGTTAAAAAATAACCTGAAATTAGAATTAATTCCTCATCATAGCTATAGTAGTAGTATTATTAGTGATAATACTCCAGATTTTCAAAGTGAAGCTACTCAGGGTTATTCACCTTTGCGAGTTGAACGTGAAATCACTAAATTCAAGCGCTATCTTACCATTTCTGATTTAAAATGGGATCCTGAAACTGTAACAGCAAGTTTAAAAATACAGCCCACAAGTTTAAAAAGCATAATCGCAGCCCAAATTGAAATTATTATTAAGGATGTAAGTAAATACCAAGAAAATCCAACTGATTCTTCTAGTACACAAATTGGTTATTTACAACAACAACAACAATCAATTAAATTTAAATTAACAACCCAATTGGCAATTGTAACGCCAATAAATGTTGATTATATGAACCCAGGACTTATGGGATTTACTTATGCAATTTATGATCCAAACGGGTTGATTCAACCAACCGGAAAAGAATATAATCCTTTTGGTGAATTTCCACACTTAACCCCTTATAAGGAACAAGATTGGCTAAAAGTAATTGCTACAAATGGTTGAGATAAATCTGATTCTTCAAAATCTTTGCAAAAACCTGATCGAGGTATTGTTGAAAACAAAGGTTGACAACAACCACTTGAAACCATTAAAATCCCAGGTCCACCAGTGGCAGTTAGAACAAAAACAAATGTTAAAAATAATATTAAATACTTAACTCTTTATTGAAGAATTAAGTCAAATACGGCTGGCTTCCGTGTGCCAAGTTCACTTGAAGGTGAAAAACTTTGGTACCCTGCAGGGAAAATTGTTAATCTACCAATTTCCTTGCAATTTAAGACGAACTCACAGGATTCAAAACAAAATCTTTATTCTTTTGCTGCCAAGTCACCTTATGGGCTTAATGGTTTTATTATGCCTTATTCACGATCAGAAAATCCGCATGATGCAGCATCTATTATTCAACAGGGAACAAATTATCAAAGATTTATTAATAAAGGCAATGAAGAAGTGATCCCCCGTATTGGAAAATTTGAAAAAAATGTCTCAAAAGTATTTTGGTCAGCTCCTTCTTATGCAGAATGAACAACTGATGATAGTGTTTTAAATAGTGTGTTTTACCGAAATAGGAAAAATCCGGAGTTACAGAGTGGAACAAGTGGGTGAAAAATCCAAACTGGTGATGATAATCCTATATATGGAACTAGATACACTGGTTGAAGCTGAAAAGTTATTTATATTAATAATAAAGAAAAAAACGACAAATATCCTAATATAAAACTAGAAAATACAAGCTGAAATTATTGATTTCAAAAACAACCAATAAATGGTTTTACAAATCAACCTGGCAAATCTTCTTGAATTGTTTCAATGTCAAATGGTGCTGGCTCACCAATTTTGTACGATCCGATTAACTATTATGAAATGTTAGGGCCTTTTGAACCACCTGAATTGCCGGATCCACAAGAATATTAACTGGTATTGTAAAAATATTTTACAAATTAATTTTTACTTGGTAATAACAACCAGGCGATCAAGTAATTCGCTAATTAATCCCTGGGTAAGGTCAATAAGTGAAACTACAACGCCGATTTTTGAAATTGCACTTGAAGTTAAGAGGATCGGTCTGACTGTCATTTGCATTTTTTTAAGGCTGCTCGCCAAACTTAAAACACCTCTGGCTCATTTGTTAACGCTTCCAATAATGCCAACAATTTGCGTTTCATTTGCTAACGGATTGTCAAATTTATTTCTAATGTCAAATGCAGCTTTTTCTAATTCATCATAAAGTTGTCTGTATTTTGTTGAAAGATAAGTAAGTGTTGCGCCCGCAGCACCTGCAGATACAGCAGCAATAAAGTTAAGCGCAATTCCATAAGCTACTGCAAGACCAAAACTTATTGCTGCAAATGTTGCCGTTTTCACATGAGCCTTTCAAATTCCTGCAGAAAATTGTTTAAATGATGAATCATCTTGTGGAATTCCTTCTGCTGGTATTCTCTGAAAACTTACCTTTTTTGGATCTCATGGAAGAGGTACGCCTCACATAGATTTTCGTCTTGGCATAATAACTGCGCTTGAAAATGAAGTAGTGAGAAATTTTGTTTTTGCTTGATATTGTTTCTTAATTTTATCAAAATCTATCCCCCTAGCAGCAAGTGTTGTTTTTGCAAGTGTTTCAAGGTTTGAATTTGGGTTTGCCTTTACTTTGTTAATAAAGTCATTAAAGTCCTTTTTAAATTTATTGATGTTAGTAATTTTTTTAGCTTCGATTTGAAGATCTTGAATATTGAGAAAATTTTCTGTTGAAGTTTGTTCAAGTTGATTAAGAACTTTACTTGCTTCGTGTTCTAGAGCGATTTTAAAATCTTCAGTAGAATTTTTGTCACCAGAATTTTTTGGCATAGCTGCTGCTTTAATTATTGGAACAATAATTAAAGAGGATGCAAATACTAGTTTTAATAATGGCGCAAACCTGAATATGTTTTTTATAGATTTGTTAGTTTTCATAGCGTTCCTTAAAATATATTTAATATAAAAAAATTGATATTAAGTAAATTATATATTGTTTTCTATAATAAAACACAAAATTGTTAATGTAAATTCAAAATCCAAAAATTCCTTCGTTTATATTAGAAAAACGCGATTTTTGCTTTTTTCTAAAATCTAAAACCAAAAATCTTGAACTAACTAAGTTAGAAAGTAAGTATTAGTAAATTATGGTTATTTTTTATCAAGGATTTTTTACACAAAATTTAATTATTTTACAACAAATTTCTTTTACAATTTATCAAAAGAAGATAAAATCACTTTGGTAATTTTATTTGCTAAAATTGCAGCTTTTTTTAAAAAAATTAAAAAATCTATTGTAAAAAATAACTTTATATGTATAATTTAAAATATATTATAAAATAGGGTAGGAGGAAAGTATGGCTTTACCACTTTTGCAGATTGCACTTGACAATCAAAAAATTGAAGACGCAATCAATTCAGCTAAAAAAGCTGAAAAGTATCTTGATATTCTTGAGGTTGGAACAATTTTGTTGGCTTCTGAAGGAAAAAAGGCAATCACTGAAATTCGCCATGCTTTTCCAGACAAAATTATTGTTGCTGACGGTAAAATCGCTGATGCTGGGACTATTTTTGGAAAAATGTTTTTTGATGAAGGCGCTGATTTCACAACAGTAATTTGCGCAGCTGAAACTCCAACAATTCGTGATCTTGTTAAGCTTTCAACAACCTACAACTCACCGCTGCCAAAAGAAATTCAAATTGAAATGACAAAAAATTTCACTTGACAGCAAGTTGAAGAATGGAAATCTGCTGGAGCTACACAGGCTGTTTGACACCGACCACGTGATTCACAAGCTTCAGGTTCAAAATGATCACAAACTGACATTGAAATTGTCAGAAGACTAGCTGATATGGGATTTAAAGTTACAATAACTGGTGGTGTTGAGGTTGAGGATATTAAGTTATTTAAAGATATCCCAATTTATATTTTCATTGCTGGCCGTTCAATTCGTGATGCCAAGGACCCTGAGGCAAAAGCAAAGGAATTTAAAGATGAATTCAAAAAATATTGAAAATAATTTTTTTGTTGGAATCTACGAAAAAGCAATTGACAAGCGTTTTTCTTTTGTTGATAAAATCAAAATTGCAAAGCAAGCCGGATTTGATTTTATTGAAATGTCAGTGGATGAAACTGATGAGTTTGCAGCTCGACTTAATTGAACAAGTCAAGATTTGAACCCTATTTTAGCTACTTTGCATGAAGAAAATTTTTTGATTAATTCACTCTGTCTTTCATTACACCGAAAATTTCCTTTTGGCTCAGCTAGTTTGGATGTTCGCCAAAAAGCGCTAGAAATCATGGAAAAAGCCTTGATTCTTGCCAAAAAATTAGGGATTAGAATTATTCAATTGGCTGCTTATGATATTTATTATGAAGAAAAACACCCAAATTCAGAAATTTTTTTCGTTGAAACAATGAAAAAAATTGCATTTTTGGCTAAAAGATATTCGGTTACAATTGCTTTTGAATCAATGGACAAAAAATTTGCTGGCACAATTTCGCGATGTCTTTATCTTTCAAATCAGATTAATAAAAATGTTTTTTTATACCCTGATATTGGTAATTTAACTCGTTTCAGCAATGATCTTGAAGCTGAAATTAAACTTGGAGCAAACAAAATTGTTGCCTTTCATTTTAAAGATACCCTACCTAATATTTTTAAAAATGTTGATTTCGGTACCGGTGATGTTGACTTTGTTAGTGCTTTTAAATTTATTTTAGCTGCTAAAATCAACGTTCCTTTTGTTATTGAAATGTGGCACAAAGAAAAAGATTACTTAGAAAGTGCAAGTTTTGCAGAAAATTTTGCAAAACAAGTTGCAATTATTCGCACAGCACGCGAGTTTTTTAATCAAAAATTGAGGTTAGCAAATGGCAAAAATTAGTGACAAAAATGAATTAATCGCATTACAAAAAGCGGTTCTTGAGGCCAATCTTCTTCTTTATAATTCAAAATTAGCAATTCACACTTGAGGAAATGTCTCTGCTATCAGCAAGGACCGTAGTTATTATGTGATTAAACCGAGCGGAATTCCTTATGAAAAGATGCAATATAGTGACATGGTTCCTGTTGACCTTGAAAATAATGTTTTAGAATCAAATCTGAATCCATCAAGTGACACGCCAACACACTCACTAATTTATAAAGCTGACTCACGAATCCAAGCAATTGTCCACACGCATTCACCGTTTGCGGTCGCTTTCGCGCAGGCAGGAAAAAGTATTTTACCACTTGGGACAACTCATGCTGATAATTTTTTTGGCGAAATTCCCTGCACAAATTCATTATCTGATGCCCAAATCAATGGCGAATATGAACACAATACTGGTGTTGTGATTGTTGACCATTTTCGCAATCACAATCTTGATTTTGTTGCTACTCCTGGTGTTTTAGTAAAGGAACACGGGCCTTTTTGTTGATCTGCCAAAAATGCTGATGATGCTGTCAAATTAGCAATGACTTTTGAAGAAGTTGCAAAAATGGCTTTTTATACAAAATTAATAAATCCTTCAAAGGACCAAGCAAACAAAGTTTTACAAAATAAACATTATGAACGAAAACACGGTAAAAACGCATATTATGGACAAACCAAAAATTAAAAAAAGTGACCTAAAAAAAGAATTAGATTCAATTGAAAATTTTGTTTTTGACCTTGATGGCACCCTTTTGAATTCTTCACATAATATTTCAGACAAAACTGCTAAAACTCTATTTGACCTTAAACAAAAGGGTAAAAAAATAATTTTTTGTTCTGGTCGTCCCTGATATTTTATCAAAAAATATTATCAACAAATTCTTCCTGATTTTCCAATTATTAGCTGTAATGGTTCGCTAATCTATGATTTTCAGCAAAATTCAATTATTTTTAGTAAGACATTTTTGTCTGAAAATCTTGATAAAATTTTCAAAATTCTTACAGAAAATAATATTATTTTCTTGATTTATACAACAACAAATATGCTTGCTTTTAGCAAGGGCAAAATTGAAACTAGTTGATTTTTCTACCTTAAGAATCAACAAAAAACATTAGGTCAAGAGCAAAAATTACCGCTAGAATTCTTTGATTATTCAGATTTTTCTGCCAAACAAGTTTCACAGCTAAAGGTTGTTAAATTCCTCTTAATTAAAAGGGATTCTGATCCTGAAAAATTTGAAAAAGCAACACAAGAACTAGACCAAATTAGTGGAATTTACCTTGTTCAATCCCAACCTGATGTTGTTGACATCATGATTTCTGGTTCAAATAAGGGTCAAGGACTCCAGTTTTTGGCGCAAAACTACCAGTTAGATTTGCAAAAAACGCTTGTTTTTGGTGATGCCAAGAATGATTTACCAATGTTTGCTGTAGCAAAATTTGCAATTGCAATGGGTCAGGCAACACAAGAAGTTGCCAAAGATGCTAATTTTGTCACTAAATCAAACGATGAGGATGGAATTTTTGCCTTTTTCAATGAATATGATTAATAATTTACAAGCTTTTTTACAAAAAACGAAAAAAGTGAAAATTAACCATCTTTCTGATGGGTATTGACTTGTTCCTCCATTTTTCGCTTTCCTTTCACCCCGACAAACTAAAAATGTGATCAAAAAGGCAAATTCTTTACCTGAATTAGTTCAAATAAACAACTTTTTGGAAAAAGAAATAATTTTCAGCTTCAACGGCGACCATCATTTTAAAAATTTCAATTTGGCAATGAAACTAAGAAAAATCGATTTTCGCCTTGATTTTAACAGTATTTTGCAAAAACCTGATAATGCCACAATTGAATTTTACCCTGTCAAGGATTGTAAAATCATCCTTGACAAACCCGGGTTGACACTTATTTACAATGGAATTATTCCCTTTTTTTCAAGGGAATATTACCAAAAAATGCTTGAATTTCAACAAAAATTAGCTAAAAAAAACAACTTAGAAACAAAATTTCTTGGTTTTTTATGACGCCGGTTTGGTTTTAAAGAGCTTTACCAAAAAACAAACCCTAATTAAAGATAAAAACCAACAATTATTTTAAAAAATTTTTCAAAATAATTGTTGGTTTTTTCAAAAAAAAAAAAAAAAGTGATTCTTAAATATGAAAAAAATTTTCAAACTTTTCTTGATTTTAGCAACAGCTAGTTTACCACTTGCGCTCATGTCTTGTTTTGAACATGAAAATAAAACAGATTCGCCAGTTTTTTCTAATCAAACTGCAAATGAAAAGTACAAATTACTAAAGGAATTTTTAAAAATACCTTTAGTAATTGAACAAACCGATATCGCCAATGATAATTTTTCAATTTTACTAAATGAAAACAGTCGTGATCTTAATGTTCAAAATTTTTTAACTAAAGAAAAACCTGAGTCAATTCGTAAAAAGCTACTTGACATTGCCAAAAGCCCAAAATTTAAGGAAATAGTGCAAAAAAAGTATTTAGGAACCTCTTATTTTACAGCTAGTGAATTTTTAGATCGCTGAAAACAATCACAAGAAAAATATTTAAGATCAGCTAATTTGCGCCAGATTCCCGATTTTGTTCCAGAACTTTTTGGTTCTGGATTTGCCGCTAACAATATAGAATTAACACCAGAATTTTTAGTTTACAAAATAGTTAATGTGCTCGCTAAAATTGCAATTAAATCTTTGCCTGAAAACCCTAAACCACAACCAAATGCACCTACAACTCCAACACCAAATCCTGATTCAAAACCACAAACTCAAGCAAAAAATGATATTGAAAAACCTCGTCAATTTACCAATAAAAATCTCGTTATTCCTGTGCCGATTCAGATTATAGTTAGTGTGCTTTCAAAAGTTCTTGATGCTGTAAACCAACCATTATCAAAAGCTTATTGATGAAATTATAATTATGAAATTCTTAGTAATTTGCGTAATTTATTTAAAAAAAGCTTTGAAGCTGACCTTGATTTGCCAATTTTTACTGACCCAGATTTTGAGAAAAAATTGGAACTAACAAGAAAACTTGATAAATTTGCAATTATTGGTAAGGATGGCCGCAAATACAAAGTTCAACCACGGGCATTTTTTTTAACAGACGAAAAAACTTATGTTGATGATTCAACAAACCAGATTAAAGATGCAATTTACCGAATTTATTGGATCGTTGATAGTAATCCTGATGAAAATGAAGTTTTAAAAACACAACAAACAACAAAAAATGATGCTAAAAACAACATCCAATCTATACAAAATTCATCACAAAATACAAAAATATCTTATGTTTTACAGCGTTTTTTGCAAACTTCAAAAAATAATTTCTCTTCAATCAATGGTCAAAAAACGAATGACTCTATGCAAAATAATACCAAACAACCCCAAGCTACACCAATTCAAAGCGTTCCAGAAAATCAACCTCCTATTATTCAAGGACCACAACCAAAACCAGAGGTTCCGAAAAATGATGGTCTAGTTGATGATTTTGACAAGTACAAATTTACTGATAAAATTCAAAAGTATAAAACTGATAATTCTAATAATTTTTCTTATGGCGGACTCTACAGCGCAACTTTGCTTGAACTTTTAGCTGCTGAAAAAAAACAGGACAAGGAAAATCCACAAATTTTTTCTGTTGAAAGAAGAATTAATATAAGTGGTTTTTTGAAAAAAGGTGAATTTTTGGACTACCAACCAATTGATCTTGCTAAAAAATTGAAAAAATTAACACTTATTGACAAATATTATCAATTTTTCATTGCAGTTTCAGAATCAATCCAAAGTGGAAGACAGGACCTACCGGTTCCTGCAGATCTTGTTTTAGATGATGAACAAAAAGAAGAAAATTAGGTTTTTGTGTAAAAAATGATTAAAATTACAATTCCCGATGTAAAAAAGGGTGTGCTTGACACCCAGTTTGGTAACGGCAATTTAGGAAAAAAATACCCTAATTCCGTTAGTTTTCCAATCAAGTGAACAAAAGTTAAAAATGCAAAATCTTATGCACTTGCGCTCATTGACTATGAAACAACTGCAGAATTGGGTTTTGTTTTTATTCATTGAGTTGCTGCAAACATCAAGAAAAACAAGCTTAAATGGGATGATTCATTTTCACGGCCTGATAAAATGTACCAATTTGAAAACTCAATGACCAGACATGCCAATAATTATTTATTGACTTCATTTTATCGTGAACATCCTGATGGTGTCTATTTTGGCCCTTTACCCCCAGTTGAAGATCATAATTATCGTTTGGAGGTTTTTGCCCTTGATGTTGAAAACATAGTTTTGCCTGATTTTGCAAATAAACCTTTATTTTATGATGACTTTCTTGAACTTACAAAAAATCATATTCTTGATTCAGGTATTACTTCTTTTTTTTACCGCTCACATGGGCAAATTGTTAATAATTCACTAGAACGGAAACCGCTTTCCAAGGCCGAATTGAATGCTCCCTTGCCTCCTGAAGAACAAAATTTTTTTCTCGATTTTAGCCCAATTAATTTTAGTTCTAACGCCCTTCGTCCCCGTGAAAATGATTATCACCTTCTTGACATCGATTTTTTGGGCAAGCAAGGAACCAGTCCATTTTTTAGTGCAAAAAATTTTGATCTTAGTATTTATTCTGAAAATGAGAAAATTAAAGAGTATGTGATCATGATTACCAGTTTTGCTGAAACAATTTCGCTTGGAGTTGGACTTAATGTTTGAACACGCGTGGGAATTTTAAAAGATCAGCAAAATTACAAAACCGACGTTGCTCAAGGTGAAAATTCTTTTCAGCTTTTGGATAACAAATATCCTGTTTTTAATAGTTTTGCGCAATTTTGCGCCGAAGCAATTGCACAAAAAATTGGTTTGGACAGTCCCGAAAAATTTGAATTTATCAAGGCAAAATATGGTTTAATTTACCTTCCTGGACTCACAAACGGTCAAGGCAAATACCAACTTGAAATTTTCGGAATCAATCAAGTTATTGAATGAGATCAAATTGCTCAAAATTCGCAAAAAGCTCTGAATTCCGCTGTAGTTTTGCGCCAAATTAAGGGCAAAATTGTTGGTTATAACAAAACAATTTTTAAACTTACTTAATTCACAGGATTTTAAATTGATTTTAGCAAGGAATCAAGTTTGCATTTTAAGGCAAAAACCCCAATTTCATTGTAAGGATCATCAAAAACAAAGTAAATTTGTTGCTCAAAATTATTTTCAAACTCTTTCTTTGTTGGTAAAATCACTAATTAACCCTAGTTGGTAATTGGATTGTAATCTATGTTTCAGTTACATTGCTAACATCTAATAACACAAAAGTTGGTGCGACTTCTGACACGTAGCAACAGGTTTTTACTACTATTGTTAAACCTCAATTTTTGAAATTTGGTAAGTTGCTGAAAAAAAAGTAGCCATCTCTAATAACATAATTAAGTTGCTTTTTCAATTCCTTAATTCAAATTTGGCACTATTTAATTGTAAAAGCAAAAAAAAAAAAAAATGAGCCCCAAGAAAGTGGCTCATTGAAATTTTTTAAACTAAATTTGTCTAGACTAGTTCAACAATCGCCATTTTTGCATTATCACCATTGCGGTTTGGAATCTTGATAATTCTAGTATATCCACCGTTACGGTTAAGGTAACGAGGACCTACTGTTTCGAACAAATAAGACAAAACCTTTGTCCCATCTTTAGTTTTTTGGTTATACAAGAAAGTTAAAACTTGGCGACGAGAAGCAAGGTCGTTTTTCTTTGCCTTTGTAATTATTTTTTCAACTTCAGAGCGCAAACGTTTTGCACGTGAAAGTGTTGTTTTGATATGACCATGCAAAATTAAAGAAGTTGTCAAGGAACGGAAAACTTGGCGATCTCAAGTTGCATCATGACGGTAAATTTGGTGTGGATTTGCCATAATTATTCAATTTCCTCTTTTTTTTCAGCGCGATAATTTTCTAATTTTTCGGCAATTTCTTGAATTGACTTACGTCCTAGATTCTTGATGTTTTCCAAGTCATCTTCGGATAAATTTTCAATATCAGAAATTTTATTATATTGTGCCCGTCGGAGAGCGTTAAGTGAACGAACTGATAGATCAAGTGTTTCTAGATCATCAGACACACGGCGTACTGGTTCTTCTTTTACAGGTTGGACTTCAAAAAATTCTTCAGTGAACTTTTCAAGATTTTCCACTTGGGTAAACAAATTAATGTGCGCTAATAAAATTTGTGCACCATGAGCAATGGCATCTTTTGCACTAAGCGAACCATCAGTTTTAATTGAAAAAGTTAGTTTTTCTTCAACAATTGGACTTGAAGAATTAATTTCATCAGCTTGATAATTAGCACTTAAAACTGGTGAAAAGTCGCTGTCAACAGCAAGGATGGTGCCATCAAGTTCAGATTCAAGGGTATCAAGAATTTCCTTGACAAATTTTTTGTTGGTTTCAAAATCAACAAATCCTTTACCTGCAGTAATGAAAACTTCAAATTTAAGGGCGCCTACTTGCGAAACATCTGCCAAATAAAGATCAGGATTAACAATTTTTAGTCCAGCAGTGTTAGTAATGTCGCGAGCAAAAATTTGCCCAGCCTTGTGACCCATAAAGCTAACTTTGTGAATTTGGTTATTTTCAAACAAATTTGGTTGAAAATAAAAACGAATTTTTTTGAGATTGTTTAAAAGACTAACAACATCTTCAGTGACATCATCAAGGACACTAAATTCATGTTTGACCCCAGCGATTTTAACTGCAAAAACAGCACAGGAAGAAATTGATGATAAAACGGTACGGCGGAGCGCATTACCAATTGTGTTTCCAAGGCCACGTTCAAGCGGCTTGAGTTCAAAAGAGGTTTCAAATTCATTAACTTGATCAACCAGATTTTCTGAATAATAAACTTTTGCGTGTTTTTTCATCTTCTATTACCTTTTTTCCTGACGTTTAAACCATTTTCGTGGTGGTCTTGTGCCATTGTGTGGGATCGGTGTGACATCTTTTGTTAGTAAAACATTGATTCCTGATGTCTGAATTTGTTTACGTGCTGCTTCTTTCCCCTGACCGGTGCCACGAAGGTGAATAGTAACCTCGCGAATTCCGTGTTCACGGGCTCTTTGCGCTGCAGCTGCAGTTGCTAAAGTCGCAGCATAAGCAGTTTTTTTCTTTGTGCCCTTAAAACCAATTGAGCCAGAAGAAGCTCAAGAAAGCACATTTCCTTGTTGATCCGTGAAGGAAATAATTGTGTTTTGGTGCGTTGAGTGAATGTGGGCAATTCCGCTGGTAATGTTTTTTGGCCGGAATTTTTTAACTTTACGAGTATTAGTTGCCATAATTATTTACCTTTTTCCTTTTTGGCCATAATTGTTCGTCTTGGACCCTTACGAGTACGGGCATTTTTTTGTGTTACCTGCCCACGAACAGGTAGTCCTTTCCGGTGGCGAATGCCACGGTAACACTTGATTTCAATCAGACGCTTAATGTTTTGTTGCACTTCACGGTTAAGATCACCTTCTGTTTTGTAGGTTTTGGCAATATCACGAATAATTTGTAAAATTTCTTCGCTAATTTGACTAACTTTGGTGTCTTCATTAATTAAGGGAAATTTAGTGCCGTATTTTTCTTCCTGGACTTTAGCGGTTTTAGCAATAATTTCGCCAGCCAGTGATTTACCAATGCCATAAATGCTTGTAAGTGCAATTACAACTCGTTTATGATTGGGGATTTCAATATTGAGGATTCGTGCCATATTTGAAAATATCTAATCGATTATACTCCTTTTTTTAATAAGTTTTCTGATTTTTTGGAAAAAAAATAACCTAAAATGGGATCAAAAAAAATCTTATTGAAACATTTAGCCCTGGCGTTGCTTGTGTTTTTTGAGAATACAAATTACGCGGTTGATTGAGCGACGCTTGATGATTTTACAATCTTTGCAGATTTTTTTGATACTTGCGCGGACTTTCATTTTTGAGTTCCTTTGAAAAAAATTATTGAAAATTGGGGGAAAATTACTTAAAACGGTAAACAATTCGCCCTTTTGTCAAATCATAAGGTGACATTTCTACCCGAACAGTGTCGCCTAGAATAATTTTAATATGGTGTAATTTCATTTTTCCAGCAACATGACAGTTTAATTTTACACCATTTTCGAGTGTTACCTCATATTCTTGGGAATTAAAAACTTGGGTAACTTTGCCCTGAAATAATAATTTTGTTTCCTTTTGTGAATTTTCCATTCTAATTTTGATCCATTTCTGTAAGAATTACCCCTTTTCCATTTTGAATCAGGATTGTTTGTTCATAATGGGCGGTTTTTTTACCATCTTTAGCAACCACGCTTCAATTATCTTTTAAAATTTTAATTTCTGGAGAAGTTTGAAGAATCATTGGTTCAATGCAAATTACCATGTTATTAGCTAATTTTAGCCCTTTTCTTGGTTTTCCAGTGTTAAAAATATTTGGATCCTCATGGAGCTTTCGGCCAATTCCGTGGCCACAAAACTCACGAGGAGTGTAGAAACCATAGGATTTTACCACTTTTTCAATGGCAAAACCAATGTCCCCAGTGGTTGCTCCAGGTTTAATTGCATTAAAACCAGCAAAAAATGCTTCTTTGGCGCAACTAATTAATTTTTCGTTTTCACTATTTTCGCCCAATGATTTTGAAAAAGCTGTATCAGCGAAAAAACCATTGTAGGAAAGTCCAAGATCAATTGAGACTAAATCATCTTTTTGAAGTACATAGTCACTTGGAATTCCGTGAATTAGCGTTTGGTTGACGCTTGTGCAAATTGTAGCAGGAAAACCGTGGTAATTCAAAAATGCAGGCTGTGCATTTTTGGCATTAATCTCTCGAAAAGCGATGGCATCAAGTTCTTTTAGAGAGACACCTGGTCTTACAAAGTCATAAACTTTTTGTTTGACTTCTGCCAGGAGTTTGCCAGCAATTTTGAGTTGGCTAACTTCAAAATCAGTTTTGATTAAAGCCATTTTTCAATCTCAGCAATCAATTCTTCTGGTTGCTTTTCAGCAACAAGATAATGGATTTTCCCTTGTTGCTGAAAATATTCTTCAATTGGTTTTGCTGATTTAGCAAACTTTTCAATTCGCACTTTCACAACTTCAGGTTGATCATCACTGCGATTCATTAAAGTTGCGCCATCAAGATCACACTTACCATTTATTTTTGGTTTTGCTGAAACTAAATGGTAAGATTTTTGACACTTTTGGCAAAAAACACGTTGTGAAAGACGAGTTAAAATTGTTTCATTTTCAACATTTAAATAAAAAACAAGATCAAGATCAATTTTGTTTTCAACCAAAAAATTGAGCTGAGCAAATGTTCGTGGGTAACCATCTAAAATAAAACCTTGATTTGCAGGGATTTTCTGGATAAAATCAAAAACAAGTTGATTGGTAATTTCATCAGGGACATAATCGCCTTTGGCAACAAAATGTTGAATTTTTTGGGCAAATTCAGAGTCTAATTCAATTTTTTTACGAAAAAGTTCACCAGTTGAAATATGAATGAGGTTGTGTTTTGTGGCAAGAATCTTTGAAAGCGTTCCTTTTCCAGAACCAGGTGCACCAATAAAAAGAATTTTTTTTGAACTTGTCATTTTGAAAATTGTCCTTTTTTTATTTAAAAACTAGAGAAAAACAAACTAACTCTTACCACAAAAGATCTTTATTTGAACTAGAAGAAGGATTATTTGCATAATTTTTACGAATTTTTCGTTGTTGTTTTAAAACTTTTTGCGCATCATGGCGAGCTTTGACTTGTGAAAGCGTTTCCATTGTTGTTGTTGCTAAAATAATTACAGATGTTCCTGAAAAAGTGATTGCTGAAGGGAGCCCAAAAATTAGTTCAAGGGGTTGAAGAATTCCAAGAGCTGTTAAATAAAAGGCGCTAAAAATTGAAAGACGAAGCACAACACCAATTAAATAATCTTCAGTTTGTTCACCTGGACGGATTCCGGGAATAAAGGTTGAATTTTTGGCAAAATCCTGGGAAATTTTGTCCACGCGAGACTGTTGCAATGACATTATGATGCTAAAAAAAATGTTAAAAACAATAAAAATTGTGAGCCCAATTGGCTGGTGAACTTGTAAATTATGATCAATTCAGTTTCTTGTTGCTGATGTATTTCGATCCAAAAAACCACTGAATAAAGTTGGTAGTGAAACAACAATCAACGAAAAAATAATTGGCATAATCCCAGCTGGATTAAGTTTTAAAGGTAAAACAGAAATTTCTTTAACATTTTTTGACATTCCTGAACCAGTTTGCTGGATCGGAATTTTTCGTTCAGCTAAATAAACAAAAATGGAAATAAGTAAAACTAATAAAAAAGCAACTAAATACAAAATAAAACTTAAAATTTGTGAAACTAATGAAGAGGGCGAACTTAAATCAACAAGATACTCAAAAGCATGTTTAAATCGGCGTGGTAATGCAACAATAATTCCTGAAAAAATTAACAAAGAAGTCCCATTTCCCACACCTTTGTCAGTGATTTGTTCAGCAAGAAAAAGGGAAAAAAGGGAACCTGCAACTAAAACTAATGGAATTATCAATCAAATAAAAACTGGCGTATTAATTTCCAAACGTACAAAACCAAAGTCAGGATTCAAAATAACTGTTCGAATTAGTACGATTGCTTGGACAAGTGAAATTAAAATTGTCAAAAAACGTGTGATAATGTTGATTTTTCTCCGACCAGCCGGCCCTGATTGAGAAAGCCGGTGAATTGGTGGAAAAAGTTTTGTCTGTGCAATCAACATCAATAAGGATGCCGTAATAAATGGACTAATTCCAAGAGCAACAACCGAAAAGTTCAACAAACCACCGCCGCCAACGGTGTTGATAATCCCCAAAAATGAGTTGGAATCCAATTGGAAATTAAGCAGCCTCACCCCGGGAATGGTTATTGTACCACAAATAACAAAAATTACAAGCAAAAAAAAGGTAAAAACTATTTTTCGTGTTAAAACTTTTTCCTTATAGGCTGAATGCAGCTTTTTTTTGGCGCTGACATAACCAGAAGCTGTTTTTTCCCAAATTTTGCCAAAAATTTTTGCCACTAGCGAACCTCGATTTTACCACCCAATTTTTCGATTTTTTCCTGTGCAGCCTTTGAAAAAGCATTAACGGTTACAATAAACTTCTTTGTTAATTTGCCATTGGCAAGCAGTTTTACTGGCAAATTGCGCTTTTTCAAAACACCTTTTAAATAAAGCGATTCAAGACTGATGTTATCACCATCTTGATAACGTGTTTCAAGATCACCTAAATTTAGGATTTCGAATTTTTTAGCATTAAAGTTATTAAAACCAACTTTTGGTACCCGACGGTACCAAGGATTTTGCCCTCCTTCAAAACCAAGACGAACTTTTGAACGTTTGTTTTGTCCAGATTGTCCCCTCCCAGCTTGTTTCCCTTTTCCAGCCGCGTGTCCACGACCTTTGCGATGTTTTTCTGGGCGAGATCCCGGGGTATAAGTTAAATTATCCAGTCTAATTGCCATGCTTTTTTCCATTCATCTAAATTTGCTTTAAAATCTATAATTATAAATTAAAATTCTTTATTTTTAACAATTTCTTTGTTAAAAATAAAGACCAAAAAATTAATTATTTTTTTTGCACAAGCGCTTCTTTTGGTGTTAAGTCACGTAATTCAGCGACTTGATTAATTGTTCTTAAGCCCAAAAGTGCTTTTAATGTGGCTCTAACAACGTTAATTTTTGTTCTTGAACCATAAGTTTTTGTATAAATATCAGTGTAACCAGCTAATTCCACAACAGCGCGAACAGTATTGGAAGCAACAATTCCTTTTCCTTTTGGTGCTGGTTTAATTAGAATTTTGGATGCTGAATATTTGGCATTAATTTCGTGTGGCACTGTTGAACGCAAGTGAATTGGCACACTAATCATGCGGTTTTGAGCATCTTTTACTGCTTTACGAATTGAATCTTGAACTTCGTTTGCTTTACCATGTCCAAAACCAACACGACCCTTACGATTACCAACAACAGCAAAGGCACTAAATGAAAAACGACGTCCACCTTTGACAACTTTTGTAACTCTTGAAACTGAAATTACCCGTTCTTCAAATTCAGGACGAAAATTTTTGTCCTTATTATTTCGTGGCCGTTGTTGACGACGACGGCGAGTTTCTGGATTGGGTTGCAAATTAGTATTGTCAATGGCAACTTTTTTTTGTTCTTCAGTTTGAAAGTTACTTTCTTTTTGTTGTTTTTCCATCTTAAAATTTTACTCCTTGGGCTCTAAGGGCTTCAGCAAAAGCTTTAACACGACCATGGTAAAGATAACCGCTACGATCAAAAATAAATTGTTGATCACTTAGATTATTTTCGGCAATTTTAGCAGCAAGATCAGGTGCTAAACCAGCAGCGGCAGCGATATTACCACTGTATTTGTCATTTTTATCAAGTGTTGAAACTGAAAAAATAAGTTTATTTTTTCAAGGGTCAAAAATATAGGCATAAAAATGGCGCAATGATTTGTAAACACCGATACGGTAGTGTAAATTTTTCTCTTTTTTTGAAACAAGTTTACTTAAAATCCGACGGTGCTTAGTTTTTCGGTGTAAATTACGTGATTTTTGCATTATTTAGAAGCTTTTTTCCCTTCTTTTAATCTTAGAACTTCATCAGAATAAGAAATTCCTTTTCCAGAATAAGGATTTGGTTTGCGAACTTGACGAATTTGAGCCGCAAATTGACCAACTTGTTGTTTGTCAATCCCTTTAATTTGAATTGTAGTTGCATTTGGGACAAGAACTTGCAATCCTGAAGGCACTTTTAGTTCAACAGGATGTGAATAACCCACTAAAAGTTCAATTAAATTTCCTTTTAGTGTTACTTTGTATCCAACACCTTTGATTTTCAATTCTTTTTCAAAACCTTTAGAAACACCAATTAGCATTGCTGACAAATGTGAATTTGTGGTTCCATGAAGTTGCTTGACAGTTTTTAATTCTGATTTCCGAACAGTTTTTAAATTTGCATCTTCTTGAGTGATAACAATTTCTGAAGAAAATTGACGTTCAAGAACACCAAGTGGCCCAGAAATTTTCACTTTTGAACCAAAAATTTCCACAAGAACTTGACTTGGAATTAGTAAAAGACGATTTCCGACACGAGACATATTTTTTTACCAAATGTAAGCAATGATTTCACCGCCTACATTTTCCTTTCTTGCTTGTGCATCAGTTAGAAGACCTTTTGAAGTTGATAAAATTGCGATTCCAAAGCCAGATTGAACAAGAGGGATTTTTTCTGCAGGTGTATAAACTCGCAAGGAGGGTTTGGAAACACGAACTAATTTGGAAATAACTGAAACATTTCCTTTATATTTAAGGTCAATGATAATATTTTTTTTCAAGTCACCTTCAACTTTAAAGTCTTTGATATATCCAGCTTCTTTGATGATTTCCAAAATTTTTTGTTTTAACATTGAATGCTGCACAGTTGCCTGTTTGTGCTTGCGACTTGTTGCATTACGAATTCGTGTAAGCATATCTGCAATTGGATCTGTAATAAATGCCATAATTTTTACCAGCTCGCTTTCTTAATTCCAGGGATTCGCCCTTGGTGTGCTAGTGTGCGGAAGCAAATCCGACAAATTTTGAACTTTCGTAAAACAGAATGTGAACGACCACATAATTGGCAGCGCGTGTATGCCCGCACCTTAAATTTAGGTGGGCGATTTGCTTTAACTTTTCAAGACATTTTTGCCATAAATTTATCCTTTTTGAAACATTATAATTATTTAATAAATATAAATTATATTAATGACATTTGCCAAAAAACCAATTAGGCTTTTTTGGCAAATGGAAAGCCAAGAAGTTCAAGTAATTTAAGTGCTTCTTGGTCATTTTTAGCACTAGTAACAATAATAACATCAAGGCCACGAATTTTGGTAATTTTATCAAAATTTACTTCAGGGAAAACAATAATTTCTTTGATTCCCAAAGCAAAATTACCATCTTTATCAAATGATTTTGGTGATAAACCACGGAAATCACGAATCCGAGGAATTGCAACATTAAGTAATTTTGTCAGAAAATTTCACATTTGTTGGCGACGCAAAGTAACTTTTCCACCCATTGGCATTCCTTGACGCAATTTTCAAGTAGCGAGTGATTTTTTGGCCACAGTTCGGTAAGGTTTTTGACCTGTAATTCGGGTAAGATCTTCAAGAACTGCTTCAACAGCTTTTGCATTTGAAGCCTGACCAGCTGTCATATTAATAACAACTTTAGTAATTTTTGGGACTTGAGCTGGAGATTTGAAGCCAAAATGAGATTTAAGTTCACCAAAAACTTTTTCACGATAACGTTTTTCTAATTCTGTCATGTTTTCTGGCATTTTTAGATCTCCTTTCCTGTTTTTTTAGCAAAACGAATTTTTTTACCATTTTCAATTTTAAAACCTACACGAGTTGGTTGTGCTGGTTTATCTTTTGTTTGCTTTTTAGCAACAAGAGCTAATTTTGACAAATAGATTGGGGCTTCAAAGTTGGCAATTTCGCCTTTTGTGTTACGATTTGAAGGTTTACGATGTTTTGTTTGGATATTAACACCTTTGACAATTGCCATTTTTTTTGAATTAAAAACTTGTAAAACTGGGGCAACTTTGCCCTTGTCATCACCTGAAAGAACTAAAACTGAATCATTTTTACGAATCTTTTGCATTTTTAGATTACCTCCTGCGCCAAAGAAGCAATTTTTAAGTAGCCTTTTTCACGAATTTCCCGGGCAATTGGTCCAAAAACACGGGTTCCTCGCGGAGTTCCATCTTCTTTGATGATCACAACAGCATTGTCATCAAATTTGATATGTGAGCCATTTGGGCGTCTTAGTCCATAAGTTGAACGAACAATTAAGCCTTTGACAACTTGCCCTTCTTTGAGCAAGCCATTTGGAATTGCTTTTTTAACTGAAACAACAACAATGTCGCCAATATTTGCTGTTTTTTTTACCGAACCACCTAAATTACGAATTACACCGACAACTTTTGCGCCAGTGTTATCAGCGACATTAAGACGAGAAAGTTCTTGAACCATCTTAGTTTTCTCCTTTTTTTTGCAATACTTCAACTAAACGAAAGTGTTTTGTTTTTGAAATTGGGCGACATTCGGCAATTTTTACAAAGTCACCAACATTTGCAACTCCATTTTGGTCATGAGTTGCAAATTTTTTCGTTTTTCGAAAACGCTTAGCATAAATTTTGTGTTTATAAGCGGTTTCAACAGCAACTGTGATTGTTTTAGGAAAAATTCTAATTACTTTTCCTTGTAGTGTTTTTCGCAAATTACGAACTGGTTTTTTATTTTCAAAACTATTCATTTTCAAGTTGCCTTTCAACTTTTTGGACTGATTTAAATTGTGGTTTTGCTTTTAAAAGTGGTTTAATGTGGTTTTTGAAATGAGCTTTGAGTGAAGTTGGTGCAGTATTCACTAATTTTCTGGTCTTCTTACATTTAACTTTTTTTGGCTTTGGATTTTCAAGTAATTTTTGTTGGTTCATAATTGTCAAAATTCGTGCAATTATTTTGCGTAATTTAGCAATTTTGTGTGTTTGATCCAAATTTGAGGATTGATTTTTAAAACGCAAAATAAACAATTCAGAACGATATTCAAGGAGTAGTGAGTTTAATTCTGTTGGCGTTTTTTTCAAGAGTTCTTTAAATTCCATGATTCCCCTGTTCTGTATCAACAATTTTCCATTTTAAAGGCAATTTGTGACCGCCAAGTCGTAAGGCGTCACGGGCAACATCATCTTTTACACCCTTGATTTCAAAAAGCATTGTATTCTTTTTGACAACAGCGACCCAACGATCAATTGAACCCTTTCCTGATCCCATTCTAACTCCGATTGGTTTTGAAGTTAACGACAAATGAGGGAAAATCCGGATTATAACTTGACCTTCACGACCCATTCGTCTTGTGATTGCAATCCTTGCTGCCTCAATTTGTGCAGCTGAAACTCAGGCAGAACCAACTGCTTGGAGGCCATAATCACCAAAGGCAAGTGAATTTCCTGAAAAAGCAGCACGTTTGTCATGATAAAGACGGAAAGTTTTGCGGTGTTTAGTTTTTTTTGGCTGTAGCATTTTTATCTCCTTTTATCATTCCGTACAATTGTTTCAATATCAAATTTTTGGCGAATTTCACCAAGGGAAACTCAGACTTTTACTCCCAAAATCCCGTAAGTAGTTTTGGCAATTGCAGTTGCATATTCAACATTTTGACGTAAAGTATGCAATTTCATTTCACCTTCGGCATAACCTTCAGAACGGGCCATTTCAACACCATTAAGGCGACCTGAAACAAGAGTTTTCACCCCTTTTGCGCCCGCTTTTAGGGCGGTTCGAATTGCAAATTTTTGGGCAATTCGGTAGGAAGCACGTTGTTCTAATTTTTGAGCAATTGCTTCGGCCATTAATTTTGCATTTAATTCTGGATTTTTGATTTCAATAGCATCAACATTAATTACAATTTGACGGTTTTTCAAGGTTTTTTTTAATTTTTCAATAATTTTTTTAAGATTTTCACCTTGATTGCCAACAAAAACACCCATTTTGGCAGTGTAAACAAGCACTGTAATTGCATTGTGACGATCACGCCGAATTACAGTGTTAGCAATTTGGTATTCACGAGTAAATTTTTCAAAAAAACGGTGAATTTTTACATCTTCTAATAAATTAGTAGCGAATTTGTCTTTGCCTGCATATCAAATTGCATTATGAGGTTTTGTGATTCCAAAACGAAATCCATTTGGATTAACCTTTTGTCCCATTATTTCACCGCCTTTTTCTTGTTAGTTTCAACTTCTTCTGAAGGTTCTTTGGTTGATTTGACATTATTTTCTACTTGTGATTCGTTTATTACAACTTCGTTTTCCTGAATAGTAGTTTCTAACTTTGGAGAATCAGGTTGCGTTGGCGCAACAAATGGAATTTGATTTGGAGCAATTGTAGTTTCTTCCTGAAGACGACTATTGTCAACTAGAACAACTTTAAAATGTGAAGTGCGTTTTAAAATTTGACTTGCTGCACCTTTGGCACGTGGACGAAATCGTTTTAAAGTTGGGCCTTCGTTGACAATTGCAGCAAAAATTACTAAATCTGGTTGGGAAAGACCATGATTATTAATGGCATTTGCTACTGCAGAATTAATCAATTTTGTAAAAATTGGCGCAGCTTTTTTGGACACATTTGCAAGCAAACCAAGGGCTTCAGAAACTTTTTTTCCTTTTAATAAAACAGCAACTAAACGAGCTTTTGAAGCAGAAATCCGCTGTGTTTTCAAGGATGCAACTGCAAAATTATTACTTTTTAAATTCATTGAGTTTCCTTTACTTTTCTATTTCTTTTTGGCTTTATCTTTGCCATGTCCATGATAAGTTCTTGTAGGTGAAAATTCACCTAATTTGTGGCCAACCATGTCATCAGTAACAAAAACTTCATTGAAAATTTTGCCATTATGAACAAGAAAAGTAAGACCAACGAACTGGGGAAAAATAGTTGAACGTCGTGATCATGTTTTAATTGGTTTACGAGATTTGTTTGCAATTGCATCATCGACTTTTTTAAGGAGATGATCATCAGCAAATGGACCTTTTTTGAGTGAACGAGCCATTATTTTTTAGATTCCTTTCGACTTCGGATAATCAATTTTGTTGATGGTTTTTTCGGATTACGGGTTTTGATTCCCAAGGCTTTTTTACCCCAAGGAGTCAGAGGAGATTTACGTCCAATTGGTTGTTTTCCTTCTCCACCACCATGAGGGTGATCATTTGGATTCATTGCTGATCCACGCACAGTTGGTCTGATTCCCTTATGGCGATTTCGACCGGCTTTCCCGATATTAACAAGTGAATTTTCCTCATTGCCAACAATACCAACAGTCGCACGGCAAGTTGCTAAAATACGGCGATATTCTCCTGATTTTAGTTTGATGATCACATATTTTCCGTTTTCATCACGACCTTGAATTTGTGCTCAACTTCCAGCAGAACGAATTAATTGACCTCCAGCACCAGGATATAATTCAACGTTATGCACAAAAGTTCCTTCAGGAATATTAGCAAGTGGAAGCGAATTACCAACTAGAATATCAGCTTCAGGACCAGAAGTGATTTTTTGACCAACTTTTAAATTTTTTGGCGCTAAAATATAGCGTTTTTCACCATCTAAATAAGCAACAAGAGCAATGTTTGCAGAACGATTTGGGTCGTATTCAATTGACTTAATTGTTCCAGGAACATTATCCTTATTTCTTTTGAAATCAATAAGACGATATTTTCTTTTATTTCTTCCACCTTGGTGACGAACAGTGATTTTCCCTTGAGCATTACGGCCTGAATGTTTTTTAAGTAAAACCAAAAGTGATTTTTCTGGTTTGTTTGTTGTCAAATTGGCATTGTAATCAAGCGAGGACATGTGACGACGACCATTTGTGGTTGGTTTGTAATGTTTAAGAGCCATTTTAATTACCTTTTTCTGAATTTTCTGTTTTTTCTGGCTGTGCTAATTCAGTTTTAGTTTCTTGTTTTTTTTCAGAGGGTGCTGCTGGTTTTAAAGCAGTTTCTGCAAAATCTGATGCTTGATTTTCTGTTGATTCAACATTTTCCTTATTGGAATTAGCAAATTTTTTGGCCACTTTTTCGTAAATTTCTTTTGATTTTTGCTCGTATTCAGTCTTTTTTTGCTCGATTTCAGCTTTTCTGTTGCTTTGCAAATCATCTTGGTCTTTGCTTGGAGTTTCATCATTAAATAGATTAATTGAAAATCCAGGCGCTAATTTAACGAAAGCTTTTTTATAAGCTGGCACAAATCCTTTTGATTTCCCAACTCTTTTGGCTTTTTTTGGTACATTGAAAAGGTTGACTTTAGCAACTTTAACATTAAAGATATACTCAATTGCTTTTTTGGTTTCACTACGATTTGTTTTGGGGCTAACTTTAAAAGAATAAACACTTTCAGACATCAATTGGTAAGATTTTTCTGTTAAAATTGGCCCCTTAATGATGTTATTTATATTATTTGAGCTCATTTTAAATTTTTCCTTCAAGAACTTTTAGATCTTTTTCTGAAATAACCAGCAAATCAGCCTTAATTAATGACTCAACTGTCAACGAAGTTGGTTTTAGAAGTTCAACATTCGGTAAATTTCTTGCTGATAAAAATAAATTTTGATCAGTTGAAGCAATTAAAATTCGGCGCAAGTGAGCAATTTCCAGTGATTTTAACTGGTTTACCAAAGTTTTTGTAGAAACTTTTGTCATTGCAAAATCACTAACTAAAACTTGTTGATGATTTGCAAGCTGGGAAAGCGCAGAAACAAAAGCCAATTTTTTCACTTTTTTGTTGACTTTCAATTGGTAATTTCGTGCTGTTGTTGGTCCAAAAGCACGACCACCACCAACAAAAATAGGCGATCTTTTTGAACCTGCACGAGCTTTTCCGGTTGTTTTTTGTTTCCAAGGTTTTTTTCCGGTTCCAGAAACTTCAGCACGATTTTTTACTTTATGTGTGGAAAAACGTCGTGATGCTCTTTCGGAAAGAATTGAATCAAAAATTGCTTGTGAATGGGGGGTTTTTAGTCCAAAAAGCGCTTCTGGAAGCTGAACTGTTGGGATAAATTTGACTGCTGTTTGATTTTGATCTGTCATGATTTGTGGATTTTCAACAACCTTCTTATTCATTTTTTGCCTCCACAAGATTATTTTGAATTTCAAAAAGATTTACTGGATTTTTTGCAACTTGTTTTTTAACAGCAGATTTAATCATTAAAAATGATTTTTTAGGACCTGGAACTGAACCTTTAACAACAATCAAGCCATTTTCCTTGTCTACTTTGATAACTTCAAGTGACTGTTTGGTAACACGAGAATGACCCAAGTGACCTGGCATTGTCATTCCTTTAACAACTTTATTTCCGGAAATATCACCAAGTGATCCGGTTTGGCGAATTGGTTTTGAACCACCCCCGCCACCATGAGATCTTGGACCAATTGCCTGATTGTAGCGCTTAATTGTCCCTGCAAATCCTTTACCTTTTGAAGTGCCAATGACATCAACAAATTCACCAGGACTGAAAATTGAAACATCTATAATTTGCCCCATTTCTAAATTTGCATAATTACGAAATTCACGAACAAATTTTTTAGGTTCAGTTTCTGATTTTTTAAAGTGACCAATTTCAGGTTTACGAATTTGTGACTTTTTTTTGTCAAAAGCAGCAAGTTGAACAGCTTGATAATTGTTTTTTTCAAGTGTTAAAACTTTTGTAACCACATTTTTAGGTACTTCAATAACTGTTACCGGAATTGCAGTACCATCAGTGGTAAAAAGTTGTGTCATGCCGACCTTTTTTCCTAAAATTCCTTTCATTTAAACAACCTCAATTTCTAATCAGACCCCAGCAGGTAATTGTGATCTTGAAATTTTTTCTGATACTGCTTTCTGATTTGTTGGATTTACATATAAAATAACGAGTCGCTTGTGGGTGCGGCTTTCAAATTGTTCACGTGATTTTTTGTTAACGTGAACTGACCGCAAAATTGTATAAACGGCCCTTGAAGTTGGTAGTGGAACTGGTCCACGTGTGTCAACATTGAGTTCACGAGCCAATAATACAATTTTTTTGGCTGCTGCATCAATTTGCCGATGGTCAAATGATTTTAACTTAATTCTTATTGATGTGTGCATAAAAATAAAAGATTGAGTTGCTCCTGTTCATAATTATTGAACGGGCTCCGCATAAAAACCGACCACAATAACAACTCCATCTTGTGTATCGCAACCTTATGCATCAATGCCCTTTCGGTTTAGAGAACATTATACAAGAAAATAGAGGTAATTAGTAAATTTTTTTTGAATTTTTAAAGAAGAATCTAAAAAATTCAAAAAAAATTTACAAACAAAATTGGGAAAATTTTGTTAATTTTTTGGCGAAAATTTACAATTTTTCTTTTTTAGTTCATCTTGTTATATAATTTAGATAAGTTTACATTATGATTGACAATAACACTTTTTTATCAAATAAACTAGAACACTTTTCGGCTTGAAAAAAACCACGGAAAACCGCGCTAATTTTTGCGCTAATCATCCTTGCAATCACAATATCGATGATTGGTTACTCAATGATTAAAAACCGCCGTGAATTTGTTGTTGACAAATTTTACTTTATTAGTTTTTCAAATTATTTTGAAAATTTTAGTGCTTTTTTTTACTTGACTTACCAATCAAATTTACTTTATGGCTTTGTTTTGCTAAGTTTTATTTTTAACCCAACAAGCAGGAAATTTCAGCTTCTGTTTGCTTTAACTGTAATTTTAACAATTGTTTTGCTTGTTTTTTGATCAATAATTGCTTGAAATCTTGACATGAGTTTCATAGTTTTACTAACAACTTCAACAGTGCATCTTTTGCACCCAGTTCTTGCAATTATTGTTCTTTTTTGGTTCCGAAAAGAATTTGCTTTAACAAAATTTGGACTCAGCATAGCTGTAATTTATTTAATAATTTATTACCTTTTTTGTTTATTTTTATACTTTTTTACAATTAGACAATGAGTTACCACTGAATTTATTGACAACCAAAAAAGTCAGGAAGAAAATGTGATTTATTTTTACACAGGATTGACAATTTATCCATTTTTGAATTTTTTACACCCTTTTTTTTATTCAGGCGGTAGTTATACAATTGTTATTTTGCTAAATTTGCTAATGGTCTTTTCTGTTATTGTTCTTCCATATTGAATTTCGCTTTTTTATATTAATGTTTTTGGAATTAGGTCAACTGAATGGCGCCTAATTGGCGAAATTAAATCGCTGATTAGGCGCTTTAAAGCCTTTTTTTGAGTCAACAAAACAAATAAATAACTTAATTTTTGTGTTAATTTGGAGAAAAAAATGGCAAAAATTGTAGTTGGCCTTTCAGGCGGTGTTGATTCAGCAGTTGCTGCATATTTACTGAAAAAAGCAGGACATGAAGTCATTGCTGTTTTCATGCGAAATTGAGATTCAACACTAAATAATGATTTCTTGGGGCAAAAATCGACTGATAATCAGACAATTTGCCCACAAGAAGCGGACTGAAATGATGCAAAGGCGGTTGCAAAACAACTTAAAATCCCGATTTTTCGGGTTGATTTTATCAACGAATATTGAAATGAAGTTTTTCTTGATCTAATTGAAAAATATCAGGCAGGTTTAACACCAAATCCTGATATTTTATGCAACAAGCACATTAAATTCAAGCATTTTCTTGACTATGCAAGCAAAATTCACAATGCTGATTTTATTGCCATGGGACATTATGCTAAAACAGTGAACGGAAATTTATTTGCAGGCGATGATTCAAATAAGGATCAAAGTTATTTTTTGGCGCAATTGTCAAAAGAGCAACTTGCTAGAACAGTCTTCCCTCTTGGCAGTTTTCAAAAAACCCAAGTGCGAAAAATTGCTGAAAAATTAGGGCTGATTAACGCTAAAAAGCGCGATTCTACTGGAATTTGCTTTATTGGTAAACGCAAATTCACCGACTTTTTACAAAATTACATTCCCGCACAACCTGGGAAAATTGTTGACATTAACACCAACGAAATTTTGGGCGATCACATTGGGATTATGTATTTTACAATCGGACAGCGCAAGGGTTTTGGTCTAAACGGAATGAAAGAACCTTTTTTTGTTGTTGGGCATGACATTCAAAAAAAAATTTTGTATGTTAGCCCTGCAAGTAAACCAAAATGACTAGAATCAAATAGACTTTTGGCGATTAATGCTAATTTATTGGCAAAAAATTTTGCCAATAAACCGCTAAAAGCTAAGTTTCGCTATCGTCAAGAATCAATTGAAGTCAAAATCGAAATCATTAACAAAAATTCCTTTTGAGTCAATTACCAAAATTTTCCTGCGGTGACCCCCGGCCAACAGGTTGTTGTTTATCAAGATGATAAAGTTGTGATTTCTGGCCAAATTAGTCAAGTTTTTCTGGATAAAAAGAAACTTGACTATCTAAATTAAAAAAGTAAATTAATTTACTAATTTATCAAATTTATTCCATATACAAGCACAAGTTTCTATATGGAATAAATTTTCAAAATTTTTAAAAGTGAAAAATAAAAAGAATTTATCTCGAAAATCATTGGATAAAAATAATTGTCTAATTTTTTTATACTGATTTAGCTATATCTATTTATTATTCTTTGGGTTATCACTTTGCGCTGGATAAGTTCCATCATGAATTTGTTCAAAAATTTGGTCTCTTAAAGTTGGTTGTGCTGTGTCTTTTTGGAATCTATTAGATTCTTTATTATAGTAAATCATGGTTATCATATCTGTTAATTTAACATCGTTTTCTTTGTAATATGTGTTACTAAATCAACCTTTTGATTTAACAGGGTCACCAATTAAATCATCAATTAATTTTGTATATCCACTGTCAGTGCTTACATTAGTTGTTGAATTTTGACTGCCGTTTTTCAATGCTGCTCTAATTACCTCAGATGCAGTTGATGAAGAGGCTGCTCCACCATAAAATCCTCAAGTTCTTATAAAATAATTGGCATCCTTAATCCGAGATTCATAGGCATAAAATAATAAAATTAGCACTAAACGGTACAATGTTCGTCCTTTTGCACTGTTTTTGAAATTGTTTTTATCAATTTTATTAGAAGATTCTGATTGATAAATTTTGTGAAATATTTTTGTAATTGCTTCTAGTTGTGGATCAGTTTTTCTTGATTTAAAAAGGTCAATGAATTGAATTCCAGTGTATTCAATGTGGTTTAATTTTTGAATTACCGGTGACATTTTAGTTTCATTTTTACTATCTCATTTTGGTGATGCAAGGAAAATCAAATCAAAAAAATCAACAAAACTGTCAACAGAAATTTTTTTATTACTTGGAATGGGGATATCGCGGGAATCAACAGTTAATTCTTGTTCATTTTGCTGATTTTCTGACGAAGAAACTATGTCAATTTTGGTTTCTAATTTAATAACAAGATCAAGATTGAGAATCTTTTCAAAATCAATTTTAGAAAAAATTTCACTAAAAAAGTTGCTCTTAAAATTAGCAGTTTTAATCCCTTCAACAACTTGATCCAAAACCTTGGAAATTAATTCATTTTCAAAACCAAGGCCAATAAATTCTTGTAAAAATTTCGTAATTATTGCAGTTGGATTAGTAATTTTATCACTCTTAAAATTCAAGTCTAATTTTAAGAAATTTGCGATTACTTTTACAATTATTTTACTAAAATCTTCATTTTTTGCTAAAAAATTAAGCAAATATCATAAATATGATTTAACAAAATCATTATTACTCTTGCTGACGACTTCAGTCTTACTTTTTTCTTGATCCTGTTGATGATTAGCTTCCAAAAATGTTTTGAAAATTCCAGAAAAAGTATTAACATCCTTAAATTTTTCACTATTTTTGTTAATTGATTCAAAAAAACGAAAAATCAAAAGCTTATTAACTGGAAGAGTCAAAAATTTTGCAAGTAAATCTTTTAATTGTAAATTAATTTTTTCTTTTTCTTCATTAGTAAGACTTTTAAAAAGTGAAAATTCACTAATTTTGCTGAAATCTAATTGTTTAATTTTTGTGATTAAAAAGTTAGATTTAAAAATTTTGTCAATTAATGTTCATAATGATTCCTTGTTTTGTTGATCAAGTTTATTAAAAACAAGACCAACCTGCTTGAAAAGTGAGACAATAAATTCTTCCTTTCCAATCTCAGTTTCCAAAATTTTACTAATGGACTCAATTTGAAAATCCGAATCAATCAACTTACCAATAATTTCTACAAATTTACTAATTAGAGCATTTTCCTTCTTGTAAATTGGCAGCTTTTTTTCAGATTCAGAGCCAATTTCACTCACTAAAACAGTAACTGGGGAAATTGCTACGTTGTCCTCTTCATTTTTATTATAAAAATTTTCAAGATTATTGGAAATTATTTCTTTGACAATTGAAAATAATGGTTTAAATTCAGCTTTACTGAAATTTGCATTGAAAATTTTACCAAATAAATTGGCAAAATTTTCCGCTAATTTAGGGGTTTTTTCTAATTCAATAATAAATTCACCAATAATTTTTGTAAAATATTGTCTTTTAAAAAGTGTTTTAATTAATGACAAACTGTCAACTGCCTTGTCAATTTTTGCTTTTGCAAGCAAAGAAAAATAAGCATTAACTAATTTTTCTAGAGCAGGATTTTCTAAGAAGGCATCAATGATTTGACTAATACTTTCTGAATATTGCTGTGGAATTCCTGACAAACCGTTTTTAATTTGTGTTCTGATTGCCTCAGTTTTGGCAAGCGCTACAAAAAGTTTGCCAATTTTTTCACTGGAAACGTTGTTTTTAGAAGGATTTTGGTTATCTTTTTTATAATAAAAGTTTGCAATATCAACGCTTAAACTGTCAATGAGAATTTCGTAAATTGATTTTTTTGAGGTTGAATTTGGCGAAATTGAATCAGTAACGATTTTCAAAACTGATTGCATAATCAAAGGTGGTTTGACTTTTTCACTGTCAGTTTTGTCAAGTGCTGAATCATGTAGTTTTGAAAAAAGATCACGAATTAGACCTAAAATTGTGTCTTTGTTATTTTCATCTAAATTAATCTTGCTTGCCTCAAGCAAATTAAGCAAAAAATCTTTTAAAGATGTTCAAGTGGCTGAATCACCAAGAAAAAGACTGAAAATTTTCTCAATTAAAACCTTGTTTTCATTAAGAAAATTATTTCCAAAGGTGGTAAAATCAGTTGCTTTTTCAAAGTTTTTCTTGTCAAAAATATAGTTGATAAACTTTGCCAATAATTCTTCAACAACACTTGATTCAAAAAAATTTTCAAGAAGGCGAAAAAGTGAATTTTTAACTTTTTCTTGTCCAAAAATAGTACTTTCTGCCAGTTTGTTCACTAATTGTTTTTCTAAAAAATCCTTACCTAACAATTCTTTAAAAAACAAAACAAGATCGTTGATGTTAATTATTGGTTCAATCTTAAGATCAGCTAAACCTCTCATTAATTCAAAAATTTGCTTTGTGGTAAGGAAGTTTTCAAGAAAAAAATTTAAAAAATTACTAAGATTAAGTTCTGCATCAACTGTAGCAATTTCTGTAGAAATTGCATCAATTTCAGTTTGATTTTTTGCTTTTTTAGCAGCTTCAAGTTTACTTTTTAGCTGATTGTATTTTTCAGAATTTTCCTTGGTAAATCTAGCAAAATTTTTAATCACCGATTCAACAAAGTCAAAAATTAGATTACCAGAAAAAACTGTCTGTTTTCCTTTTTGAACTTCATATTTTTTAACAAAATCTTGAAAAATTAACTTTATAAGTTTGACAAAAGTATCAATTGATTGTTGACTTAGACCATGTGAATCAAGTAACTTACCAAACGAATTAGAGATTGATTCTAAAAATTTTTCTGATTTGACGTTTTTTGCCAAAAAATCATAAACTTTTTCCCTTAATTTTGCTAAATTATTAGCTGCGAAGTTGAAACCAAAGCGATTTAATGAGTCAACTTGTTGGTACAAATGCTTGTTTTCAACCAAAAAATCTTCAATTGCAGCCATGACCAAATCATCAAGAACACGAAAGGAATTAGTACTCAAAAAATCTTTGATCGAGTCAAAAAATATCAAAAAACTACCGTAATTAGGTTTGGTTGGACTGATAAAATCGTCGAGTCTGATTTTTGCAACCAGAGGATAAAATTTTTTGGCTAAATTTTTAATTGAATTAATTTGATTTTTGTTTAAATCAAAGCGCAAAATTTCTTGCAAAAGTGTCAAAATATGACTAGGTTTCTTGAAAAAATCAGTGTAGGATTCCTCGATTTTTTTTGTAAAAATTTCAGAAACCTTTTCAGTTGTTGTGCTAAAGTCAGTTTTTTTGATTGCATTTAGGAAATTTTCGGCAACATTTTTAGTTAATTTATTCCAAGTTTCAGTGCGAATCACAATGTCACCAATTGACAAAAATAGATTGCCAATCACTTTTTGTTCCTCTTTCTTGATGCCAAAACTAAAATATTGATTGATAATTTTGACCAAAAGTTGTACTGATTCAGGATGCTTAAGTGTTTCTGAACTAAAATCCTTGGCAAATTTGACAATATTTTGGTAATTTTCGGAGTTTGAAAGAAAAATTCTGATAATGTCCTGAAAGCTTTTAGCAGGCAAATAATCCGCTGAGTTAATTATAAATTCATTAATTACTTTTGTAAAAAGCTGTCGCACCGAGTCAAATTTGAAAATAACCTTCAAATCATCCTGATATTCAGGCGAAATTTTGATAAATTCATTGATCAAAAGGTTCTGAATTGAATTTTCGCCAAAAATAGCAGCAAAAATTAGTTCCTTAATTTTGATCTGATTTTGGCTAACAAAATCAGAATTTATGGTTTCCTTGAAAAGTGAAACCAAGTTTTTTTCGTTAAAATTACTAAAAATAAAATTAATTAAACTAGAAAAAGTTGCCTTTTTTCATTCCTCTTTAGTTACAACATCTTTGATATAATTTTGCAATTTTTCGATAATATCAAGGAAAAAATTACTTTGAAGAATTTTTTGCAAAACTTGAAAAAAGGAAGTATTATTTTTTCCAAGTTTTGCAAAAAAATCACCTAATAAGTCAGCAAAATGAGACTTAATTTGTGAATTTGATTGCAAAAAACGTTGTAAAATCACGCCAAAATTAACACCATCACCAACCGCGGCCAAAATCGCGACTTGTGGTCCGGAATTTGGCGAAATTCCGGCAATGCTAATTTTTTCAATTTCTGAATCTTGCGACACAAAATCAGAAATTGAGTCATTGATCGTGAGCTTTTTTAAAATTTCCTCGTTTGTGCCAAGGTCCAAAATTCGCTGATAAGAATTCTCATCTTTTTGCAAATATTCCTTATTTCAGGTAAGTTTTTCGGAAATTTCACTTTCAAAGTCAGGATTTTTCTTAAGTGCAAGTTTAAAAATTAGATCTTGCGCCATTTTTTTGTAACCTTTTGGCGAAGGATGAATGTCAAACTCGTTTTTTGCAAAATTATTTGATTTTTCTTGTCAAAGTTTATCGTTAAAAAGGTCGACAAAATTGAATTTGCCGTTTTTTGCTAGCCTTTGAAGCAATTTGTTAAGCCTTTTGATTAGTGAACCGGCATAATTTTCCTCCAAACCAAGTTCATTTTCAAACATTTTTTCCAAAAATTTGATCGAAATTGAAGACAAAGTATTGTAACCAAGGAAAACAATTTTCAAATTTTTGTTAATTTGACGAATTTTTGTAACTAAAGTTTGCAAATTGCGTTCAATTTGCAAAAAAGCAGTTTCAATTTTTTGCAAAAATTGAAATTTAGCCTCATTTTTTGTGGCAATATTTTGCCCTGGTAAAAAAAGTGCGCCAAAATCCAAAGCTGACATCAAGTCATTTGCGCCCAGCGAAATTGTTAGCAAGTTTGCTTTGGCAATTTTTGCACGCAAGAGTGGAAAATTTTCACCGGAAAAATCCCCGAAAACCTCGCTAATTTGCTTTCCATAGGGTGAATTTGTCAATTTATCAAGTTGATGACTAAAATTTAAGTGCCCTTTGCTAAAATTTTTGAACTGCGGATTTGTGGGTTCAAGCAAATAAAGTCAATCGGCAATTGTTGTTCAAGAAAGCGCCAAATTATCAAAGGATTTTAAAGCTCCAGGCTTAATTTTTTGCACAAAATCTGCAAAAAATGCAGGATAAGAAAGGCCTTTGACTTGAGAATTATCATCAAGAAAACCGCGAAAATCAAAACTATAATCTCAATTGAAGCCAGCAGAAATTGAATCACCAAGCGCCAAATAGTTAATTTCTTTCAAAATTGGTTGATTTTCCGCAATTGAATAATTAACAATTGTACTGTTTTTTTGCAAATTACGCCTGTTTTTCAAAGAAATTGCTGCTGCAGTAACTGCGGTCGCAGCAAGAGTTGTGATGCCGAATAAAAGCTTGAAGGCATTAGAAAATACTGGTTTTCTGGAGTTTTTCAATGTTCAACCCCCTTTTAATATTCTTTTTTTAAGAACAACAAGCAGCTAATGCAACTAATATAGAAGAATAAAAATATAGAAGAATAAAAACGAATCAAATAATTATAGCAATTTTTATCAAAAACAAAAATTTTTTGCAGCCTAAAAAATTTCACGAAAAACAACTTTTATGCTATAATTTAAGCCAAATTTATCTTTAGACTGCTGATGCTTGAGTTAGTATTTACTTGTTGAGCTATGCAAGGAAGGAGAGCAATGATAAATGTCAATGAATTTCGGCCTGGAATTACTTTTCAAGTTGAAAATGATATTTTTGTGGTAATTACCGCTCAACACTCAAAACAGGGCCGTGGGCAGGCAAATCTTAAAGCAAAAGTAAAAAACCTTCGCTCAGGAGCGATTACAATTAAAACCTTTTCCGGAGGAGAAAAGGTGAGTAAGGCTCACATTGAAAAAGTTTCAATGTCCTTTTTGTATAATGATGGTGCAAATATTGTTTTGATGGATGACCAAAGTTTTGAACAAGTAGCTATTGAAAATTCAAGGGTTACTTGAGAGTTGAATTTTTTGGTTGCTGATTCTAAGGTAAAAATGCGGAAATTCAATGATGAAATTCTTGATATTGAACTTCCACCAAAAGTCGAATTAGAGGTAACTTCAGCCTTTGATGCTGTTAAAGGGAACACAACAACAAACCCAACTAAGCGTGCAACTCTTGAAACTGGTTTTGAAATTGATGTTCCACTATTTATTAAAGAAGGTGAAAAAATCATCGTCTCCACTGAAGATGGAAAATACGTTTCGCGAGGTAATTAGGATATGAAAATTGATCAACTAGCAATTAATTCTTTGAAAATGCATGGAGTTGCTGCTGTTAATAAAGCAAATTCAGGACATCCAGGCGTTGTTCTAAGTGCAGCCAAAATGGTTTACGCACTTTTCCGAGATCACATGCACTTTGATGTCAATGATACAAAATGAATCAATCGTGATCGTTTTGTACTTTCTGCTGGCCATGGCTCAGCGCTTTTGTATTCATTATTCTACAGTTTGGGAATAATTAATAAGTCTGATCTTGAAGATTTTCGTCAACTTGATTCCAAAACTCCAGGTCACCCTGAATTTGGGCATACACTTGGCGTTGAAGCCACTACTGGGCCGCTTGGACAAGGACTTGCAACTGCAGCCGGAATCGCGCTTGCGCAGGCTCACTTAAATTCAAAGTTCCCTGAAATTGATCATTTTACATATGTCTTATGTGGTGATGGTGACTTACAAGAGGGAATTTCTTACGAAACCTTTTCGCTAGTTGGCCACTTGCAATTGAAAAATTTTGTGGTTTTATACGATAGCAATGACATTCAACTTGATTCACCTGTGAAGACTGTTTTTAGTGAAGATGTTCAAAAAAGAGTTGAATCACAAGGATTTTTCTATCAATTAGTTCAAGAAAATGATGCTGATAAAATTTCGCAGGCAGTTTTCCGTGCAAAAGAATCAGGAAAACCTAGTTTTATTGAAATTAAAACAATAATTGGTGAAGGTGCGCCAAAAGCTGGGACATCCGATGTCCATGGCGCGCCGCTTGGTAAAGATATTGAATCCTTGCGTGAATCGCTTGCCTGAAATCATGATGATTTTTATCTTGATGAAACAGTAAAAAAACACTATCAAGAAACTTTAGGAAGAAGAACCCAATTAAAAAAACTTGACTTTAAAATGTCATCAGAATTAAAGTCGTTTTTGGAAAAAGCAGATAATGCTGATTTTCAAATCAATCTTGATTTGGCAAAAAATCAAGCAACAAGATCAACTTCCGGCCAGGTTTTGGACTATATTTCCCAAAATATTCCACACTGAATTGGTGGTTCGGCTGACCTTTCTGTTTCAACAAAAGCAAAAGGTGCTGACGGCTTTTTTAGTAACCAAAATTATCAAGGCCGTAATTTAATGTTTGGTGTTCGCGAATTTGCAATGGCAGCAATTGCCAATGGAATTGCACTTCATTCAGTATTACGACCATTTGTTTCAACTTTCTTTGTTTTTGCGGATTATTTGAAACCGGCTTTGCGACTTTCAGCAATAATGAAATTACCAGTTACTTATATTTTTACACATGATTCACTAATGGTTGGTGAAGATGGGCCAACTCATGAACCAATTGAACAACTTGCAATGTTGCGTTCAGTGCCTAATTTAGCAATTTTCCGTCCTGGTGATGAAATTGAACTACAGTCAGCTTACGAATTGGCATTGACTTCAAAAGATCATCCAAGTGCAATTATTTTGAGTCGTCAAAATGTAAAAACTGTTACTTCTTGCAAAAGAGGCTTCAAAAAAGGTGCTTATTTTGTGCGAAAATCAAATTCAAAATGGGCATTGATTGCAACAGGAAGTGAACTTGGTCTTGCTTTTGAAATCGCAGGAAAACTTGATTTAAATCTAATTTCACTTTCAAATTGACAAAATCAACCAATTTGGGACCCGAATTTTGCGATTTCAATTGAATTAGCGTCAACTTTTGGTTGAGCTATTCATGCAAAAAATAATTTTGGTTGAAATCAATTTGGGTTTTCTGCCCCTGGTGAAAAAATTCTTGAAAGGATTGGTTTTTCAACTGAAAAACTATTACAAGCTATTAAAAAAATTATCGATAATACTAACTAATTTGGCTAATTTTTTCTGAAAAAATTAAGCAACTTTGTAGAAAATAAGCAATTTTTTGCTTATTTTCTTTTTCTTCAAATTCGATTAAATTCGTTGTAAAAATCAGTTCTACTAGAATCCAATTTGCACTGAATCTTCATGGCAATTAAATCAGCGATAAATAATTGTGCAATTTTTGCACCAACTGAAAATGTGCGTTTATTCTGTTCAAGAGTATCAAAATAAATAATTTCCGTGTTTCCTTCAGTTTCTAATTTTGTATTTGTGGTGATAAAAACTACTTGAATTTGGAACTGTTTTACTAATTTTTGCATCAAAATCAAATCTTTTGAAGACATTAAAGTAGAAAAAACAAGCACAACTGTTTGATTTGGTTGACTAACTCAAGCGGCAATATCGTAAATTGACTTGGCAGTAAAAGCGTTTAGGTGCAAATTTCGCAAATTGTTTGACATTTCACTTGCAGCCATAAGTGAAGAGCCAATTCCAAAAGTGATAATATTTTTGGCATTAATGATTGCATCGGTAATCCGGTTTATCTGGTTAATTTCCAGCAATGACATCGTTTTTTCAATACTATGAGCATAAAGTAAGTTCACATTTTCAATTTCGTCATTTTCATCGTACAAATTATTTTCTTTGTCCATTCGTAGTCATTCAATTACAAAACGCTTTAATTCCTTAAAATTATTGAAACCTAATTTTTTTACTAGCTGTGTAATTGAACCCACACTTATGAACAAAGTAGCTGCGAGTTCGTTGATTGTTTGCTCAATAAATTTTCGTGGCTTTGCTTCAATAAAACGAATTATTAATTTTTCAATGTTTGTTAATTTAAAGTTTTTTGAAATTGTCAGTACACTCATAATATAAAAATTATACTTAAATTAGCATCAAACTTGTAAAAAAAGTGGCTAAATTTACTTATTTTTACATTTTTTTAATATAATTTAGTATAAAAATTATTTTAAACCAAAAAGGGAAAAAGTGTTAAGAAGGAAAAAAAAATATCTTTTTTTGGGATTAGTAATCCTAGCTGCTTCTGGAATTGGAGCTTATTTTGGTTATGTTAATTTTTTTTCTGCAAGCACAACCAAAATTAGTGGACTAAAATTAGTAATTGATTCTACTAAAAACAAGCAAAAAGACCTTAAAAAAGACACAAATCTTGCAAGTCAAATTGCCGAATATCTTAAATTTTCAAAATATTATGATGATTTAAATCAAGAAAATGAAGACTTAATTCCTGAATATGGCCAAAGAGAATCTTATTTTTCTTGACTTTCCCGACAGGACTTGAAAAAAATCAAGCAAAATCAAATCACTTTTCCTGCTGGGTACGAAAATTTTAACTTCAACACTGAAAATGGTTTTGTTACTAAAGAAAGTAACGAAAAATTTTTGGGTGAAGAAAATGACAATCTGCTTGTTTATGACCTTAATTATCCACAAATTAGTTCGTTAATTACAGAAAAAGAGCCTTTAAAATCAAATATTTTAAACCAAAAGTTTACAATATTTGATGTAAAAGCACGAAATCAAATTTTCAAACTTGACAAAATTGGTGTTTACGCTGAACCAATTGAATCATCAAAATATGACAAAATTTACCAAAAAAATGTTAAATTTAAAACCGGAACCGCAACAATTCTTGATGCAACAAGCGGTCAAGCACTCCTAATTACTAACAATCACGTCATTAAATCAACGGATTATAACCAAAAAGTGGACAATAATCTAGAAATTAAAGGAAAAAAAATGCGATTTTGAAATACTTTAGGCGGAAATTTTTTCGAATGGTATGAAAATGGCAAAATTCATAGCATGAATCGCGATGACATCGCGCTCCTTTTTTATGCAAAAAAAGTTTTCCAGGAAAAAATTAAACAATTTGAGGAAAACGCCGTTTTAGAATACTTGATCAACTTTTTCTCAGATTATTTTTCAATTCCAACTGATTTTGACAACAATAAATTTGATGTGGGAATTTTTTACTTTAATTATAGCAAATTTAATCAGGATTTGAAAGAACTTGCTGAATTTTATAGCAAGAATAAAACTGAATTTTTGGCAAAAGTTCAGCAGGACTCTGCAAAACAACAAGCAAATCCAGTCTTATTGACCACAAAAATTGATGAATTCTTGTCATCTTACCAAAAATTTATTGACTTTTGGGAAAAAATGAAACAGGAAAAACCAGTGAAAATTTCCCCTAAAGTTTGAAAAAAGGGCGATTCCTCCTACGATCTTAATGTCGGTCTTTTTTGACCAAAAGCAAATGCAATGAAAAATAATTTTAAGGGTGTTTATGCAACTGATCCGCAGGAAAATTTTGCCCGGCTTTCACTTTATTTTTACACAAATAACGGACCGGGAGCAAGCGGTTCTGGAGTTTTCAACAAGGATGGTGAACTACAATTTATCAACGCTTTCGGTTTGATCAACAATTTCTATGATAATGCCACCAAAGTCGAAAAAAATTACTATGACAAACTGAACACAAACATTTCACTTTCAGGCGGTGTTCCGCTTGTAACTGAAAATTTTAATCTTGCCAAAATAATCAAAAAATTTTATCCTTCAAACGGATCAAAAGTCCAATATCCTATCGAAAAACCGGAGATAACTGTAACTAAAATTGGCACTTAACTTTTTTGTGAAAAAAAAAAAAAAAAACCAAGTTTTAGAACTAAAACTTGGTTTTTTTTGGTTTCATACCGGCGCACCGGTTGCTAGAATTATTATGAGATGGGAATTTTAACCAATATTTGCAAGGAAACAATTTATTAATTTTCCTTGAAATCTCATAATATATATGAAATTAAAATAATTATACCACAAAAATATTAAAAATTTTTTTTGTTCAAAAAAACCACAGTTAACTCATTTAATTTAAGCTTAATTTTATGATAAAATTAACTAAGAATTTAGAATTCTAAGCAAACTAAGCGTGTATAAAAAATGAGGAAAAAAGGAGGCTTTTTATGAATCAAAACTGAAAATCAAACAGTGAAAACAAAAGAAACACTGATAATTTTTCTAATCTTAAAAATATAAATCGTAAAAAAAATGAATCAAAACCAAATGGGTTTGCTAGCCGCGATCGCGGTTACCAGTATTACAACAATACAAAAAAAGATAATTATTTAAGAGATTCTCAACCCGATTTTTCTAACCCTTTCGAAGGCAAAAATGACTTTAATAACAATGGATTTAATGATCAAGAAATTAACGAATACGGTGAAATTAATAATAGAAAAAACAGCGTTGATTCTCAGCAATTTGTTAATCAGGATTTTGTAGAAAACAAGTCGGTTGAAGAAGAATTTCAGGTAGAATCTTTTTCAAATGAACCTCGTTTTTCAGCAGAAAAAACAAAAACTCAACAAGCGCAAATTTGACCACTTAATGAATCAGAAATCGAATTCTTTAACTGCCTTGCGAGCGCAAATTCTGTTGTTCAAATCACAGATTTAAATGAAAAAATGCATTATCGCCAAAAACATGGCGACTGAATTGCTAGTTTCAGAAATTTAAATAATGAAATTTTGCTAAAACATGAAAAAAACAGCCAATTTGGTAAAAAAAATTTCCTTGAAAGACTTTGAAATAGCTTTTCTTTTTCAGCAAAATTAGTTTCCTATTCAATTTTTTACATCATTATTTCAATGTTAATGGCAACTTTTTGATTAGCTTTTGCAGGTTTTAATAGTTTTAGCTTTTGAAAATATTCAGTATTCACTGGTTCACTTGTTCTTTTTTTGGCTATTATTCAATTTTTAATTTATTTTAATAATGCCAAAAATCGAACAAAATTAGCCAAAATAACACTTTTTTATACAATGGATTCAATTTTTTTGCTTCTAAATTATATTGTATTACTAGTTTTTATAATTAGTCCAATTTTTAGTAAAAAATTGATTGTTGCAAATCAAATTGCTGAAATTATCCAACAAAATCCAAGTCTAATAGGCACTGTCAGTGAATACGCCACGATTTTATATTATGTTCCTTGGTTCCCAATTTTAACTTTTTTGTTTGGATCATTGCTTTTCATTCCTTTAAAATGGTCGCTTTTTGTCAAAAATTTTTGATTAATCTTTGGTATTTTTAAAATTATTTCTTACCAAAAATTAATGAAAAGATACCGTGAAAACGCTGATGAAAGCCTAAAAAGAAGACTGAACCAAAAATGAATCAGCCTTTATAAAATTGGCCGGCCACTTGGGGTTTCATTTCATCCAGCATTTATAAAAGCCTTTAAATTCCTCAAGACAAATCCAAACCCACCAATCGAACAACAACAAAAAATTGTTGATGTCATTTACGAAGCAATCAATAGCGACGTTGTTAACTACCGTTAGTTTGCCATAAATCTACATGAAAATGTATTATTTGACTTTTTTGCTTTTTGTGAACAAAATCCAAAAAAAAAAAAAAACTTTAAAAGCAGACTATAAACTCCAGAATTTTTTTTACAAGAAAATTTCTGGAGTTTAGTCAAGTAAAAACTTTAAAAATTTTGTTATAATTAGTTAGTTAATTGGGTTTTTGCCAAAAAAAACTAGATCAGGGTGGGAACAATGCAAAAAGAAAAGAAAATCCGTGAATTTCTAGCATCAATTGACATTGAACCAATTACAATTGGCATCTATGTGCAGGCCTTGACTCACAAAAGTTATAATTTCACTCATCCTGGAATGCCACATTACGAAATGCTTGAATTTCTTGGTGATTCAGCAATTAATTATGCAGTTTCAAAAGTGATTTACGATAATTTTTACCAAAATGAGGGTAATTCATCGCAATTACGCTCATCCTTAACTTCAACTGCTTATCTTTCTGAGGTTTGCCAAAATCTTGGTTTGCCTGATCTTGTTTTTCTTGGCAAAGGTTCGCATGTGATTCGTGAAAACAACAAATTGAAAGCTGACATTTTTGAAGCTTTTTCAGCGGCAATTTTAATCGATCAAGGTTTTGAAAAATTGGATAAATTTTTGGCAAAATACTTGTACAACAGTGTAAATTTTGCCGATGAAATTGAAAGAAAAGATCCAAAATCAATTTTTCAGGAAAAAATTCAGTCTTTTTCAACAAACAGTAAAATTAATTATTTTCACACAAAACTGGTTGACGGAACTTTTCGAGTTGACCTTGTTTGAGAACAAAAAAAATATGGAATTGGCTTTGGTAAATCAATCAAAGAGGCTGAATTTGCTGCAGCAACAAATGCCTTGAGCATTTTTGCAATTGATCTTGACTAGTAAAAAAGTGACAGATATTCCTGGTTAAAAAAGGATTTTTTCTGGAGATGCAAAAGGAAAATTTTACTAATTTCCCTTGACAAAAGAAAATCAAGATTTGCAGGATAATTCATAATTACTTTGTTTTCAACAAATTCATCACGATCGACAATGTCGAAGGTTTTTTTGTTATAAATTTTAATATCAAGGTCAAAATCAACAAATTTTATTGTATTTTCCTCAAAAATAAAATCAGAAGCCAAATTAATGTAGTAACGACAACTAAAATGCAAACCGGGTTTGAAAGTAATTATTGTGTTGTGCATGCTTTTTTTGGGAAAAATGAAAATCGCGGGCTCGGTCATGCGTCAAGATTTTGCACCATATTTTTTGACAACACAACCTTTTAGATTAACGACAAGATGAGTTTTTGAATTGGAAATAACGCGGGCATTTGATCATTGCCGGTACAAAAAACCGTTGTATTTATAGGCCTGAATGTTAATGATTTTGTTACGGTAAATTTCTTGTCCTTTTTTTTTATGGATCATTTTTTTCCTTCAATTTGAAAATTATATGTTATTTTTCGATTTTTGTTATAATATTTTTAATCGTGTTTAAAAAAATAGTGCCAAATTTTAGGGAAAAAATAGCAATTTTTTTGGAAAAAAACCGCCGAATTTTTTACTTTTCAAACTTTGATTTAACAATTTCTGGACTGTTAATGGCGATGTTTTTAGTAATTACTTACATCGCCAAAATTACAATTCCAACCCGATTTAATTTAGCATTTGAGTTGCCATTTTACATTTTGCTTGGCATAATTTTGCACTGATTTAAGGGGATGATTGTCGCTTTTAGCTTTGATTTTGGCAAATTGTTACTAACAAGTAGAATAATTTTTTGGACACCTGAATATGCAATCGTGCCAATTTTCATCACTTTTTTAGCGGCTGTTTTTTTCAATTTGGCAAAGAAAAATGATAAATTTTTGCTTATTCCTATGGGTTTATTTTTCCTTTCATCAGGTTCAGTTTTTCTTTACTATTTTTTTCTAGAAGAAATTGAGATCCAAAAAGTGCCCAAAGTTTGGGGTGATCTTTTCAATAAAAAAACCGTGCTAATTTTAATTGGAGTTTTTATAATTTCAGTTTGGACTCTCGCCATAATTTTATTCGTTTTTTATCGCAAAAAAAGGACAAAAAAACTAAAAATAGCACTAATTTCCTTAATTACACTTGCGGTTTGTTACCTAATTGCACGCTGGCTTTGACATCCTTTTGCTTTTATTCAATATTACAACCGTTTTTTGAATCGAACTGGCAAGGATAGGCTTATTCAGGAATATTTTTACTATTATTTGACACCGATAATTCTAAAATCAACTGTTTCCTTCCCGATTTATAGTTTTGTTGTTATTGAATTGGTGCCACTTTTCCTTTATTTAAACAAAAAACACAATTATCGCTGGAGATTCGGTTATTAATTCTGATTTTCAGATGCAACTTTGAGTAGTTTGTGGTGAAAATAAGAATTTTTTCTTAAAAATTTTTTTACTTTTTGGGTTGTTTTTTGCAACAAAAAAGTAAAAAAAGCACCTATTTTCAGCAATTTTTGAATCCTTTGTTTTTAAAATTATTTTTTCTGTCTTGGAAAAAAAGGTTTTTCTAATTTTTTTAGACAAATTTCATCAAATTTGTCTAATTTCGTAATTAATGCAAAACTTGCATGGTTAAGTTGCAAAAATTCTAAAATTTTTGCAACATTTTTTGGCATAACTGTGCTTAAAAAGGTTGCAATTGCGTAAATTCCATTTAACACCAAAATCAAACTTGCACCTAGTTTTTCAAGGTTTTTTTGGTTTCAAAGTTCCTTAATATCAAAGAAACCATTGAGATTTTTTGCCAAATCAAAGGCAATTTTATAAGCTTTTTCAACTTGAAAATTTGAAAAAAACTGCTCAAATTTATCAAATCCAACCAAAATTTGTTCATAATAATGAATGTCAGTTCAATCAAGATCTTCAACTCGAAAAATCAAGGGTTTTTCAAAATTTTTTTCAATTAATGCAACCGTACGGCTAATCAAATTTCCAAAAGTGTTTACAAGAAAAGAATTGTAAAAATTTTCCAGAAGTGTTTCATCAAAAACGCTATCATTTGTGATGTTAATTTGCGAAACTAAGTATAACTTAATAGTTTCGGGGTCAAATTTATCCAACAAATCAATGGGGTTGATGACGTTTCCCTTCGATTTGGACATTTTTCCCTCAGGAGTGATCAGTCAACCATGGGTTAAAATTGTGGTTGGTAAACGAAAATTCAATGATTTTAGAAAAATCGGCCAATAAATGCAGTGAAATCGGGCAATTTCCTTACCAACAACATGAACAATCTCCTCTGATTGATTCCAAAAATTGGATTTTTGTGGAAAATCAAGGTCAATATCTTCACTAAAAACTGACAAATAATTAAAAAGGGCATCAAGTCAAACATAAATTGTGTGGTTTTCAAAATTTTCAAGCTTAATTCCTCATTTTTGGTTTTTGCGCGTGATTGATAAGTCTTCCAAGCCTTTTTTAAAAAAATTTTGTTCTAATTCACGCGCAACTTTTGGATCAAATATAAATTTTGGATTATCACTTAAAAATTTTTCAAGTCAATTTTGAAATTTACTAATCACAAAAAAGTAAGAATTTTCGCTGATTAATTCCATTTTCGCCCCACTTACAGGATGAAAATAGGCATTGTCACGAAAAATTGCCTGTTTTGGCAACAAAAATTCCTCGTCACTTACTGAATAAAGGCCTTGATATTTGTCCTTAAAAATGTAACCTTTTTGGTACATTTTTTTAAAAACCTCTAAAACAAAGTCTTTGTGTTTTTTACTTGAACTGCGTAAAAAATAATTATAATTAATCCCGAATTTTTCCCATAAATCTTGAAATTTTTTACTATTTTCATCCACAAATTGCTGCGGACTCAATCCTTTTTTTTCTGCAAGTTGACTAATTTTTTGTCCATGCTCGTCAGATCCTGTCAACATTCGAGCTTCAAAACCGGCTAATTTTTTAAAATTATAAATTACTCAAGCCAGAGTCGAAGTGTAAAGATGGCCAATGTGCAAATTGCCGCTTGCATAATAAATTGGAGTTGTTATGAAAAATTTTTTAGTCATTTTTTACCTTTTTTACAACATAAAGTCGTTGAATTTCCTTGCGATATTCATGAGAATTTTTGTTTTTTGGATGCAAATATAAATTATGAAGATAATTTGTTCCTCAAGGTGCATTAAACTGTGCCTCGACAAGCACAAATTTTGGCGTTGAACCAACGCGAGTCATTACAAATTGCACTTTTTTGGGTTCAAAGCGATTTTCGCGCAATAATTGCACTAAATCAACGAATCTTTCAATTGGCAAAACAAGTGCTAATTTTCCTTTTTGTTGAATAATTTTAGCACATCCAAAAATTAATTGTTGCAAATTTAAGCAAAATTCGTAAATTGCATTTTGAAACTCTTTGTTAACTTTTTTGATAATTTTAGTGTCAACTTTAAAATAAGGTGGATTTGCAAAAATTAAGTCGTATTTTTGTGCCTGTTTTTTGTTTAAATCAGGTCAAAATTGATTAAAATCGCCCGCAATTAAATTAATTTGGGGCGATTTTTTGTTAATTTCAAGGTTTTTTTTGGCAATTTCTAGTGCTTTTGCGTTAATTTCCAAAGCATCAATTTTCAAATCTGACTTACGGTGAGCTACTAAAATTGCCAAAGCACCGTTATTCGTGCCGATTTCCAAGGCATTTTTTACTTTTCGACTCAAACTAATAAAATTCGCTAATAAGATTGTGTCAACTGAATAATTAAAACTGTTTTTATCCTGCCAAATTTTGAGGTCGTCATTGAAACCTAAATTATTGAGCACAAGTCTAGTTTTCATTTTCGTCGAAAGTGATTAATTTCGTATTTTTACGGTAAAAACGACCAAATTTTGCAATTTTTTGGTTGTTTAAGAGCGTCGCATCAGCACTGAAATGATGGCGAATTTGCAACATAAATTCGCCGACGCCGTAAGCGTCAACAGGAGTATTTTTTGATTCTAATTCCTTAATTTTAATAGGATTCAAACCTGAAGAAACAATGATTTTTACATGTTTTCCGTTATTTTCATCAAGTACGCTTCTTAATTTTTTGATCAACTTGGCATTAATACCAAATTCATCTTTTTGCGGTTTGACAAACATTTTGTCAGCAATATTTTTCGATGTATCTACACGAACTCCCGCTAAATTTTCACCAAAATGACTGAGAACTGCAAGCGAATCGGCGATCACATCGTTGTTAAAATCAACCAAAGCAATTAGTTTTTGGTTTGGAAAAACTTTTCGGTAAGCCTTTGATGCTTTTATCAGATCACCTTGAAAATTTTGGATTAAAGCATGTGGCATTGAACCAAAATTTTCGTTTTTTTGACCAGCTTGAGCTGCATTACTAAAAATTGTAACTCCACCGACGCGAGCAGCTTTTCCGTCAATTTCGTGCATTAAATAATGGTCGCAACGATCGGACATAAAAATAATATCCTTGTTTTTAGCGGCTTTTTTGCAGGCAAATGCATTTGTCGCAATTGAAGTTGAGCGCGCAAGAATACCATCAATCACACCTTCAAGGTATCCAAAAAGGTGCAAATTGCCTTCCAATTCCAAGACAGTTTCATATTTTACAACTCGAGTACCATTTTTCAAATAGCGAATTTTGTAATTTTTATAGTCAGTATTTTGAACTAGTAATTCCAAAACTTCATCCATTCCGGCAAGAATTGCAAAAGGTTTTCGTTGAAAAAATTGCAAAACAACAATGTTATCAGGATTAAGTTTGGCGAGAATTTTTTGACTTGTCAAAAAATAATCTGAAACATATTTAGTAATTTTTGACATAATTTAGAGGATTTTTTGTTAAAATAAAATTTCTATAAGGATCTTGCTTATACTTTTAAGCAAAAATCACTATAATTTTACCAAATTTTTTCCCTTTTGGAATAAACTTGTGCTTTTATTTTAAAATTGGCCTTGATTATGTAATTTTATTTTGAGTTTGAATAAGTAAATGCTGTAAAAACAAAGAGAATTTTTGCGTTTTAGCTTTATCGATGGATTTTTATTTTGGTTTTTCATAATTTTCAGGATACGTTCCATCTCTGATTTGTTCAAGAATTTGATCACGTAATTTTTGTTGATTAGTTTCCTTAAAAAAACGATTATCATTTTCATTGTAATAAATCATTGTGAGCATGTCATCAAGTTTAACATCATTATTGTCGTATCAATTGGTTCCTCACCACCTTTCAGATTTAATTGGATTACCTTTTAATTCATCGATAAATTTTGCATAATTATCGTTTGAATCACTGGAAGTTTTCGCATTTTTTAAAGCTGTAAAAATAATTTCAGACGCTGATGAAGATTTAAGAAATGAATTATTGTAAAATGCTGTTCCTCGTAAAAAACTGTGTTTTACTCGAGATTCATATGCAAAAAATAGTAAAATTAACAAAAAACGATACAAAACTCGCCCTTTTGCAGTTGTTTTAAAGTTATCCTTGGTGATTTTATTAGTGGGTTCTGAATTATAAATTTTGAAAAATAATTTTGAAATAGCCTCTAATTGTGGATCCTTTTTGCCTGAACTAAATAAATCAGAAAACGAAATCCCCGTGTAATGAATGTTATTTAGTTTTTCTAAAATTGGTGACATTTCTCTAGTTTTATTTTTATCTCATTTTGGTGAAACTAAAAAAACTAAGTCAAAAAAATCAGCAAACGCAGCGATTGAAATTTTATTGTTTTTTGGAACTTCAAGATTGCGTGTATCCACACTAAAATTTTGTGCAGTTTCCTCATTTTTTTTAGCGTTTGAGTCAACCAAAGGTTCCAATTTTATAACTAAATCAAGATTTAAAATATTTTCTAGGTTAATTTTATTGAAAATTTCAGTAAAAAAGTTGTTGTCAAAACTTGCTGTTTTTAGCGCATTCACAACTTGGTCTAAAATTGTTGAAACCAAGGGATTTTCGAATCCAAGACTAATAAATTCCTTCAAAAATTTTGTGATTACTTCAGTTGGATTAGAAACTTTATCTATCTTCTCTAAATTTAATTTTAAGTAAGAAGCAATTACTTTTGCAATAATTTCACTAAAATTTTTGTCTTTTAATAAAAAATCAAGTAAGTATCACAAATATGATTTAATAAAATTGGAATTGTTGTGATTTTGGTCAGAATTTGTAGTATTAGAAGAATTAGTCTCCAAAAATGTTTTGAGAATTCCAGAAAAAGTCTTGATACTAGTAAACTTTTCACTGTTTTGATTAATTGATTCAAAAAAACGAATTATCAAGACTTTGTTTGCTGGTAAACTTAAAAATTTGGTTAGTAAATCTTTAAGTTGTAAGTCAATTCTGCTTTTATCAATCTCATTAAGATTTTTAAATAGTGAAAATTCACTAATTTTCCCAAAATTTAGTTGCTTAATTTTAGCGATTAGTGATTCAGATTTAAAAATCTTATCAATTAGGATTCATAAACCGGATTTTTCAGAATGGTCAAGTTTATCAAAAATTTGACCAATTTGCTTGAAAAGTGAGACAATAAATTCCTCATTTCCAAGCTCTTTTTCAAGAATTTCACTAACTGATTCGCTTGAAAAACCTGAACTAATCAGCTTACCAATGATTTTTACAAATTTACTAATTAAAGCGTTTTCTTTTGTATAATTTGGTTTTTTTTCTACTAAAGTTATGGCTTCAGTCGCTCCAACATTGACGGGAATCGCAATGATTTTTGACAAATCCTCAGGTTCATTCTTGTAAAAATTTGTAAGATTATCAGTAATTATTTCTTTAATTAATTCAAATAAAGATTGAATTTCTTTTGTTTCAAATTTTGTTTTGAAAATTTTACCAAATAAACTAGCAAAATTTTTTTCTAAATCAGGGATTTTTCCAACTTCAAGAATAAAATCGCCCACAATTTTTGTAAAATATTGCTTTTCAAAAAGTGTTTTAATTAGTGAAACGCTATCAATTGCTTGGTGAATTTTTGCTTTTGCAAGCAAGGAAAAATAAGAATTAACTAGTTGTTCAAGTGCTTCACTTTTCAAAAAAGCATCAACAATTGGTTTTAAATCCTGCGAATATTCCTGCGGCAACTTAGATAAACCAGTGTCAATTTGAGTTTTGACAGCTTCAGTTTGTGCAATTGCTGCAAAAAGCTTACCAATATTTTGGGTATTTGCACCCTTATTTTCAGAATTTCCCTTATCACCATAATAAAGGTTCGCAATATCAACGCTTAAATTATCAATCAGAGTTTCGTAAATTGACTTTTTGGAAGTTGAATTTGGCGTAATTGAATCTGTAATGATTTTCAAAACTGACTGCATAATCAACGGCGCATCAGTTTTTTGACCCTGATTTGTGGCGATAGTTGCATTTCGTAATTTTGTAAAAATGTCTCTAATTAAGGTAAGAATTATTTCCTTGTTTTCCGAAGAAAGATTGATTTTATTCGCTTCAAGAAGGTTTAACAAAAACTCTCTTAGTGAAATTCAAGTGGCTGAATCGCCAAGAAAAAGACTGAAAATTTTCTCAATTAAAGCCTTGTTTTCATTAAGAAAATTATTTCCAAAGGTGGTAAAATCAGTTGCTTTTTCAAAGTTTTTCTTGTCAAAAATATAGTTGATAAATTTTGCTAATAATTCTTCAACAACACTTGATTCAAAAAAATTTTCAAGAAGGCGAAAAAGTGAATTTTTAACTTTTTCTTGTCCAAAAATAGTGCTTTCTGCCAGTTTGTTCACTAATTGTTTTTCTAAAAAATCCTTACCCAACAATTCTTTAAAAAACAAAACAAGATCATTGACAGTGACTATTGGTTCAATCTTAAGATCAGCTAAACCTCTCATTAATTCAAAAATTTGCTTTGTGGTAAGGAAGTTTTCAAGAAAAAAATTTAAAAAATTACTAAGATTAAGTTCTGCATCAACTGTAGCAATTTCTGTAGAAATTGCATCAATTTCAGTTTGATTTTTTGCTTTTTTAGCAGCTTCAAGTTTACTTTTTAGCTGATTGTATTTTTCAGAATTTTCCTTGGTAAATCTAGCAAAATTTTTAATCACCGATTCAACAAAGTCAAAAATTAGATTACCAGAAAAAACTGTCTGTTTTCCTTTTTGAACTTCATATTTTTCAACAAAATCTTGAAAAATTAACTTTATAAGTTTGACAAAAGTATCAATTGATTGTTGACTTAGACCATGTGAATCAAGTAACTTACCAAACGAATTAGAGATTGATTCTAAAAATTTTTCTGATTTGACGTTTTTTGCCAAAAAATCATAAACCTTTTCCCTTAATTTTGCTAAATTATTAGCTGCGAAGTTGAAACCAAAGCGATTTAATGAGTCAACTTGTTGGTACAAATGCTTGTTTTCAACCAAAAAATCTTCAATTGCAGCCATGACCAAATCATCAAGAACACGAAAGGAATTAGTACTCAAAAAATCTTTGATCGAGTCAAAAAATATCAAAAAACTACCGTAATTAGGTTTGGTTGGACTGATAAAATCCTCGAGTCTGATTTTTGCAACCAGAGGATAAAATTTTTTGGCTAAATTTTTAATTGAATTAATTTGATTTTTGTTTAAATCAAAGCGCAAAATTTCTTGCAAAAGTGTCAAAATATGACTAGGTTTCTTGAAAAAATCAGTGTAGGATTCCTCGATTTTTTTTGTAAAAATTTCAGAAACCTTTTCAGTTGTTGTGCTAAAGTCAGTTTTTTTGATTGCATTTAGGAAATTTTCGGCAACATTTTTAGTTAATTTATTCCAAGTTTCAGTGCGAATCACAATGTCACCAATTGACAAAAATAGATTGCCAATCACTTTTTGTTCCTCTTTCTTTATGCCAAAACTAAAATATTGATTGATAATTTTGACCAAAAGTTGTACTGATTCAGGATGCTTAAGTGTTTCCGAACTAAAATCCTTGGCAAATTTGACAATATTTTGGTAATTTTCGGAGTTTGAAAGAAAAATTCTGATAATGTCCTGAAAGCTTTTAGCAGGCAAATAATCCGCTGAGTTAATTATAAATTCATTAATTACTTTTGTAAAAAGCTGTCGCACCGAGTCAAATTTGAAAATAACCTTCAAATCATCCTGATATTCAGGCGAAATTTTGATAAATTCATTGATCAAAAGGTTCTGAATTGAATTTTCGCCAAAAATAGCAGCAAAAATTAGTTCCTTAATTTTGATCTGATTTTGGCTAACAAAATCAGAATTTATTGTTTCCTTGAAAAGTGAAACCAAGTTTTTTTCGTTAAAATTACTAAAAATAAAATTAATTAAACTAGAAAAAGTTGCCTTTTTTCATTCCTCTTTAGTTACAACATCTTTGATATAATTTTGCAATTTTTCGATAATATCAAGGAAAAAATTACTTTGAAGAATTTTTTGCAAAACTTGAAAAAAGGAAGTATTATTTTTTCCAAGTTTTGCAAAAAAATCACCTAATAAATCAGCAAAATGAGACTTAATTTGTGAATTTGATTGCAAAAAACGTTGTAAAATCACGCCAAAATTAACACCATCACCAACCGCGGCCAAAATCGCGACTTGTGGTCCGGAATTTGGCGAAATTCCGGCAATGCTAATTTTTTCAATTTCTGAATCTTGTGACACAAAATCAGAAATTGAGTCATTGATCGTGAGCTTTTTTAAAATTTCCTCGTTTGTGCCAAGGTCCAAAATTCGCTGATAAGAATTCTCATCTTTTTGCAAATATTCCTTATTTCAGGTAAGTTTTTCGGAAATTTCACTTTCAAAGTCAGGATCTTTCTTAAGTGCAAGTTTAAAAATTAGATCTTGCGCCATTTTTTTGTAACCTTTTGGCGAAGGATGAATGTCAAACTCGTTTTTTGCAAAATTATTTGATTTTTCTTGTCAAAGTTTATCGTTAAAAAGGTCGACAAAATTGAATTTGCCGTTTTTTGCTAGCCTTTGAAGCAATTTGTTAAGCCTTTTGATTAGTGAACCGGCATAATTTTCCTCCAAACCAAGTTCATTTTCAAACATTTTTTCCAAAAATTTGATCGAAATTGAAGACAAAGTATTGTAACCAAGGAAAACAATTTTCAAATTTTTGTTAATTTGACGAATTTTTGTAACTAAAGTTTGCAAATTGCGTTCAATTTGCAAAAAAGCAGTTTCAATTTTTTGCAAAAATTGAAATTTAGCCTCATTTTTTGTGGCAATATTTTGCCCTGGTAAAAAAAGTGCGCCAAAATCCAACGCTGACATCAAGTCATTTGCGCCCAGCGAAATTGTTAGCAAGTTTGCTTTGGCAATTTTTGCACGCAAGAGTGGAAAATTTTCACCGGAAAAATCCCCGAAAACCTCGCTAATTTGCTTTCCATAGGGTGAATTTGTCAATTTATCAAGTTGATGACTAAAATTTAAGTGCCCTTTGCTAAAATTTTTGAACTGCGGATTTGTGGGTTCAAGCAAATAAAGTCAATCGGCAATTGTTGTTCAAGAAAGCGCCAAATTATCAAAGGATTTTAAAGCTCCAGGCTTAATTTTTTGCACAAAATCTGCAAAAAATGCAGGATAAGAAAGGCCTTTGACTTGAGAATTATCATCAAGAAAACCGCGAAAATCAAAACTATAATCTCAATTGAAGCCAGCAGAAATTGAATCACCAAGCGCCAAATAGTTAATTTCTTTCAAAATTGGTTGATTTTCCGCAATTGAATAATTAACAATTGTACTGTTTTTTTGCAAATTACGCCTGTTTTTCAAAGAAATTGCTGCTGCAGTAACTGCGGTCGCAGCAAGAGTTGTGATGCCGAATAAAAGCTTGAAGGCATTAGAAAATACTGGTTTTCTGGAGTTTTTCAATGTTCAACCCCCTTTTAATATTCTTTTTTTAAGAACAACAAGCAACTAATGCAACTAATATAGAAGAATAAATAAAACAAAAAATAATCAAATAATTATAACAATTTTTATCAAAAACATTTTTTTTTTTTTTTTGATAAAAAAAATCCCAAATATATTTGGGATTTTTTAGACTCACATTTTATTTTTTAATTGTTTTTGTTTTTTATTATTAATGGTGATTGAAAACAAAAGGTCAATATAAAATAAAGAACACATACAATATTTTCTTGGCGCGCCCGGAAGGAGTCGAACCCTCAACCTTTTGGGCCGTAACCAAACACTCTGTCCGATTGAGCTACGGGCGCATGGAAAGATTTGGAGGCACCAACCGGACTCGAACCGGTAAATCAGGGTGTTGCAGACCCATGCCTTACCATTTGGCTATGGTGCCGTTTTTTGTCATTGAACAACAACAAGAATATTATACCATATTTTTGAAATTATAAAAATTTTTTTACTTTTTATTATAAATTTTACAAAAAATTTGGCAAAATCATTTCACTAAAATTATACCAATAAAATCTTAAAATTTAGATTAAATTAGTAGAAAAAAGTTTAACAAAATATTTGTAATTTGAGAAGTAGCTTCAAATGTTTCAATTGAACAAACCGGCACTTTAGACCTTAATTTTGCCCATTTCAAAATTCAAGTTAAAAATAAAAATAATCAAAACTGACTAATTTTTTTTTTTTTTTAAAAAAAAAACATAAGTTAATTCGAATGGTAAATTGCAAAAATTTCGGGAATTAGAAGATTTTTTCAATTATATTTATGTTAAGATTCATAAATTGAATCCATTATTTCGTTTAATTTAATAAAATGTTTTGAGCGGTTTTCTTGACTATTTTTGCTGTTTTCAGCTAATCGCCTTAATTTACATTTCTCATAAGAATTTGATACATTAGTGGCACATCTATCAATTTCGCTAATTGATTTTTGTGAAATTTTTTTATTTAAGGATTCAATTGTGCTATAACCATAACATTCTAAATCTTCCTTTTTAGTGATGGTATCAATATAACAAACCATCGCAGTAATATGTGGGCTATTAATAGTTTTTTGTTGATAATTGCGGTAGCCAAGAAAAAAATCAAGAAATGAATCTAATATTACTTCAGTTTTTTGTGGGTTTATGTCACTTTGACTATTTTTAATTTCAATAAAAAATTGGTGACTAACTTTTAAATCATTACTTTCATCCCTTTTACCAATGATAAAATCGGGATAAATTTTTTTTAACATTCCTTCGTTATCAATGTAATTAAGTGAAGGGTTTTCGACATCAACTTTGGCTTTAGTTCAAAAAATTTCTGCCATATTTTTTCTTGATTTTTCTTGATTTTTCTTATTATATTTTTTTAGAATTTGAAAAAATTCTATCTCGGTATCAGAATCAAGAGGAATTAAATCTTTATTAGATTGTTTGCTAGACTCTTTAATTATTTTCTGATTTTTACACGCTGATTCATGTGTAAAAAAGTCATCAATTTCTGCGTGTTTATTATTTAGAATGCTACTATCCTTTCCGTTTTGCACATAAAATTTAAAAATTTGTTCTTGTGGTAGGTTAACTTTATTAATTTTGTAAGTAAATTTTTCATTTTTTATTTTCTCTAATGTTTTATTAAAAATTTTTTTAATTTCAAATATTTTTTGTTCCAAAAACAAAAATCAAAACATATTTAAACTAATTTTAAAAGGCTTAATTCCTTTATTATTAACACTAAATTTGGAAACAATCATGTTATAAAAACTACTTTCAATTGTATTTATTAAAAAGGAATTAAAATATTTTTGATATTTATTTTTTAAATCAATGACAATTTCACTTAGTTCAACAATATTATAAATTTCATATTCGGCTTGCTTTTGTGTTTCACCGTAGGTTTTTAAAAAACCGGAAATATAATGGTTTTTTCTTTCATTTCATTCATCAATTTTTTCAAGAAAATTTTTATAAATTTGACTAGATTCATAGATTTTTTTATTTAATGAATATGATTGATTATTTATTTCTTTTTTGTAAAAAAAATGAAGATTTTTTGTTGTTAAAATTTCAATTATATTTTGGCTTTGAGGTTTATTTTCCTCATATTGCTCATAATCACAATTAATAAAATCGGCTAAAATTTTAAAAACCTCAGGCTTATATTGTTCCAAAAAAGTTGGATTATTAATTAATGAAGTATTTTTGTCAAAGCCTTTTGGGAATTCATGTTCACCAACAATAATTTTTAAAGATTTGTTTTCCTTTTTTAGAGTATAAATTTTTGAATGATAATCATCAATTTTTTTATCAAGATTGCTACTATAAATAAAAAATTTTAAACCAATATGATCACGATTGTTTCTTCAATTATTGATTAATAAAGGATTTGGATTTCTTTTAATGCGGCCAAGAGTTTGGATTGTTAAATTTGGCGAGCTAACTTCGCGTAATTGTACTAGCATGCAAGCACGCGGTATGTCCCACCCGGTTGCAGGTCCAACTTTAAAAATAATGACATCAACAGGCGATAAATTTTTTGATACATCCTCTAATTTTCAATTTTTAGCACCTTTTAAATTTGATTCAGTATCATTTTCACCAAAATACTTGAAGTAATTTAGACCTTCGTTTTTGATAATTTCAATAAAATTGTTGATATCTTCATGAAATTTTTCTGATTCTTCTTTGTTTTCGTTTCGAACTTGAATTAACATTGCTGGATAAATTAGACTTAAGTATGGGTTTTCCTTATACTGCTTTTTAATTTCCTTGAATTTCTGACAAGCAGTTTTTAGAATAATTTTGCTATCAACAATTTGCTTTTCATCAAAACCTGCATTGAATTCTCGCGATGTTTTAATTAAAAGTGGGTTATCATTTTTTAAGTCATCCTCGGTTATTTCATAAATTTTGCTAAAATTATCAGGTGTTGCTGTTGTTTTTACAATGAAAGTTGCAGCCCTTTGAATTTCCTCTTCAAAATTCTTAAAATCTTTATTATTTTTGGTTTCAATATCACCAATATGAGCTTCATCACGTATATAAATTAGCTGATAATTTTGTAGCTTAATTTGGTTTTTGAAGCTTTCAAAAACGTTTTGTTCTTTCATTATTGTATTTTTTCGAAAACTAGCACCCCCTAAAATGTAAATTTTGTTGCGCTTAACCTTGATTGTAAAATCTTGTTCATTAATTTTTCGGCCACTACTCTGAACTGACGGACTTTGGATATGTTCAATTTCAATTTCATTATCATGCTCCTTGTATTCGTTAAATTTTCTATAAATTTGTCCAGGTAAATCAGAAGTTGAAACGGTACAAACGACAAAAACTAATTTTATATTTGCATTATTAAGAAAATTTTGGCGTAATTGCTTGATGAATTCAAAAATTATGAAAGTTTTTCCCGAACCTGTTGGTGCCTTTAAATTAACAAAATTTAATGAGTTTTCCATTGAATTATTGCTTAAATGTTTTTTTGCTTCATTAAATAAATATTCAATTGCATCTTTTTGGGACTTACTTGCTTTCATTTTGTTGTTTTCCTAACTTTTAATTTATTTTTGCGGCTTTAATGATTTTAGCGCTCTAATAATTTCAATTTCATAACTAAAATCTTTATTTTTTTGAATTATATCAAAATCAAATAGCATTTTTTTAAATTTTTTAGCTAAATCGATTAAGATTTTATCATCGCCAAAAACAGAAACATCATAATAATTTATTCTATAAGTATTTAAATTTGATTTAAAAGGCTTATTATTTTTGGTTCAGTCAATTTCTTTGTCTTTATCAAGATTTTGTGGGCTTTTTTGACCAAAATTTATTCGATAAAGTCGTTCAAAAGTAATTTTTTCACCAATTTGATTTTCATTATTTGTTACTAAAACAAAATTGCGATTACCGCCATCTTGTTTGTTTAACTCTAAAACTGCTTGTCCGGTTGTGCCACTTCCGGCAAAAAAGTCTAAAACTTTTGCATTTTTGTTTGGGTGTAAATTAATTAAAAATTTAATTAATTCGACTGGTTTGGGGTAGGAAAATAAATTTTTATCACCTAGAATTGAAACTAAATCCTTTTTTCCTAAACTTGTTATTATGCTTCTTGTTTTTGTTTTCTTTTTGTTATTTTTAGATTCATCATTTTTATTACTAAAATCTTCTTCTATAATAACTTCAATTATGTTGCCAAACCTTATTCCTGCTAGTCTAAATTTAATTAATTCATCATCGTTTTTTGCTTTAGGATTAAAACTAACTTTTTCATATTGCTTACGGTATGCTTTTCAATATTTTATACTTCTAACTTTGTCAATTTCTTGTTTAATCACAATAAATCCTAATTGTTTTCCTTTTTGGAAAGTTTCAAGGTTTCAAGTATAGCACCCGGTTTTTGGACTTAAAATATTTCGATAGTCAATAAATTTTGTCCCATCAGGAGCTTCAATTTCATAATCAAGTGATTTTATATATTGAAAATTTTGTGATGATGAAGTACGAAAAAGTTCTGTTAACTTATAATGGCCACGTTTTTCAAAAAATTCATCCTTAAATTTAAAATCTTTTCGTTCTTCATCTGTATAAATTTTGTAGTTAAAATCACATTTACTGATATTTTTACAATACAAAAGAATGTATTCGCTATAAATATCAATAGAATTTTGCTTTGTAGTATTGCCGCTAGGGCTATTTTTCTTGATTCATATTAAATTCGCAACAAAATTTTCCTCCCCAAAAATTTCATCCATTAAAACTTTTAAGTAGGCTTGCTCATTATCATCAATTGAGACAAAAATTATTCCATCATCTTTTAAAAGATTTTTGGCTAATTTTAGTCTTTCATTTAAAAGATTAAGTCAGCCATTACGGCTAAATTTATCACGGTAAATGAATTTTTTTGGCAAAATTTCGCTTGAAATAAAATTTCCATCACTAAAACTAGCCTCTGTATTATAAGGTGGATCAATGTAGATTATGTCGTATTTTATTGCATTTTTGTCGCTATCTTCTCTCTCTCTCTCTCTCTCTCTATTGCTAAAAGATTTTTTAGAGCATCATAATTTTCGCCAATAATTAGATGATTTTTGGGAAAATTATTTTCATTTTCAAATGAAAAATTTTCATCTTTTTCCAAAATTGCAATTGTTTTTGAATCAGCAATTGGCGTTTCATCAAAAGTAAAACCAACTTTAACACGTTGGAGTAAAAAGCCAAAAATTGATTGTAAATCCAAATTTTTTTCTGCTGAAAATTCTAAAATTTGTTTACAAATTTGTTTTTGTTCGCTGTTGAGTTCATTTTGTGAGACCTCATCAAGTATTTTAAAGAAATTTGTAAGAATTTCTTCGTTTGATTTATTTTTATTCATCGATTTCCCTTTGCGGCTTTAATGATTTTAGCGCTCTAATAATTTCAATTTCATAACTAAAATCTTTATTTTTTTGAATTATATCAAAATCAAATAGCATTTTTTTAAATTTTTTAGCTAAATCGATTAAGATTTTATCATCGCCAAAAACAGAAACATCATAATAATTTATTCTATAAGTATTTAAATTTGATTTAAAAGGCTTATTATTTTTGGTTCAGTCAATTTCTTTGTCTTTATCAAGATTTTGTGGGCTTTTTTGACCAAAATTTATTCGATAAAGTCGTTCAAAAGTAATTTTTTCACCAATTTGATTTTCATTATTTGTTACTAAAACAAAATTGCGATTACCGCCATCTTGTTTGTTTAACTCTAAAACTGCTTGTCCAGTTGTGCCACTTCCGGCAAAAAAGTCTAAAACTTTTGCATTTTTGTTTGGGTGTAAATTAATTAAAAATTTAATTAATTCGACTGGTTTGGGGAAATTAAAAACTTTTTCGGTTGAATCGCTAAAAATTTTATTAAATTCATTTGTCGCTGTTTTATTTCCAAATTTTTTACCTAAAATAAATGATTTTAGAGTGTATGATTGGTCAAATTTTTTAACTTGTATACGATAATTTTTATTCGATCCATCTTTAGGTTCGATAATAACCAGATCGTCTGCTTGTTTTTTTACGGTATTTTTTTCTCAACGTCATACTAATTGAACATTTTTGCCATTTTTTCTAGGTCAAATTTCGACAAAATTTAATTCATTATCAGGTTTTTCAACTCTTATATCTCAAAGGTTACTGTTTTTATGTGGTTTTTCTATTTTTTTTACATAAATTGGATAAAATAAATTTGGTCGATTTGAAGAATTGAACTCACCATTTGAATTCTCAAGATAATTTTGAAGAATATAGTTGTCTTTTTCTTGATCTTGATTAATTTCAGAATCATATTCAACATTTTTTTTATAATTTGGCTGTGTCTCTTGAATGGATTTGGCTTTTCTTTTGGGATATACAACCGGCATAAATTCATTAGCATAATTTTTTTCAATCTTTTCAAAAACAAATTTTTCAGTTTTATATACTAACAAATATTCATGACATATTGCAATATTTGTATTTACTTGACGACCAGAAGAATTAGAAATAATTGAGAAAGTTGAAACAAAATTTTCCTCCCCAAAAATTTCATCCATTAAAACTTTTAGGTAGGCTTGCTCATTATCATCAATTGAGACAAAAATTATTCCATCATCTTTTAAAAGATTTTTGGCTAATTTTAGTCTTTCATTTAAAAGATTAAGTCAGCCATTACGGCTAAATTTATCACGGTAAATGAATTTTTTTGGCAAAATTTCGCTTGAAATAAAATTTCCATCACTAAAACTAGCCTCTGTATTATAAGGTGGATCAATGTAGATTATGTCGTATTTTATTGCATTTTTGTCGCTATCTTCTCTCTCTCTCTCTCTCTCTCTATTGCTAAAAGATTTTTTAGAGCATCATAATTTTCGCCAATAATTAGATGATTTTTGGGAAAATTATTTTCATTTTCAAATGAAAAATTTTCATCTTTTTCCAAAATTGCAATTGTTTTTGAATCAGCAATTGGCGTTTCATCAAAAGTAAAACCAACTTTAACACGTTGGAGTAAAAAGCCAAAAATTGATTGTAAATCCAAATTTTTTTCTGCTGAAAATTCTAAAATTTGTTTACAAATTTGTTTTTGTTCGCTGTTGAGTTCATTTTGTGAGACCTCATCAAGTATTTTAAAGAAATTTGTAAGAATTTCTTCGTTTGATTTTAAGTTTTTCATCTTTGCTCCCTATTTAATTTTTTTAATATTAATATTTTATAGTTAAAATAAAATTATTAATATATTGTTTGCTTTTAATAAAAAAGTTTTAGCAAATTAGCTAAAAACTTTTTTATTAAAGAAACTTAATCAAAATTGAATGTTATTTAGTTAATTTTTACTAACAAAATAACATCGTATTTAGCTAATTTTTTTCTCCCTTGCGATTTCTCTAGTTCAATCAAAAAGATGATTTTGGAAACAAATGCGCCTGAATTTTCAATCATCTTTGTAATTGCATGAAAGGTTCCGCCAGTTGCTAATACATCATCAATGATCGCTTTTTTGGCCTAGTTTGATCATATCGACTTGAACTTCTAAAATTGATGATCCATATTCAAGATCGTAGGCAAATTCCTGAACTTCACCAGGTAACTTGCCAGCTTACCGAACCATTATAAATGGTTTAGAAAGAAAAGCGGCCGTTGGTGTACCAAACAGGAAACCTCGAGCATCGGGACCGACAATAATGTCGACATCCTTTGCTTGTGCTGTCATTTCAACAATAGCATAATTTAGAGCTTTTCCATTAGCGAGTAATGGTGAAATATCTTTAAAACTAATACCTTTCTTTGGAAAATTCTTCAACAGTTCGAATATATTCATTTAAGTTAATTATCATAACTTTCTTATATTATAAACTTTTTTCTTGTTTGTGTTGATAATTTCTAATTTTTTTCAAAATCAATTAGAAATTAAGGTAAAATGGGAATTATGATAAAAAGAAAAGAACAATAATAGTTGTTATTCTTGTTTTTAAAAGTTGGTCAAAATCACTAATTTTAGGTCGAAAGCTTACTAATAAAATTAAATCAAGATCGGTATAATAATTGCAAAAATTAGTGTTAGACTAATTAAAAAACAGAAATATTAATAAAAAATAGAAGGTATTTCTATTTTTTATTAATATTTTTTTACCTTAAGAAAAAATTCAGACAATTAGTTTTTTCAATGAATTTAAGACAGACTTTTTTAACATGTTCATTTTTAAAAAATTTTGAAGAATTAATTAACACACATAAAAACTTGGAGGTTTTATATAAACCGCTTTAAAATCTTGAGTTGGCATATCATTCAATAAATGATTTTATTTTCTGATAGGCAACAGTTGTATTTTCGAAATTTTGATCTTAAACACTAATAAATTCTCGCTGTAAAATTCCATAAAAAATTCAGTTGGTGCGTTTACAGGCGCGTTATCTTTTGACAACATGGATTGTTGGATCTCCTTCTCCTTTAAAAAACGAACAAATTCTACTAGAATTTGTTCGTTTTTTGCTTATCTTTTTTGGTTTCCTATTTTCGTCTTTTAAGTCCATCAAGAACTATTGCAATATTAATTCCGCGCCTTTTTTTAAAGAACATTTTCCATTATTTCTTGATAAATTCCACGATTATTTTTAGAAAGATCGCTAATTGTGTATTTCTTTCTTAGTCTGCGAGAAGATTCGCTTTTTCGGCAAGCGCTCATTAGAATTTTCATAGCATTATTGAAAAGCTTTTGTTACCAATTTCGTATTAAATTATTTCCATAAACATGAAAATTAATTTTTTGTGTGCAATTTTGCTATTTGATTTGCTTTTTAAATTTCTATAAATTCTTACGCAAAATGCAAAATTGCTGTTTTTGACCCTTGAGATTCAGTAATTTTGATGTATTTAATTTTCTGTTTGTAAATTTACACTGTTTAATTCTGACACACTTTATTGATGTGTCTAAAATACTAATTAATCTGGGTTTTTACACTAATTTAAATTCTAATTCTGTCATTCTTTTATTTTTAGAATATTTTTTAAAATTAAGAAGAAGAGCTCGATTTTTTAACAAGATCTTCAAATACTTTTGAAAGATTAAGATTAGAAATTATGTTGCTAATTAAATCAGAAATTAATTTATTAACTGTAATTTCTGAAGTTTTATTTTCTTTCAATTTGTTTTTCAGAAACTCATGTATTTTTTGAACTAAATGATCTAACAAATTAGTATTTGGATCCAATAAATATGGTTTGGATAGTTCGTCAATTTTTCTCAAAGCTTTAGTGATTGTATAATCTGATACATCTTTTGGAAGATTACTTGCAAGCTGACCAGCAAAATCAGCACCGGAATTTTTAATCAAAGTTTTAAAATCCAAATTTCCAATAACTTTTTGATCTAAAACAGCCAAAAATGAATCTTTAAATGAAAATTTGTCATTTCCTAGGATTTTTTGTTGCTCTGTTATAAAATCAGAAGCCTGAATGTTTTCATTGATTTTTTTAATTAATTCATCATTGGATTTTGCAATAGCTGATAAATCAATTGCTTGTGAATAGGTGAATTTTTTATCAACTATATCATCAAATTGGATGTTTTGCTTCAAATTATCATCATTTTTGTTACTATCTGATTGATTAATAGATAATTTCAACAATAATTCTTGAGCTATTTTTTTATGACCTTCAATTTGAGGATGTAAATCAAAATTGGTTGCGTTGTATTTTTGATCATTATCATTTCAAAGAGTTTTGTCATATACATCAACATAATTTACATTATTAGAAACAGAAACATCACGAATTAATGAATTTAATTTTTCAATTGTTTTGTCTAAGAATTTAACATCTAGAATAAATTCATTTGCTAAAAGGTGTCTTAAAATTTTAACCAAATCTGAATTTGGCAACTTGTAACCAATTAAGTTAATAATAAGATTAGGATTTAATTTTTTTAATTCTTTTATCAAATTATCAAGATCAATTTTTAGGGTATTAAAAATTTCTTCAATATCTTTGGTTAAAATTTTCCCTAATTCAGCCCTAATTTTCTGTTGTTTGTCATCTTTTTGTTTAGATTCACCAAGAAGTTTTTCTTGCAACTTCTTAAGTTTTTCTTCAAGACTTGCATTTGGATCAACAAATCCAGCGCCCGAACTAGAATCACTTCCTGCTTTCGGATTTTCCTTTTCATTTTTGGCAATAATATCATTGATTTTTTTTGAAAGTTGCTCATCAGGAGTTAAAAATTGACCAATTTTAGTTGCAAAGGAAAAAATATCATTAGCACCAACACTCATTGTCAAAAAATTTGCTTCTTTGACTTTTTTTATCAAATCAGGATAGGTCTGCTTATCAAAATTCCCAAAAACAGATGTTAACTCATTGAATTTTTCATTAGAATCTATTTTTTGGACAAAGGGATTCTCAACAACTTTATTACCTGGATATTTTACTGGGTCTAATAAGTGTAGTCAATTTTTAGTTGTGGACCCTGAAAAAGCTAAATTATTATAACTTACAAGTGCATCTTTTTTGATCTTTTGCAAATAATGCGCAAAAAATGCAGGATAAGAAAGGCCTGTTAGAACTCCTTTTGAATCTAATTTACCTTGGAAATCTCGATATGTTTCTTGATTAAACCCTGATGTAACTGAGTCACCAATTGCCAAATATTTAACTTTTGAAAGAACCTGTTGTTTACCTTCATTCTGCTTGCCCTCATTTACTATACAGGAAACAGCAGTTGTAAACGTAATAACAGGAACTAATCCAAACATAGAGAGTTTAAGTATTTTTTTTCAAGATGAAGACGAAAAGGTAGTGGAATTAATTTTCATAGTTCAATCCTTTCTATAAAAATTAATTATAACCCAAAAAAAAAAAAAAAACAAGTTTAAAAAATAAATTAGTATAAAAAACCAAATAATTAATTTTTTAAAACAAATTTTTTTCAAGCATAATTTTTAATGTTTTTACTTTTTAATAATATAATTATAAATAATAAATTATATTATTAAGGAGGAAAATGAAGTTTTTTACAAAGGAAAATGTTTTTCTAAAGCAAAATTTGAACTCCCAAAATGAAGTTTTCAATTTTATTGCTACTCAAGCCAAAAAATTAGCGCTAATTATTGATGAAAAAATGTTAATTAGTGACTTAAATGAGCGTGAAAAACAAGTTAGTACTGGCTTGGAAGACGAATTTGCAATTCCACACACGCAAAGTGACACTGTTCTAAAACCAAGTTTATTTTTTATTAGCACACAAAACGGCATTGACTGAAGCAGTTTTGATAAGAGTTTGGCAAAATACTTTTTTGTAATTTTATTGCCAAAAAACAATAGTGATATTGAACAAATTGAAATGCTAACAAGAATTTCAAAAATTCTTTTAGATAAAAGCCTTATTGAACAAATCAAAGAGGGCGATCTTGATCAAACTTTTTCGATCATTAATGAATTTGTTTCCATAAATATGGAAAAAAAGGAAATAAAAAGTGATAAAATTATTGTTGGAGTCACTTCCTGTCCTGTTGGAATTGCTCACACTTATTTGGCTGCAGAAAAATTAGAACAAATTTTGATTGAAAAAGGTTATAAACCATTTATTGAAACTCGTGGTTCAGTTGGCCCAAAAAATGTTTTGACACAAGAGCAAATTAATAAAGCTGAATTTGTAATTGTTGCTACTGATATTCAAGTTGACTCAAGTGCTTTTGATGGTAAAAAGGTGTTTTTCACTTCAACAAAAGAAGCAATTCACAATACTGAAAATGTTGTTAGTAAAGCAAAAAATGCAACAATTTACAAGTATAATGGCCAGAAAACGGATCAAAAAAAGGATGAAACTAGCTTTTTTAGACACATAATTACCGGGATTTCTTACATGATCCCTTACGTTATCTTTGGTGGAATCATGATTGCCTTGTCGCTTGGAATTGGAAAAGCAATTTATGGAAATAATGCTGAAGCTCCTCGCGGCGATTTTCTTTGGTGAATGCTACAAATTGGTATTGTTTCCTTTAATGCAATGATTGGAATTTTGGGCGGTTTTATTGCTTTTTCAATTGCTGGTAGAGCGGCAATTATGCCTGGTTTTGTTGTTTCCACAATTGCAAATAATTCACAACTTTTTTACAACATCGGCGGCATTAACGCGCAAACACCAATGGGGTTTATTGGTTCAATTCTCTTTGGTTTTTTAATTGGTTATACTGTCAAATACCTTGCCAACCTAAAAATTCAAAAGCCAATTAGTTCAATAATTCCAATGTTTATTATCCCAATTGGTGTCACACTTTTTTACGCAATCATCGTAATTTTCCTTATTGGTGCACCAATTGGTTGGGTTAATGATAAATTTATTAGTAGCCTTAAATCACTTTTCTTGAACAAAAATGGCATTGGAATCGGATTGGCAGTTGTTATTGGCGCGCTTTTAGGCGCGATGATTGGATTTGACATGGGTGGGCCAATCAACAAAGTTGCTTTTTTGACTTCAACTGCCCTTGTCTCAGCTCAGGTTTTTGAACCAATGGGAATTGCAGCGGCTGCAATTCCGGTTGCACCATTAGGAATGGGGCTGGCAACTATAATTTTTCGAAAAAAATTTAACAGTGAACAAAAATCATTGGGAGCCTCTGCAATTATTATGGGATTCATTGGTATTTCTGAGGGAGCAATCCCTTTTGCAGTTGCTGATCCAAAAAGAGTAATTTTTGCCAATGTTGTTGGTTCGGCTGTTGCCGGGGCGATTGCTGGTGGGCTTTCTGTTACAAATCAAGCCGGACATGGTGGACCAATTGTTGCACTTTTAGGCGCAATTGGTTCAAATATTCATGGAACAGGTCTGGGAATTGCCTTTTTCTTTTTAGCTGTAATTGTTGGCTCAATTGTAACAATGCTAATTTATGGCTTAAGCAAGGATAGGAAAATTTTTTCATCTTTTACAAAGAAGGTAAAATATGCAATTAAAAAAAGATAAACTTGGTTTTTTTATTTTACTAACAATAATAGTAATTTTACTAATTACAGGTGTTGTTTTAGTTGTTCTTGGAACTCCTAATTACAAGCAATTTATTCAAAAAAGCACAAATTTTGAGACTATTTCTACCTTTGTTTATGGAATTGTTTGCCTTGTTAGTATGCTTTTATTAACAATTTTTGCTGGTTTAATTTACAATAGCAACCGCCTTATGAAACAAAAAACTAATGAATAAGCTTTTCTACTTCTTAAAGCCCTATTTTTCCGAAACAATTTGGGCTAGTAATGAACTTAAAAATTATTTTCAGACCAACAAAAATGTTGGTGAAGCTTGACTTATTAGCGCCTTAAGGGGTAAACAGTCTTTTGTTCTTGAACTTCCACTTGATCAATTTTATCAAGAAAATCCTGACTTTTTCAACTTTTATCCAGCAAAAGAATATCCAAATCTACACAAAATTATCAGTGCCAAAGCTGATCTTAGCATTCAAGTTCATCCAAACGATGATTTTGCGCGTCAATTTAATTCTAAAGGGAAAGATGAATGCTGATTTGTTTTGAGTGCAAAAAATCCTTTTGTGATTGGCGCAAAAGCGCTTACAATAGAATCATTTTTCCATAATTTGCAAGAACAAGATCTTGAAAAATGAAAGCAAATTCTTGTGTACAAGAATTTGCAAAAAGGTGATTTTTGTTATATTCCCGCAGGATTAATTCATGCAATTCCCCAAGAAACAACTGTCTATGAATTACAGCAAGCAAGTGATATTACCTACCGTGTTTTTGATTATAATCGCCGCGATCAAAATGGTGATTTGCGTGAACTTCATCTTGATAAAGCAAGGCAAACAATCAATCTGAATACCAAAGCAATTATTGTTAAAAATCAAGAAAAATTAGTGCAAAATAAATATTTTAATCTCAGCAAAATTGAACTAAAAAATACATTTACATTGCAATTTGACAAAGAAACTTTTTGGTTTGAAGCAGTTATTGTTGAAGGCGCTGGAGAAATTAACAATGAAAAATTTCAAAAATATGATGCAATTATCATTAAAAATCAAAAAGAAATTCCTATTGTTTTCAAGGGAGAAGCAATAATTTTACTTAACAAAATTAGATAAATTTGGCAAATTTACCAAAACCATTATAAAAAGCACAGAAGTAAGAATTACTTCTGTGCTTTTTATATACAAAATACAAACTTTTTATTGTATTTTTCTTAAATTTTAAACTTCTTTTTTATTAGCAAGATCGTCAACTGAACCAATAAAGGCAAATTCAGAAGGTGAAATATCTAAAAATTCGCCATCGATAATTCTAATTACTGAATCAATTGTTTTTTCAAGTGGAACGTAAACTCCCGGTTCCTTTGTAAATGAAGCCGCCATGAAGAAGTTTTGGGTGAAAAAGTTCTCCAATTGGAGTGCTTTTCGCACAATCACTTTACTTTCAGCATCAAGTTCATCAAAACCAAGAATCAGAATCACATCTTCTAAATCCTTGTATTTTTTCATAATTGATTTGGCAGCAATAATTGCATTAAAATGTCTTTCACCAATAACATTTACAGAGACGGAGTTTGAGGTTGAAACTAGTGGATCAAAGGCAGGAAAAATATTTCTTGACATTTTGTCACGTGAAAGCACAAATGATGAATCAAGGTGAGTAAAAAGCGAAATCGCCGCTGGATCAGATAAGTCATCCATTGGTAGAAAAACAGTTTGGAAAGATGTAATCGAACCATTTTCATTTTTGTAAAGACGATCTTCAATAAAGGAAACATCCGAATCCATTGTTGCATGGTAACCACCAATGGAAACATTCTTTTCAAGAGCAGAAGAAACCTCATTAGTTGCTTGAATAAATCGGTAAATATTATCAATAAACAATAAAACATCTTCCTTTTCATAATCACGCGCATATTCTGCAGCTGTAACACCCATTGGCACAATCATTGATCTTGCACCAGGAGTTTCGTTCATTTGGGCAACAAACATTGTTGATTTTTCCATTAAATTTGACTCTTTTAGTTCCAAAAAGAGTTCAAGACCTTCACGGGAACGCTCACCAGAACCAACAAATATTGAAGAAACTTTTTGTCTTTGTTTGGAAACATTAAAAATAATTTCCTTCATTAAAACGGTCTTTCCAACTCCAGCTCCACCAAAAATTCCGATTTTATAACCTTCAAAAATTGGCACAAAAAAGTCAAGCGCTTTGATTCCAGTTTCAAGCAATTTGTGGCGAACCGAAAAATTTTCCTTTGTGACATTAATTGTTGAATTAATTGGAATTGTTTTTGGCCGATATGATGAAGTGTTTTGTGATGTAGCCAAAATGTTGAAAACTTGATTTTTGGCTGATGGTCCAACCGGCACCTGCAAAAAATTCAATGTATTGAAAACTTGATGTCCAACAGCAATTGGTTGTGATTTTGCAATCACAATTGCACGTACTGTGTTTGCATCAAGAATTTTTTTGATCACTAAAACCGTTGTTTTTTCATGCATTAACAAAGCTTGCTCAAGCTGAATTTTTTCAAGATCAGTAGAAAACTTGATCTCCGCAACATTAGTTCAAATTTGGGAAACAACACCAATCATTTTTATCTACCTCCAAGATTTTTTGCTTTTTTAATAATTTCATTTAAAAAAGCTTCTTCCATTTTTGGAAAAACAAGTGGAACATCCAATTCAGTTGTTGTTGATTTTGCCAAAAACTGATTAACAACAGTGGCAAAATAAGAAGCTGCAAGTTCATCATCAACAAACTCATTACTTGTATATTTTTGAAAAATTTGTTTTGCAAAAGGATCGTTTTCAACTAAAGCTTGCACAAAATGAACAACTTTGGTAGGGTCAGCAACATCTTTTAAAAGTCCTCAGGAAATAATTTTAATTCCCATCAAAACACTTTTTGGTGAATAATAAGAATAACCCTTTTGTACTAAAAATTGCTCAACTTGTTGACCTTTAAAGAGTAAATCAGAAGTTTCCTTGTTAAGATCATAATCTAATTTTGCCAACTTAATTTGTTTTTGATAATTATAGTAAAGTGAGGAAATTTCCTTGGAAATTGCACGAATATTTTTTGCTTGGATCGAGGATCCAGTACGGGAAACTGAAAGCCCGATGTTAATTGCCGGGATTTTTCCTTCAGCAAAAAGCGCTGAAGAAGTAATAATTTGCCCATCAGTAATCGAAATCACGTTCGATGATACAAGTGAAGTGATGTCGTTGTCAACTGTTTGTAAAATTGGAAGTGCAGTAATTGATTTACGACCAATAAATTTACCTGATCTTTCAAGTAGCTTTGAGTGAGCAAAGAAAATATCAGCTGGAAAGGCCTCTTTCCCAATTGGTTGATTTGTTAAAAGGGCAACTTCACGTCAAACACTTGCGTGTTTGGAAAGATCATCAAAAACAACAAGAACGTCGTAATTATAACTTAAATTTTCAGCATGTGCCATCGCAAAATAAGGCACTAAATACTGGTCAAAAGGACTTGTTGAAGGTGCATGAATCACAATTGTGTTCGCCATGGCATTATTTTTAACAAGATCATGGTAAAGTGCAACTAAATTTTGTCTTTTTTGACCAATTGAAACATAAATACATTTTGTTGTTGGCGAATCTTTTTGATTAATAATAGCATTAATTCCAATATGTGTTTTTCCTGTTTGGCGATCCCCAACAATTAATTCACGTTGACCAAATCCAACGGGGTTGAAAAGATCGATTGCTAAAATTCCAGTATAAATTTGGCGATCAAGCAATTCACGTTGTAAAACACCAGCAGCAGTTGCAAAAGCGCTGTGGCGCTGAGGTAAAAAATTAGTTGCTGGACTTGAAGATGGTTCAATAATATTCCCTGCCAAGTCAATGATTTTACCAAAAAAACTCATTGAAGTAGCTACTTTATCAAAATCAGGAATTTCAACAAGTTCATCATTGATTTCCACTTTTCCTTTTTGATTGTTAAAAAGTAAATAAGCTTGTTGGTATGATGCTTGAATCACGACAGCTTTAATTTGTGGTTTGTTTTTGATTTGAAAAAACTGTTGTTCTTTCCAATTATATTCTCCTTTTACAAGAATAACATAATCTAAAACTGATGCAATTTTTAGTGCCATTATTTTTCTCCTTCTATTGAATTTATTTGTGCTTTTCTTTTATAGACCACAAGTCTAGTCACAATCGCCGTGCTAACTAAAAGAAAAGTAACTACACCAACGGCAAAATAACCCAAGTTATCACTCATTCACTCACTGGCATTTTGTGAATTGTATTCCTGAATTAAATCAGCAAAATTTTGTACTGGATCAATTTTTTTCTTTGGATCTTCATCAGATCCAGAATTAGGTTGTTTATTCTTGTCTTCCTGACCAAAATAAACAACTTGACCTAGAATTTGGTTCAATTGATTAATTTTTCGACCTAACTTTGTCATTGCCAAAAATGAGGTTACTAAATTTGAGGACAATTTGTAAGATTCATTATGAAATAAAGCAACTTTTTGGTGAGCTTGGGCAAAAAAACGATTAATATCTTCGCGAGTTATGTTTAATTTTTGAAGATTTTCATCAATAAGTTTTTGTTTTTTTGCCTGCTCTTCTTTGTCACCGCGAGGAACAAAAAGATCCTGAAGTACAATTAGGTTTAGAAAATAAATTAAATAATAATGTGCTCAAGCTTTGTTATTATCAATTTCTGATTTTTTAAGGTATGCTAAAAACTGAAATTGTGAAGCCGAAAATACTGTTGAAAATGAAGAACCAACATAATCAGCAGCTAATTTTTTTTGAGCATCAAGGAAATCTTGATTATAAAAAACCTTTGTAATTAGGTAAAAAAAGTTGTAAATAGTTGCTTGTGAACCTGAAGAATAATAACGAATTTGGTCAAAAGTGAACTGATCTTTGACATTAATAGTGGCAAAAAACTCATCAATTACAGCAGTTACACCTAAATTCGAGTGGTATAAATTTGCAGTAATTGCTTGTTTTTGTTCAGGGGTTGCATCATTTGGAAAATCAGTGTAATAATCAGTTTCATAAACTTTTTCAAACTTGGTTTTATCAGTTGATTCGCGGACTTTGTTAACAAAGTCAGTAATTTTCACAGTGGCTTTGATTTTCCCGCCATCACCAATTGAAACTGACTGAATATTGTATTTAAAACGTGAGTTAAGTGGGTTTAAAAAGAAGAAAATTTTCTGTTTTTCTTCAGCAGAAGTTGTTGATGCATTAAATAAATCAACAACATTTTGGTTTGACAACAAGGCATATTCAGGAGCAACAATTGGTGGCAAGTCAGGTGCAATCCGCACTTCAAATTCCGGTTTTTGAGCAACATCAGGCGGGTTTTGGTTGGTTATTTTCTTAATTGCAAGATTAATTTGTTCTTGGGCTGACTGCGAAGAACTCGGATTTGGAAGTTGATTTAGAGAAAAATCAAGCAAAAGTGATTGTTTTTCAAAGTATTTTTTGATTCAATCATCTCAGGAATTAATATTTTTACCCTCAACTCCTTTTGGTTTTGAAAAAAGCAAAAGATTTTCATCACTGTCAACTTTGTCACTGTTCAAATTTAAATCAAAATTTTTCTTGTAAACAGGAAATTCATCTTCTTTAAAAAGATATTGTTTATAACCAGATTCTAGACCCTGAAAGTAGGTTTTAATTCGCTTTTCGAAATCTGCGCCTTTCAAAGTGTTAGGAACTTCAGTTATTTTTTCAGTTTTTACACCACTAATTTTTTCATAATTATCATCATCATTTGACCCTCATTCAAGACCTTTATAAGACTCTTTTTCAAAACTAACATCGCCACGTTTTAATTTCAAGTTATTAGCAAAGGCATATGGAGTAATAATATTGAGGCCAAATTTTTTTGGATCTTGCTTAATTGCTTGTTGATTTTTAGTAAAATAGTATTTTAACTGAATTCAAAAGAAACTTTGTTGCAATCTTTCTTCTAAATTTCCACCAGTTTTTGAGGCAATGTCAGCTAATTTAATTTTTATATCGTCAATTACTTTGGTGATAAAATTGTCAATTAAGTAAGATTTTTGCACATTTCATCAGTCTTTATTCTTTTTTAAATCATCATCGTTGATTGGATCAGCCTTTTTTGGCGCAATTGATTTTCCAGGTTCTTCTGAAGAAGGTTTGCTAGCTTCAGAACCTCCGTTTTCACTGCTTGGGCTAGTTGTAGTTGACCCTGAAGAATCAGAAGAACTTGAACTACCTTCAGAAGGCTGTTCCTGTGTTAATTGAATACCTGATGAAAGAAAAGCAAGTGGACTAAGACTAATGATTGGTGAAAAAAGAAGGAAAATAAGGGCTTTTTTTAGCTTTTTTCTTTTTTTATTAACCATATTGCACCTCCGTTTTCACAAGAAAAAATAATTCTCTAAGTCGATTTTGTTCATTTATTTGGTGAGTTAAATGGTAATTTTTGTACAAATCAAGGTTGGCGCTAATTTCAAGGTTGGCCTGTAACTGCAATTTGCGCACCAAACTTGTTTTTTGCTGTCTTAAAGATTTTCTTTGAACATAAAACTCTTTTTTGTCAGTTTTGTAAAAAACAAGTTCTTCAAAAAGGCGTATTGAAACTGAATCTTCAAGTGAAAAAAGTAGTGAATTATGGGCAAAAAAATAAAAAATTCCACTAGAAATTTCAATTTTAATGAGTGAAAATTCCAGATTTGAAACCAAAAAAGGTTCAAGTGGTGCAAAATATTTTTCCTGTTCAATATTGATGAAAACTTTACATGATTTAAATTCAATAGTTTTGTTTTCGCGAGTTAAAATGCGAAAATTCCAAAGCTTATCTACCATTAGAAAACTCCTTTTGGCCGTGGTTTAATCAAGTTTAGCTCTTCGATTTCTAATTCACGTTCAATTTTGAGAATTGTTGTTTTCAAACGGTGAATTTTTTCTTCAATTTCTTTTAAAAGTGTATTTTCATGAATTAGCTTGTTTTTGTAAACAATAAATTGTGATTCAAGAAGTAAAACCTGAACAGCGGAAGCAAAATAAGTTGAAAGTTGAGCCTGATAAAATTCATCAAAACTTGGGAAAAAGCGTACTTTTTCGGAGTTTTCCTTGATTTTTTCAAGAACTTGTTGGTTTGTTTCCATGCGAAATTCAAATTGGTTTAAAGGGAAAATTGTGGCGATGAAATTCGGAATTTTAGTAGAATAAACAGCCATTTTGACACTTGAAAATTGACGAGTTTTTAGACCATATTCAATAATTTGGGAAATTTTCAGTGAATTTTCAAAGGAATTATCCAAATTTTCAAAACTTGTAAGACTTTGTAAATTACGCGAATTTGCAAACGCAATTGCACGTGCACCAAGTGGAATAATAAAGTCGTTTTCAGAAAAATTTTCTAAGATTTTTTTTTCAATTTGGTCAAAAAAGTTTTGTGTGTATTTTTCATTTGAAGAAGGGTAAATTCATAAACAAGAACTTTCTTTTGCAAGGGTTTTTTGGGTTACAAATGACATTTTACTCATTAAAGAACGTTGTGGTGTGAATTTTTCAAGAAAATATTGACCAACTAGAAAAAATTCATAAACATTACGAATTGTTTTCAAAAGTAAATTAATTTGAATCAAAGAAATATTACGATTTAATGAAACCAAATCATAAATTTTGATAAAATTAGCGCGTTTTTCCTTTTTTTCATTTATATTCATGATTTAAAACTTTCCAAAACCAACAATTATTTTTGATCTTCTTGATTTTCTGTGTTTTCAAGACTTGAAGCCAATGAAACTTCACTAAAAATTACTTTAAGTGTTTGTGTTTGGGGATCGCTGAAAACAATACAACCCTCGACAACTTCAACAAGCCGGTTCTTTTTTGTGATAAAATCCCATGCCAAAGTGTTTAAATTAGCAAGGATTGCTGAAAAACGAGAGTCAGTGTTATCGGCAAAAAAATTATTTGCAAGAACATTTGTTGACTCTTTTTGAGCAATAATGGGAACTAAACCTCTTGTTCCAAATCGCGAAGATCTTTGTCAGGAAATCACAAAATTTTTGAAAACTAGCTCAGAAGTGGCTTTATAAGCGGCAATTACTTTTTGTTGATACTTGTTTTTCATTGAAGAAGTTGCTTTTTGGGAAGAAACAAGCAAAGTAAGATTCATTAATGCATCAAAACTAATAAAATTTGGTTGATTAATGAGATCGTAGTAATCACGGAATTCTGCCTTGTTATCAATTGCGACAGCTTCCGAATTCTTTTTTTGTGAAGTAAAAAATTTCATATTATGCTCCTTATAACTTTTTTTTCATATGTTTTGTTGGCGAATCTAGTTCAATTGCTGGATTTTCAATAACCACAGCTTGCTTTTTGAATTTTAAAATTAAAACATTTTTGGTAATTGCAACAAATAAATTTGCAAAACAGAAAATTGCCAAAAATATTGCCAAAGTACCATGAAAATAATAACTATAATCAATGTAAAAATTGTTTGATAAACCTGATTGGTAATCTTCTTTTTTAATTTTAGAAACAGCGGCAGTGTAAACTTCAATATTTACCAAGAAAATCAAACTAAAAATTGTATACAAGGCAATGAAAATAGCTGTTAAGAACTTTAATCAAGTAGCAAATTCAGGGTTAGATCTAACAAAAATAACATAAATTAATAAGAAATAAACAATTTGCGCTAAATTTATTCAAATAAGCTCGTAAATAGTTATACTTTGATAGGAACTTGCAAAACTTGCAACAAAAGAAATTAACAAAAAGAAAGCGAATAAGCTAACGCGATAATCCTTAATTTTTTGCTTCAAAGAAGTAAAATTAATCAAAGTATAAATAAGTGCAAAAACAAAAAGAGACCCGATTCCAATGAACATTGGTAAATAATTTGGTTCAAGATTAACACCAAAAGGTAAAAACTGAACAAAGGCAAACATGGCATAAATGTTGACATAAACATGATAAGCCAAAACCCCAAAAATAACAAAAATTAACACTGACAAACTTGAAACTAATTTCTTTAGTCCCCACCAAGTTTGTCGATAAAAGTAGATTTGTGGGCTAAATGCGAGTAAAAAAATCACAAGCCCTGAAACCAAAATCCCGATTAAAATAAAGGAATTTTTCACTTTTCCAACTTCAGTAATGAATGTGTGAAGTCAGTCAGCAACCGGGTTTTCGTAAGTTACTTTACCTTGTTCAGAAAAAACCATTGAAGCAAAAATACCAGTTAAAATGGCTGCAAGTAAAAAAGTTGCTCCCAAGCTCATATGCTTAAAAAGGAGCAACTTTTTATAATTATAGTTAATTTTGTCATCCTTCTTGCCAATTCAAAGTCAAATTAAATAATCAAAGATAATTAACAGAAAAATTTGCAATGAAAGAATAAAAATATAAGTTCAGTTTGTTGTCAATCAAACAAAATAAACAACAATGTTAATTGCAAAAAGGGCAAAAAAAGTTGCAGCTACAAGGTTTTTTTTCAGTTCTTGGCCTAATCGAAAATGTTTTAATGACTTTCACAAAAAAGCAATGCTAAAAAATAAAAGCAAAACTGATCTTGTCATTCTCGGTGCCAAAAATTCACGAACTTCTGGTTCAATTGGATTAAAAAATAAGGAAATACTTGAGACTCCCGGAATTGGTGGCGCATCAGTTTCCTGGCTAATGTTATTAATATTTAACAAGGAACGTGATGAATCAAAGAAAATTCCGATGCTCAAGCCAATAATTAAAAAAGCAATCAAAGCACGTACTAAAAATTGCAAGTGGCTTTTCTGGCCACTTGCAACAGTGTTTGTTTTTTTCTGTAAGGTTTGATTAACTTTTACAGTACTTTCCATTTCTAACTCCTTTCATTGTTAAATATCCAAATATTCAAGGTATGAGTATATTATACTTTTTTTTTTTTTTTTCTACTAAAAATTTAAAAAATTAATTGTGATTGGTATTTAAGGTCGATAAAATCAATCTGAATTAATTATGTGAAAATAAAATTAGACCATTTCATGTTACTAAACTAAATATTTTTTTCTTTTTTTAAAAATTAAACCTTATAATTTTAGCAAATGAATGGTAAAAAATTAGTATTTAGTGATATTGACGGCACATTGTATTGTGCAAATTTTCAAATTAGCGAAGAAACAGCTAGTTTTATTAAAGAAAACAAAGATAAACTTATCCTTGTTCTAAACACAGGAAATCCGCTGGCTTCACGAATCAAAAAGCTAGCGAAAACACTAGAAATCCGCTACCTTTTAACTTCCAATGGCGCTTTATTTAGCGATCTTGAACTTAATAGTCACCAACTTGTCAACGGTGAAATTGATTTTGAATCACAAAAACAAATTTTTGCAATTGCCAAAAATTTGGATTTGCAACTCAACTTTTGAAATCAGAGCCATTATTTTGCTTTTAACGCCAAAAAAGAAAATAACGGCTTTTTTGATTACCCTCATCTTGAGGGTGAAAAAGAAGTAATTTTCACTGACTCTTACCAAAAAAACATCATTAAAATGGAGCTGATTGGTGAACAACACAAACTTGAAAAGGCACTAAAAAAACTAGGTGAAAACCCTAATTTAGAAAGTATTTTGATTAAAAATTTGAGTATTGAAATTAGCAAGAAAGGGACTAACAAGGGCAATGGGCTGCAATTTGTAAGCGCATTTTTTGGTTTCAATCATGATGAAGTAATGGCAATTGGCGATAGTCCTAATGACATTTCGATGCTCAACGTTGCTGGATTTTCCTATGCAATGGCAAATGGTTCTTTCAGTGTTAAAAAAGTTGCCAAATTCCACACTAGCAGTTGTAATCAAGAAGGTGTTGTGATGGCAATCAGGGATTTTTTTTATCGCACTAAGTTTAAATAAAAAGGGAAAAATTTTCAAAAAAAGTGATTTTTAGACACTTTTTCCTAAATTTTTCCCTTTTTTTAATTTTTTTTCAAGTTTTTCTTAATACAATTAGAACCAATTGATTTTCACAGGCTGGTTTTTTGACTTGATAAAATAAATTTGGTAAAAATAAGCAATCATTTGAATGGTTGCAATCAGAAGACCAATTGATTGAAAAATCAACGCTGTCAGAAGATCAGGTTTTGAACTCAACGAAAGCGACTCGTAAATAACTCAAGAAAGGTTCAAAAGAAAAAGATTAATTATGAAGAAAATTGGGATAAAAACCAAAGTTTTTTGTCTGATTCCGTTGAAGGTTTGTGGCAAAAATGCAATGTTAACACAAAAGCCGGAAATAATTCCAAGGTATTTTGACGCTGGAAGCAGTTGTTTTTGAGCGAAAACATTTGTGACATGAAGAATTCCGGCTAGCAACACACCTGCATAAATAAGCAATGCTAAAACAATGAAGATAATATTTTGTGAAAAACGGCTTTTAAGGGCAAAAAAGTAAACCTGCAACAAGAAAATTACAGTTGTAAGGCCGCTTAGGACCTGGGTTATGATCATTTTTAAATCAGAAACAGCTAATCCGAAAAAAGCAAATGAAAAAATTCCAAAGTAGTAAATTCACCAGCTCAAATGTGAAACTTTCGGTGGTTTTTTGGTGATAAAAGTGTTACTCACAAGTGGCAAACCAATCGTCCCAGTTAAAATTGTGGCAATTCAGCCAATTATATCAATAAAAATCATTTACAAAATCCAATCTAGTTTATTTTTAAAAAACCTTTTTCAAATTAAAGGTTTTTGATTAGATCAAAAGGAAAACAACAATTGTAACACCAAAGAAAATTAAAGTCGAGACTGAGTCAGTAACAGTTGCCAAAATTGGTGCTGACATCACAGCAGGATCACGTTTAATTCATTTTCCAATCATCGGAATGGTTGCACCCAAAATTTTTGAAAAAATAATAACAATAAGAAGTGAAACTGATGAGGCAAACGAAATTATCAAAATGTAATCACGAACATTAAGGCCAGAAATTGAATTTGCTAATACAGTGGTGGTATCCTTAATATCGCCTGTAAAAGTAAAGTAAAGTACAAGTCTGACAAAATTTAGAACCATCAAAATCGTTCCGATCACAAGACCAACACTAATTTCTTTTAGTAGAACCTTGCGAAAAAAATTGGCCCGTGAAATTTCTTTCAATGAAAGCGCACGAACAATAGTTGTTGCTGACTGCGAACCAGCATTTCCAGCAGAACCAGAAATAACCGGAATCATTGAGACAATTGTTGTAATAAAGGAACCAAGGCCGATTGAACGGATAACGTTGTTTTCAGAAATTGCATTTGTGAATTCCTGAATGATAAACTGTGAAAGTGTCGAACCAAACATTAGAATTATCAGCCAAAAAACCCTTGATTTTACTATCTGTTTTAGGGTTGTTTTAATATAGGAATCCTCAATTTCTTGAGGTGAAATCCCGGCTAATTTATAAATGTCACTTGTTGCTTCTTCCTTGACAATATCAATCATGTCGTCACTTGTAATCATGCCAATTAATTTTTGGGCAGTATTGACAACTGGCAAAACTGAAAAGTCATTTTTGGAAAAAACATCAGCTGCATAGTCTTTTTGATCTGTTGTAAGTAAAAAGGGGACCTGAAAAATAATTTCAGTAATGTTCAAAGTTGGTTCAGAAAAAACAATATCCTCAAGTGTTGTTGCACCAATTAATTTTTTGTGATCATCAACAACATAATAATAGTGAACTAATTCTGAAATATCTTTGTAATAACGAATTTTTTCAAGAGCTTCTGCACAATTAAACTGATCAGAAAGATAAACAATGTCAACTGACATAAAAGCACCAATTTGGTTATCGTTGTACTGCAAAAGTTGATTTACCTGTTTACGAGTTGTTGAATCAATATTGCGCAAAATTCTTTTGGCAACATTGTCAGGAACTTCGTCAAGCAACTCAACAATTTCGTCAGCATAAAGTTCATCCAGCAATTTGTTCATCATCTCGTTTGGCAAACTAATGACGATTTCAGTCTGAATTTCAGGTGAAAAATAAGTAAAAATTTCACCAGCAGTTACAGTTTCAAGCATTCTAAAAAATAAAAGACGGTCAAAGGGATCAAATTGTGAAACTTCTTCGGCAACTTCTGAAAGTGGTTTCTGAGCTGTGTAATTACGGACTTGGTTAATTTTTTTGTTATTTACTAATTCAATTAGTGTCAAATTAGAATTGTTTTTTGTCACTTTTACTTGGTAGAATTACGATTTAATTGTAATTCTTTCCCTAAAATTTCCGAGAAAGCATCAAGATTAGTAACTTTAAAAAAATTAGCATCACGGACGATTACAACTTCGCCACTTTGTTCAGAAACAACAATTGTAATCGAATCTGAAACTTCAGAAATCCCGAGCGCTGCCCGATGACGGGCGCCATAGCGATCTTCAAGCGTCGATTCAGAAACACTAAAATAAGTTGAAGCATAAGAAATTCGGTCATCAACAATAATTACAGCTCCGTCATGAAGTGGCGAATTTTTCTGAAAAATCGCGATCAAAAGGGAAGAATTAATCATTGAATCGATCTTGACTCCATCGGTACGCAAACTATCAAGTAAAACACTTCGCTGAAGTGTAATAATCGCACCGATTTTATTTTTCGAAAGGTGCTTAACTGCAAAATAGAGCTCGTAAATTATTTTTTTCTGCGTTGAAATTCCAAGATCTAAAAAACTGCGGCTGACCTTGTTCTTGTGCATCGCTTTGATGTGGTTGTAGGCCAAAAAGAATGCAAAAGAAACACTAAAGGCCAAAATTAGGGCTGAAATCGAAAGAATCGCAATTTCCAAATTTGCTGCCACAGTTCACTTCCTTGTTCAAAAGCCAGATTCTAATTAATTTACAGGTTTAATTATATCTAAAATTGCCAAATTACAAAATATTTTTTTATATTTTTTAAAAACCTCCATTTTTGAATCAAAAATAGGGTTTTAGTAATTTTATTTATTTTTTTCTAAATCTTTTTAGTAAAAACTCATTTAAAATTTAATTGTAATTTTAAATGAGTTTTTGATTTAGAAATACACATGCAAAAAAGCATTTATTTTCAGGTAATTTCTTTAGATTAAGAAAGTTTTTTTCTTTTTTTGCAACAAACCAAGTAAATCTAAATTAGACCAGCTCCAAATACAAAAAACATCACAACCACAGTGATAATTACGGCAATTAGACCAAAAACAATAAACCATAGAATATAGGAAGGAAGACCCCAAATTGAAGACTTTTCGGTGGCGACAATAATAATTTCTTCGTCTTCGTCAACTTTTGAGGTTGTTGCTGAAATCACACGGGTGGCCTCGTCAACTGAAAGATCACCAATTCCAATTTGACCGCCAGCGAACATGCCAGGCGAATTGTAGCCTCCAAATCCCCTTTTGGTGTTAAATAGTTCATCCTCGACAATTGCACTTTGTTCTTCAAAGTTAGAACTCAAAAAAGCTTCGTAAATAATACCAGTGTAATGGGGAATTGAGCTTGGAAACTGGTCAAGTGGCTGATTTGAAAGCTGTAAATGGTCAAAATTTTGTCCTAAATCCAAATAAGGAGTTGATCAAGGCAAATCTTGACCTTGACGCCCGTGGGACAAGATTGTCAAGGGATCAGGGTGAAAAAAGTCTTCTGGATGATTTTGGTAATTTATTATTTTAAGTAGATACTCAATTGATAAATTTTTTTGCGCAAAAGCATACTTGCAAGCTGGACAAACCTGCGCTTCCTGCAAAAATTTACGATATTTTTGACATAATTTGCAAAAATAAACGTGTGTACAGGAAGAACAACTAGAATTGTAAGCAACAATTTGACTTTTTTGTGTCAAATCGCTACTTTCTGCGTACGGATAAACGCTAAGTTCAATAATTTTTGCATCGGGATCAACGCCTTGAAGCGCAAAAATTTGGCGACATGCAGGACATTCGCGCGCTTCTTTGTAAAAAGCTAATAGTCGGCGACATTTGTCGCAACTAAAATTGTGGTTGCAAGCCTCACAAGGCGAATTGTAAGCGACAATTTGACCTTTTTGTGACAAATCGCTACTTTCTGCGTACGGATAAACGCTAAGTTCAATAATTTTTGCATCGGGATCAACGCCTTGAAGCGCAAAAATCTGGCGACATGCAGGACATTCGCGCGCTTCTTTGTAAAAAGCTAATAGTCGGCGACATTTGTCGCAACTAAAATTGTGGTTGCAAGCCTCACAAGGCGAATTGTAAGTCATGTTTGGACTATAAACAGAAAGTTGGCGTATTTTTTTTTCATAATCAAAACCTGAAACTTGAAAGGTTTCAAGACATTTGGGACAATTTTTTGCCTCTAAAAGGTAACTTTTATACTTATTGCATCAAGAGCAATCAGTGTTGTGTAAGCAAGTAGAGCAGGAAGCCTCCCTTTTGAAATCAATAGGTGTATCGCAAAATTCAGTGTGGTAATTTTCATCTTCAGTGATTATTTTTTTCTTGATTTTTGCAATTTCTACAGACTTGCTACTTGGTTTTTTAGGGTAACTACTTGGTAGCAAAAAATTAAGATCTGAAGACTGTTTTACCTCAGAAACTTCAAGTTCAATAAGGTGGCAAGGACAGTTGTAACTACTTTTTTCACTTTCTAGTTCCTGATCACAAATAGAACAATCGATTTTTGTGTCATTATTTTGTGAAAAAGAATAAACAATTTCATCAATTGTTTTTTCGTCTTCAACAATAACAAGTTCAGTTTGATCAATATTTTCAGGAAATGATTTAACAGTTTTTTTGGATTTTAACACTTTATTAATAGCAATATCGCCTACACTCTCAAAAAACTTTGTTTGAGAAACCTTCTTTTTACCAGCAAAAATAGATAAATCAGAATTTTCAACTAAAAGTTTTGCCACGAAACTTGCTTTTTGTTCAGGATCAAGTTTATCCAAATTGATTGAAAGGGGAAAAGAAACCACCGAAAAAAACTTGCCATCTCGCAAAATCCAAAGTTTTACAGGCGATTTAAGACTCTGAATTTTTGAAAAAACATCAACAAAGGAATTAAAAATACCAACAGTTTGTCCTGCGAATCTAAGCCGGTAATAGCAATCTTGTACTTTCTGAAATTCATCACAAATTTCGCTTAAGTAAAAACGTAAAATTTTAGTTTTCTTCATTTTTGGGTAGCTACTTTTTTTATATAATTAACCTTCAAATTATCAATATTATATATCATTATATAGTGTTTAATCAAAAAAATTAATTTTTTGTTTTTTCATGATAGAACCTATGCTAATTTTACCACAAGGGGCGCAAAAAATCTATCTTTTTTTTATTTTTTAGGAAATTTTTAAAATTTTTACTTTAATTAATTTCATGAAAATTTTTTGTTTTCTTAACTAGAAAATTTCATGAAAATGGTTTATAATTTGCTTGTTATTACAAAATGGAGGAACTTGAAAATGCCAGCAAACTATTTAAACAAAAAATTCATTGATCAAATTGATTTTTTTGGAAAAAAAGTAATTCTTCGTGTTGATTTTAATGTTCCAATAGCCAATGGAAAAATTACCTCTACCAAAAGAATCCTTGCTAGTCTCAAAACCATTAATAAAATTGTTGATGATGGCGGAAAACTGGTGATTTTATCCCATCTTGGCCGTGTTAAAAGTGAAGCTGATCTTGAAAAAAAATCACTAAAATTAGTTGCTGAAGAACTAGCAAAAATTTTAGAAAAAAAAGTTGGATTTGTTCCACAAAACCAAGGCGATGAAGTTGAAAGAGCTGTTGAAAATCTGCAAAATGGTGAAATTTTGGTACTTGAAAACACCCGTTTTCAGGATCTAAACAACAAAGCTGAATCAAAAAATAACCCTGAATTAGGTAAGTATTGGGCATCACTTGGTGATGTTTTCGTCAATGATGCTTTTGGAACTCTTCATCGAGCTCATGCGTCAAATGTTGGGATTGCAAATTATATTGGTGAGTCAGCGATTGGTTACCTTGTCAAAGAGGAATTAGATGCACTTTCAAAATTAATTTTTGAACCGCAAAAACCATTTTTCGCAATCATTGGTGGGGCAAAAATTTCCGATAAAATCGGCATAATTTCCTCTTTGTTGGAAAAAGCAGACAAAGTTTTCATCGCTGGTGGAATGGCCTACACTTTCAAAAAGGCACTTGGTTACAAAATAGGGCTTTCAATTTGCGAAGATGATAAATTAGATTTAGCAAGAAAATTAATGGAAAAATATCAGAAAAAAATTTTTTTACCGATTGATTCAGCTTGTGCTGCTGAATTTGCTGATGTTGAACCAATATTCAACACAGAAAACCCACTTGAAATTCCAGACCATCTTGAAGGAATGGACATTGGACCTTTAACTATTAAATTATTTAAAGAAGAGTTGCAAGGTGCAAAAACTATCTTGTGAAATGGGACTTTAGGAGTTGCTGAGTTCAAAAATTTCAGTAAAGGAACTTGTGAAATTGCGAAAATTATTGGTGAAATTAAAAATTGTTACAGCGCGATTGGTGGCGGTGACTCAGTTGCGGCTATTGAAGCTGAAAATTTAGGAAATTCTTTTAGTCACATTTCAACTGGTGGTGGTGCTTCAATTAGTTTTATTGAAAGTGGTGATTTAATTGGGCTTCACCCAATTCAAGAAAAATAACCTTTAAAAATTTGAACTTTCAAAAGTGCTAAGAAAAGAAAAAAGTGTTGAAATAGTATTGAAATTTTGAATTTGAATGTTTAGAAAAATCCAAAAAGTGGAAAAATTTAGGAAAATTTGGCTATTTTCCTGCTCATCAAACAATGTTTTTATGCATAATTTCTCAAAAATCAAAAAAAGATGGTGTCATATGACATTTCCTTTTGATTATTTTTTCAATTAAAAACCAAAAAATTATAAAAAAATGTATGATTTTTGGAAAAAATACCACCTAAATTCTTTCTTATATTATAATTTAGTAAATAAAGGAGAAAAATGACGCCACACATTGAAGCTAAAAAGGGGGAAATTGCCCAAATTGTACTCATGCCAGGCGACCCGCTAAGAGCAGAATTTATTGCCAAAAATTATCTTAAGGATGTAAAACTAGTCTCAAAAGTTAGAAATAATTTGATTTTTACAGGTAAGTATTTGGACAAAAAAGTCACAATTGCAGCTTCTGGGATGGGAAGCGGCTCAATTGGAATTTATGCCTACGAATTATTCAAGTTTTATGGAGTAGAAAAAATTATCCGCATTGGTTCAGCTGGTTCATATGACGAAAATTTGGAGGTTTATGATCTTGTGATTGCAAGTTCAGCCTGGTCTGATTCATGTTCTTTTCCAGCATTAATAACTGGAAAATCAAAACATCTTGCCTTTCCAAGTGAAAATTTAGTAGCGAAATTATTTCATAGTGCAATTAGGTTGAAATTAAGCCCTTCTTTCCATAAAATTCATTCAACTGATGTTTTTTATGCCCAAAGACAACTTGCAAAAACAATCGAACTCTCACAGGCAAGAGCTGTTGAAATGGAATCTTTTGCGCTCTTTACAATCGCTAATTTTTTGGGGAAACAGGCTGCTTCAATCTTAACAATTTCAGATAATTTAATAACAAATTCAGCACTTGATTCACAAACTCGTCAAGAAAAATTTAAGCAAATGATTGAAATCGGGCTTGGAGCAATTTAATGACTGTTTTTGAAATTATTGAAAAAAAGGCACATAAAACAAAGTTAACTGAACAAGAAATTAGTTTTATGGTCAGTGGATTTCAAACTGGATTAATTGCAGAATACCAATTTTCTGCATTTTTGATGGCAATTTTTATCAATGGTCTTGATGACAATGAGCTATTCTTCCTAACAAAAGCGATTGTTGAATCTGGAAAATCCATTAATCTTGATAAAATTAATGGTGTTAAGTTTGACAAGCATTCAACAGGCGGTGTTGGTGATAAAATTTCCCTGATTATTGGACCAATTTTTGCTGCACTTGGTTACAAGGTTGCAAAAATGTCCGGACGTGGTTTAGGGTACACAGGTGGAACAATTGATAAATTAGAGTCAATTCAAGGTTTTCACACACAGTTAACTGAAACTAATTTTATAAATCAAGTTGAAAAAATTGGCTTAGCTATCACAGCCCAATCACCGACAATTGTCCCTGCAGATAAAAAAATTTATGCACTTCGTGATGTTACGGCAACTGTTTCTTCAATTCCTTTGATTGCCAGTTCAATTATGTCAAAAAAAGTTGCAACTGGCGCTGATATCATTTTAATTGATGTCAAATGTGGCAGTGGGGCCTTCATGACTGAATTACCAAAAGCGAAAAAACTTGCAAGTAAAATAAAGATGCTAGGAAAAAAATTTGGTAAAAAAACAATTGTTAGAATCACAAACATGGAATCACCGCTGGGGAAAATGATTGGTAACAAAAACGAAATTATTGAATCCTTGTCAATTTTACAAGGAAATCAGTCTCAACTAAGTGAATTTGCAGTTGAATTAGTTGCTTCGACGCTTGTTGAAATTGAAAAAATTTCTTTGGAAAAAGCACAACAAAAAGTTAATAACATCATTGAATCTGGACTTCCAAATGAAATTTTTCTAAAAATGGTTGCTGCCCAAGGCGGAAATCCCTTGACAATTCAGTCCTCAAGTTTCTGAATTCCAGGGTACAAAGAAGAAATTTTTGCTCCTCGGAATGGCTACATAAAATGAGAAAATGCCCTGATTTTTGGCAAAATTGCCACTTTTTTGGGTGCTGGACGCACAAAACTTAATGAAAAAATTGACTACGAGGCTGGAATTTGTCTTGAAGTTGAAACTGGAACATATGTTCAAGAAGACCAATTAATTTACACACTTTATTCCTCACAACCAATCCAAATTGAAAAAATTAAAAATTTAATTCAGGAAAGTTTTTCAATTAATCCAAAACCGGATTTCCCTAAAATGTTTCTTGATTTAAATTAAATAAATTTTAAAAAACTATTGAAATAAAGGATAATTTATGGATTTTCGACCACTAGTTGATCACACGCTTTTAAAACCTCAGGCAACTTCACAAGATATTTTAAATTTGATTTTGCAAGCCAAAACACATGGTTTTGGTGCGATTTGTGTCGCCCCAATTTGGGTCAAACTTGCAAAACAAGAATTACAAAATACTTCCATCAAAATTGTTAGCGTCATTGGTTTTCCCCTAGGTTCGCAAATTACTGCTGTCAAACAAAAGGAGGCAAATTTGGCCACTGTGCATGGTGCTGATGAAATTGACATGGTGATGAATATTGGAAAATTTAAGGAAAAAGATTACCAGTTTGTGCTTAATGAAATTAATTTAATTAAGCGCGAAATTGGTGCTAAAACATTGAAAGTTATCATTGAAACTGCCCTTTTAAGCGCAAGTGAAATTGCCAAAGCAACCCAGGTTATAAGCTCTTCAGCTGCTGATTTTATTAAAACTTCAACTGGTTTTTCTTTCCGTGGCGCTTCACCTCAAGATCTGGAAATAATTAGTGAAAATAAATCGCCAAAACTGCAAATTAAAGCGGCTGGGGGTATTAATTCCCTATCTGAGATGGAAGAATTTTACAAATTAGGCGCTAGGCGCTTTGGAACATCTAAATCAGTTGAAATTTTTTCTGGAAAAATTACAAAAAATACTAATAATTATTAAAAAAAATATAGAAAATTTTTTTATTTACTTATTCTCCAACTTGTATTAGAATTTAGTAATAGTAATTTTTTTTATTGTTTATTACACATAAAAATTAGAATTAGAAAAGAGGAAAAAATCATGGAAATCAAGGTAAATCATCCTATTATTGCCGATCAGTTTTCGCGAATTCGTCAAGAAACAACACTAAACGAGTTTAGAGATGCGCTTGAAATTATTTCGACTTTACTAGCTTTTCCAGTTTTAAGCGAACTAAAAACTAATAATTTTGTTGCAAAATCTGTTTTGAATTCAGAATTTTCCGGGTCAAAATTGGCACAAAATATTGTTTTTGTGCCAATTTTGCGTGCTGGTTTTGGAATGATTCCTGCTTTTATAAAATTAATTCCGAATGCAAAAATTGCACCACTTGGACTCAAACGCAATCCAGATTTGTCAACAAGTAGTTATTTTAGTCAACTTCCTGCACCTAATTCAAATTCTGTTGCCATTATTTTGGACCCGATTTTGGCAACAGGAAACTCGCAAATCACAGCAATTGAGTACCTAATTGCCGCTGGTTATGAAAAAATTGTCATTGCCACAATTTTGGTTGCTCAAGAAGGAATTGAAAAAATTAGGGAAAAATACCCAAAAATTCCAATTTATTATTGCCAAAAAGATGAAAAAATGAATGAAAAAGGCTACATAATTCCCGGAATTGGTGATGCAGGTGACCGTTTTTTCGGAGACTAAATTGATGAAAAAATCGCTTTATTGGAAAAATAATTACACTTTTAAAATTGCCATCGGTGGAATTCTGCTGTCTTTATCATTAATTTTTTTTATTTTTTCACATAATTATTTTAGTTGACCTTTTTTTCAATTACTAGGGCTAAAATTTGACCTTTCAACACTATTTTTAGTGCCGATTTTTCTCATTGCTGACATCCGAATAGGAATTTATTGCCTTATTATTCGCTTTGGCATTGGCCCTTGATTGATTTTTAATCATTCAGGTGGAATTGGTATTATTTATTTTGGACATTTTGTTTTGCTTTTAGCATCAACAATTTACATTTTCAGCTTTCTGTTTTTTTATTGGGTTTCATTAAAACTCAAATTAAAAGTAAAATTTGCCATTGCTATTGCGCTTTTGGATGCAATTTTGATCACTAGTTTCATAATGACGCTTTTAAACGGAGTTTTGATAACACCCGTTTACTTAAAATTATATAAAATCACTGATTCGATCAGTCTGAATAACATTCTTGTCAAATGGAGTGAAATTTCCAAGAAATTTGGTGGCATCAAATTGTCTTATTGAAGTTTTATTTTTGCAGCATTTTTCCCCTTTAATCTAGCTAATTTTGTGGTTGAGTCAGCTTTGGCATTTCCACTTTATATTGTTATTACCGCTTTTATAAAAAAGAGAGTGCGAAATTAGTAGTAAAACGGGCGTTTTTTGTCAGGATTTTGGCAATTTTTTGCGCAAAAAAAATTGCCAAAATTTAACTTTTGTGATATAATGTTTTCGATGACAAATTGTGAAGCAGAATTAAAATACGAACAAAAAATTGGAGGAAATCATGCAAACACATCGTTTTTTGGCTATTGCAGATGATGTTTTTTTCCAAAACACATCGCAACAGACTGCTAGTTTTAGCGATCCTGAAGCGCTTGCAACTTTACGCGAAATTTACCATAGTTCTTCAAGAGCAACACTTTCTAATAAAGAAGTGTTGCTTGTTTACCATAAAACACTTGGATCAGCGGAAATTGTTGATGTTGATGATGTCCATAAATATGCTTCTTTAGTTCGTATTCAAAGTTATCGAGCAAAATCAAAACCTGACAAAGCTGAGTGAGACACCGTAATTATTGATTTTATTGTGCTTGCAAAAGTTCAAGTTATTAATCTTTTATCTTCTGAATCAAATAATTTAAGAATTAATTTGGCAGAAGTAAAGTCTACACGTGAAACCGTGCGAATTAAGGAAATTAAAATTGAAATTATTAACGATCTTTTGGAAATTGCCCGGAAAAATAAAGGTTTTAAATTGCCCTCTGAACTACTTTTGGTTCTTGACAAATTTGATCCAAAATCAGAAGTGGACATTGTTGAATATATAAAGAGTGTTACAAACACAGTTTCTTGCTCACCAACCTTAACTTTTAGCCAAAAATACAACATTTTCAAATTAAATTCTTATTCAAACAAAATAAAACTTTTATTTGAATACATGCATACAATTAATGAACAAATTAATCTTGAAGAAGAAATTAATATTATTTTAAAAAGCAACTTGGATCGTCAACAAACTGAGTTTATTCTTAAGGAAAAAATTAAAGCAATTCGCAAAAAATTGGGCGAAGATTCCAAATATGAAGATGAAATTGACGATTTAATTAGTTCAAAAATTGGAAAAATTATCTTCCCTGAAGAAGTTGCCAAAACAATTAGTCGCGAATCAAATCGTTTAAAATCAATGATTGCGACTTCACCAGAATCAAATATTACAAAAACTTACCTTGATCTTTTGGTCGCTTTACCATGGAGAAAAGTGAAAAAAGACATTTTGGATATCCAAAATGTCCGTGATCAACTTGAAAACGCGCATTATGGACTTGATGAAATTAAAAAGCGCATAATTGAATATTTAGCAGCACTAATTCATCGTCGCTCACAAACAAAAAATGATTCTTTGTTAACAAAAATTGGTAAGGAATTTGCTGATCCTAATTTATTTTTCTACACAAAAGAAAATAAAAATAAGGGTAGTGCAATTCCAATCTTGACACTTGTAGGGCCGCCTGGAACCGGAAAAACCTCAATTGCCCGGGCAATTGCGGAGGCAATTGGCAAAGAATTTGTTAAAATTTCTCTTGGTGGAATCAAAGATGAAGCTGAAATTCGTGGACATAGACGCACTTATGTTGGTGCAATGCCTGGAAAAATTGTCCAAGCAATCAAAAAAGCTGGTGTTTCAAATCCACTTGTTTTGCTTGATGAAATTGACAAAATGGGTTCTGATTTTAAAGGCGATCCGGCTGCTGCTATGCTTGAAGTGCTTGATCCTGAACAGAATCGTTTTTTTCAAGATCATTATTTGGAAGTTGAGTATGATTTATCACAAGTTTTGTTTGTAGCAACTGCTAATGAAATTAGTGAAATTCCTGAGCCTTTACTTGATAGAGTTGAAATTATTGAACTTTCTTCTTATACTTTTTTAGAAAAAGTAGAAATTGCCAAATCACATTTGATTCCAGCAGTTTTAAAGGAAAATTCTCTTAGTGAAAAATATTTTCAAATTGATGACCAAACAATTGATTACTTAATTCGCTTTTACACTCGTGAGGCTGGAGTTAGAGGTCTGAAACGAATTTTTGACAAATTGGCTAGAAAAATTATTGTTAAATTACTTGAAAAAAAACTTGAAAAAAATCAAAAAATTGATGGTAATTTTGTTCGTGAATTGCTTGGAATTGAAAAATATGATCCTGATCTTGTTGATGCAAATCCACAAATTGGCGCTGTTAATGGTTTGGGATATTCGCCTCATGGTGGCTCAACTTTACAAATTGAAGTCACAACAATACCGGGCCGTGGTGATATTAAATTGACTGGTTCACTTAAGGATGTTATGCAAGAATCAGCGCGAATTGCGCTTTCATATGTTCAATCTCGTGCTGATGATTTTGGGATCAACCTTGATTTTGAGAACACAATTATCCACATTCACGTTCCTGAAGGTGCGATTCCAAAGGACGGGCCATCTGCTGGAGTTACTTTTGCAACTGCAATTATTTCTGCGCTTGCTAAAAAACCAGTTTCACACGATATTGCCATGACTGGTGAAATTACACTTCGCGGCAAAGTTTTGGCAATCGGCGGCCTAAAAGAAAAATCACTTGGCGCTTATAAAAGTGGCATTAAAACAATTTTTATTCCACAATCAAATACAAAAAATTTAGTTGATATTCCTGATGAAGTCAAAACAGCAATTCGTTTTATTCCTGTCGATTCTTATCAGCAAATTTATGATTTTATTTTTAAGTAAACCAAACTCAAAAATTTACTAAAAATAATTATTTGAGTTTGGTTAGCAAATAAAAAATGTTTATTTGCTAATTTTGGTAAATTTGGTATAATTAGAAATGAAATTTGCCAAAATAAATTTCGAAATTTCGTTGTCACAAAAATTGTTTCAAAAAGGATAGGAAATAGTTGAAAGGCTATTCAAAGGTGGTTTAAACAATTTTTGTTTTTATATAAATTATATAAATAAAAAGAAAGGAAAAAAATGGCAGTTGTTAAAACTGGTGCAAAAAAAGATTTTGACCGTTCTAAAGAACACATCAATATCGGTACAATCGGTCACGTTGACCACGGGAAAACTACTTTAACTGCGGCGATTTCAACCGTACTTGCAAAAAAAGGGTTAGCTGAAGCAAAAGATTATGCTTCAATTGATGCAGCTCCTGAAGAAAAAGCCCGTGGAATTACAATCAACACCGCCCACATTGAATATTCTACTGACAAACGTCACTATGCCCATGTTGATTGTCCCGGACACGCTGATTATATTAAAAATATGATCACAGGCGCTGCACAAATGGATGGTGCGATTCTTGTTGTTGCTGCTACAGATGGGCCAATGCCCCAAACCCGTGAGCACATTTTGCTCTCCAAACAAGTTGGAGTGCCAAAAATGGTTGTTTTTCTTAATAAAGTCGACCTTCTTGAAGGTGAAGAAGAAATGATTGACCTTGTTGAGGTTGAAATTCGCGAGCTTCTTTCATCTTATGACTTTGATGGTGACAACACCCCAATAATTCGTGGATCAGCTCGTGGAGCCCTTGAAGGAAAACCTGAATGAGAAGCAAAAGTTCTTGAACTTATGGATGCAGTGGATGCTTATATTGACTCACCAGTTCGAGAAATGGATAAACCATTTTTGATGGCAGTTGAAGATGTATTTACAATCACAGGACGTGGAACTGTTGCAACTGGAAAGGTTGAACGTGGTCAAGTTAAGTTAAACGAAGAAGTTGAAATTGTTGGCTACCGTCCAGAACCTAAAAAAACTGTTGTAACTGGAATTGAAATGTTTAACAAAAACCTCCAATCAGCAATGGCTGGTGACAATGCTGGTGTTCTCCTCCGTGGTGTCGATCGTAAAGACATTGAACGTGGTCAAGTTATTGCAAAACCAAAAACTATTATTCCACACACAAAATTCAAAGCGGCAATTTATGCTTTGAAAAAAGAAGAAGGTGGTCGTCACACACCATTTTTCAAAAACTATAAACCACAATTTTATTTCCGCACAACTGATGTTACTGGTGGGATTGAATTTGAAGCAGGTCGTGAAATGGTAATTCCTGGTGATAATGTTGATTTAACTGTTGAATTAATCGCTCCAATTGCTGTTGAACAAGGAACAAAATTCTCAATCCGTGAAGGTGGAAGAACTGTTGGTGCTGGAACTGTTACTGAAATTATTAAGTAATTTTTACTAACATTTGTTTAAAAATATATAAAAAAAATCTAGAAAAATCTAGATTTTTTTTATATACTAAGGGTTTGTTTTCGAAAATACTTAATTTAGTAGATTTTAAAATAAAAATCAGTTGATTTTTCTTAAAATTTTTTCTACTTTTTAAATAAACAAATTACCCTGACCCCAAAAATATGTCTAGACTTATAAAATTTTGTCCTCTAATTTAATACCTAAATTACTTTTTTATTTCGGAAAAAGAAAAAAATCCCAACTTTTTGTTTGGGATTTTTTTCATTATTTTGAAAAATTTCTAATTAAAAGACATCAAAACGAATTTTAATTGAAGGCCCCATTGAAGCTGAAACAGTTAAATTTTTAAAATAATTTCCTTTTACTGAATTAGGTTTTAGACGACGAATCAGCTGCAACAAAGTACGAGCATTTTCTACTAAATGAGTGGTTTCCATGTCCGTTTTACCAATTAGTGAGTGCACGATTCCGTACTTGTCAGCGCGATAATTAGCTTTCCCTTTTTTAATTTCAGCAACTGCCTTTTCTGGATTTGGAGTAACTGTGCCTGTTTTTGGGTTTGGCATCAAACCTTTTGGTCCCAATTTTTTTCCGTAACGTCCTAAAACGGGCATTAATTTTGGTTCAACAACAATAACATCAAAATTAAAATTGTCAATTTTTAAATTTTGTTCTAATTCAGCAGTGGAATAAATTAAATCAGCGCCAGCTTCAAGCGATTTTGCAGCGACTTCTGATGAATCAGTTGCAACAAGAACACGCACTTGTTTCCCAGTTCCATGAGGTAGAACAATTGCGCCACGCAATTGTTGGTCAGCTTTTCGAGTATCAAGATTAAGACGAATTGCCAAATCAACAGAGCCTGAAAATTTTGTATAAGAGGTTTTTTTAACTAATTCCATTGCCTCTTCAAGTGAATAAAATTGGTCTTTGTCAACAAGTTGGCGAGCTTGAGCTAGTTTTTTTGAAATTTTTTTCATTATTTAGTACCTTTCAAAAATTCTTCAATTCCTTCAACTTCGACACCCATTTGTTTAGCAGTCCCATAAACGGTACGAATTGCTTTGTCAAGTTCAGTTGTATTTAAATCAACTAATTTGTATTTAGCAATTTCTTTGAGTTGATCAAAAGTAATTTTTGCAATCTTGTCAGTTTTTGCATTTTTTGCACCTGATTCAATTTTTGCCGCTTGCTTGATTTTATAAGAAGTTGGACTTGTAAAAAGTTGAAATTCAAAACTTTTGTCCTTAAAAACAGTAATTTTTACTGGCACAGGCTCGCTTCCACGATGTTTAGTTTCATCATTAAATTTCTTCGTAAATTCGGGCATAACAATCCCGAGACCTGCAAGCGCTGGCCCTGGTTTTGCTTGGCCAGCATTGAATTGCAATTTTGCAATTCGAACAACATTTTTTTTTGCCATTTCGAGCTTCCTTCCTTCTCTTAGTGGTTTTGCGACCTGAAATTTCAGTAAATGTAGATCTCCCACTGGTAAAATTAATTCTAAGTATTATACTACAAAATAAAAAAAATGTGTAAGTTTTTAGTAAAAATTTTTTGCACCTGAAACTATTACTAAAATAAATCCACCATATTTCACTAAATTATAGTATAATTATAAACCTTAAGGTGAAAGGGGTGTAAAAATGTCAGCAGTAATTAATGAGGTTTTTCTCCACCCAGAGTTGTACGATCAAAAAAAGATTCTTGTACAGGGTTGGATTACCAACATTCGTGGTAATTTAAAAATTAGATTTGTTGAAGTAAACGATGGTTCTTCACTAAAAAATTTACAGTGCGTTTTAAAAAATGATACAATTGATTTTAATGAAATTGAAAATTTAACCACCGGAATGGCGCTTGAAATTTCAGGAATTTTTTCCTACACACCTGAACGCCAACAAGAAGGTGAGGTTTTAGTTGAAACCATCGAAATAAAAAGCGAGTCTTATTCTGCTAATTTTCCGATTCAAAATCAGGAAATGGCGCTTGAAACATTGCGCCAAATGCCCCATTTTCGCCACCGCAGCCGCTTGTTTCGCGTGATTATGAAAATAAGATCACAACTTTTTCAAGAAGTTCATAAATTTTTTCGCCGGCAAGGATTTGTGAATTTTTCAGCACCAATTTTGACTTCAAATGATGGCGAAGGTGCCGGCGAAACTTTCATTGTTGATGATGAGGAACAAGGGTTTTTCAACAAAAAAACAACACTTGGTGTGACAGGGCAATTACATGCTGAGTCTTATGCGCTTGGATTTAAAAAAGTTTATACCTTTGCACCGACCTTTCGGGCAGAAAGGTCAAACACAAAAAGGCATGCAGCTGAATTTTGAATGATTGAGCCAGAAATTTCCTTCTGTGATTTACAGCAAATTATCGATTTTGCTGTAAAAATGTTGCAAAGAGTAATTAAAGCAGTAGTGATTCGTAACAAAGAGGAGTTTGCTTTTCTTGAAAAATCATTGGATAAAAAAATTCGTCGTCGCCTGATCCAGTTTTGCGATTCACAAATTAACCAAATTGACTACGAAAAAGCGCTGGAATTACTACGTGAACACCGCGAAAAATTTGAATTTAAGGACCTTGAATTTGGGGTTGATTTAAAAACTGAGCACGAGCGCTTTTTGGCTGAGGAAATTTTCAAATCACCTGTTGTTGTCACAAATTACCCAAAATCAATCAAAGCCTTTTACATGCATCAAAATGACGATGGCAAAACTGTTGCCTCTTTTGACCTTTTAGTTCCCGGAATTGGTGAGCTAGTTGGTGGTTCGCAGCGCGAAATTCGTCATGATAGATTGTATAAGAGAATGGAGGAACTAAAAATGAACATTGAAGATTTTCAATGGTATTTAGACCTTCGAAAATACGGAAACCCGGGTTCAAGTGGGTTTGGTCTTGGTTTTGAACGACTTTTGATGTTTATCACCGGAATGGACAATATTCGTGACGTGATTCCGTTTCCACGAACTAACAAAAATATTTTAATGTAAAAAGGAGAATTTTGCAAAAAGTTAAAACAAAAGCAAGTTTTTGGCGCCGAATTTTGGCAGGCTTAGTTGATTTTGCCTGTCTTGTTTTTGTTTATCTTTTAACTTTTTATTTATTAGTAATTCTTCCTGGATTTACTAGTTGAAAATTTTATTTTTGACTTATTTTTGTTGTTTTTAGCACAATTTTTTACAGGATTTTCCTAGTTTTTTGATTAAAAAAAAGTCCTGGACAATTTTTATTCAAACTTGAACTTAATTTTTCCAATGAAAAATTAAGTTCAAAACAAAAATTATTAATTTTGCTAAAAAGAGAGATTTTTTTAAGTTTAAATTGACTTACTTGTTTAGTTATTAGTGCGATTTTGCTTGATTTAAATTTTGGTTTACAACAAAAAATTTGACATTTTTCTGCAAAAAATCTTCAAAATCTAAACTTGTGGCAGCAAATTAGTCTTAGTTTTCTAACCCTTTTTGCAAAAGTAAATTTTTTTATTCTTGTTGTCAATAATTTATCAATTTTTAACAAAACACGACTTTCACTTGTTGATCGTTTTTCAAAATCAATAGTGTTTTACTGAGAAAAAGCTGTCGAGAAAGTGCAAATTAGCGCTGAAAAAGCCAATTTTGCCCCGGTTTTTTGAAAAGAAAGAAATTAAAACTATGTCATCACAAAATATTTTAACTCAGCTAAATGAAAAGCAAAAAATTGCAGTCATTAGCAATAACGCTCATCTGCGGATTGTTGCGGGCGCGGGAACAGGAAAAACTAATGTTTTAACAAGAAAAATTGCCTATATTATCAATGAGTCTTTGGCTTTTCCAAACCGAATTTTAGCACTTACTTTCACAAATAAGGCTGCTCAAGAAATGAGACAACGAGTTGAAAAATTGATTGGTGAAAAAGTCAAGGATGTGCAAATTCTCACTTTTCACTCACTTTGCAACTTAATTTTGCGTTTTGAAGCCAAAAATATTATAAAAATTCCTGATATCCCGATCAATGATAGTAACTTTAACATCATTGATGAGCAGGACCAACGCCGAATTGTTGAAAAATTACTAGGTGAATATTTAAAAACTAATGATGACAATGATGAAACTAAAGTTTCTGCTTTTCAAGCAATTGAATTTATTTCAAAAGCCAAAAACTCTGAGAAAAGCCCACAAGATGCTTTCGCACTTGCCCGCGACCAAATTGAACTAATCAAAGCAAATGTTTATGCAAAATACCTTGAAAAAACAAGGGAAAACAACATTATTGACTTTGATGATTTGCTAATTTACACAAAAATTACTTTTGAAAAAGAAGCTGAAATTGCATCACGCTGGCAAAAAAAGTTTGATTTTGTCTTGGTTGATGAATTTCAGGACACTTCCTTGATTCAGTATTTAATTTTAAAATTTTTCATTAAAGACAAAACACGCTTGATCGTTGTTGGTGATCCTGATCAAACAATTTATTCTTGAAGGGGCGCTGATCCTTCCTTGATTTTGAACCTTGAAAAAGACTTTCCTGATTTACAAACTGTCATTTTAGATAAAAATTATCGATCAACGCAAAACATTTTAGATGCAGCAAATCACTTGATTTCCAATAATAAAAACCGTATTAAAAAAAATTTAGTTGCACATTCAAGTGAGCAAATTGACATTCGTTTTGAAGACCTTAGTTATGAAAGAGGCGCCGAAGTCAACTGAATTTATGACAAAATTTTAGAACTTGCTACCAAACAGAAAGCAAATTATGGTGATATTGCAATTTTAGCACGTTCAAATTTCTACTTTCGGTCAATAATTGAAAAACTTGATGCCCATAATATTCCCTATATAAAACACGGAAATTCTTCACTGATTAACAAAAAAGAAGTGCGGGAAGCCATTTACTTTTTAAAAGTAATTGAAAATGCTGACAGTTATGCTTTTGAGCAAATTATTAATGTCCCGCCAAAAAAAATTGGTGTTATCACGGTGCAAAAATTAAACGAACTTGCTAAACAATTTAATCTTAATTTGCATGATTTTCTTTTTAATTATTATTCCCAAAAAATTGTTCTTAAACCGGAACAGGGAAAAATTCCTTTGGGTCATGAAAATCAGACAAAAATTAAAAATCTTTTTGAACGCCTTGCAGCTGCAAGACGTTTTAAAATCGAAATTGAGGAAAAAAGACCTTCTGTTTTCAAACTTTTTTCACAAGTTCTTGATTCTTTCTTAAAAAAAATCGATTATTTTGACACCATCAAAGATCCAAAAGTAGCTTCAGAAACAAAGGAAATTTTACAAAAATATTACACTGTTCTTGACAATTGACAAAGTGAAAATCCAACAAAGAAATTGGCTGATTATCTTGATTTTGTCGCACTTTCAAACTTTGAAAATTCTGAAAATAACAATCGAATTAATCTTTTAACTGTTCATTCATCAAAGGGGCTTGAATTTGAATATGTTTTTCTTGTTGGGATGAATCAAGGCATTTTTCCTAGTCAAAAAGTGCTTGAATTAAACTCACTTGATGAATATGAAGAAGAAAGAAGACTTGCTTTTGTAGCGATCACGCGCGCAAAACGACTTTTATACATCACAAACGGTTTTCGGGCAAATTTTAGCCGAAATCTCAAGAACTCCTGAAAGCAAAATCTTAGCAAAACTTCAACGTTTGTCAGTGAAATGAAAATTAAGGCTGAACAATTTTACCAATTTCGAAAATTAGATGAAACTGGGAAATTAAATTATAATCGTACCAGTATTGAGAGTGTTGAATTTAACGTAGGTGATCAGATTAATCATCTTAAATTTGGAAAGGGAATAATTTTAGAAGTACGAGCTGACTCAATTTTAGTAAAATTTTTTGAATTAAGTGGTGATAACGGAATCAAAACACTAGTTAAGAACCATAAGTCAATTGAAAAAATTTCTTAATTTTGATTACAAAAAAATTGAAAATTAACCTATAAAACATGAACTTTTTGCTTGAATCTTACCTTATTATTAGTCTTATTATTCTAATTAGCATTGCTTTTGTTTTGTCACTTATGGCAATTTTTTTCTTTGTTTATAGTCGTAATGCAAAAGCTGCTTTAATTATTCCGTTTAGTTATGAACCTGAGTTAAAAAGAATAAGAATTAATGATGTTTTTACACTTTCTTCACTTAAGTTTGTGGTTAAAAATAATAATTTGCTTGATGGACTTTGGACAAATCAAACTGATTTTTTGGCGCTTTTTGAAAAAGATTCACAAAAAATTTTTCTTGAAAGCCTTGAAAATTGAAAAGAAAATACAATCGAAATTAAGTTCAAAAAGCGCTGATTTTTAAACAATCGTTTCCAAGTTTGCTTTCAATCTGAACCACAATTTGGTTTTGTGCTTATCGAGATTCAGCGAAATTTTTTGGAAATTAGCAAAATCAGAAAATTTTTCAAAAATCACTTTGTTGAAAAATTGACACATGATCCTGAAAAACCTTGTTTTCTTGCATCTTTTTACTTTCCTTTTAAAATTAACAAAGATTTTTCAAAAAATTTTTTCCTTTGATACAACAAAAAATTTTTCTTTTTAAGAATGATTAGCGATTTTTCAATTTTAAATTTTGAAAACATTTTGATCATACAAATTTCTGCAAAATCTGTACGGAAATTGGAAAAAATTAAAAATCATTATAAATTAAATACAAAAAATTACAAAATTGGTAATTTTCTGTATTGATTAATTGTCAATTTTGACAAAAAAATTGATTATGATTGGAAAAGTGAAATTTATAAATTTTTTGACCAAATTATCGCTGAAAAAACTAATTTTTTGGAAGTTAACACTTCAGGTAAGTATTTTGAAATTATTAATCAAAAAGCACAAAATTTACCGTTTTACTTCAATATAAATGATTATAAAATGCGTCAAATTTACGAATTTGATAGCAAAAATCCGGTTTATCAAGTTTATAATTTCGATTTTTTTGAAAGCAAAAAAATCGAAAAATTAATGGAATTTTTTAACCAAACTCAACAAGTTGACCATTCAAATCGCATTTATAAAATAAACTATGTAATTGCACAAAAATTGAAAAATTTACCAATTGATTTTGCCAAATTCACCTTTTTAATTGAAGATGAAATCAATATTCCTGCTGAAGAAATCGACCATATTGAAAACATTTTTTATAAAAAAGTGGTTGATTCACAGCTTTTTTACTATCTTGATATCTGTAAACCAAAAATTCTCTTTGTGAGCGTGCAGGAAGACACAATCGGTGGCAATGATATTGAAGATATCATCATGATTTCGCTTGGAAATTATGCGCGAAAAGAAAAAATAAAAGTTGTTTTTGACCATAAAATAATTAAAAAATTTAATTTTTCAAATAAAAATTTTCCCCTTTATTATTGATAAAATTAGGAAAAATCGCTAATTTTTCCTAATTTATTCCTATTTTCTTCATTTATTCCCAAAAAATTATAAACTTGTACGAAAAGAACTTTTAAAGGGGGGGGAAATGAATATATATAAATACGGAAAAGTTGTTTCAAAAAATAAAAATTACTTAATTATTGAAAATGCAGGGAATGGTTATTTAATCTATGTTCCCCAAATTGACCGCTTTCAACGCGACGAAAACAGAAAAATTTATGTTTATGAATATGAAAATGACTACACGAAAATTACTTATGGTTTTGAAAGTTTTCGTGAGCGGATTTTGTTTGAAGATCTAATTTCGGTGCAGGGAATTGGGCCAAAAACAGCAATTTCAGCGCTAAATTCTGGTTTTAGAAGTTTTATTAATTTGATTGCAAATGGTGACTGAAAAGCGATTGCGAAAATTCAGTATCTTTCTGAAAAAAATGCAAAACAAATTGTTTTTGAATTCCAAAAAAAATACAAAAAATTTGCTGAAACCGAAAAAACAGCTGCAAAACAAGAAACAGCTGAAAACACCGATGAAATAAATGAAAAAAAAGACGAAATTATTGATGAAATCCTCCAAAAAACTTCCCTTGAACAGAAAACCGCTTCAGATCTTGAGGATGCTTTGAAAATGCTTGGTTTTAAGGTACGCCAAATTGATTATGCACTTGCCAACATCGAACCTAGCGAGAGTTTTGAACATCTAATCGAAGAGGCAATTAAGATTATCTCCAATGCCAGAGAATTTAGAAATTAGACCAAGAAATTTTGAAAACTTTATTGGTCAAAAAAAATTAGTTCAAACCTTGCAAATCCTAATAAGTTCAAGTCAACAACGAAAACACTCACTGGATCATATTTTATTTTATGGACCGCCCGGAACAGGAAAGACGACCTTAGCGAATATTGTCGCAAATCAACTTGAAGCAAAAATTAAGTATGTTCAGGGTCCTTTGTTAGAAAAAAAAGCTGATGTTTTGTCAGTTTTGGCAAATATTTCACAAAACACAATAATTTTCATTGATGAAATTCACGGAATTAACAAAAATATTGAGGAATTATTGTATTCGGCAATGGAGGAATTTGTGATCGATTTGCAAATTGGTGTTGATGGTGAAAGGAAAATTATGCGCATGAAATTGCCAAGTTTTACACTAATTGGCGCTTCAACAAAACTGGCACAAATTTCAACACCGCTGCAAAATCGATTTGGCTATGTGGCCAAAATTATTGACTATACATGCGAAGAGATGATTCAAATCATTAAAAATTCAGCGGCTATTTTAAAACTAAAAATGAGCACTGAAATTGTTAAGTACATTGCCAGTTTTTCCAATAACACACCAAGAATTGCAAATAATTTGTTGAAAAGAATCCGTGATTTTGCACTTGTTCTTAATGTCAAAAAAATTGATCGTGAAATTGTTGACAAAACTTTTGATAGCATTGGAATCTATAATCAGGGACTTTCGCAAATTAACATTGAATATTTGACTTTACTTGTAAAAATTTTTAAGGGGAAAAGTGTTGCTCTTGACGTGATTGCTAATGTTTTGCGGGAGCATCGACAAACAATTGTAAATATTATTGAACCACCCCTAATTGAACGAGAATTAATTGAAAAAACGCCACGGGGGCGGCGAATTACGGCAAAAGGTCGGGAGTATTTGGAACTTTTGCCTTCGAATAAAAGCAAATAAATTTACTTTTAGAAAAGTTTCACTGGTTGAAAATCAGCTGAAGAAATATTTGCGATTTTATTGACATTTTCACAAATAAAATTGAGAAAATCCCAGACCATAATCATTGCAACAACATCATTTTGACAATAAATACGGAGATTTTTTGAAGCCTTTTCCCATTCATGGTCTCCAACAAAATTTAAATAACGATTAATTGCAATTTTCATTGCCTGCAAACCATTTTGGATTTCCAATTCTTTATAGGGAACTATTAAATGCTTTAATTTGTAGTTGTATTTATTGATGAAATATTCAATTTTTTTGATTGAGTAAAAACCTTTTAAATCAGATAGCAAAACCCAGCTTTTTGCAAAAGGATCTTTCAAATCAACGATTTTTGCAACAATTTCTTGCACCATTTTGGTGTATTTTTCCATTTTTTTTGTAGCTTCGAGTCTTGAATATTTTTGCAAAAAGTTTGCAAAAATAATTTGAAGCATCTCAAAAAGTCTTGTTTGTTCATAAGATTGATTAAAAACAAGATAAAAATCAACATCATCCTGATAAATTGTTTCGATAATTTTGTAACAATTTTCTCAATTATAACCTTTTGGATCAAAAACAAGGTTGTTTTCTAGAAAATCCTGTTCCAAAATTTTGCCATTAACCGTAATCACAATCGAAACCTGAAAAACAATTTGTTGGTATGGTTGGACAAAATCGATTGGCGGATATGGTAGGGAAAATGCCTCAAAATCGAATCAAACTAGTTTTTTGTTATTCAATTTTTCTAAAAAAAGCTTTGTTTTTTTAAGATCATTTAACAAAATTTGGTTAGTTCTTTGGAAAAATTTGAATCAGAATGAGTTTGTTTCTAACAAAATCAGACCACTTGGGTCTTCGACTAACTCAAGCGCTTTTTTAGCCTTTAAAATAGTGCCGCTAAAATTTGTTAATTTTTCGTTAAAATTTGCTAAAAGCAAGCTAAACTCAGGATTTTTTTCAAAAGGGGAATTATCAATTTTTTCCGGGGGGCCAAACTCTTTCACTTTTTGAGCCGCTAAAATTTCAATTATGGCTGATTTTACTGGTACCATTTTGGTGATTTTTGGTTTTTTAATCAAAAATCGTTGAATTGTTTGTAATTCAAGACTTTTAATGATTTTGTTTGCTTCTAAAAATTTTTCATTTTCAAATTCATCAAGTGTCATTCCGATTTGTTTTGCAATTTTTTTGGCAAAAAAACGCCGCGAAGTTTCCAAATCACTTTTCTTGGCATTTCGTGGTGATTTGTTTTGTGAAAGTCAAAAAATCTCTGTAAATTCAATCGCTTTTTCTTTTGGAAATTCAACAGTGTCAAGCAAGAAGAAAGAAATATCTCTAACTGGTTCAAGGTCAGGAAAAATTTGTCGCAAAGCGTAGGTTGTGATTCAAAAATCTCAATTTGCGCGCAAATAATCACGAATTTTCGTGCTTGTTGAAAGTTTTAAAATGCTTATTTTTTTGTTGAAAACAAAAAAAACTGAGGGTTGTGAAATTGCATTTTCAAACAAAAAGCAGGGATTTAAAATTATTTCACATTGCCCTGATTCTAAAAAAGCTTTTGTTTGTGCAATTTTTTCTGCAGTAATTAATTTAGTGACAGTGCAAATTTTTTTTGTTGAATATTCTTTATCAATATGCTTGCGGAATTCAATAGCAAAATTTTCAAAAATGTTAGCATGCAAGTCAATAAAATTGCTTGGTTGGTCGAAACCATCAAAATCTCAAAGCGAATCATTATCATTTTCGTTGTCAAAATCAAAACGATCATAAAAATCTGAATCAATTTGGTGTCAAACAAAATATTTTTGACGCGTATTGAGACGAAAATAGTGAGAAAATGTAATTTTGGTCATTTAAAAATTCTTTATTTTTACAAAAATATAAGGAAAAATTGACTTCAGATCTACAAAAAAAATTAGGAATCAATCCTAAATTTTTGTTGTAAAATCGAAGGATTAATCTTCAAAATATTAGGTGAATCTAAAATATTTTGATCAAAAGAGTGGTTATTTTGGGCAAGTTTGTTGTAGCCCTTGGTGATTTTGTAAAAATTATTAGGCTGATTTCAGGGAAATTTAACTCGAAAAATGTATGAATTTGATTTTGGATCCTGATTTTTGGAAAATTTTGCAATAAACTCAAGGTCCTTATTGTCAACCTGATCAAAACCAGTACCAACTCCTTCATTTTCGCGTTTGAAAACAAGAACGTAATTTTTTACATTGTTCGCATTAACGATTCCAGGGCTAAATCTAACAACAAAATCAACACTAATTGATTCTAATTTTCCGTCAATTTGTCCAGCAAATTTCTGATTTGAAAGCTCAAGTCCGACAATATCAGCTTCGGTCCGAAAATTATAAGGAAATAAATTGTCATCAAAAGTCAACAAATTACCACTTTGATCAAAAAGACCAGAAATTACGTAATTTGTGCCCCGCTCCAAATTCGTCAAATTAACATATAAAAACTGATCAGATTTAAGATTATGCGTAAATTGCTGAATTTCAACATTTTCACGAGTTTCATTCGCTTTATAAAAGTGAACATCAATTTTTTGTTGCGACAAATTTTGATTTGCCAAAGCGACTTTGAAACTAAATTGACTTGATGGATCAGATGGAATGATAACCTGAAAGGATTTTGGAATAATTATCGGATTTGGATTGGTTTTAAAAACATTTCCCTTTACAAAAAGTTGTTCTTTTTTTTCACCTTTAAAGCGATTAATACGAATTACATACCTAGTATCAGCGTCCAAATCACTAATTTTTAACAAAATTTTGGGTTCATTGTTGTGCAAAGTTTTCCGTGCAGTGAAATTTGTGGCCTGATATTCTTTGGTATTTTCCTTTTTCAGCTCAACAAGAAAAGATTTTGCCACATTTTCTCCAGGAGCCAAGTTGACATTATCAAGGATTATTTCAACTGACTTGGATTGCAAATTTTGTAATAAAATTTCCGGCTCTTTTTTGACAACACAAGCCATTGTAAGCACTGGAACAAGAAACATAGAACTTAAAAAAAAGAACTTAAGACTAAATTTTTTGAATCATAACTTCATAATTCTAACTTCCAAAAAATTTTCTTATAATATAATTTAATAGATAATTATACCACTTTTAAACTAGAAATCCCAAAATTTTTTTGTTTTTTTACAAAAAACTAGAACCTAAAAACCTTTTGCCCAAGCATGTTTGAAAATCGCTTAAAAAAAAAAAAAAAATATTGTATAAATATTTGTTAAAATTATACAGAAAATTTAACTTTGGAAAAGGAATCTATGAAAATAAGAAAGCTGGCAAAATTTTCAGCCTCTTTTGCGATTGCATTTCTGCCAGTGCTTCTTTTTTCTTGTGGCTATTTTAGTGCAATAATTCCAAAAAGCACTAAAATTATTTCTAATTTAGAACAAGAAAATGAAAAAATAAACCAACCAAAACAGGAAATAAAAAAAGAAATTAAGCCAGAAAATACTGAAATTATTTCATCACCAAAAGCAAAAAATCAACAGTTTAGTCCTAATTTTAGTGGCCAGGGGGAAAAAAATGACAAATTAATTCTTCCTGATTTATCAATTCCAACTGAAAAATCTGCAAAGCCAATGGTGTCAGTTGAACCTAAAGCGGCGGTAGAAATCAAAAAAACAGAAGAAAAAATTAAAGACAAATCTCCTGAAAAACCAATTGAAAAAAAGAAAGAAGAAATTATAAAACCGGTTGAAAAACCAACACCACCAGTGCCAGTAATTCCAGTCTTACCGACAAAGCCTGCAAAAAGAATAATTTTTCCACCAAAAGAAAAAGAGTCTTTAAAACCGGAAAATATTGACAAAAAAATTCTAATTTTGCCAAAAAATGAGCAAAAACCAAGTATTTTTGACAACCAAAGTGAAAATAGAACCAAAAAAATCATTAAAACTCAAGGCAAACCTATAAATTTACAGGCCAATTTACCTTCAAATCTGAACAAGGTTGATCCAAATATTTTTGATGAAACTAAATTTTTGGCAATAAACAGAAATTCCATTAACAGTTTCAACCCATCTAAACTCAGCGATGTCGTTGAAACAAAAGTCCAAGATATCAACTTTAAATGGGATAAGTTAAAAAATTTATACCAAAATTTTATAATTAACGCAAAAAATGGCATTAAACAGGAAAACGACAAAATGTTTTTAGGGCAAAAAAACGAAGGTTTGAATATTTACCTGCTTGACAAACTTAATGCGAACCAAATTTCCTACCAAAATCCAGCACGCTTTTTGTACAACAGTTACTATAATCCAAGGTTTAGCAATAAACACTATAAGTTAAAGTATTTTGGTTTCAAATCCTTAGATTATTCTGACCAACGTTATAGAATCACCTTTCAGCGAAATGTACGATTTAGTGTTGGAACTGCAGTTTTACTTGATTCCTACAATGGCGAAAGTGTTTTTTTGACAAATAGACACGTTTTATATGTGGGTGGTGAGCCTTTTTGAAAAAAAAGCGCCTTTCCATTTATGCGATTTTACTACAATAACAAAGCAAACACGGTTTATCCACTGGGCTATTCAGGAATTTTGAGTCTTTTGTGAATCAAGAATGAATACGAAAAGAAGATTGCTGAAATCAAAAAAAAGAATATTTATAATGTTAAAACTCAAATTCGGATTTCAAATCCTGATATTAAAACAATGCAAAAATTTAGCCAAGATTTTTACTCAAAATTTTTCCGACTTGCAAAAGATTTTAACAATCACAATAAGGATTTAGGAATTTTTTACTTTAATGAGCAGAAATTTACTAAGGAAATTGAGGATCTTTTGGCCTTTTACAAACAAAATCAAAAATGGTTTATGAGGTCTTTTCGTTTATCAAGTGGTGAAACTTTTGATGATTTAATTAAAAAATTCACTGATCAATTCAATGTTTTCAAAGAATTTTGGCAAGAAATGGCAAAATTACCACCGTTAGAAATCAACGATCGTGTTTGAAAAGAGGGTGAAATTGACTACACAACAAAATTAGGTAGTTTTTGGCCAAACATGGTTTTTGCAAAAAACATTTTTAAAGGTGTTGTAATTCGCAACGGTGAACCAATGTTTTTTGCAACTAATGGGCCTGGGGCCTCCGGAAGTGGAATTTTTGATGCAAACGGTAAACTTGTTTTTCTAAATCAACTAATTATGCTTGACAAAAATCAGAAAAATTTTTATTATGACCAAAATAATTTAACAAGCCACGTTACTTCTGGCATTTTATTTCGAACCAAATACTTAAATTTAGTTGATGAAATCAAGAAATTTTACTATAACAAGAAGGTCAAAGAAGTAAAAACAACTGAAAAAACCGCCAGTTCCGATGTTAAATCTAAAATAGAAGAATCCAAAAAACAGACCAAAGATCAAGTAGCAATCATTATTGAAAAGTTAGAATCAAAAATAAAATCTATTGAAAACATGCTTAAATTTAAAAATTTCCCGAATTCATCAAGTACACAAATTCAATCAAAATAGTTGACTAATGTGAATTTTGTAAATTTTAGCCATTAGAAATAGGATCTCAAAAGTCTTGATTCTAGAGTGTTTTTTTGAATTTAGGACCTTAAAAAGTGGAAAAATTTAGGAAAAAACCTTGATTTCTCTACACCGTCAGCATTTTTCATGTGGATATTTTACCAAAATCAATTTAAAATACTCTCTGACAGGCAATTAATCTTTTAAATCAGAAGTTTAAACTTTTTAGTAAAAATCATTTAAAAAATTGAAAACTGCAAAAAGTAGTGAAAATAGGATCTTTTTTAAAATTTGACAAGCAAAAGCAACTGAAAAGCGGAAAAATTTAGGAAAAAACAGTTAATTTTTTTGCTTGTCAAACAGTGTTTTCATGTGTAATTCTACAAAAATCATATAAATATGCCCTCATATGAACAAGCAAGTTTTATTGAATTTTTCTCATTTTTCAACTCTTGATTTTTTAAAATTTACCTATTTTTAGGGTATAATTTTATTTAATAGATTAATTTAGGAGGTTAATTTTGAAGAAGCATTTACAAAAAAAATGGTTTTTGGGATTAGGATTTGCTCTAACTCCTTTTTTGTTTGTTGCCTGCATAGTTAAAAATGATCAACCTAGCCTAGAATCTAGCACTATTGAAGCTGATACTGGTTTAAAAAATGGCCAAAATAATCAAAATTTAAATCAAAGCACAGAAAATAACAACCATGAAGTAGCTAATTCAATTCCTTTTCTTGAGAATAAAAAAAATAATCTTGAAATTGAAGCACTGAGATTAATTAGTCAAGAAAAAAACAAAACGGAAGAACTGCAAAAAATTAGCTCTCAGGAAACTGAAGTTGAAAAAAAAAGGGTTGAAATTGAAAAAAAACTTACTGGTTTAGCAGACACAACATCTAAAGTCCAACCAGAAAATCTAGCAAATTCAGGAAATGTGGAAAACTCTGAGAATCAAAAGCAAGGAACTATCCTCAAACAAAAGGAGGAAATCAAAAAACAAAAAGAAGAACTTGAAAAAAAAGAACGAGAACTTGAACTAGCTAAATTAAAAAAACAAGAAGAAATTAGTAAAATCAAAGAAGAAAAACGAAAAAAAGAACTTGAAAGACAACAACTTATTGTCAAAAAAAATCAACTATACAACAAACAAAAACAAGAATTAGAGCAAGTTCTTGATAAAATTCCTGATTATTTGCAAATTTCTGATTATGAAAAGAACCAGTCAAGCAACACCGCTACTGTTCTTTATCATTTTCGGCAAAAGCCCACAACTTTCCACTATAGCAATTTCATCAAGGAAATACCAGATTTTGATGATTCAAAATACAACATAAGTTTTAATTTTCCCTACGATGTAAAGGCAGTTGAAGACAATAACGATCCAAGTGGCCGCTACCTTGATAATGTACAATTATCTGTTTCAAAAAAAGAGGGGTCTATCCAATTAATAAAAAATGTTATACTTTTTTGGGATGTTGAAAAAGGTAAAGAAAAACTTGGCACAACAAGCAGACCTTCTGAAGAAGGGAAAATTCATCAGAAGAAACTTCCTGATATTTTTAGCAAAATTAGTCCTTCAATTTTAGCCTATGCACTCGTGAATTCAGACAATGAAGAAACATTAAATTCGCCAATTTTTGCTGATTTTAGTGCTGCTTTTAATCAAGTTTCACTTTCAATTGGTCTCAAAAACGAGTTTTTAGAAGTGAAATCTAACACACAACCATTTAAATGATCTTTTGATGTAATTAGTGCAACACCAAACGATTCAACTGGTGAACTAAAAATCAAAGTGCAAAAAACAAAATGAAATGAAGAAAAATCAGTTGTGGGAACTCCGGAGGAATTTACTTTTACTAATTTAAGGAAAAATCCTGCAACAGAAGATTTTGTTTTTGAAGTTGATCCGCACCAAGTTTGGCCAAAAATCCGCGATAAAAATATTTTAAAGAATAATGAAAAGGATCAGCCACTTACTGAAATCACCAAGGGAAGTATTGCAAAAATTTTACTTGAAAGTCTGTTTTTCAAATTAAAAAGTCCTGATCCTAATATTTTATTGAAAGAATTTTTAGTAAAAGATTACATAAAAGACAATGTTTTGACTTTTCCACAAATTGTTTCACTAAATTGGGAAAGCATTTTGAAGGACGGAAATAAAAATATTACACTTGAATTAAAGGATAAAAAATTGTTTTATAGTTTTGAACTTGAATTATCTTATCTGTCTTCAGGTTCAGCGCTTACCAAGGAAAATAATAGTTTCAGTTTTGATGCAAGTTCTAAAAAAATAAAAATTTCTGGCGAGATTCCACTAGATCAATTTTTAAAATAATTTTTTTTTTTTTTTGTGTTTTCAGGCAATTTTTTATTGATTTTAGCCAAATCCACATCGATAATTTTGGATTTGGCGTGAAAAAATTTGGGAAAAAACCTTAATTTTTTCAATTTTGGATTCTCTTTGTATCCTAAAACTATAAAATTACCTATTTTTGGTGCTTTTTTTAGTTTTGAATTTTGTAGCTAAAATTCCTAAAGATTTAAAAAAAATGTATTATAATTATTAATTAAAAAATTAGTGTAGAGAGGAGAAAAATGGTTGCTCATTTATCAAGACGCAAAAAGATGATTACTATCGCACTTGCAAGTCCGGTAGTAATTTTTGGTGCTTACCTAACAAGCAGTTTAATAAACCATATTTATGCAAGCGAACAAATTAAGTATTCAACAATTGCTCCTTCAACAATTTTGAAAAATCGACCAAATGATACCGGGTTTCGCTCTCCTGTTGCAAATACTGATTATGTTAGTCCTCCACCGGCAAAAAAATTACCTGAAGCACCCAAACCATCGCCTGGGCCAAAAATTGAGGTTGAAAAACCAATTTTCGTTCCCAAAGTTGCACCAATAAAACCAATTGAAAACCCAATTCCACAGGAAAAACCAAATGAAAAACCGAAAATTGTTGCGCCAATTGTTGCGCCAATTCCAGTTCCAACTCCGATACCACCAAGAAAAATTCAAAAACCAACAACAATTACACAAGTTGCTCCACCCACCCAAATTACTCGACCAGTAGCGCCGACTTTCACACCGCCAGCGTCAACTCCAGCGCCGACTATTAGTGTTAACCCGGCCGATGGGCGTTATGCTGGTGCAATTGAAAATTTAAAATTTCGGGCTTCAACTAATGTTAATACTGCGCAAAGAAATATCAGCAACATTGAGGCGCAAATCAAAGATTTAGAGTCTCAAAGAGATCAGAAAGAAAAATCTGTTTATTGAAATTCAAAAGTCAGTCTTGAAGCTTGAAATGAAACCTATAATTACCGAATCAATAATAAAAAATATGAATTAGAACGCCAAAAATACGATCTTCAATACCATCAACAACGAAAACAACGCTTTGAACAAGGAAGACTAACAAAAGAAGAAATTGACATGATCAACAAGGGTTACACACCTGATAGAGAAACAGATGGATGAGAACCCAAAGTTAATATAGTTAAACAAGGGATTGCTAAAAGCAATGAAAGTGGGATTGCGCCCAACAAAAGTCCTTGACAAAATCAGGATTCAACAATTATTGGTTCACTTAAGCGACTAGGTTGAAAAGGCGGGCTTGATGACAGTAGTTCACACTTGCAGACTGAGAATTTCAAAAAAGCTTTAAGTGACAAAGGAATTTCTAACACAAATTCAATCAAACTAATTAAATACACAAAAGAGCAAGGAAATGGAGCGACTTCAAGTTACAATTCTTTTCATTCGCTTGTTCTTGATTCAACTGACCCAAATGCACTTAAGAATTTTAGTGAAATCCTAAAAAGTCTTGCTTCCTCAGATCAGGAACTAAAGGAAATTGTGCTCCGAAATGTTAAAGGTGAAAGTGCCGAAACTATTGGTCAAATTATTGGCCAGATGCCAAGTTCAATTATATCATTAAGACTTTTTGTCGAAGATCCGAAGGGTCTTGAAGGTCTTTCAAAACTTGAAGGACACAAACTTTCAGAACTTTCGCTTTACTCAAATTTGCAAAAAGACAATGGGAGCTGAGCAATTAATCCCAATGGCCTCAAAGACGTTGATTTTGTTAAATGAGAATACGTTGACAAAGGTTCGATTCAGCTTTACAATCCTGCAGAAAAACTGCCTGGTTCAATCCGTTTTGACACTTTAAATTGGGCAAGTGGCCATGATCAGAACAAAATCAACGAAGGACTGAAAATTGCTTATGGTTCCAAAATTAACCAACGGGTTTTCCAAGGAGTTTTTGGTGGTCGCGGCGGCTACCCACCAAACCTTGATTTTAGCAAAACTAACCAAAAAACTTTTAAAGGAATTCAATTTGATGAAGCAAATAAGGCTTTCAATGACCAAATTTCGAATTGGGACACCGATACTGGTGTTAAGCAAACGGCAAATTATTTTCTAAAATTTGCTAATATTTATTTTGGCTATGATGGCGATTCAAGCTCTTCAGGCTCAAATTCTCAAAAAGGTTATGAGGTGAATGCTGATGATTTTGATGGCCAATTTAGCAAACGACTTAATTTTGGGCCATATGAATTTTCAACTATTTTTCTAAAGGACAAAACTGGTAAACAGGTGCAAAATGTGCCACTAGTTTTAAAAGGAAACACAATAACTGATGCGCAAAAAAATGATTTAAGTAAATTTATTGAGGCCGCAAAACGTTCTAATGCTTTTTCAAAAATAATTGTTGAAAGCGGGAATACGATTCTTGGTTCTAGTTTTGGCGGCCTAACTGTTGAAAAAAATCTTAAGTCTGTTTAATTTTTCAAGAAAAAATCAGGAATACCAATCTTATTTTTCTTGAAAAATTGGCAAGGCTTTTTTTTTTTTTTTTTGCAATTTTTAATTTATAATTTAGTAAATATTTTCAAAACTACTTAAAAACAAGAATTGAGAAAAAATTCTAGTTTTTTTTTTTTTTTTTGTTTCTAATTAGTTTTTTAACAAGGGGGCGAAATTATGATATTTATGTACATGTCAAAGCGTAAAAAAATGATTGTTGGCATGGCTGCACTTGCAGTTGCAGCTAGTTTTTCCTTTTCAGTTAATGAAATTCTTAGTAGCCGAAATTCAGAATCATCCCTTATTTCTTATTCACCGCTTGCACCTTCAACGATCGCAAAGAATCGGCCAAATGAATCGGGTTTTAATTCACCAGTAACAAATGCAAAATTAGATCCAAAAACTGAGCCCAAAAAGATTGAAAAAACCACACCGCCGCAAATTGTTGCTCCAAAGATTGAAGAAAAACCGGTTGTTCCTGAAAAACCGAAAGAAATAAAACCCAAAGAAATAAAAAAAGAAGAAAACAAACCTTCTGCTAAAGTTGAATCTGTCATAACAATCCCAGCAAGACCTGCAGAAACTGCTCGTCCAATCACAAATCCAAGTCGCTCACAACCTTCACAATCCAATAGAACCTCTGCTGAAGTTTCCCAAGGACAGATTGATGCTGCAAAGAGCGCCTGAAAAATTGGAATTGGTAGTTCAATCTCAAAAACACAATCAAAAATTAAAGGTTATGAAGACAGAATTGCAGAATTAAATCGAAGAATGAAGCATGATTACAATCTTTATTCTTATGGTGGGAAGGTTTCAAAAGAGGTTTTTGAAGAATCAATCAAGGCCCAAATTTGAGAAGCTAATAACTGGAAACAACGAGAAACCGATTATTTGAATGTTCTAAAAGAGCAAGAAAAAAGAGGTCCACAATTTACTGAACTTGATCTAAAATCAATTGCGCGTGGAATGTTGCCATCAAAAGATGACCACAATGTTTGAACTTTTGTTAATCCTGACGACAATCCTGTTACTGGAAAAAATGGAACTTATCGTAAGAGAAACGAAAACCGTGTTTTGAATATTCCAGGATGGGCGCCTCGAACTCCAAGCGGAATCGCCAATCAAGAATTCGAAGGTTGAACAAAAAATGATGTTTCCACTTCAAATAGCGAGTTTAAATCTGCAATTGAAAAAGCCTTAGGTTCCGGAGCCAACACCGGTTCAATCAAAGTTTACGAATACACACCAAATGATAGTAATCCTAATAAATCTTCAAAATCAAAAATCACCGCGGTTTCCCTTGATGCAAGAGATAATAATGCTTTTCAAAAATTCCAAGATTTTTTAAAAGCAACATCAGGAAAAATTGATGCTGTTGTTCTTAAAAATGTTGGTTCAGGAAACAAAGAACAAAATATTACTAAAATTTTAGAAAATCTTCCTGAAAAAGTCCAAAAATTAACCCTATTTTTGGATAATAAAAAAGCAATTAATGGCCTTCGTGCAATACAAAACAAAAAATTAAAAGAACTTGAATTGTATTCAAACGACATGGCAGTTGATGAAAACTGATCAATTAACCCGAATGCAATTGCAAATGTTGATTATATTAGCTTTGATTACAACAATGCTGCCACTTTTCATAAAAATAATCCTGGCGAACAAATTCCGGGTTCAATTTTGTTTGACACACTCCGTTGGGATAGCGGTGATGATGTAAATAAAATTACTGATGGTCTTAAAATTGCTTTTGGTTCCAAAATTTACCAAAGACCCTTCCAAGGCCGTCAAGGTGGAAAAGGTGGATACCCTCCGAACTTAGATTTTAGTGATACAAATATCAAAACTTTGAAAGATATTAAATTCGATGAAGTAGATAAGCTCTTCAATGATAATATCAAAAATTGAAAAGAAGACAAATATGCTGCTGAAGACTATGAAGGCTTCAAACAACTTAAATTTAATTATGTTTATTTTTCAGTTGATAAAAACAACAATGGATCTGGCGGAAGTTCATCTACTTACACTGCACAGGCAAGTGATTTTGACAATTCACAATTTAGCACTAGATTAACGGGTATTGAGCCAGTAATTAAACCGCCAGAACGTGACATGCGACCGAAGCCAACAATTTATTTGCGTTCAAATGGTGAAAATAAATATGGTGTAACTTTTAATCTCAAAGGTCAATGGTCAAATTTTACTGAAGATGCTAAAAAACAATTAAAAGTTTTTGTTGAAGCGGCTCACCGTGGTGGTACTTTTTCAAAAATAGTTGTTGATTCTGATGATGTCAAGACTAATTTGATCAAATATTACAACGAGGAAAAGAAAAAAGAGAATCCAAAATTTGTGGAGGATCAAACCAAATTTGCTGGAACCATAGTTGAAATCAATAGTACACAACAGTCATCGAAGTAAAAAAAATCACCAAAGTGGAAAAATTTAGAAAAAAATGGCCATTTTTTTGCTCCACAGACAGCATTTTTATATATAATTCCCCAAAAATCAAAAGAAGATGGTGTCATATGAAGTCTACTTTGAGTGAATTCTTCATTTTTTAAAGGAAAAGCCTTTGAAAATGAGAAATTCAAAAAGCCCTGAAAATAGGGCTTTTTGAATTTAGTTGCCCTAAAAACTCAAAAAAATCACTGAAATTAGATGAATTTATTCCTTCAAAAAGTTCTTTTATTTTGTCAAGCTCAATTGAAAAAATAAAACTTTTTTGCATTTTTTGGAAATGCGAAAGTTATTTGAAGCAATGTTTTTGTAATTAAGGTAAATTTAATTAATAAAAATTTTACAAAATTAACCTTTTTATAGTAAAATATAAAAAAATTAGTAGGCTTTTAAACAAAATTATGGTTGAAAAATTAGAATTAATAAAATATTTTGATTACCTTGTCGATTGAATTAAACAAGAAACCCAAAAAGCACAGAAAAAAGGTGTGATCTTTGGACTTTCTGGCGGTGTTGATTCAGCTCTTGTTGCTACGCTTGCGCAAAAAGCTTTTCCAGAAAATCACCTTGCCGTGATCATGCCAATTATTGACATGCAAAAAAATCTTAATGATATTGATTTGTTGATTAAAAAATTTGCAATTAAAAACAAAAAAATTGCTTTGGATTCAACCTTTAATTCCCTGAAATCAGAGCTAAATTTAGGAAATAAGTTGGCGGTTTCTAATATTCAGCCGCGATTAAGAATGACGACTTTATATGCATTGGCTCAAGAATTAGATTATTTAGTGCTTGGAACTGACAATTATTCAGAAATGTTTCTTGGTTATTTTACCAAATACGGTGATGGTGGCGCAGATTTATTGCCGATTGTCAACTTGACAAAAATGCAAGTTTTTGCAATGGCAAAAGCAATTGGAATACCTGATGAAATTATTAGAAAAAAACCAAGCGCTAATCTTTGGGAAGATCAAAGTGACGAAGATGAACTAGGTTTTGGTTACCAAGACTTGGAGTTTTACTTTGAAAACCCAAATCAAGTTGATAAAAAAATTGTCCAAAAAATTGTTAATTTGCACACCTTAAGTAATCACAAACGACTTCCGATTCCAAAACCTGAGAAAAAGTTAGGAGATTTTTAGTGGCTGGTCATTCAAAGTGAGCTAATATCAAGCACCGAAAAGGCGCTCAAGATTCGATTAGGGCAAAAATTTTCAATAAATTTTCCAAGGAAATCATGGTTGCTGTTGCAAAAGGTGGCGCTGATCCGAATTCAAATCCGAATTTACGACTTATTATTGCAAAGGCTAGAGCAAAATCGATGCCAAAATCGAACATTGAAAAAGCAATTGCCAAAGGTAGCGGAAATGCCAATAATGGCGAAAATTTTAAGGAAATAATTTATTCAGGAACACTAACTCACGGAATTAGCGTCATTGTTGTACTGCTTACAGATAATATAAACCGGGCTATTTCTTCACTTCAGGCGCATTTTCGGCGTGCTAATGGGCAAATTGGTAAGCAAAACTCAATCCCTTACCTTTTTGAACAAAAAGGTTACCTTGAAATTAAAAAAAATGGAATAAATGAAGAAGAATTGCTACTTTTTAGCATTGAATTGGGTGCTGATGATTTTAAGGCGACCGAAGAAAGTTATGAAATTTATTGCGAACCACGAAAAATTAATGATTTAAAATTAAAAATTGAATCAAAATTTAGTGCAAATTTTAGTGCTGTCGAAATTAGTTACTTTCCGAATTCTTGAGTTGAACTTGATCTTCAACAAACTGAAAAAATTATTGGCCAAATTGAACAATTTCTTGATGATGAAGACATTCAAAATGTTTACCATAATTTACAATTAAATTAGTAGAAAAGAATCAGACAATTATTTTTTCTACTAATTTATAATCATTTTATAATTTTTTCTTTTTAATAAACTAATTTTCAATTTTTATATCAGCAAGATCGCTGACTATTTTATCAAGATCTGCATCGTGTTTTTGTAAAGCAATTTTTTTTGCTTGGTAAAACTCAATTTTTTTGGTTGATCTAAGGTAAATATTTTCAAAAACAAAAAATGAGGATAATGAACTCACAAAAGTGATAACAGCGTTTATAAAAGCAATTGCCACAAACAATTTTACCGCGGTCTCACTAGGATTTTTTGTAATTGCATAAGCTGACAAAATCCCGTTAAAAGCTGAAGATAAAATTAATGCAATGCTACAAAAAAGGAAGATACCCTTTGAAAGTCGTGCTTTTGCAGTTAATCTGATGATGTCAGATTCAATTTTTGCTTCTCATTCTGCCTTATTCATCTTGATCACCCTGATTTTCCATGCTATTTTCCGGTTCTAATTTATCTTTAAGCGCGCTTAAGCAGCCTAAGAATTTACAAATTGCATCAAAAAGTGTAATTTGTAAATTCTCTGATTTTGCATATTTTCCCGATTTTGTTTCAAACAAAATCAATTCAATTTTTAAAAAATCATTGACTTGCTGATTGCGAATTCAACGTGGTTTTACCAAGAAAAGTGCAAAAAGCGCATTAATTATGGTGATTGAAAGGTTTATTCAAAGTACGAAAATTGGCCATTGATCCACTTTTGCACCATTTTTGTCAATTGAAGTAAAAAGTTCATCAAAACCATCAAAAGTGCTGATTTTAGGAGCTGCTAGCTTAAAAATCCCCATCAAGGTTGTAATAAAAGCAAAAATAATACTGAAAATCGAGACAGTTCAAAACAAAAATTGAAAAAAATAGGCCTTTATAAAGGTTTTTCTATACAAAAATTTTGCAAAAACGTATGAGTCTTCGTCCAAACGGGTGTTTTTTATTATCATTTTTTCTCGCCAAAAAGTGCTTTTTTAACTATTTTTAACTTAGAAACTTCCTTTTTTTGAAAATAAAATTCACAAATTGCATCATAATCGCGCTCAAATTGCTCGAAATTGTAATCAGGATTATTTCTGATTTGAAAAAAAATGTAACTAAGTTCGCGTTGCGCTTTTTTATATTCTTTGAATTTCATAATTTCACGGAAAATTGCCAAAAATAAATTAACAAAAAAGGTTAAACAAATTGAACTAGCAAGAATAATTGTTAGTCCGAGGTCAGAAAAAATTGATTTTGTCTCAGAAATGATGGCGGTATAACGCTTGACTTCGATGATTATTACCGCAATTGCTAATGAAACTACGGCAATGTTTGAAAAAAAAGTAACCCATTTTACAACGTTTGTGCCAAAATGCGCAATTTTTTGGTTCCTTTTGAGATTTGCTTGCTTTGTTTCAATAAACTCAATTAGTTGCTTTTTTGCTTGGTTTTTTTCCATACTTTTCGACCTTTTCTAGTAATTTTACCAAAATTTAAAAAAAATATTATTCTTTATAGGCAAAAATTTATATCAAAAATTGGGCTGTTATCAAGCGCATTTTTAATCTGATTTTGGGAAATATCCATGAAAATAGCGGATTTGGAATAAAAAAAATAAGAGTTTTTCTAAATTTTTCCACTTTTTTAGTTGTTAAAACAACTCAAAAAGTGGAAAAAGATGGCCGGAAATAAAGTGTTTTTTAAAGTTTGCTAAATTTAAAAATTTTACAAAAATCCGTCACTAAATGCTTGTTGGATAAAATAAATTATTGCTCAAACTGTAAGCAAAGTAAAAGCCAAGCCAACAATGACTGAAATTCAAATGAAGCCTGACTGCATTTTAAGGCCAATTTCCAGTCGTTTTTTCTTAAAAAAAGCTTTAAAATTAAACATTTTTAACCTTTCACAGTTGTTCCTTGACGTGAAACTGCATTCATAATCCTTCTTCGGAAAGCAAAGTAAGCAATGAACATTGGTAGGATCGTTAAAATTGCTCCCGCCATTCTTATATTTTTGAAAAATCCACCAGGAATCTGGGCATTTTCATCAGCAACCCCAACTTTTTGAAGCAACCAAGTGTTGAGCGTTGTCATTTCTGATGAATTTGATTGTAAAATCAAAAGCGGCCACAAAGTTGAATTCCAAGCAGAAAAAGCAGTTAAAATTCCAACTGTCCAAATTGTGGGCCCAATCATTGGAATCGCGACACGAAAAAAGTATCTAATTCGTGAACAACCATCAACCATTGCGGCTTCTTTAATTCGATCAGGAATTTCTTCAAACGCATTTCGGAACATAAAACCAGAAAAAACTGAGGCAACAAACGGTGCCGTAAGGGCAAAAATTGACTGAAATCCGTCATTTCAACCTAACATAACCATAATTCGGTACTGGCCAATTAAAAGCGCGGTTTCAGGAAGAACAAGAATTGAAAGAAAAACTGTTCAGGAAATTTTCTTAAATCTTCACTTTTTGAGTGAAAATGCATAACCGAAAGTCATTGAAAAAAATATTTTTGCAATGACAGAAATTGCTGTAACCAGTGCGGTGATCCCGAGAGCCGCAAAGTAACCAGATTGGGCTGCTTTGACAAAGTTATCCCAAGCAAAATGATCTGGCCAAAAAATTGGAACCCTCGTGTCATTGGCTTGTTCTTCGGGCGAAAGCGCGTAAACTAACATGAAGTAAAAAGGAAAAATGATAAAAATTCCAAAAACAAAAAGAATAATAAACTTAAGAAAAAAGGTCAAAATCGCACTTAACAAATTCCGGTTCCGCACCTGAGAATTAATCGATTCGGTCACCTTTGCTGTTTTGTGATCACTAATGAATTTGTGAATTTTTAATTTTATAATAAACATTTTTCTCCGAAATTTTTTCCACTAAAAGGAAGGTTAAACTTAAAAACTTTTTGACAACAACAGAAAGGGTGATTCCAAAAACAAAAAGATAAATTGTAAGCGCACCTGCTTGGGCAAAATTTGGCGTTCCACGCACATTTTTGTAAATATAAATTAACAAAGTAGAACCACCATTACTAATTGCTTCGGTTTCATTTGGAAAAATTCCCAATGGAAAAACTTTGATTCCACCAATAATTCCGATTGTGATCAAAAAATTAATTGTTTTTGAAACTGAAGGCAAAGTAATTTTGAAAAATTGACGAAAAGGTGAAGCACCATCAATTGCTGCTGCTTTGTAAAGTGTTGGATTTACTGACACCATCGCTGTTGTTAGAATTAAAATTTCAAAAGCCAAACTGCGTCAAACTCCAGAAATTAAAACAACAAAAAGTGCATTAATTGAGCCCGGATTTCCGGAATTTAACCACCTTGTTGAGATTCCAAAAAGCGAATTTATGAAACCAATTTCGCTATCAAAAATGTAAGCAAAAGCAACTGAAACAGCAATTCCAGAAGTAACATAGGGTAGAAAAAAAATTGTTTGCCAAAAACCACGGGCATATTTTCTGTGTAAAGAAGCCAAAGTTGATGCAACAATTAAACTAATTATCAATCCGATTGGCAAAGCCACAATTGAATAAATAACCGAATTACGAATTGCAATGTGAAAATTAGTGTCAATTGTAATAAGATCAATAAAATTATCAAATCCAAACCTTGTATTTCCGGCAATATTCTGGTTAATTTCAATACTAACAGATTTGGAAACTGAATACAAAAAAGGTAAAAAAGTGAACAAAAGAATCACTAAAATTGAGGGTAAAAGTAGCAAAAAAGGTCGTCAAAAAGGATGTCTTTTGTCAAGAACGCCTAGTTCTAGAACTTTCTTTTTAATCCGTCGACGATAGAAAAAATTACTAATAAAATTCATTAAACTCGCTCCCTTGTTTCAAAATCAAAAAGGTGTATTTTTCCTGATTTGAAATTAAAATGAACAATTTCGTCAACCTCATAGTTGCTCTTTTTTCTTAAAATTATAGAAATTAATCCAATTTTTTCAAGCTCAATTTTCCCCAAAATATCCTTTCCAAGGTATTCAACAACAACAATTTTCCCTTGAAAGCTTCCATTATCGTGCTCAACAAGGTCCTCTGCTCTTATTCCAACACGAATTTTTTCGTGTTCATAATTTGTTAAATTTTCATAAACAACTTGATTATCAAGAATCACTCGACCAAGTTGTTTGTCATAAAAAGCATCAAAGATGTTCATTTCTGGAACTCCCAAAAAAGAGGCAACAAATTCATTTTTAGGCTTCTCGTAAAGATCAAGTGGAGTGCCAATTTGCTGCACATATCCAGTCGACATGCAAATAATTCGGTCCGAAATCGACATTGCCTCTTCCTGATCGTGGGTCACAAAAACAGTTGTAATCCCAATTTCCATCTGAATTTTCCGAATTCACTGGCGAGTTTGAACTCGCAATTTAGCATCTAAATTTGAAAGTGGTTCATCCATTAACAAAATATCAGGATGACGAACGATTCCACGTGCAATCGCAACTCGTTGTTGCTGACCACCTGAAAGTTTAGTCGGTTTTTTTGCAAGGTTTTTCGTGATTTCAACTTTTTCAGCTGTTCTTAGAACAGCGCGATTTATCGCTTCTTTTATTGAAATATTTTCATTTTGAAACTGGTTGTATTGTGCTAATTCTTCAGATGATAATTTGGAAATATTAAGTGAAAATTTATTAATTAATTCCTTTTCATAGTTAAGGAAAAGTTTTAAGGTTTGCGTTTTAAAAGTCTTAATTTTTTTCTTAAATGATTTCAAAACAACAAAATCCGGAGATAATTTTGTATTTGTTTTAAGAAATTTTTTCTTGGATTCCAAATAATTACGCTGAATTTCAGCAAGTTTACCTGAATTTTTAATTATTTTTTTTTCAGCAGCTATTTCTGCTTTAAATCACATTTTTTTTTCTATTTTTTTTTGGTTAAAAACATTTATTTGTTCAAGAAAATCCAATTTTAGCGACTCTTGTTCTTGGGATGAACTTTTTTTATATAACTTTTTGTAACCAATGTTAATTTGCGTCAATTCAATTTTTGCATTGTGCTTAAATTTTTTAAAAAGTTCTTTTAATTGATCTAATTTTTTATACAATTCAACTTTTTGTTCTAAAAAATTTTTTCGAATTCTTACTAATTCAGGCGCAAATTTAATGCGGAATTTTTCCTCAGAAATTCTTTTTTTCTGTAATTTTTTTTCATCTCTTGCATGTTTTTTAATTTTTTTTACTTTTAATTTGTAAACTTCCCGAAAGGTTCGCGCTTGCTCAACAGGGCATTTTTCATCATTCACTTTTGAAAAAAATTTTTTCAAAAGTGCTCAAAAAATTGAAGCTGATCTGCCAAGTTTTAAGAATTCAATTGTTAAGCTTTTAATTTCAGCTTGTTTGTGTGCTTCAATTAAAAAATAATCAGTTTTTAATTGATTATAATTTTTATAAAGTTGTGTTTTGAGTTCATTATAGTCATGTTCTAATTGGCGATAAACACTAAAATAGTTAAATAAATGAGACTTATAAGTTTCCAAATCCTTACTTGAAGCACCATTTTTAGCAAAAACAATTGAATTGGCTTCAACCCTTGCCAGCATTGATTTTTCATACACTTTTTGTTTTCAACGGGCATCATTATGAAGTGAAAAAGCAATGTTTCCAAAGACATTTAAGTGCGGATACAGTGCATAATTTTGAAAAACAAGACCAATTTTTCGCTGTTGCGGTGATTTTCGTGTTACATCCTCGCCATCAAAAATAATTTGCCCTGAAGTTGGATTTAAAAGTCCTGCAATTGCGTTCAAAATCGTTGTTTTTCCTGAACCAGAAGGCCCTAAAAGTGTGACTAATTCACCTTTGAAAATTTGCAAATTGGCCTTGTCAACTGCCAAAGTTTCGCCAAAATCAATCGTTAAGTCCTTAATTTCAATCGCTGGAATCAGTAGTTTTGTTTTGTAGCGATTCTCGGAAGCATGTTTAATTTTCTTAATTTCAGCTTCAAAATTTTCCTGAAAAGTATAAGTTGGTGTTTTCATTTTTTAGTTGGCCTTCCCATAATTCTGCTTTAAGTAAAACTCGTAATAATCAAAGACATTTTTGTCTCTATTGGTTTCAAGAACAAGAAAATCAGCAATATTTGTGATGCCTCTGGTCTTGTAAACCATATCAAGAACGTTAGTAATTGATATAAACTCGGCACCTTGAAGTTCCTGGTAAATTCCAAATTTGTGATTGATTGAATTTTCAAGCGCAGCAGCTTGTTTTATTGAAGAATAATGGTAAATTGCAGTTTTATTAGTTACACCTGCAAGTCCTAATTGCAAAGTTGGCACTGCTAAACCGGCCTTGATTACTTCAACATTGTAATTTTTATAAAAATTATCGTGGCCAAAATAAATGTTACCAACAAGTCGCGAATATGATTGCGCTGGTTTTGGTTTTGTAAAAACAAAGAGGATTTTTGTGTTTTTTGGCAGGATTTTTTCAGCAAATTGTTTTGCTTGATCAGCATATTTTTTCTCAAGACCAACTGTTTTTCTGTATTTTCCACCAACAAACGAACCAATTTCGGGTGTGTCGATGCTTTCAAGGCGAACGCTGAAACTTTTTGGCAATAAGTCTGTTTTTAAAGGGTTAATTTGTACAGTATCACCATCAGTTCAGTTTTCAATTTTTGCTGGAACTATTGCAAAAAATTCTGAATTTGGCAAGACATCATTTTTAAATTTTTGCTTGTCTTTTTCAGTTCACTTGTATTTTTCATCCAAAAATTTGGCAACATTTTTTGCATATTCACTTTGGGAATTGTTTAAATCATCAAACGGATTTTTGGAAAAAGTTTCAATTTGATAGTATTTTTGTGCATTTGTAAAATTAAAGCTAGTACTTGTTTTTTCCAAACAAGATATAGTGAAAAAAGGAACTGAAGTCAACAAAGTGAGACTAAAAAATAATTTTAGGCGAGACATTGTCATAATTTTTTCCGATTTTTAATTGTTTTGTTGACGTAAAAAGGCAGGCCCTAAATTTGTTTGCAAAAGTTTCAAGAATTCTGCAAAAGTTTGCTTTTTTCCTGAGCCAGAACGCAAATTTTGCACCTGCATAATTGTTGAATGGAGTGTTTTTCGAAAATCAGCTGAAATCGCATCGGCAACATCTCCCTGAAAATGATAGCCTTTTTTACTATTTTCATCTGAAAATTTTTTAAAGGAATTGAAAGCCAACGTTTGCCCTAAATCTTTTGGATTATAAATATTTTTTTCAAAAATTGACTTCAATGGCAGCAAATAGGAACTTGATTTTGCAAAAAATTCAATTGGTGTAATTTTGCCACCGGCACCAAAATCGACTTTTTCTGTCAAAATTCAGTTCAAAAATTCCTTCACAGCTGCATCCTCTTTTGCGGTCGAGTGAATTGGAATCAGATCAGGACCCTGCGCAAAGATTATACTAGTTTTGCTGTTTTTATCAAATCTATAAGGTGCGGGTTCGATTGAAAATTCACCTTCGTTGACAGAAGCAGAACCTTTTTGTTCCTTAATTTCCAAAAAACCAGGAATTACAGTGGGTTTGTATTTTGGTTCCTTATCTAAAATTTGGTAAGATTCTTGTGGCAAACCTGCTGCTTCAGGGTTTGCATCTGAAAAATAAAAGAGTTTTTTATTGGGATTTTTTTGCAAAAGTTCCTTGATTTTTGGCAAATATTTTGCACTAATTTTCACAGTACCATACTTATTTTTTGAAGGATCAAGAGGTTTTAAAACCAAATCTTTGGAAACATCAGCTAGGTTATTTTCTTCAATCACTGCAGAATACCCAGTATTTATTGGGTAAAAAATACTTGTTTTTTCGCTGTTTTCACCAAATTGATAGCTGACAGAATAAGTATTTTTTGTTGTTCCTTCAACTGCGTTATATTTTACACCAGCCGTTGTACCAATTGAAAAAACCATTTGGTGATTGCGAAAATAAATTGAATTATATTCTCCTGATGTTGAAAAATAAGTGGATTTATCATCAATTCCTGAAGTTATCAAATCATAAACTTTATTGAATTGTTGGTATCTTGCTGATTTTGGATCATTAAGGTAAGATGTGTAATCAACAATTTGCTTTTCTTTATTGAGCACAGCAATTTCTTTTGTTCTGTCGGCGTTATTCAGTGAACGTGAAAGTGAATAAATTAAAGTCACTGAATTATCAATTCCAAGGACAGATTTTGCTGAAGAGAGAGTTGAACCAGAAAGTGCATTTGGAAAAGATTTAAGAATCCTTGACGATAGTTTTTGTAAATCACTAAAATTTTCAAGGTCAGATTTCTTAAATTCATAGCCAGCAAGACCATCTTTTACAGGAACATAATCCTTTCAAATTTCTTCAATTTTTTTAACATCATCAGTTTTAACAGCAACTGAGTCAGTGAATTTTTTAAAAAATTCAGCATCTTCATTCTTAATTGTTGCTTTTTGCAGCTGATTTTCATTTCCAATCGGAGATTCAGTTGCTTTTTTGATTATTCAACCAAATAAAATGTTGTCAATTGCCAAGTATTCAGTTGATTTTGCAAACGGAATTGTATAAATTCCTTTAGGGTCAAGGAAAGGAACTTCTGCATTTATTTCAAGAAATTCAGGAATTGCGTTGTTTTTTAAGAAATTTTTTAATGATTTTTCAGTTGCATTAGCTGGTTCAAGATCCGATCAAAAATCACTAACAATTGGCAAAGACATACCATATTTGTTCACAATTGCAAGTAAAGACGAATAATTTGGAACAAGATTTGGAAGTTTAATTCTGTCCTTTGAAACTAAATAACGCTCAATTGTTTCGGAAGCAGCGGTGTAACCTGACGCAAGATTGACAATTTCCATTGGGATAAAATTAGGGCGATTTTTTTGCTGCAGGTTTCAGAGTTCAACTATTTTTACAAGCGCATCTGTAATTGGCGATTTTGCTGAAAAAGAATGTGCGAAAACTAATTTATTGTCCTCATTTCCGTCAAATCTAAGCGATTTTGCACTGCAATTAGCAGCTAAAAATGCAACAGGTGCCAAACCAAAAATACCTGTTAACAAAAGTTTTGTTATTTTTTTTAAAAAATTAGAATTTTTTGTCCTTTTTCGCTGTTTTGTGCTTTTTTTCAATAATTTCATAATTTTTATTCTCTTTTCTTAATATTAAATTATGTTCAAATTATGCTGGTTTTTCAGCGCTTTTTTCGGTATTAATTTTCAATCTAACACCAATGTTATTTTTCAATTTACTAAGAAAATAATCAAAATTAAGATCTAATGTAGGATCAGTTTTGACGTTATTGTTGACTTGCGATAAAGTTGTAAGAACAACTTCGCGGAAAATATTTGAATCAGCGCTGGCTGGTTCGACAAATAATTTAAATTTATCAGGATTCTGAGCTTGTTTGTGAAACTCATCAAAAGCAGTTTTTAAAATTTTACTTTTGGGAATTGCGGGATTAGTTTCAAAATCAGACTGCAAATTTTCTTTTGTTGGATTAAAATTTGCCGCTGAAAGGGCGAGAAAATCACTCGGAGTAATAGTGATTTTCTCATTTTTTTGAGTAGTAAATTCTTGCTTTTCGGAAACAAACCATTTAACAAAATTCAATGTCGCCTTGTCCTCGATATCGTTGTTGTGAAATCCAATCAGTGAAGGGCCCTGAGAAGTAATGACTTCAAACTTGTTGGATTGTTGGAGTTTTGTTGGTTCAGGAAGAATCATTAACTCGTGTTCATTCAATTTTTGGTCCGAATTGGAAAAAATACTTACTTTTTCCGATTTTTTTATTAATTTAAAACTTTTTGAATCATTTTTCTTAAAATCTTTTTGTAGAAAAGCAAATTCTGATTCTTGCAATTTGCTTTTAGTTTTTTGATCAGCAAGCCATTTTTCAAAATCTGGGTCTTCAGCTAAGAAGCTAAAATTGTTAGGATCAATCTCGTTATTTGTATTTATTGATTCTTTTATTGCATCAATTAAATCTTTATCAGTATTTGGGTCCAAATAAATACTGTTTTTAGAATCAATTTCCCGACCTGAAGCTACTACTGGTTGACCTGAAGTGAAAATATATCCGGGGGTGTTGTCTAAAATTTGGTGGATTCTGGCAATTGCATTTGCTGGTAAATTAGAATCAGAAACCACTTTTCAAATTTTGCTTTTCGAACCAACAGGATAATCAAGATTTTCGCTACCAGATTTTAGACGCAAAAAAGTTTGGCCTTTTTCATCAAAGTTTCTTGTGTAGTTACTTGTTGAAGTTATTGCAAAAATCAACTGATGATTTTTTAAATAATCGCTTGCCTTTTTATAAGGATTAGTGGGTCCGACTAGATTATTTTTAAATAAACTAGCAAAAATATCAAAAGCTTTTTTTGCATTTTTATAATTTTCACTTGATTTGTCAAAAAGCGAATTATAATTTAGCGATTTACCATCTTGTTCACGAAAATAGGTTGATTTTGAATAATCAGCGTTGGCTTCAGCAAAAGTCGCAAAGAAAAAAGTCGATGCCGGATCGTTAATACCAAGCATGAAATTAACTTGTTGAGTTGCGTCACCTTTTCCAGCGTTTGGAAAAGATTTCTTAACGCGAATGATAAAGTCGCTAAGCTCCTGGAAATTTGTCAATTTATCAAAACTAAAAGTGTAATTTTCAAAACCATCTTCACCTGGTGAAGGATTTTTGTATTCCCCCCAAACTTTTTTTATGTATTCAAAGTCGGTTTTGTTTTGATCAAGTGCCTCAACTTTTGCTTTATCACTCTCAACTATCTTGAAATTTTTGGCAGTTTTGGCGCCTTCAAGAATGTATGCCAAAACTGGTTTGTCAATTAAAAGAACCTTGGAAGTTTTTAAAATTGGTAAAAAGGGGATTCTTTCTGGGGCGATTTCAGGTAAATTTTTCGTTTCAAAAAGAACTTTTTCATCATAAATTTGATTAATTTTTTTCTCCAATTCAGGAGAATCGTTGAAATCCAAAAGCATTCCGTATTTATTTACTGTTGCTGCAAGTGCTGGATAATTTAAGGTTAAATTTGGAATCTTTTTATTTTCCCTTGCAACCAAAAAAGATTCCAAAAAATTTTGATCTTTGGTGTAATTATTTAAAACACTATCTAATTTTGCTGGCAAAAATCCTGATTGCTTGTTTATAACTTCGGGTTTTTTATTTCATTTTTCAAAAATTTGTTTTAATGCTTTTGTTCTTTGGTCAGATATTGGAAAAATAGCACGAAAATCAATTGATTCGTCAACTTCTGTGTCATATCGATTTGGATTTTCCTTTTGGGATGGGAAATTTTTTTTATCATTAATAATACAAGAAACAAAAAACGGCAAGGAAACAAATGGGACTAAAAGTAATGTGGTTTTTCTGATTTTTTTTATAAAATTTTGTGATTTTTTCATTGTTTTGAAGTAAATTTTATCCTTTTTTGTTGCTAATTTCAATAATTTATCAATTCTGATTTAACTGGTGTTATAACAAATTGTTTTCAATATCATTTCTCCATAAATTATTTTCAAAAAATACAAAAGCACAACAAAAAAACTATCAACAATTTTGTTAAGCCAATTTTTAAATTTTGGCCAACTAAACAAAGATAATTTTAAGTTGTGCTTAGACATTTGTTATTATTATAATATTTTTCTAAAATTTTTCTAAAAAATTTACTTTTTTTATTTCTTTTGCGCATATTAAGGATAAGATTTTAGAATGTTTTTAGTTTTAAAAAAATACAAAAATAACGGATTTTTAGACATAATTTTGGATTTAGATCACCTTAATGTGCAAAAAAGTGAAAAATTTAAGAAAAAATCCCATTTTTCATGTAGATTGGTCAAGAATTGATCCAAAATTATGTTTGAGAAACAAATTGAAAAATTTGCTCCATTTTAAGGCATTTTTTTAAATCAAATCCAAAACTATGAAATTCTAATCGAATAAAGATTGGTTCTAAGCGCGCTCAGAAAGCTGTCAAAATCCGCTTTTTCAGGATGTCCACCCAACACAACTCGGCCCATTTGGTTCAGACTAGCAAGAATCACCTCGCGAATCAAGGATGAGCGTGAGTCGATCGGATCGATGTAAAAAACATTGCTTTCAGGGTCATCATTTACCTGTTTAAAGTTTTTGAAAGCAGTCCGAAGGGCGTTATTTTGGCGAAATTTAGATTTATTTGTCAAACTTGATTGAAAATTTTCACTAGTTGGCGCTAAATAATTACCCCTAAAAGCAACATATTCCGCCGGACTGCCGCTGAATTTGCTCTCACCTGTAGATGTTTTGTAAAAAAAGTCCTGTTTGTGACCCAAAATCCACTTTAAAAAATTCTTAGTTGCAATATCTTCTTCCTCATTTGAATGAAATGCAATAAGATCTGGGCCTTGATATGTGATGACATTTTTGGGGTCGTTTTTGGAATTTTTAAGTGGTTCCTGAAGAAAAACAAGCTCATTTTCATTAAGGTTTTTGTCGCCACCGACATTTTCAATTCAAGCTGACTTGATCAAGAAAATGTTGTTTTCGTTTTGGTTGCCAGTTAAATTTTCAATTGAAATTTGTGCTGAATTTACAGCTAATTTTTGAAAAAATTGGTTAATTCTAGAGTCAAGTGCTAAAAAAATGTCCTGATTTTTGGACAAGGAATCAGTAATTTTTTTAACCTTAAGAATTAAATTCTGATTTTTGGGATCAATATAAATATTTGCATCTGGAAAATCTGGTGTTTTATCACTAATCAAAAAAGAAATTTGGTTTGTCAAAACACCTTTTAGTTTCAAAAGGGCGTTTTTAGGCCGATTTTCAGTCAACCCAAACGGAATAATTTGGTAAATTTGTGAATTTTCTGAAATAGGAAATTTTTCTTTTTTATCACCATTTTTAATCACAAAATTAGAAATTGCTCTGCTAAAACGACGTTCATAATTACTTGTTGAAGAAATTGCAAAGGCGATTTCGTGGTGATTCATAAATAAATTTGCAAAGCTTGGTTCAGAAAATCGACCTGGATAGAAAAAGGCATCAGCTTTAAATAATTCTAAAATTTGATCATAATTTTTCTTTGCAATCAAGTAATTTTGTGAATTTTTTTCATAAAGTTTTGAAAAGCTGATTTGCTCCATATTTTTCCCTTCATCCTTGAGGACTTCAAACATAAATTTTGCATAATCAGCGCCTGCAGAAGCGAATATTTTTGAAAATAATAAATTTGGAATATCATCAAAACCAAAGGGAAAATAGGCAAAATCGGTGTTTGCTGGTTCCAATTTAAAACTTTTTTTAATTCGCAAGGCAAAATCAAATAATTGATCAAAATATTTGAAAATGTCCTGTGAAAATTCAAAATTAGCTCAAGGATTAGCGACTTTTTCAAAACTTTGTAGCTGCCAAAGTTTCTTAATTTGGGGCAAATCAGATTCTGATTTGCGAAATTGACTAAAAAATTCTTCCTCACCTTGTTTAATTCTAGCCCCATTTTCCAGTGCTTTTTCGATAATATAAGCCATAACAGGACCATCAACGACAAGGGTTTGCGAAGATTTTACAAAGGGAATCGTGTAAATTCCATCCTCGGATAAAGTGGCGATTTTGCTGTTTGTTTCAAGAAATTTGCTATGATAAATTTCCTTAATTTTTTGGGTTAAATCAGGAAAGTCTTTCAGATTCAAAAGCATTTTATATTTTGCAGCAATTGCTGCTGCTGCTGGATAATTTAGCACCAAATTGATTGTCTGCGCCTTGTCCTTTGCAGAAAAAACTTGACTGAATTTCGTTGCCATGGGCGCATAATCAACATCGTAAGAAGGTGTTAATTTGATCGGAAGAAACTCTCTATTGGTTGTGTCAAGAACTTCGGGTTTGCTGTTTCAAATTTGGACAACTTGATTTAGCGCTTTAAATCTTGCCTGTTCGGTTGTTCAGCTTGTCACCATTTGCAATTTTCCGTCTTGATTGCCGTCAAATCCGAATTTTGAATCAGATTTAGTGTAACAAGAAATTAAGCTAGCTGCTGAAATAAAAATCGGTAAAAGTAATAAACCTTTCGATTTTTTTATTTTTTTTAACATTTTTTTAGAAAAATCTTTCACTCTTTTTAGATATAAAAATAAACCATAACCAAAATATTAGTTTGTTCAAATTTAAATAGGAAACAATTTAAACAAAAAACAATCAATATTTTGGTTATGGTTTACTAAACGGGAGAATTATAACATAATAAATTTAAAATGTTTTTCATTTAATTAGAAATTTTTATTTACAAGGCTTAACAAAAAAACTTCAAATCCTAATTTGTCATTTATTTTGGATTTTTTAATTCTTGTATCTAGAATTGCAAGATCAATTATCAGTTTTTGCAACTTTTGAATCCCAATATTTTTGTATAAATCAACTGCTTTATTAACTTGAAAGCTTGAAATTGACATTTTTTGGGCAATTACAGTATTTGAAAATCCGATTTGCTTATAGAGATAAACCATAAATGATAGTGATAATTTTGAATTTATTTGGCCAATTAGGAGACTTAAAGTGACACCCTCTAGCAATTTTTGGCGATAAAAATTTAAAGTACTTTTTAGGTCAAAATTGACAAATGAATTAACAAAGTCTCAAGGTGAAGTTACAAAATAATCGCTAACAAAATTTTCAATAATTGAAGAATTTATCTTACAATTTAAGCTTGATAATTTTGAGATTTCATTGTAAATAATTTGCCCTTTTAATGGAAGTTGTGACTCAATTTTGGTTAAATCAGCCGAAGTTAAATTTAATTTGAATTTCATCGCCACTTTTTTAATAAAGTCAACAACATTTTGCGAATTTAACTCGGTAGTTTCAAATAATTTTGCAAAAGGAGAAAAAGTCTTATAAATTACTGAAGATTTAAGGTCGTTTTTGCTAAAATTTTCATCAAAAATATACTTAAAAATCACTAAGTGTTGTGTTTTCTTGATTTTTGCAATCAAAACCTTATTTATTTTCGCGCTCGGCGAGAATTGCAAAAAATTATTAAAAATGAAAATTTTCTTTGATTCAAAAAGTGAAAGATTGGCAACATTGTCGCCAATTAAATCCAAATTATCGCCTGGAAAAAACTGAATTACATCAGCTTTTTCGTTCTCTATGAGGGTGAAAATCTTTTTCTGGACAAAGAAAACGTCGCTTCCATAAACAAAAAACATATCAATGAAATTATACAAGAAATAATCAATGAATACTGTTGAATTTTAAAGTCAAAAACTAAAAACTGAATTTCTGTAATGAAACCGACCGAATTGACAAAAAGATCGCTGATCCACTCAATAATCGTTGGATTAAAAATAAAAATGAACATAATTATGTAAAAAAGGGTAAAAAATGCCGTAAATACAAGGGTATTTAGTGGTGACATCATGTTATAGTTAGAATTGTAAAAAGCTGAAAAAAGACCACTAAATAAATTCACAAAAAGGAAATTTACTATAAACTTATGTCATTTTTTTGGAAACCTAACTTGATTAATTATCACAATTATGAAACTAATTGTAAAAGATAAAATAAACCCTAGTGAATAAAAAACTAACACATTTGAAAGTAAAATTAAAATTCCACTTATGGATAAAGTGTCAATTTTGTTCAATTTTTTGTTCAAAAAAGTCTCGTTAATTTGATTAAGTGTTCAAAAAACAAAACCGCGTAAAAAGGAAATTGCAAAATTAAATAAAAAAAGTTGAAATAGCAAAAAAGCAAAAAAAATTGGCCTGTATATATATTTTTTAATTCTCAAAGCCTTACTAATTGCATAAAAAACTTGTTTAAAAAGGTTGATGTGAAAACCTGAAATAACAAAAATTTGATAAACTCCTAACAAAATTAGTCATTTTCTAAGATCATTTGCAAAAACCGGCGTTTCACCCAAAAAAATCATTGGCACTAACATTCTTGAATGATAATTGTTTGTTGTAAAAAGTTGTCGAAGGCCAAAAAAAATGTCATGACTTTTTTCTAAAAAAGTGATTTTTGGCTTGTTTATAATCAAAAAAACACTTCTTGCTTTCAAATAAGTTATTAAATCAAAATCAGGTTTTGAATTTTTTGCTAGTTCCAATATTCCTGTCACCCGGACTTTTGTCCCAATTTCAATATTTTTTCAGGGCAAAAAAATTTTATCAGCTTTGTATTTAACAAAACTGCCATAATTAGTTTTATCAATAATTTTTGATTCAAAACTAACTTCTAAATTAGAAATTTTCGGAATAAGCATTCAATAACTTACACAACAAATAATTCCTAGCACAACAAAAACTAATATTTTTTTGAATTCTCTTGTATAAATTAGAAAAAAAATCGAAAAAATTAGCAAAAAAAGTCATATTACACCGAATTTGTCAATCAAAATTATTAGAAAAACAAGTGCCAAAAAAACCGCTAATCAAGAGTAAAATTTTCCTGCAGAACTTTTACAATAGCTGAGTCAAGTTTTAATTTCCATTTTAAATTTGTCCAGGTTAAACCAGATTTACCTTCCTCTTTTATCAAATTTCTGATTTTTGCAACGGTTTCACGCTCGATTTTTAATTTCTTTGCATAAAAAATTGTCATTTTTGACAAAGGTATTTTTTCAGCTGGCAATTTTAATTCAATTGTTTGATCACTTGTTATTTTAGAATCAAGATTAAATTTTTCAATATCGATTCCACGAATAACCTCGAATTTTGCAAAAATTTCTCGTAAGCTAGTTCCAGGCTTAAAAAATATGGTTCCTGGATTTCTTACACCTTTTAGAATTGTAATACTTATTTCTTCCTCTGGTGCCAAATATGATTCAATTTTATATGCCAAAAAACTAAAGCCACTGATAACTGCAATGGTAACGACTAGCATCACAACGTATGTTTTCCTCATTTATTAAATTTATTTTTTTTGCTAAAGCTTTAAGGAAAAAAATAAAAAATAAGGAAAAAGGCTAAATTAGTATATTAATTTCAGACACATCAAGAAGGGTCTGTCGAAATGAAATAATATAAATTCACGGTTGAACAGAAAATTAAATAAATCAAAATTACTGAATCTAAAGGAATAAAAACTACAATTTTGCATGTGTATGGAATAATTTAATACGAAATTGGTAACAAATGCTTTTCAATAATGGTATGAAAAGTCTAATGAGCGCCTGTGGAAAAGTAAATCTTCTCGCAGACTAAGAAAGAAATACACAATCAGCGATCTTTCTGAAAATAACCATGAAATTTATCAAGAAATAATGAAAAATGTTCTCAGAAGATATGGGATTGATCCTGCAATAGTTATTGAAGAACTTTTAAAAAAAAGAAAAAGAAAGCTTTATGCGATTTTACAGCGAGAATTAATTAATATTGAAGGTCAAAATTTCGAAAATACAACCGTTACCTATCAAAAAAATTCTAAATAATATAGAAACTCAAGACTTCAAAGTAGTTTATCATATAAAACTCCAAGTTTTTATATAAGTTAAATTAATTCTTCAAAATTTTTTAAAAATGAATATGTTAGAAAAAATAAAAATAGAGATTGTCGCAAAATCATAGGAAAAGATAGTTGTTTGATGAGTTTTTTATGCTGATTTATGTAAAATTTTGCAAACATTATTTCATTTAAGTAAAAAAATTAATTTTTTCTAATAAACTTGGTTTTTAAAACATTTTAGTATATAATTTAAATTATTAAACGAGAATAAATTAAAATGGATTTTAAAGACTATAGGAATAATTTTTTGGATTATGTAACTCAAGAAAGATATTCAAGAATATTAAGAATTTTCTCTGAAATAAATTTTTTAACATATAAGAAAAATAAGAAAATAAGTATAGTTAATTGTCCAATAACAACTCAAAGCATTTCGAGCCCAATGGGGCTGGCCAGCGACTCACTACCATATAAAGTTATTTCTAACCAAAACAAGAATTTTAAATTTTATTTAGCAGATAGTATGCAATTTTATCTGGAACTTTTCCTAAGAGCTAACAATGTAAAAGCAGTCGGGTACATTTCTCAAACTTTCAGAGGAGAACAAGTTGATGAAAGACATCTACACCAATTCAATCATTTCGAGATTGAATTGGTGAGTTCGTTAAATGAAACAAAAAAAACAGTAATAAAATATATTAAATATATAATAAAAAATTTATTAAAATATTCCTCGCAGGACTTGGATTATTTCAATTCAAGCAACACAATAAGATTAAAAAAGTGATTAAAATTAAGAACAATTAATGTTTCACATGAAGATGCAATATCGACACTAAAAAAAGAATATAGAGAAGGAATTGAAATTAAACAAGGCTTTGAAATTATAAATTCAAACGGGGAAAAATATTTAATTAAAAAATATAAAAACAAAATTATATGGTTAGAGAGCTTTCCGCATGAATTAGTGCCATTCTACCAAAAAAATAAAAATGGGAAGGCTGTAAATTCTGATCTGTTGATGGGAATTGGCGAGATAGTAGGTGCTGGAGAAAGAAGTGAAACATATAATGAAACATTAAAATCATTGTTAGATCACGGTAATAATCCAACAAATTATGGTTGATATTTAGAGATGAAAAAACAAATTCCTTTAAAAAGCTCAGGTTTTGGCATGGGTCTTGAACGTTTTTTATTATTTTTAATTAATGAAGTAGATATAAGAAATGTTCAGTTGATCCCAAGAGAAACAGATTTAGAAATTTTGCCATAGAAATGAAAAAATTATTACCCCTTATTTCAACGTTAATTTCGACCTTTAACAAAAAAAATAATTTAGATCTACAAATTTTTATAAAGGGCAGTTATCTTTTTTGGGCTAGAGATTTGATTTCGCGAATGCCAAACGATTTGGACTTTGGATTTATGAATTGTTCATTCACTCAAAGAACAAATTTCATTGAATTTCTTTTAAAAAATAATTTTGAAGTTATCAAAAGAGATGAAAATCTGCAAATTTTAAGATATAAAAATTTTCTTGTTGAATTCATAATACTAGAAACTATAAATAAATCATTCTTAGAAGAAACTCAATATAAAAATATACATGAATTAAATTTTAAATACGCATTTTTCCAAAAAACAACAATGATTGGTTATGTATTAGATCCTGTTTACACTCATGATGTTGATAAAAAAATACTTAATATAATAGAAGATTTAAATTTTTGTTGAAATTTAATACCTACCAGGGATGAATTTCTAAATTATGAAAAGGAAATAAAATTTTTGCAAAATAGTCTTTGAAACAGTTTCTTTATTTATTGATATTATAATTACGATCGAATGCTTGACAAATATTTTAGCTTCGAAAAACTAGAAAAATATACGCAATTTTTAGATAATTCATTAAAAATTTGAATTCAAAATTTTTTAGTTTTTATAAAAGATAAATTCAAAGCTAATTTAAATTTTTTCGATGAAATTCTAAAAAAAAGAGAGAATTTTACAAAATTACTGAATAATTTTCTTATTTTTCCTTCATTACCAGGCTTTGAAAAACAATATGTCAAAAAACTATTTGGAGAAACTATCAACACAGAAACAAATGGAGTTTTTCTATCAAAAAATAGTACAAAAAATAACGTTCTTTTTATTTCGCATACTGATGAAGTTGGTGGAATTGTGGTAAATGGCGAAGTTTATAATCAAGGCACTCCGTATTGAGAAAATGGAGTTTTTGAGGTTTATAATCAAAATTCAGAAAAGATAAATGAAATTTTTTGTGAAAAATTAAATAATTTTATCTATTCTGAAGAAAAAATAAGGAAAATTAATAGGCCAACTTTAAGCTGTAATAACCTTAATAAAGATGAAATTTATCAAATTTTTCCCAAATCGGATACAAAAGTTTCTAAATTTGATATTTCTTCGAGAAACCTTGATAACAAAATATCAAACATATTACTTCGAATTCTCTTAACAATGAAAATGGAAAAAAGTATCAATATTCTTTTAACAACCAAAGAAGAAATTCAATTACAAGGCATAAAAGATTTTACAGCAACCAATGAAATAAAAAAATATAAATTTTTAATCAATCTTGATGTTAATCAAGACAAGGATTGAGACCAAGAAGGGGTAAGAATTAGAATAGCCGATCAATTTACTGCCGTTAATATGCCTTTTTACAATAAAATTAGAAAACTTTTTGAAAAAAATGCAATTCCATTTTTACCTTATTTTGGTTCAGGTTCAACTGACATCACAAATTTTCAAAATAAAAATGCAATAACTCTTTCAATTTCAGCTTCAAAAATACATAGCAATTCTTCGTTTTGTTTACTAAAAAATTTTTTCTTTTTGCTTTGGATGTGCAAGGAAATCAATGAGAATCTTTCTTAAAAATTCATTAAAATATACAATTTCACTTGCAACATCGTTAATTGGATCAGAAGCTTTTAAGTTTTCTTCATCCTTATATATTTTTAAAGTGACAGGTGATTTTTGACTTGTTACAATTTTATATTTACTAATACAAATTCCAAATTTAATAGTTTATTTGTTTAGTTCAAAAATTATTCAAAAGTGAAAAAACAGTAAATTAGCGCTATTAAATTCAGATTTATTAAGTATTTTTTCGCTCTTACTTTTACTGATAATATTTTTCAGTATCAAAAATCCTTTAATTTTTTCATTTTCGATAATTCTAATTTTAATAAATACCTTGTTGGGATTCATACATTCATTCCGTTTTATTTATTTAAAAGATATAGTTTATTATTTGTCAAATAACAAAATGGAAATGACAAATTTAAACATTTTTTCCACATTTGCAGCAGCTATAGGATTTTTAATTTCAGCTGTTTTTTCAATAATTTTATATTCAAATCTAGATTTTCACTGACTAATTTCTTTCAATATTTTAACCTATTTAACTTCAGGTATTTTATATTTTAGTTTGAAATTTAACAAAATCAAATTTGATTTTGTTAAAAATGAGGAAGAATTAGACAAAATAGTTAATAAAAATACTATTTTTTATAAGTGATTATTGATTTTGGCTGGAAATTTAATTATTGGCATCTTTCTAATTCCAAGAACAACGATTATACCGCAGTTTTTCACTTACATTAATTCAGAAAGTAAAAGTAAAGTTTTTAACTTTCAAAGTTGAGCTACATATTTGAACTTATTTTTTTCTTTTCTTTCTGTTTTGGGAAGTGTTTTAACTTTTCTAATAACAAACAAAACTAAAATAAAAATAAATTTTAAATTAGTAGTAATAGCGATCGTCTTACTAAACTTATCTTGACTTTTTAGTATTTTTTTGAATAATTTAAATCTCCGTTTCTATTTTTACGTGACAATTATAGGTCTTCAACAAATTTTATTTTCGCTTTTTTTGCCGGTTTTTTACAGCTCTACTTACACCTTATTTGACAAGAAAAAATTTCACCAACAAAACGGTATTTCTCTGGTTTTTCGTATTATTTTTTATTCATTTATTTCAATTATTACAACTACGATTTCAATTTATGTCTCATTTTACTTTTCCTTTCTATTTTTTTCAATCATAATTTCACTTTTAGGTTTAATAACTATTTTTTCTTACTCAAAACTTCAAAAAAATTCAGCTAAACTAAAAGAATCTCTTCAAAATAAGTAAATCAATATAAAAAACTCATCAAACAACTATCTTTTCCTATGATTTTGCGACAATCTCTATTTTTATTTTTTCTAACATATTCATTTTTAAAAAATTTTGAAGAATTAATTTAACTTATATAAAAACTTGGAGCTTTATATGATAAACTACTTTGAAGTCGTGAGTTTCTATATTATTTAGAATTTTTTTGATAGGTAACGGTTGTATTTTCGAAATTTTGACCTTCAATATTAATTAATTCTCGCTGTAAAATCGCATAAAACTTTCTTTTTCTTTTTTTTCTAAGTTCTTCAATAACTATTGCAGGATCAATCCCATATCTTCTGAGAACATTTTTCCATTATTTCTTGATAAATTTCATGGTTATTTTCATAAAGATCGTTAATTATGTACTTCTTTTTTGGTTTGCGAGTAAATTTATTCTTACCACAGGTACTTATTAGACTTTTCATATCATTATTGAAAAGCATTTGTTACCAATTTCGTATTAAATTATTCCATACACATGCAAAATTGCTTTTTTAACCCTTGAGACTTAGTAATTTTGATGTTTTTAATTTTCTGTTCAACTGTGAATTTATATTATTTCATTTAACAAACCTTTCCTGATGTGTCTGAAATTAATATACTAATTTAGCAGAAAAATTTACATTTTTGCTAAATTTAACAATTAAAAATTAAAATTTTCACGTTTTTTACAAAATTTTGCTTGAAAAAACTTAGGAAAAACAGCCAATTTTCTATGGTTTAACCGCGTATTCAAAAAAATAATTTTAGTTTCAGTTTTGTTTAAATTTTTAAAAATATAAAAACAAATTTCATAATCTAATTAAAATTAGAAAGCTAGTTTTCTAATTTTCATCAAGATAATTTTTGCCTTTTTGAACCTCAAAATGTGATAAATCTTGAAAATTTAATTGTCTGTGAATTTCGTAAGCAACAATAACCACTGAATTTGCAAGATTTAGCGATCTTGCTTTTGCCAACATTGGAATTCTGAGACATTTTTTCTTATTTTTTTTTAAAATCTCGATGGGAATTCCAGTTGATTCACGACCAAAAATGAAAAAAATGTCTTTTTTTTCAGTTATTTCTTTTTTAAAATCAACTTCTGTATAAAGTTTTTGACCATACCTGGTGATGAAGAATCAATTTTTTTTACCATATTTCTCACAAAATTCATCCCAATTACGATGAATTTCGTGTTCAATATCAGAAAGTAAAATCCCAGCAGCTGGCCTTTTAAGATGTTTTGGGTCAAGGTCAAAAGCAATTGGCTTGATTATGTGCAATTTTAAATTTGTTGCAAAGCATGAGCGAATGATGTTGCCAGTGTTAGGACCAATTTCTGGCTGAAAAAGAACAACATTAATCATCTAAAAACTCCAAATTAGTGTAGTAAGTGTCGATTTTTATGGCATCAATTGCATCAATTTTTCCCAAAAATAAGTCATATTTTATCTTAATTTTGTTGATTTTAAGATCCAATTGTCAAAGTAAGGAAAAAATGTCGGCTATGTCATTTTCTGAGTGAAATTCATTAGGTATTTTTTTATTTAATTCAAAGAAAAGCGTGTTTTCACCTGCAAAAACTGTTAAAATTTCTTTGTTGATTTCAAGTCTAATTGGCATGTTATTTTTCGGATTGATTGTTTCAAAAACATCAATTTCTACACCATTAATATTATCTTTTGAAATCATTAATGGTCCTATAAAATTAACAATTTCTTGTTTTTTTTCGTTTAAAATTATGCCTGAGGAGAATTTTGCTTTCATTTTTCCAACCTTTTTTCAATTATTTTTGGACCCAATAATCAAATTGCGCTAGCTAATTCAGGTCCGGAAATTGATCAAGTTGTTGCAAGGCGAATCGGAAAAAGCAATTGTTTTCCTTTTATTTTTAATTCCTCACCAATTTGATTAATTATTTCTGTAATTTTGAAAATTTGTCAATCTTCAAAACTGATTTTTTGCACAAAAAGTTCAATTGGTTTTTTATCATTCTCTTGTAAAAGCTGACTAATTTCCTGAGTCATTTTGCTTTCTGGTTTAGAAAAAAAGTTAAAATGCTTTTGAAAATCACTAAATTTAATAGCACTTTTTTGAAAAGTTTCAACAAAAACACGGTTCCACAAATTATCTTTTTCCAATTTTAGTTTTTCTAAAATTGCATCTGGACTCATTTTTGAAATATAAGATTTTGAAAATCAGTTTAACTTTTCAATATCAAAACTTGAAGGTGCTTTCGAAAGTCTTTGATAATCAAAAACATTAATCAACGATTCCTTATCAAAAAATTCCTGTGAATTGTGGCTAGTCCATCCTAAAAGCACAAGAAAATTGAAGAGTGCATGACTATGATAGCCTTGATTTTTATAATCTTCAATGAACTGAAAAAGATTTTTGTCTCGTTTTGAAAGTTTTTTACCGTATTTATCAGTAATTATTGTCAAATGGCCAAATTCTGGTGGTTTTCAACCAAAAGACTCATAAATTCCCAGCTGTTTTGGAGTGTTAGAAATATGCTCTTCACCACGAAAAATATGACTTATTTTCATGTCAAAATCATCAACAACCACAGCGAAATTGTAGGTTGGAAAACCATCAGATTTTAAAATAACTCAGTCGCTAATTGAGCTAGAATCAAAGCAAATTTCACCGCGAACAAGATCATTTCAGCAATATTTTTTTACTGGATCCATTCGAAAACGAATCACAAATTCTTTGTTTTCTAGTCGTTTTTTTTTCTCTTTTTCAGAAATTTTTAGCCATTTTGGATCATAGCGAAAACTAAAAATTCCTTGTTCGGATTGTTGTTTTCGTTGCAATTCAAGTTCATCTGAATTGTCAAAAGCATAATATGCAAATCCTTTTTCAACTAGTTTTTGTGCCAATTTTTGGTATCTTTCCAATTTTTCTGACTGGCGATAGGGCCCATATTCAGTAATTGATCCTGGTTTTTCATCAGGAATAATTCCAAGTCACAGCAAATTTTCAATTTGCGATCTTTCACCTTCAACAATATTTCTCTGAACATCGCTATCTTCGATTCGAAGAACAAAATCGCCATTGTAATGCTTTGCAAATAAATAATTAAAAAGAGCGGTTCTGGCGCCACCAATGTGCAAAAATCCAGTTGGCGATGGTGCATACCGGGTTCTAATTTTCATTTATTTTCTCCTTTAATTTATTAAAAATAATTCATAATTCTTAAAAAAGCATGAAAAATTCGCCTTTTTTCTACTTTTTTTGCCAAACAGCAAATCTTGGCTTACCATTAATGTCATTTTCAATTATAAAATCTGGAAAGTTTTTTTGAAAAAAATCGACACTTTGAAAATCAATTTCAAAGAAAATTCAGCCATTTTTTTTAAGAAAATCATTAGCTTTTTGCATGATTCTTTCATAATAAAAAAATGGTGTAGGCACAGCGAACAAAGCATTTTCAGGTTCAAAATTAAGAACTGAATCAGCTAGTTTTTGCGGTGCTAAATAAGGTGGATTTGAAATTATTATATCAAACTTTTGCAATGGAATATTCTCAAAAAGGTCAGATTTAATGACGTTTACTTGTAAATTATTATGTTTTGCATTTAATTTTGTTTGAATAATTGCCTCATTACTAATGTCACTCAAAGTGATTTTTGCATCAATAAATTTTGCAAGCGCAAGACCAATAAACCCTGAACCGCAGCACAAATCAAGGACAAAATCACCTTTTTTTATCACTTTTTTAACCTTCAAAATCAGTTCTTGAGTTTCATATCGTGGAATAAAAACCTTCAAATCAAGATAAATTCTAACGTTTTCCATCTCAATAAAACCAATGATTTTTTGTGCTGGATAACCAAGCTCAAGCTTCAAATTTTCCAAATTTGAAATTTCTAAAGGCAAATTATAGCGCTGTTTTTCCTTTAGAAGTGCAATTCTTGCACTATTTTGTACCATAATTTTGAGCCATCAACTCAACCTTTTCTTCTGCTAAAAGCCCATCAATTATTGGATTTAAAGCCCCCTGAATCACCGATTTTAGAGAACAAGAAAAACCAATTCGATGGTCAGTAACACGATCCTGAGGATAATTATAAGTGCGAATTTTTTCTGATCTTGCACCAGAACCAGCTAATTTACGAAAATTAGCTTGTTTTTCTTGTTGTTTTTGCAATTCAAGATTGTAAATCTTGGATTGCAAAATTTCCATGGCAATTTCCTTATTTCCAATTTGTGACCTTTCATCCTGCGAAGTAACAACAATTCCTGTTGGAATGTGGGTGATTCTAACTGCTGAATCTGTTGTGTTTACGGACTGGCCGCCGGCACCTGACGAGCGATAAGTATCAATCCTGAGATCAGTTGGGTTGATTACAATTTCAATTTTTTGATTAATTTTTGGCATAACCGTAACCGTTGCCGTTGAAGTATGAATTCGACCCATTGTTTCTGTTTCAGGAACTCGCTGAACCCGGTGAACACCGGATTCAAATTTCAGTTTTGAGTAAATATTTTTACCTGAAATTTGAAAAATAATTTGTGAAAAACCACCGGCAATTGCCAACGAAGAACTCAAAATTTTTGATTTTGCCTTTTCAGAATCAGCTCATTTTAAATACATTCTATAAAGATCACCCACAAAAATATTAGCTTCATCACCACCGGCGGCACCTCGAATTTCAATAATTACGTCTTTTTCGTCATTTTCATCTTTGGGAATCATCAAAACAAGAAGTTCTTTTTCAAGTTCTTCATTTTTTTTTGTTGCTGTGGTGATTTCAGATTTGGCTAGTTGAATTAATTCAGGATCTTTTTCTTGTTGCAAAAGTAATTTCATGTCCTTAATTGCTGTCTCATTTTGCAAAAATTGTTCAAAAACAGTGGCAATTTCAGCAATTGCTGAAATTTCACGAGAAATTTGTGTGTATTTTTTTTGATCAACTAAAATTTTTTCATCTAGCAAAAGTTTATTTAATTCCTGATATTGTTGGCGAATTTTTACTAGCGAATTATGCATTTGTTTTTCCATTTTGCTCCTGCAAAATTTTCATTTTACTCATTAAAATCAAGCTTTTTTCACTTTTTGGGTCAAAAAAATTAAATATCTTCAAAAACATTTTGTGAATTTTGGTTAAATTTAATTCACTTAGCAGAATGAGCCATTTTTTCAATTTCAACTGGGTTTTCAAGATCAAAAACTTTTTTTGAAACTGCATCCAAATCAGTTTCAATGTTCTGAGTCTGTGCAAGTCATTTTGCTAAAATTGTTGGATTTTTATCAATTTTAATTCCGATTGGATCAAATTGACCCACACCTTTTACCAAACCTTGTGTTGTTGGTGGAAAATACCCACCCCAAAAAATCCCTAAAACCTGGTTGTATTCATTGACAACCAAGGAGCCTGACATCCCATGACCACCTCGCAAACCAGGAAGCGAAATTCCATCAGCACCGTTGAAGTCTCTAATTTCTGAATTGTTTTTAAACTTGTTTTGTTTGACAATTTTTTCTGTTGTTATAAATGAATTTTTATCATCACTTTCCCAGGAATAACCGCCTAAAAAACCGCCTAAATAAGCATGTAATGGTAAAATTTTTTCATTTTCACGGGCATCAATTTTGTTTGATATCTTTGTAAAACTTGGTAAAAGTTTATTTGTAACTAAAAAATCAAGCGGATTTTCGTTGTAATAACGAATTGCATCAGGAATATTTTTGACAATTGATGTTGAAAGACCAAAGGGATCTTCAAAATCTAAAAACGGAATCCCTAAATTGAAGGGATTGTCAATTTTTTTGTCATTTGGAAAGGTAATTTCAATAATTGCAATGTCACGAAATTTACCATTTTCTGGCGAATTAAGACCAATTGGATTAACTTTCAAATCTTTTCAAAACTGTTTTGCTTCAGGTGTAATGTACTGAAATCCTTCCGGGGGCAAAAAATCTTTGTTTGATTCAGTTTTTGAAATTCTATCAAAACGACGAAAAAGATTGTTATTATCAAAACTAATTGCGTCAAGATTTTTAATATTTCCATCCAAAAGGTAAGAAAAAGAGTAAATTTGCTCTGGATTATTAATTAAATCAGCAACAACATGAAGATTTGTCGCCAAGTAATAAGTGTTTGTTGGTAAAAATTTACCAGGATTTTTTGGGTCTACTTTCAATTTACGGTCAAAAACTCAGGCAGTTCCAGATGTTATTTTTGTTGTGTTGCTCTGAGTTTTGCTATCAAAAGCATTGGAACGAAGTCTAATTACAATCGATCTTGCCCGTAAACCATCGTTGATTATTTCATTTTCAAAAACTCTTTGACCAAAATCAGCCACAATATTTTTGGTTGGTGCTTTTTCATCAAAAGGAACAAAAATTTTGTAAAAATCCTGAACTCAATTAGAAAAATAGAAGGAAACACCAGTTTTATCGACATTAAAATTAACTAGTGATGCAAATTGATAATTTAACTTGTCAAATTTTTTTAATTCTTCTGTGTTTCTAAAAAGTGTTTCATCAGTCATTGTTTTCTGAATTGCCTCACCAAAAAGTGGCCAAAGCAGTGAATCACTTGAAGAATTTAGACTGTCTGTGATATTTTTTAATTTTTGCGCAACTGTACTGTCAGATGATAATTTATATCAATTATCAAGGTATTCAAAGTTGATTTGGTCACGAAATTCCTTTTTTGCAAAGATTTTTTCGTAAGAATTAAAACCTTCAACTTTAATAATTTGACCGGGACTATAAGCCCCAAAAAGCAAATTTTTCTCTTTTGAATTAAGAATTACAAATAAATCACCTGTTTGATCATTGGAAAGTGAAGAAACAACCTTGATGTCAAAGTTTTTATGATTTAGACCGGAAAAATCGATGTATTTTTGCAAAAATTCGTTGTTATAACTTGGGTTTGTAAGAAAACTTGGTAAAAAATTGCTGTAATTTTCGCGTAATTTGAAACTTTTTGCTTCAGTTAATTTTTCTAAACCTTGAGTTGAACTAGGGTTGATTTTTAACTTGACAATTTTAGAAATAAAATTCTGAAATGAATCATGGTAAATTGACAAAATTACATCGATTTCATTAGTGCTTTTGTCATAAGAATTACCTAAAATTGTTCCTTTTATATAATAAAAAGGTTTCACTTTTAGGCGGTAAGGGTTTTTGGCGATATTTGCAAGCGAAGGCGCAGAAGAGTCCCGGTCAGGAACGTCAAATTGGTCAAAATTGTTTAATTTTTGAAAGTCCATTTTTTCAAAGTTACTTGGTAAATTGACAAAATCCCAAATATTTTTAGTACCAATTTGTTGCAAATCAAGATTTTGATTTCCATCTTTTAAAGTTAAATTTTTGATACTTGCAAATGCAGTTGCAATTCGATCCTTGTAGGCATAAATTCCCGTTTGAGTTGTCTCAAATCCCGTAATTACAAAGATTTTCGACTGAATAAATTCCTTGGAATCCTTATCAAAAGCATCAACTTTTACCTTGACAGAACCATAAAAATCATTGGCTGAATCAAAGATTGGAGTCACTTTTAGGTCAAATTTACCAATAAGATCAAAATTATCAACTCCGGGAATGAAGGTCCAAATAATTGAATTATTCAAAAAAGTTTCTTGTCTATTAGCATTTTTTCTGCCAATTGACTGATCAGGTTTGCCTTCAGGATTCAAAATGGCTATTTTTTGCAAAAATTCTGTTGCTTTAACAGTTGAGCTAATTTGGCGAACACGACCAGCAACAACTGAGTCTAGTGGCTTTCTCAGATTCAACTGCTGATCTCAAGGATTTTTGGACCCAATTTGTAAAGTCTCTCTAAGCTTTTCGGCCGCGCCTAATCAAGTACAAGAAACAACTAATCCCGGCGCAAACAACGCTGGGATTCCTCTTAAAAAAATTTTTTTAAACATTAAACTTCATTTTTTCATGATATAATTAATTATATTACAACAATCTAATTTTAATTTTTAAAATTTGGCTCATTGGTGGAATGGTAGACACGGCAGACTCAAAACCTGCTGCAGCGATGCGTATCGGTTCAAGTCCGATATGAGCCACCATTTATATAATTTACCCCTTTGGAATCTTTTCTTACAAAAGGATTCCAAAGGGGTTTTTTAAATTAAACAAAAAGAGTAGCAAAAATACTAAATATTTTTAGTAGCATCTTGATAAATTTGCTCAATTATTTCAATTGATTTAGCAAATTTAGCTTTTTCTTTATCATTCAAGGTGATTTCAACAATTCTTTCAATTCCTTTTGCACCTAAAACGACAGGAACTCCCACATTTGGACCTGAAAAACCGTATTCGCCACGAAGATTTGCACCAACGATTAAAATATTTTTGGAATCTTGAATAATGCTTTTGACAATTGTAGCAAGAGCAGCGCCAATTCCGTAAAAAGTTGCTTTTTTACGATTAATGATTTCATATGCCTTGCGTGAAATTGGAAATTCAAGCTCTTTTTCATAGTTTGAGCTATCAATTCCGGTTAGTTTGGTAAAATTACAAAAACATTCACCGGCAATTTTAATGTTTGAAAAAGCAACAAAAGAAGAATCACCATGTTCTCCCATCACAAAAGCTTGAACAGAATTTGGAGACACATTTGCCCGTTTTGCAATTTCAACTCGCAATCTGGCAGTATCCAAAACTGTCCCTGAACCAATCACTTTTTCATCAGAAAACCCTGAAGCTTCACGAAAAGCACGAGTAATAATGTCAACTGGATTTGAAGCAATAACTGTGATTCCGCTAAAGCCACTTTCTTTTATTTTAAAAGCAATTTCTCTAATAATTCGGATATTATCTGCAACTAATTGAAGCCGAGTTTCGCCATGTTTTTGTGGTCTTCCAGCAGTGATCACAATAAAATCAGTATCTTTTAAGTCGCTATATTCATAACGACGAACTGAAAAACATTGATTTAGTGAACCGGATGCATCCTCAAAATCAAGCGCATTTCCATCAGCAAAATCAGGATTTACATCAATAATACCATATTCAGAAGCAAGCCCTTGGTTCATAGCAGCATAAAGAAATGAATTTCCAACATTTCCAGCGCCAATTAGGGCAATTTTTATAGGTTTCATGTTTTTCCTTTCAGAAAGTTTTGATTTCTTATTTATATTAAGAATATTTTGTTTAAAATTTCTAATCTTTAAAAAGCTACTTTTCTATTTTTTTTATTTCTTTTAGACTTCGAACCTTTAGTAAATTCTTAAATTGAGTGTTTGGCTCTCTGAGAAAAACAAGACCAACAGAGGAAACAAGTGACAAAATGATAATTATTATGAAAGCGCCAAGTGCCAGACCATCCACTTTTGCAGTTGAAAGTGATTTTAAATCAACTCCTGGTGGGGAAAGAACCATTGAGGTCAAAATTGTGCCAATTGTAAAAGCGGTGTAACCAAGACCCCAAATTAGCCCAAATTGAAAACCAATTTTTTGTGGATTTGAATTTGGATATTCATGTGGTAAGTTCAAAATTACACCCTGAATTCCCCAAAGACAAACTCCCATTAAAAATCCAAAAATTAGAAAAATTCAAGTTCAACTATCGCTATAATTTTTTGCATTTGCAACATCTGTACCAATTTTTGTCACAAAAATAATTGCAGCAAAAATATAGAAAAAAACACCTAAAACAATTACAAAATTGATGAAACCGCGACGGCGGAGTTGAAATTTTGAAATCAATCCAACACTAAAAGGACCAACAAAAATTCCACAAAGAAATAAAATCAAAAATGTGTTAATCTTTTGGTTGAAAATTCCATTAGCGCCACCAATTAAGCGATCAAAAATAGGTTTTGAAAACAAAAATGGAAAGACAACGGCAACTAATCATGAACCATACAAAATTGTTCAATATCAAGTATCTTTTTGTTTCAAAAAACCTAGTAAAGTTGGTTTGGGTTCTTTGCTTTTTTGAGCAATTGCTGCAGAATAAAGGTCAAATTTTGTCCCAAAAATTAGGTAACCAATCAAAGGAATTAATGTCAAAAGACCAATTGCAAGAAAGACAATTTGCCAATTATCAACAAAAATTTTTAATGATTCTTCACCCAAAATCCCACTAAAGGGAAGTAAAGTAATAATTGTTCCAATTGGGTAAAAAAATGGTGAAAACTGTGAAATGACAGCTTTTTGGCGTTGATTCATGTAATTTGAGACAATCGGTTGAATAAAAACGATTTGCATTGTTCCACCAATAGCAAAAATTGTTCTTAAAATAACAAACCCAGCATATGTTGGTGAATAAGGTGCTGCAATTCCAAAAAGCATGAAAATTAATGATAAAATTACAGCATATTTATGTGATACTTTTACAATTAACCATCCAACTAAGACTGAGCCAATTCCACGACCAATTGTGATTCCCCAATTTACTGCTTGAGAGAACAACGGGGAGGGGGCGCTACTAGAATCAAAAAAATGACCTAAAATACCATTCACGCCAGCTTTTCCATTTAATCCGGCCGAAGCAAAACCCCAATTTACCACAAAAATTACATAAGCAAAAACAAGCAAGAATCAAAGAATAAAACCAGTAAAAAATGTAGGTTTCTTTTCATTGATGTTCTTTTTTGCAAAGTCCAAAATCAAATTTGTTTTCATACTATTTTAAACAAAATCCTTTTTAAACTTTAGATATTAGAAATTTAAAACAAGAGGATAAAGCCTCTAAATATAATTATATAACTTTTGATAAAAAATAAAAATTAGGTTTGAAAGTTGTTAAATTAGTAGAAAAATTCAGAAAATTAGTTTTTCAATGATTATAAGACAAACTCTATTTTTATTTTTTCTAACATGTTCATTTTTAAAAAATTCTGAAGAATTGATTTAACTTATATAAAAACTTGGAGTTTTATATGATAAACTAATTTGAAGTCTTGAGTTGCTCTATATTATTTAATAAATGAATTTTTTTGATGGTTAACAGTTGTATTTTTGAAATTTTGACCTTCAATATTAATTAATTCTCGCTGTAAAATCGCATAAAGCTTTCTTTTCTAAGTTCTTCAATAACTATTGCAGGATCAATCCCATATCTTCTGAGAACATTTTTCCATTATTTCTTGATAAATTTCATGGTTATTTTCAGAAAAATCGCTGATTGTGTACTTCTTTTTTGGTTTGCGAGTAAATTTATTGTTACCACAGGTACTTATTAGGCTTTTCATATCATTATTGAAAAGCATTTGTTACCAATTTCGTATTAAATTATTTCCATACACATGAAAATTGATTATTTTTGTGCGATTTTGCTGTTTGATTTGCTTTTATAAATTTCTCTAAATTCTTCTGTAAAATGCAAAATTGCTGTTTTTGACCCCTTAGATTCAGCAATTTTGATGTATTTAATTTCCTGTTCAACTGTAAATTTATACTGTTTAATTTTGACACACTTTCTTGATGTGTCTGAAATTAATGTACTAATTTGCATTATGCTCATCAAAAATATTTTTTGATACATCAGTTAATTTCTCAATTTTTTTTGCAACTTTTTCAATCTTATATTCTTCAACATCTTTAATTAAATTAATAATGGAAACATTGATAATTTTTTCAAGATTCTCAGTAATTTCTCTTGCATGTTCAGTAATTTTTTTGCTTGATTTTAAACAAATTTCAGATTCTTTCTTGATTTTATTTGCTGCTTTAATTATTTTTTTTTCTTTTCATTCATTAAATTTTAAAATAATTTCGTTTTTTTCATCAAAATTTTTAGTTCTTGATAACAATTGTAGTGACAAATACTTTTCCTTAAGAATAAAAGATTTTAGTAGCGCCAAAAGTGTAAGAAAATATTGAGGCCGACACATAAAAATTTTGGGATATTTTTGCACAACTTCAACAGTAATTGAAGTTTCATCTTCAAGTTCAGTAACTAAAATTGCATACTCAGCTTTCTTTTTATTGCGATCATTTTCAAGTTTTTTAAAAAAACTAGCATTCTTTTGAGAACCTGTTTTTTGACTAGACTCAGATTTTGCCTCAATAACAATTCTTTTGCTATCCTTAATTTCTTTTTTATCTATAATTTCAAAAACAAAATCAGTTTTGGTTCCACCACCTTCACCAACAACAACATCATTATCTTTTCTTAAATCCATACTAAAATTTTCATTTTCATCACCCAAATTTGGGAAAAAAGTTCTGTATTGATTAAGAATTCATTTTTCAAGATCCTCACCAATTTGCTTTGAATTATACCTATTTACGCGTTCTACTTGAATACGATAGGCCTCTTTTTCATCTTCTAATTTTTTAATTTCTTTATCTTTGTCTTCAAGTTTTTCCTTATTTTGTTTCTCCAATAGCTCTATCTTTTCATTTTTATTCTTTTCAGCATTATCCTCTGCTTTTTTTATTTCTTCCTTAATTTTTCGATTTCAATTTTCTTCAATTTCATCTTTTTTCTTAGCTAATTCTTCTTGAACTTTTCTGAATACTTTATCATTAAGATTTTCTTTTAGATTTTTTATTTCGTTTTTCAAATTATTAATTTCAATATCTGATTTATTTATTTTTTCGGAATTTTCTTGCCGTAAATTTGATACTTTTTTATTAAATTCATTTTCATTTTTACGAATATCGTCTTGTAATTTTTTATTCTCTTCTTTTAATTCTCTAATTTTAGGATCATGCTCAAGAATATTATTACGAATTCTTTCCTCATTATCAGCTTCTCTTTCTTTTACTCGCGAATCAATATAAGATTCAACATCTCCAATTATTGAGAATCAATCTCCCTTTTTTGCATCCTCTAAAAGTTCATATTTCAATCTGTCTCTATCAACTATTTTGATAGAAACAGATTTTTTAGTATTAAAATTGTTTTCCATAATTTAACAAATTGTAACATTTTGTGAAAGATTTTAGTAATAATTGCCCTTTTTGTGTTCGAATAATCTTGTTTTTTCTTTAAATTGTGGTAAAATTATTTTTTATAAGAATTTTTTGCATGTTGAAAATGTTTCTTGTCTAAACTAATGTTTTTAATTTGAAATTGGCAATAATATATGAAAAATAAAAAAACAAAGCAGTACCATTTTGCAGATTGGGATGAATTTATTAATGAATTAGAAATAAGTACAAATTCTAATTCTAATTTTCAATTTCATTCTTTTGATGATGAAGAAATTTTTTTTGATTTTCATGGTTTTGATTCACTAAAGACAGCAAGTATTATCGAAAATTTAATTTTTCAGTTAAATTCTTCAGCAACAAAATGTCTTAGTTTAATTTCTGGAATTGGTATGGGTGTTGTCCGTGAGCAAATTTTGTCAAATTTAGACCATTATATGGGCCAATTTGATCTTGATTTGAGAAATCCAGGAATTGTTCGTGTTTGCAAAAAATAAAAATTAATACTTTTTGATAAAATTTTGTTAAAATTATTAGTTATTTATAATTAAACTTTTCTTAATTATAAATTGCCTAAGACTTGCTTGTTTTGCTTTTTTTCTTTTTGAAAATAATAAAAAGAAAAGCGTTTTTAGTGACTTTTTGCAAAATTTTCACTATTTTTAAATAATAAAATATTAAAAATGACAGGAAAATTATGTCAACAACTGTTAATCCAACTCGTTTTTTTGGCCTTGGTGGGATGCAAGAAATTGGAAAATCAACCCTAGTTATCGAAGATGATAATGACATTGTTATCATTGATGCTGGAATAAAATTTGCCAATCTTTTTTCAACTGGGATTAAAGGAATGGTGCCAAATTACCAATATTTACAGGAAAATCAGGCAAAAATTCGTGGACTTTTTATAACTCACGGACATGAAGATCACATTGGTGGTATTATTTATTTGGTTCAAGAAGTTGATATCAAAAAGATTTTTGCCCCAAAAATTGCCATTGAATATTTAAAAGCAAAATTTGAGGATCAAAAAATTAAACCCAAAGTTCAATTTGTCGAAATTGTCAAGGATGAAATTCACTGTTTTAACACATTGACAGTTGATTTTTGGACTGCACAACACTCAATTCCTGACGCTTTTGGGGTTCGAGTCACTTCAAAACATGGTTCGATAATGTGTACAGGTGACTTTCGTTTTGATTACACACCAATTGGAAATTACACTGATTTTGAAAGACTAAAGCAAATTGGTAAGCAAAATTTGACAGTATTATTTTCTGATTCAACAAATGCAATGCGGCCAAATCACTCACCGTCAGAACGTGACATTTTGGCTGACATTGAAATGCACATGCGTGCTGCGACAAGAAAAATTATCATCACTGCTTTTGCATCAAATTTAACGCGAATTAAGGCTCTAATTGAAATTGGGATTAAATTAGAAAAAAAAATTCTTGTTTTTGGCCGTTCAATGGTCAATGGAATTAATATTGGCCGTCGTTCAGGTTACATTAATGTTCCTGATGATGTTTTTTTGGGCAAAAATTTAACTGGAATTGATGAAAATCAGATGTTAATTTTAACAACCGGATCTCAGGGTGAACAGCTTGCAGCTCTTGACAGAATGTCAAATAAAAAACACCCAAAAATCAATATTGAGCCACGTGACATGATTATTTTTTCTTCTTCGCCAATTCCGGGAAACAAAATTAAAATCGAGCATTTAATTAATCGACTTTACAAATTACAAGCAATAATCAAGGAAAATGGGCCAGATGGCTATTTACACACTTCCGGACATGCTTATAAAGCAGAACATGAAAAAATTTTTCAACTAACAAAACCAAAGTATTTTTTTCCTTACCATGGTGAATATCGAATGTGCGTTTCACATGCACAAACCGCGATTGAGTCGGGTATAAATACTAAAAATATTTTCATCCCGGAAAATGGCCAAGTTTTTGAAATGATTGATGAAGAAATTTATCAAACAAACAAAAAAATTCCTTGTGAACCGATTTATATTGATGGTGAAACGATATCACGTGATAATTCAAAAATTATCAATGATCGACAAAGCCTGCGAGAAAATGGTTTTGTTTTTGTACTAATTCCTGTTGATAAGGCCAAGAATTTAATTGCTGGAAGAATTTCAATTGTCACAAAAGGCGTTTTTACACTTCGAACTGGCAACCAAATTATTGCTGAAATTAGGCGACTTGTTTTCTCATCAATCAAATATTATTTTTTAAATCGACAAAAATGGTCGCCACCGCAAATTAAACAGTTGGTAAAAAATCGCCTTAGTTCTTATTTTTATCGAACAAAACGTTGAAAACCAGTAATTTTGTCAAAAATTGTTTGTGTGGATCAAAAAGTTGATTTTATTATTGAACATCAGGAAAAATTTGGCGAAAAAAATCAGTCTAGAATTACACAGAAAAATGAAAATGAATCTAATTTCCAAGAAAAAAACCTTGAAAAAATAGCGATTTTTTCTAAAAATAGTGACAGAATTGAAGTTAAAAATTCTTTTGAAACAGGAACGAAATTTTTTGCAAAGAAAATAAAAGGTGAAAAACAGGATCAATTTAGCAAACCAAATTTAGTAAAATCGGAGCAAAATTCGCCTAATTATATTCAAAAAACAAGAAAAAACTTAGATTCATTGCAAAAAAACTTTGAGTATAAGAATAAAAATCAAAGAAAAATGCAAGAAAAAAGGGTGAATTTTCAAAGCATAAATCCTAAAAATTTCGGAAATAATCTTGTAAAAACACAAAAAACTGATTTTTCAAATAGTTTTTATTCAAAAAGACAGATAAAAATTTCGGAAAATTTGCAGAAAATGGAATTGCAGAATAAAAATTTGGAAAAAGAATACAGACCAAAACAAGATTCAAGGATTTTAAAAAATCCACGAAAAACTTATCAAAATCGACCTAATTTTGCTCAAAATGAGCAAAAAAATTCACAAGAGCGAAAAACTAATTTTGATAAGAAAACTAATAAATAATTTAGATAAATTTAAATATTTCATAAAAAGCTATTAAATTTTTAACTATGACAAAAAAAGACACACATAATTTTATTTACATTCAGGGCGCACGCGAAAATAATTTAAAGAACATTGATCTTGTAATTCCTAAAAATAAATTAGTCGTTTTTACGGGACTTTCAGGTTCAGGAAAATCTTCACTTGCCTTCAGTACAATTTATGAAGAAGGAAAACGCCGCTATATTGATTCGCTTAGTTCTTATGCTCGACAGTTTTTGGGTGGAACAAAAAAACCAAAAGTTGATGCAATTTATGGACTTTTGCCTACAATTGCAGTTGAACAAAAAACAAGTCATAACAATCCACGCTCGACAGTTGGAACAATTACAGAAATTTATGATTATTTTCGTCTTCTTTTTGCAAAAATTGGTAAACCAGTTTGCCCAAATCATAAAGTTGAAATTGAAGCTCAGAAAATTGTAGCAATTCTGTCAGCAATTCTTGCAAAGCCTGAAAAAACTAAATTAGTAATCTTGGCTCCTGTTGTCAAAATGGAGAAAGGGAGTCACCGCAATTTGATTGAAAGCCTTAAAAATCAAGGTTTTGTACGACTCAAAATTGATGGTAATTTTTATTATCTTACTGATGAAATTGATCTTGATCCTAAGCAAAAACACACAATTTCTGTTGTTATTGACCGTTTTTTGTTAGAAAAAGAGGACGCAAATCGCTTACAGTCCGCACTTGAACTTGCTTTTGAATTAGGAAAGGGGATTGTACTTTGCGAATTTAATGAAAAAGAAACAGTACGATTTTCGCAATTATTGGCTTGTCCATTGGGAGATTTTGAAATGCCAAACCTTGAAAATCGCTTATTTTCTTTTAATTCACCCCATGGTATGTGTGAAACTTGCAAAGGTCTTGGTGTAAATATTGAGCCAGATTTTGATTTAGTTGTGCCTGATAAAAATTTGACAATTAATCAAGGCGCATTAAAATATTTTGGAAAACCGCCGAATACAAAATCACTGGAATGACAAGAATTTAAAATTTTACTTGATTTTTTTGAGGTTCCAATGGACCAAAAAATCAGTCAAATGACTAAAAAACAACTGGAAATTGTTAAAAATGGTGCAAAAGAATCAATAAATTACTGATTAATTTCAGAAAGTGGCAAACGCTACGACTATTTTCGCCCGATTGAAGGTGTTCTAAATCGGATTAAGCGCAAATATTGGGAAACTAGTAGTGAAGAAATGAGACTTTGATTTAAAAAAATGATGTCTGAATTTCCTTGCAGCGCTTGCAAAGGAGCGCGTCTAAACAATTATAGTTTGGCAGTTCTAATTGAAAATTACAACATTTTTCAGTTAAGCCAACTTTCAATTAAGGATTTAATTAATTTTTTTGAAAATTTAAAATTACCTGATTTTGATCTTAAGGTTTCTCAATTAATCATGTCAGAAATCAAGTCAAGACTGTCCTTTTTAGCTAATGTTGGACTTGAATATTTAACCTTAAGCCGCTCAGCAGCAACACTTTCTGGAGGTGAATCGCAACGAATTCGCCTTGCTAGCCAGGTCGGTTCCCAATTAACCGGGGTTCTTTATGTTCTTGATGAACCCTCGATTGGACTTCACCAAAAGGACAATGATAAATTAATTAGAACTTTAAAAAAAATGGTTGAGATTGGAAACAGTTTAATTGTTGTTGAACATGATTTTGAAACAATTTTAGCTGCTGATTTTCTTGTTGATATTGGCCCAAAGGCTGGTGAAGACGGTGGTTTTCTTGTTGCTGCAGGTTCAATTTCGGATATTGAAAACGAACCAAAATCGATTACTGGACAATTTTTAACCGGAAAATTAAAAATTCCAGTTCCAAAAAAACGTCGTCCTGGCAATGGGCAATTTATCATTTTGGAAAAAGCTGAAGAAAATAATTTAAAAAAAATTAGCGTTAACTTTCCACTAGGCAAATTTGTGGTTGTTAGCGGAGTTTCTGGTTCAGGAAAATCAACTTTAGTTAACCAAATTCTGGTGAAGGCTGTTGCAAAAAATCTAAATTTAACAAACACGAGGATAGGGAAACACGCTGAAATTAGAGGTCTTTTTAATATAGATAAATTAGTTGCTATTAATCAAAGTCCAATTGGAAGAACGCCGCGTTCAAACCCAGCAACTTACACTTCTGTTTTTGATGATATTCGTGATATTTTTGCCAACACGGAACAGGCGCGTGCGCTTGGATTTTCTAAATCAAAATTTTCCTTTAATTTAGCCAGCGGTCGCTGTGATAAGTGCCAAGGTGATGGGCAAATTAAAATTGAAATGCACTTTATGCCGGACATTTATGTTTTGTGCGATCATTGTCAGGGAAAAAGATACAAACCAGACGTGCTTCAAATAAAATTTCATGGAAAATCAATTGCTGATGTACTTGATTTAACAGTGGCATCAGCACTAGAATTTTTCCAAAACTGGCCAAAAATTGTTGCAAAATTGCAAGCGCTTTTTGATGTTGGTCTTGGCTACATCAAACTTGGTCAATCAGCAACAACTTTGTCTGGTGGTGAGGCTCAACGAGTAAAATTAGCAACTTTTTTGCAAAAAAAACCAACAGGAAGGTCACTTTTTGTCCTTGATGAACCAACAACAGGTCTTCACAATTACGATGTCGCCAATTTAATTAAAGTTTTAAACAGAATTGTTGACAATGGGGACAGTGTGATTGTAATTGAGCACAATCTTGATGTGATAAAAGTGGCTGATTACATTATAGACTTAGGCCCTGATGGTGGTGAATTGGGCGGAGAAATTGTAGCTAAAGGGACTCCGGAAGCTATTGCAAAAGTAAAAAATTCGTACACTGGCCAATATTTAAAGACTATTTTAAACATTAAATAGTGAAAATTAAATATTTTAAAACAAAATTTTCACAAAAAAACCACCAAATTAAATTTGGTGGTACAGTTTTTTGCTTTAACTACAACTGCAAAGTCAAGTTCAACCCGTTTGAGCAGCCCGGGCCGCTGGCCAAAGCTTATGTACCTTTTTCTGGTAGCTCAAGTAAAATTATAACATTTTTTTGATTTTTCGCAAAAAACTTTTCACAGCAAATTAGTATATTAATTTCAGACACATCAAGAAAGGGTGTGTCAAAATGAAACAATATAAATTCACAGTTGAACAGAAAATTAAATACACCAAAATCGCTGAATCTCAAGGGCAAAAAACAACAATTTTGCATTTTGCGGAAGAATTTAGAGAAATTTAAAAAGCAAATCAAACAGCAAAATCGCACAAAAATAGAAAGCTTTATGCGATTTTACAGCGAGAATTAATTAATATTGAAGGTTAAAATTTCGAAAATACAACCGTTAACCATCAAAAAAATTCATTTATTAAATAATATAGAGCAACTCAAGCTTTCACAAAGTAGTTTATCATATAAAACTCCAAGTTTTTATATAAGTTAAATCAATTCTTCAGAATTTTTTAAAAATGAACATGTTAGAAAAAATAAAAATAGAGTTTGTCTTAAAATCATTGAAAAAACTAATTGTCTGAATTTTTTCTACTAATTTATTACTTTTTTTTTTTTTTTTAGTTTTTTATTCTAATTTTTTAATTTTAAAACTGCTGATTCAATTTAAAATAATCCTCAGGATCAATAAGCCTAAAAAAGGGAGTTAATTTCCCATTTTTCAATTTTTTGCCTCTATACAAACCAACAAGTTTATTTTTGAAAAATAACGAAGAACCCGAAGAACCTTAAGTGTAGTCAATGTTTTTAACAAAAACATTTTCCTTATCTAATTTAGCTATTTTGTCATTCAAATAAAATAGTATTTTCGATGTTTTAAGTTTAAAATTCTCATTTAAAAGCGTAAGAAAACCTAAGCTAAATAAACTATTTTTTGTGTTTGCAAAATCTTTTAGAACTTCAAAATCAATGGAAGCTGAAATTGTCAAGGACAAGAAATTTTTTGCACGCAAAGAAAAAACTATGATATCTTTTTCTTTATTTTCATATTCGACTCTAAATTTTGATTTTGATTTAATTTGATTTCTGAGTTTTTCGCACTAAATTGTTGCCAAAAAATGTCAAAAATTTGCTGTTTTATTTTTTAGTGAATTTAATGAATAATAAGTGCTAACAAAATCAAATTATTATCAGTCTTTTTTTAACAAAGTTGCGGTAAATCTGGTTAAATTTATTTTGTTTTCTTTTACTGTAGAATTAAAAACATTGTTTTCAATTTTCGATAATTCAGATTTGCTAATTATGATGTTTTTGCAAGAAACAAACAACAGCCAAGGGCTTATAATACTGAAATAACTGGTAAAAACAGCGATTTTTCTGAACAATTTCATATTTTTATAAATTCTTTTATATCTGTGCTATAACTCCAAATTATATAATTTTTGTACAAACTAGAAAGGAACAATCATGAAAGCTTTACTTATAAAATCAAATAAATTTAATTTTTTTCTTCAGCACTAATATTTTCAACATTGGCGAGCCCGTTTTACTTACTCCTATTGCGCTAGTTCAACAAAAACAAATTGTCCCGGAAATTTGAAAAAGTTAGAATTTGTGCAAATTATCTCTATTATTACAATTTGTATTACAATGCATAGAATGGATTATTTTTCAAGTATGAATGTTTAAAAAGGCTGAAATATGGTTAATTTATTTAATCTAAAAAAGAAAAAAAATTTAATAACGAAAATGTTGTAAAATTTATACTTGTCTTTTTATTATCAATCGTTAAAACAATACTTTTTATTGGGTTTACCTTTTTATATAGTTTTATCGAAAACAAAGAGAGTCTAGATTTAAGAAATAATTTTGAATCATAAGAAAAACAAAACTATTTTAGTTTAGTCTGTTTTTTAAAAGAGGCTTTGAATATTCACAAATTTTAACAGCTTACAAAAAATCTTTGTGGTAAAATCAAATTAATTCAAAGGTAGTCGCAAATTTACCAGCTCACGTTTTTTAAAACATTTGTGAATTCCAAAAAGTGAAAAAATTTAGGAATAATCAACTAATTTTTCACTGCAAATATGCCATTTTCATAGTGATTTTGATTTAAAATCAAACCAAAATGGCGCAATACATATAAAAAACAAGACCTTTTCGAAGCAAAAGGTCTTGTTTTTTATATGTTAAATTTTAAGTTAATTTTCAAACAACTGGAAATTCAATCAAACTTGATGAAACAACTGAAGTGGCAACAGCTAGTTTATTAGGTGAAATAGCTTTGACAAGCTTTAGAATTTCATCTAATTTAGTAGGGTCAAAACCTTTAAGAACATCAAGTTGAGTTTTAAGACCGTTGACATCAAGTTGCACAAATTTGTCTAAACCTTCTTGAAATTTTTTGATTTGCACCGAGTCAAGGTTATTTAATGCATTCTGAATTTCAGTGACTGTTTTGGTGATTTTATCAATTTGAAAGCCATTAATTTGCCTTTTAAACACAAAATATAATGTTGCGCCAACTATTCCAACGAAAATGATATTTCCAAAAATGACTGATAAAATTGTGATTAAAAACATGCCAGTTTTTGACACTAATCCTCCTTAATGATTAAAAAAAATGTCAATTTATTTTGAATTTTTAGTGGAGGTTTTGTTAGAAGACTTTTTGCTTTTCTCAGTTGAGTTTGTTTTCTGATTTTTGCTAGTTGCTTTTTTTTCTTCTTTAACAGTTTTTTGGCTTAATTCTAGTGTATTAAATTCAATTAATTTGTCAATTACTTTTCTATTTGTAATACTAATTTGCAATTCGCTAATTGGAAGTGTTTGCTCCAATTCGCGAAACGATTTTCCGGTAATTTTTTCCATTTTTTCAATTTGCTCATTAATGTCTTCTTGCGTTGGCGCAAGCGCTTCTAATTTGGCAATTTCGGCAAAAACAAAGGAATTTTTCAACAATTTTCTTGCCTCAGCATCCAATTGAGCATAAATATCATCTGGAGTAAATTTAGTAATTCTATAATATTCTTCAAGCGAAAAGCCTTGTTCTTTTAAGGTGTTGGTGAAATTTTCGTTCAAGCGGTAAATTTCACTATTTATCAATTTGCTAGCAAGTGGAATTTCTACTTGCGCTGTTATTTCTGCAAGTGCGTCTTTTTGAAACTCAAGCCGTACTCGTTCAATATTTTCCCTTCTTACTAAATCAGTCATGTAAATTTCAAGCTGACTAATTGAGTTAACCTCCGGAATTTTCAGCGAAGCAACAAAATCATTTGTTAAATTTGCAGGATGATTTTCCTTGATTTTGTTAATTTTCACCAAAAACCTTGCCTGCTTATTTGCATAAGCAGGCACATGGTAGTCAGCCGGAAAAGTGACATTAATATTTGCTTCCTTTTTGATTTCAAGACCAACAAGTTGTTCTTCAAAACCTTTAATGAAACTATTTGAGCCAACACGGAGTACAAAATCCTCGGCTTCACCGCCCTCAAAAGGAACATCATCAATGAAGCCTTTGAAGTCAAAATTAATGACATCACCCATTTTGATAGGGCGCTTAACTTCAACAAATTCACCTTTGGATTCTAATAATTTTTTCATTTCAAGGTCAAGATCAGCTTTTGTTATTTCCTTGACACTGAATTTAGTTTTAAGATTTTTGTAATCTGGAAGTTTGATTTCTGGATATGTTGGATAAAGAAATTCAATTTCCAAATTTTTCGGATCAATGTTAATGACATTAAAAACTGGAGATTCAATCACATTATCAGTATCCATTACATTTGTAAATGCTAATTTTTCAAGTTCAGGAACATACAATCTAAGTGCTAGCTCAAAAACTGAATCTTGGTTAATGAATGGACGCGCTTTTTCTAACGGAACTTTCCCCTTACGAAATCCTTTAAGAGAAATTTTTGCTGCCTGCCTTAATTCGGCTTTTGCATAAAATTCAGCTCACTGCTCTGGATTTGCAACTAATCTAATTTTTAATTCGGCGCTTTGCGGTAGTAATTCACGAGTGATCATTGACATTAAACCTCCATTTTCATAACATCTTTAAAATAAATATACATATAATTATAGAGTAAATTTTCAAAGTTGTATTTGAAAAAACTAAAAAATATTTTTCAACTTAAAATGAGATCCAGTTTCAATTGGGAAAAATACTAAAAATACGTGCTTAAATCATCAAAAGTTTGGTTTTTTGGCTTTTTGGTTTTAATCTAAAAAAGCAAAAATTCCATGTTAAATTTTAGGTTTTTTAACTATTAGAAAAATCAAGAAAGAAAAATTAAGTCAATTTTTCAGAGGTTTTTTGTGATCTAGAGTATATTTTTTTGCACATAAGGTGGAAAAATTTAGGAAAAATAAGCCAATTTTTGCTCCAAAAACTGGTTAATCAAAGGTTTTAATTAGCAAATAACAAAGGGGGTTTCATATAAAGAATTGACCAAATTTTCCAATTTTTAATCAAAAATGCTTAAAAATTGGAAATTATAAAAAGTCACTAGATTCAGGTCTTATTTAAATTCTGTTTTAGCTTGAAAAATAAAAATTTCAAGTTAAAAAATCTAATCCGAAATTGTTCCGGGCCTTATTTCGTTGATTTTTTCGCCCGCAAATTTAATACATGCTTCAATAATTTCTGCCCGAGTTCCTGAGAAATTTAGTTCCCAGACTTTTTCATTCAAAGCAACGAAAACCTGACCTAATTTACCATCTTGAATTTTTGGACCTGCATTACCAGTGAAGCTAATGACATATTTTGTTTTGAAAAATTCTCTGCCAAATTCAGCCATTTTCAAAGCGGTTTTAGCATTTGTGACTCCGTTTTTTGTGTCAATTCCCAACTGATTTTTAATTTGATTTTGGTAGCAAATAAGTCCGCCAGCAAAAAAAGCACTTGCGCCGCTTTTTTCTACAACTTTTGCCGCAAAAGCGCCACCAGTTAGCGACTCAACAGTTGCTAAGCTAAAAGGTTTTTGTGCAAAAAGTCAATCTTTTTTACTAAAAAATTGACTTTTTGCACAAAAATTGCACTTAAATTCAATTTTTCCAAAATTTTTGATTAAATCGTCAATTTCGTTCTCACTCAACATTTTTAATGTTGAATCCAAATTTTTTTCAGTACACTTGCAAAAATAAGTTCAATTTTGTGAATCAATTAACTGATAATTTTCAAAAAAACTCATAAAATCAGTGATTTTTTTATTTTTAAATAACTTTTTGATTTCTTCCCTATCTTCTTGAGAATGGTTTGGCAAAAATTGAACAATAACTGATTGCGCCTTGGTTACTTTCAGATTTTTATCAAGATTTATCAAATTTTTTACAATTGATTTTATTTGCTGTGACTGATCAAAAAAATATACTAAATCTGTGGAAAAATCGCCTTTTTGCAATGAAATTTGGCTTTCATAGTTAGTTTTTTGATTCAAATATATGATTTTTAAAAAACCTGAATTACCAACAAACATACTAATTATCTTGTTTAGTGGCAATTTAAAAAAATCATCTGCAACTAATTTTAGGTCATTTGCATCAAAACTAGCTCGAATTTGGCCCTGATTATTAGTCTCAATTGTCATTGAATTCAAATTTCCCGAGGAAATTTTAATCAAAAAACCACCATTTTTTTTCTTAATTAGTCGCGAAAGTGGCGAAAAAACACTAATTCCTGCTGCCAAAATAAGTGACTGGATATTTTCAAGATCATGAATTTTGATTGCCTCATTGACAATTTCAGTCATTTCCGAAACTATAATTAAAATATTTTTTTTAAAAAAAACTTTTGAATGTGAAGCCATTTTTGTCATTTTTGCCATTTTACCTTAAATAAAAATGTTAATTTTTTATTTTTGTTGCTGAAAAATCCAATTTTCATAAAGATTTTTCCATTCCTCTTGATTTTCACAGGACAAATATTCAAGAATTTTTGCATCCAAAATTGGATCAAACCTTGGAGAAATTCCCAGTTGTGTGAAATTTTCATATCATTTCTTAATTTTTTGAATGTCATCCAGGACTTGCTCTTCGTTCACCTTGAAAGCATAAGTTCGGATTGGCCGTTTTCTAATTGGAAAATTTTGTGGATTTTCATAATCTGAATCTTCCAAAAATGTTGCAACAATTGCAAAATTTTTGGCCTTTTTTAAAAATGAATAAAGTTGCGCTTGTTTTAGATATTTTTGGGGTAAATTTTCACCTTTTTTCCCTCATTTTTCTAGATTTTTAATCCCTGTGGTTTTAACTTCAATGATTGTGTTTGTTTTTTTAATAAAACCATCAGGAATTCCGCCCAAAATCGGGTCCTCTTTAAAATAGTCATAATTGTATTTTTCGGGCGGAAAAGTTTCAATTTCAAAACCTGTCTTTTCAAAAATTGCTGCAATTACAAGTGGTTCGATCGCAACACCCGCGTCAATATATTTTGTGTCCAAAATCGGCATATCCAATTTTGCAATTTTAACAAAAGCGCGAAAAGGCGAACTAAAATTATCAAGACCAAGAACTTCGCCGATTAAGGAACCACCAATTTTTTTGAAACCAGTATTAAAGGCAAATTTTTTTGCTAATAATTTTTCATGGAAAGACTTTTCCAGAACTAAAACTTGTTTTTCAAAGTCAATAAAATAATCTTTTTTGTGATAAAATTTGCGATCTTTATACATAAAATAACTCCTAAATTCATGGTTGTAGGCAAATAAATGCTAACAAAATTCCGAAAATTGTGATCAAAAAAACATTAACTTTTTTCAAATAAAGCACCAAACTAGCGCCTGTTCAGAAAAAGGCAAAACTAATGTAGACCCAAAATCTTCAACCCTGGAAAAATTCATCAGTTTTTTTTGACAAAATATAACCGCCATTAGTATTAAAATTATAATTTACAAGAATTAGGTTAGTAAAAATTTGAAAACAAAGGGCTAAAATGATTCCTGTAATAATCGGCTTTAAAATTTTTGCCAAATTAAACCAAAAAATAGTATTTTTTTGGGAATATTTCTTTTTGATTCTTAACCAAGAAGCAATCAAAAAAATTGCCGGTAACGAAAAAACAAGCATCAAAAAAATTGTTAAAATTCAACCAACCGCGCCGTAACCACCGATTAAAAAACCAGTGGCAGCGGCCAATTTTAACGACAAAACTCCGGGAGTTGAATTTGCAATCGTAAAAATTTCGTCTATTCGCGTTTCAGAAATTTTCATTCCTAAATCGCCAAGTCTAAGTCAAAATCAGCTGAAAACAGGCATAAAAATTTGTCCGCCACCAAAAACAACCAAACTAATTAAAATCAAGGCGGCTGAAGCGACGCTAATTAATACGATCATTGCTTTTCTTTCTTAATTTTTTGAAAAAAAATCATATTGAATAAACTAAAATTGCTACAAAAACAGGTACAAGTGACAAATTATATGGACTTGGCACAAAAAAACAGTAAATAAAACTGAAAAACAAAAGTGCAAAATAAAGTCCAAAATTAAGTGATTTACTATTATTTTTTCAATAAATATAGGAAAAACCTAGCAAAATTCCCACAATTGTTGTTAAAGCAGCCAAATTTAGCACAATAAAATAGTTTTTTGGTAAAAACTTTGTCAAAAAAAGTAACCCTGAAAACAACAAAACATGTGGTAACAACCCTAAAATTGAAACCAAAATTCCACTTAGAAAACCTAGTTTTTTGATTGCAATGAACGAAATCATTTGTAAAACTGATGGACCAGGAAGCAAATTTGTCATAATAAATCCATCATCAAAATCTGCCTTTGTAATTCACTTCTTTTTCACAACTGCTTGCTCGTAAATAATCGGCATTAGGGCGTTTCCGCCACCAAAGGAAACCATCGAAATTTTGATGATAAACCACAAAAAGTCTAAAAATTTATTAATTTTAGTGAATTTTGACAATTTTCAGTTCATAACTCTTATATAATATAGTATTTTTTAAAAAATATGTTATAATTTTAGTGGCTTAGAGGTGTAGTTCAAAGGTAGAACAACGGGCTTCAACCCCGTGTGTTGCGGGTTCGAGTCCTGCCACCTCTGCCATTTTTTTTTTTTTTTTAAAAAAAAAAAAAAAAAGAAATTCATACAAATTTTAATGAAAAATTTGTATGAAAACTCTCAAAAAGCTACTAAAATTCAATAATTTTAAAGGTGAAATTATCTTTGGTTATACCAAATCCGTTTTATTTGCCAAATATTTTCCACAAGTTGCACTTTATTAGTAATATCTTTATGGGTCAAAAGTGCCGTGTAAAAAGAGCAATAATCAGATTTATATTCTCCGCTACCCCGAAACTTATTAAGCCCCACAACCATTGTGTATTTTTCACTTTTCCAGATTAACCCTCGAAAAAAATAAAGCTTTTTTGCATAGAAAACTTCCTTCGCCACCTTTGTTTTTTGATAATCACCCTCTAAAAAAGCTAAGTAATACTCTCAAACAACTAATTTTGCCTTAATTTGGTTGAGTAGAGCACGATTATCACTGTTATCTCACTTTGAAAAATTAGTAAATTTTTCCCGAAATTTGCCGCTTATAATAAAAACATTAATTTTTTTAGCAGGTCAGCCTTTTAAAAAGGGAAGTTTCCGCAAACCAATTCCATGGGGAAAATCAAGTACATTTAACAAAATTTGAGTTGTCCTTTCATTTTGACTTAACGAAATTGCAACTGTTTTTAACTTCTCAACAATTTTTTGATAACGTTGCAAATTAAATTTAATTTGCGAAACTCATTTGCTATTTTTTTCCATTTTTCCTTTTTTTGTAAAAACAAAATCAATTTAAAATCTTTATTAATTTTAAGTGAAAAATTACAAATTGAAGTAAAAATAGGAAAATTAGTTATTTTGTTTTATTATTTTCATCATCAACAGTGATTTGTTTAGTTTCAACAGAAAGACCAAGACCAGAAAGTTTACTTTTTAGTTCTTCTTTTTCAACATAAATTTTTCCAAAAGTTGCGCTACTTTTTCCAACAGACACAAATTTTTGTAACTGAGAAAGCGCGTCGCCACTAAACGAAGTTCCCGTGATGTAAAGCGGAATGTTAGTTAAATTTTTTCCCTTGTCGTCTTTTACATAAATTCCAGGGCTAAGTGGTGGCGGAGAAACAAGTCGGTCAGTAAATTGAGAATTTTGAAAATCATCAGCAGAAACTTTGTAAACTCATTGCTCATTATTGGAATTGCTAGAGTTTTTTACTTTCGATGCTCCGAAATACAAATATTGAAATTTCAAAGTAACATGAGCAGGGTTTTTTCGTGACTCAGCTTCAACTTCTCAACTTTGCAATTTTTGGTTGAATAAAGTTTCAATTTCACCAAAATTAATCCCTTTTAATGTCTTGATTTTTTTTGAAGAAGAAAAATCAAGATTAATAGGGTAACCACCTCTACCACCATGGGTTCCTTGGAAAACCCGCTGATCAATTTTGGAGCCAAAAGCAATTTTCAATCCTTCATTTACTTCATTTGTGGTGTCCCCTTCGTCTCAACGGAGGGTATCAAAAATAATTGAACCAGCAATTTTTTCCCCAGGATTCCGCATTTTAATGTCGCCTTTATTTATATAATCAAAGGAAATAAAATCAACATTTTTAAGTGCATTTGGGTTGATAGCTCAGTTGGACTCGTTAGTTTCAGAATTGGAATATAGTTCTAATTCTGTTAATTTGCTAAATTTTTCTAAGCCGCGAAGTCCATTAATTGCTTGGTGGTCATCCAAGAACAGGGAAACCTTTTGCATTTGTTTTGGTAAAAGTTCAAGAATTTTCTTAATATTTTGCGTTTTGTGTATAGCACCAACATTTTTTAGAACAATTGACATAATTTTTTGATCTTTTTCAGCGGCTTTCTTCATAATTTCAGCAAAGGCTTCAAAAGCTTTGTCATCATCAGCATTTAAGATTAATGTTTTAAATTCAGAATATTTTCCGGCAGTATTTCCGGGTTTTCTTGTATATCTCTTCAAGACAATGCTATTAGAAGAAAATCCTTTATCTTTTATAAATTCACTAATTTCACTACTTGCATCAGAATCGTCTCACCCATCATACTTCAGTGAGTTAATTGCAGTGCCGTCATAGCGCGTCCACTTGGAATCAACTGCATTTAGTCTTCTTGCATTATTTTTTTTTATATTATTTACAACAACATTCACTTTTGGTTCTCAACCATCGGTTGCAGGATCAGGGGTGTAACCATCTTTAATCATTTGCAGTTCGTCTGCAGTAAAGGGTTGATTAAGCTTCCTTTTTTGCTCGATAACTTTTAAATATGCGTCTTCACGCTCGCGATAATTATTTGCCACCCAACGTTTATATTTTACACCTTCAATATAAACTTCCAAAGAAACCTTTGGTTTTCCTTTTTCGTCAGTAGGGCCGTAAGTTTTTCAATGATTCTCTACATCTTTTAAAATTCGATCTTGTTCAGCAACTTGAGCAGCATATTTGTCACGTTCACTTCTAACCTCGTTAATTTTTCGATCGGCTTGCTGGCGTCATAACCCTAGCGCTCTTTGGTACGCGCTATCACCAATATTCGCAGCAGGTTGAGAATTATTAGCCTGTGGCCGAAATTGTGTTTTAGGGATAGGCTGAGACTTTGAAATAGTAGGACGATGATAAATTGGGCGTGACGGAGTTGTTGTTCGTGAAGGACGTTGAATCGGTGTTACGGATTCAATTGCTGGAGCTGGAGCAGGTTTTTCTATCTTCTTTATTTTTTCAGGAAGAGGCTCAACCTTTTCAACTTTAGGAACGATAATTTCCGGTTTAACCGGGTTTTCTGGCTTTTTTTCAACTGGTTTTGGTGGCACAAACTTTGAGTTGGCAACTGGCGAATTAAAACCAGTATCATTAGGTCGGTTTTTTGCAATTGTTGAAGGCGCAGCAGTTGAATAACTGACTCTAATTGTACTAGAATCAAAATTTGCCAATATTTCTTTAATTGCCAGCGAGGCGAAAGCGGCCATGGTAAATCCAACCACAGCAACTACATATTTTCGTCGGCGCGTCAAATGAACAATCATAGTTTCACCTCCCTTTTTAAATTATTAACAAAAAACTAAAACATGTATATAAAAATTTCACTTTTCAACAACCAGTTTTAGTTTTCAAAATTATACACAAAAATCCAAAAATTCAAAGAATTTTTAGAAATTTTCAAAACCTTGGAGTCGCGCACTTTATTACGTCTTAAAATGCCTAGATTTGAATTTAATTTTATTTTTTAATATAGGAATCCAAAAAAGCCCGTAAAATTTCATTCCGATTTTTCGCATATTCGCGCGTTGTGAACAAAGGATCATCGAAAACTGCCAGCGCTTTCAATGTCATCGTTGCTTTTTTTTCAGTTTCGGTTGAAGGTTGAACTTCCTTGGTTTTTGCTGAAGATTTTTCTTTTAAATCTTCAGCTGCTAAAACTTTTTTAGATTCAACAGGAACCTTAACTTCAGGTTTTGTTGAATTTGGGCCAATTTGGTTCCAATCCAAATTGAAGAAATTTGGAAAAGGATTTCAATTTCCTTTAAGGTCAACATTGTAAAGCAAAGTTCCCACTTCCTTGACATTTAAATCGCTATTTTCACTTGAAAATAAGCTAAGTTTGAGTGAATAAGGTGTTTTGAGGATTTCAATCAAGATGTTGGCATCTTCTTGAATCAAGCCTTTTTGGTTTTCTTTTTCAGATTCAGGAAAACCAAAATCTTTCTGGGCAAACCAAACATTGTGAACAACATCACCAATTCTTGGTTTTTTCTGAGTTTCGGTTTCTTTTCCGGCTGATGCAAGCCAGGATTTGGCGTCTTCTTGTGAAATTTTTTGAAGTCCGCTTGTTACCAAAATTTGCTGTTCATCCAGTAATTTTTGGTTAATTTTATTAGAAAAAGGTAATAAAAACAAGTTTCCTTGAACTTCAGGCATACCTTTATTTGTTCCTCAACCATACAAAGAATATTTGCTGATGAATTTATAGTCCATGCCGATTATAAAAAAGCTTTTTTTATCGCTTGTTTGCATTTTTTGGATGAAAATACCCTTATTGTTACTATCTGCAAGCAAATAATGTTGTTTTCCATCAGAAATATTTTTGGCATTGAAGGCCAAGTAAAGCGCTCCTGAATCCAAGCGCGATTGCGGTTTTGGTGTGTACTTAAAATCACCGTAATCGTCACGGTTTGGTGGTTCTACTGTGCGCAATTTCAGGTCGTTTTTAACCTGAAATTTCAAAGGCTGTGTCAACTCTAACCCATTTTGGGTTAGAGTTGCGCTTTCAGATTTAAAAAGCAAATTCTGGTTGGCAGGATCAGCCAATTCGGCGGTTTTTTTGGATACATCAGCCTTAAATCTTGCGCTAATTGGTTCTAAAAAGAGACTTGGATTAAACTTTTTAATCACATCATAAGCAGATTTTTGCGAGTTAATTACGTTGTTAATAATCAATTGTGAAGACGCTAAAACCCTATTTTTGTCACTTTTTGCAACAAATTTGAACTCAAAGACCAAATTAGCGTCAATAGTCTTAATTTGGTATTCAGCACTAACATCGTTTAAATTATAAATTAAAGCAGCATTAATTGCTTTTCAAATGTTAGTACCAATTCCAGATTCAGAATTTTGTGCTAAATTTGCTGATTGATTTTCAGTTTCTATATCAGCAAAAGCGCTCACTTTCGCTTTTGCAGGTTTCATTGAATCAAGGGATTTTGGCTCCTTTTTTTCAGCATCATTTTCGTTTTTAGTTTCCTGACTTTTGGCACCATTTTTTGAGGTCTTGCTTTGTAAGTCATTTTTTGATTTTGGTGCAGCATTTTCTGCCTTTTCACCCTTTGTCTTCGCAGCAATTATTGCCTTTTTTAAGGCATCTTTTGCTATTTTTTTCTCAGAATCAGATGGATAACGACCATGATCAAGCAAATAAACTTTGACAACAACGTCATCACTTGGATTTTCTAAATTAGATGGTATTTTCGCTAACTCAAAAAGTTCGTCAATTGTGGTTTTAATCTCCTTTGTTGACAAAATTCGGGTTGAATTTTCAGGTATTGAAAAAGTTTGAACTGAATTTACTGAGCCAAAAATCCGCCCCAAAACTCGTTCATATTTGCTTAGATCTACTTCTAAATCAACGGGAACAGCGAGTTTTGAGGTAATTTTTGCTTGAGGTCGTTTGACATCAACATGAAAAACAAAACGAATTTTCTTCGCTTTTTCCAACTTCGCAAGCTCTGTTGGCGAAATTTCATTTTTCTGGACAACTTCTGGACGAATAATTTTGACACTATAAGTGCCAAAATTTTTTGTTCTGACATCAAAATCACTTTGGTGAATTAAGAAAATATCTGAAAAAGCCTTTTTATTGGCCAATTTTTGGGTTTGGTTTCCATTTTTGGCACTAGAACCATAAAAAAAATCAATGAAACTGGTGTTGTCATCCACAATTGCTTTTTGAACTTCAGGTTTAATTTGAATTTTGTCCTCAAGATTTGTTGCAAATCAAGACTCAAGTTCTTGCGACAATTGTTCTTTACTCACCAAACCACGAATTTCTAATTTATATTTAACACTTTTTTGGGTTATTTTGTCCTTTAATTCAAGGTCTAAAAATAATTTTCCGTCTTGCTCGGAAAAACTCAGTTTTTCCTGAGTTTTTTCCTTGACTAAAACTGGCTCAAGTTGAAAATTATCACTAATAAAAATTGGTGAACCCAATGAATTGTAAAGCGAAAGTGTTGCTCCTGAATTAATTAGAGCGTTTTCTAAACGCACAAAAGAATTAATTTGCCAAGAATTTTGGTAGTTTTCTTGTAATTTTTGCTGAAATTCCAAAGGTGTAAAAAAACCATTGGAAATGCTAGCGAAAGATTTTGAAGGATCAAGGTAAAATTTATTTAAATCACCGTCAAAACCATCATTTTCAGCAAAACCTTTAAGTTCAGTTACCAAAGAAAAAATATTTTTTTCCTTTTCTGATTTTGCAAAAACAACAACTTTTTTGATTGAATTTTTATCAACTTCAGCCTGTGAAAAATCAAGACTAACAGCAAAACCTTTTGATTTTAGGGGCTCAAAATCAAAAAATGTTGTTAAATCAAACTGATAAAGTTGATTTTTTGTAAGCGCAAGCGCAGTTTTTGCCGAAACCCTCGGTGCATCAGCTTTAACTTTTAAATTGGCAACAATTCCAGCAAATTCTTCAGGAGAAACTGTCGATTTTACGGCCACTTTGAGTTCTGCTGGTTTTTGATTTAAGATTGAATAATAAGACTTTTTGTAAGCATTTATACCAATTGCAGTGCCAACAACTCCCGAAAAAACCAAGGCTGAACCTAACACTGACGCAATAATTAGAATTTGTTTTTTAACTAATTTCATATTTTTTACCTTTTTATTTTGCAGCATTAGAAGAACTAGCGGGTTGCGGGTTCGCTGCTGGTTTCGGAGCCTCTGTTGGTTTCGGAGCTCCTGGGAGCATTAGCTTTTTTTGCGCCTTTTTTAACAACGATTCTAAATTTTAAACTTGAAAGTTTTTCTTGAACTTCAACTTTTTTACCTTGATTTGGCGTTCCCTCAGCTTTTTTCCCCTGATTTTGAGCTCCTTCAGCAGTTTTTTTAATTCTAAAAAGAACAATTTTTACATCAGAGTTGTTGGCAAGTGGTGAAATACTTTCAATTTTTGCTTCATATTTTTCTTTTTTTAGAAACTCTTCAATTTTTTTGCCAAATTCTGGGAGAAGTTTTGAAAGAGAGTTTTCTCCAGTTGAAGGTGGGGTTTGAACATTTGGAAAGGTCAATTTTGAAAAACTGTCTTCATCAATTGTGGTTTCTGAAAATTCCTGTGGAATTGACAAAACAACTTTATTAAGTTCTTTAATTTCCTTGTGCTGTTTATAAACATCATCTTTTTCCAACTCCAGAAATACCTTGTTTACTGGGGTTAAAAAACTAAAATCACTTTTTTTATTTAAATATTCAAGTTTAAATTTAAATTTAATTTGAATGTATTGAGGTTCCTTTGGAGTTGTTGGAGCTGGTTCCTTTGGAGTTGTTGGAGCTGGTTCCTTTGGAGTTGTTGGAGCTGGTTCCTTTGGAGTTGTTGGAGCTGGTTCCTTTGGAGTTGTTATTGCATTTGATAATTCTTCAATTTTTTTATCCACAGTTTCTTTTGTAGAATCAGTTTCATTTCCCTTTTCAAAAATTAGGGTATATTTTAGGTTGTCATCAAGTTTGGCTCAAGCTGAAAAGTTAGCGAATTGAGCTGCTTTAAGAAAAAAAGCTAGTAAAATGTCGCCAAAAGTGGTAAATTTTACCCCTTCAGTCAATTTTTTTTCTGTAATTTCAGATGCAACAGGAATGGCTGCTGCAACCGCAGCTGGAGTTGCCTTTAAATCCTGCTTAATCAACAAGTGATTTTTTAACTCCGCAAAAATTGCACTATCACTTGCAAGTGGTTTTAATTTTTCATTAATTGTTGTTGGTAACACTAAAGTGCCGTAAAATCCAATTCCGCCCTCACTAAAATCACGCCAAACATCGTTAAATGAGAGTAATTTGACTTCGTTTTTGTTAGGTTCAGTGGTTGTATTTGTAAGAGTAATTTTTTTTGCAGCACTAAAAAGATTATCATTTGCATTCAAAAGATCTTCAGGCAAATCCTTTCTTTCATCAAGTAATCCAAATTTTTTGGTAAGCTCAAAAAGTGTTGTCACAATTGTTTTTTGGTCTTTTGTTAGCAAATCTTGAAAAAAACTGGCAACTTGGTGGCCATCACGAAGAAATTCACGTGAATCAAGTACAGCTAAATTTTTATTACGAAGAATTTCTCTTTGATCTTTAGTAAACTTTTTGATGTCACCAATAGTTGGTAATTTCAGTTTACCGGTTCAAGAATCAGCTAGTGAAAAATAAGGGTCAAGGTCAAAATCATAATTATTTTGCAAAACTTGTTTTAATTTGTTAGTATTTTCATCAACATTTTTATTGAAAAGTTCATCAAATTCTGCTTTTGCAAGTTTTTCCAAAGAAGGACGAGGTTTTCCACCAAAGGCAAATAAATCCTGCTTTTCCTTAGCTTTTTCGATTCCTTGGACAAATTTTTGTTTGAAAATTTCAGCATTTAAACTTGGAAATTCAGGTGAATTTGCTCTTTGGATTCCTTTAAATCCAACTAATTTTAGATCGCCTTTTTTGGTCCCAACCTCTTGTTCACTGCTTTTTTGGCTAAAAAATTTACCTTGAACTGAAATTTCAAAAGGGATGTGAACACTAGTTTTATCCTCTGGATCCACAAATGATTTTTGGGTATCAAAGGTGAAATTAAGACCTTCGGTAGGGTTTTGTTTAAACATATCGGTGAAATTTCCGAACTTGTATTCAATTTTTCTGGATTTCAAAAGTTCTTCAATTTCCTTTTTTGTTGCACCAGATTTTTGTGCTTGATTTTTGAAAAATCCGGATTTAATTTTTGCTAAAAACTCCTGTGCAAAAATTTTGTTAATTGACGCAGAATAATCAGTTTTTTCCGGATTTTTTAAATCTAAATTTTTCAGAAAATCATTTAAATCTAAAAAATAAGAAGATTTGTCACTTTTAACGATTTTAATCGCGTTAATGATTGGCTTGAAGTTGATTGCAGACTCACCAATTTGGTTGCGAGCCGCGTTTGTCAAGTTTGCTTCCAAAAAAAGTACCGGAATTTGGTCTTGAAGGCCAACAAATTGGTAGGTAGAACGATCTTTGACAAAACTAAAATCAAAAATTTTAGCAGTGTCATTTGGAATTTTATTTTCAGGTGAAGCGTTTAAGGTTTCAACAATATTTTTTAAACTGGGAAAATAACTAGCGAGTTTTGTGTTTAATTGGCTTGGATTTATGGCTGTGTTAAGTTCATTTTGGAAGTCAATTGGGCGGAGAGATGCAGGATTTCTTGTATCTTTTATACTTTGAGATGCTGAAGGAGCATCAGCAAACCTACTACTTTTGTTAGAAACTAAATTTTGAATTTGCTGATTTAATTTGTCAGTAATTTTTTTGAGTGTTGAATTAAATTCGGCAATTAAGAATTTAGATTCTTTGGCGAATACAACGGTTTGCTCAAAAATATCTGAATTTGCAACATCACCATTTTCAAGTACTTGGCTAACCTGAAATTTAACACGAAAATTCTGATTTCCATCATCAGGAACAATTTCAATAATTTTGAGACTGAGATTTTTAGCAATTATTTCTTTGTCAGCAAGGTCAACTTTTTCTAAATTTTCACCGTTTCTTCTAAAATAGGAAAAATAATTGACAACACCATCTTGGTCTTTAATTTGGTTGCTTGAATCAACAAGCGAGTTTTTGACAGTTTGGTAGTCAGAATTTGCATCAAAAGCGTTCAGACTAAAAGACAAATTGGTCAATTTTGCAGCAAATTCATTTACAACCTTACGTGGATTTTCGGCATTATATTTGATTGTTGAAGTAAGTCCAACAACAAGGCCAAAAATTCCCAAACTAGCCACACTGGTGGCTAGTCCAATTATAAATAATTTTGATTGTAAAAACTTTTTCATGAGTCAACCTCCTTGTTCACATTAAATAAGTTTTTGCTTGCATCTTCAACTTTTTAAAATTTTTCGAAAATTCATTAATTTTTCCACTTTTTCCCCTTCAAAATTAAACATTTTGGAGGGAAGTACAACAAAAACTTAATAAAGAAACTTTCAATACATTATACCAAACCAAAAAAAAAAAAAGGAAAAAGCTAATAAAAATTTATTAGCTCTTCCAGAATTAATAGGGCAAGCGCCCTTGGTGATTAAGTTATATTATTATTTTTTAATATAAGCATCAATAAATGATCTTAAAATCTCGCTACGCGCAACGTCGTAATTCTTGGTTGTAAAGTTAGGGTCGTCAAAAACTGCTAGCGCCTTCAGGGTGATTTTAGCTTGGGATTGAGAAGTGTCTTGATTTTGGGCTCCTTCGGCTTTTTTACCTTGGTTCTGGGCTCCTTCGGACTTTTTCCCTTGATTTTGGGCACCTTCGGCTTTTTTCCCTTGATTTTGAGCTCCTTCGGACTTTTTCCCTTGATTTTGGGCTCCTTCGGCTTTTTTGCCTTGATCTTGAGTAGTTTCGGAAACTGGATTTGGCCCAATATTGGTTCAATCCAAATTAAAGAAATTTGGGAAGGGATTTCATTTTCCTGACGCATCTATATTGTAAATTAAAACACCAACCTCTTTATAATTTTTTGGATCTTTGGTGTTTGAAGAAAATAAACTAACTTTAATTGAGTAAGGTGTTTTGATAATTTCAAGCAGCAGGTTCTCATTTTCTTGAATTAATCCGCCACCGTTTTCATTTTTATCTGGTTCCTGATCTTCAGGGTGATAGGTGCTTTGATTAAAATAAACATTATTTGTGATGTCCTGGAGTTCCGGAGTTTTTTGTTGGGTTTCAGATTTTGATTCAGTTTTTGAAGGTGAGACAATTCCGAAAACTGAAATACTTGGGTTTTTTTCAAAAGGCAAGGAAATAGTACCGCCAGCTTGCACTCCTGTTATTTCAGGTTTGCCAGTTGTAACTTCAGAATCTGAAGTTGGTGTTAAACTTCTTGGAAACCCAGAAGTTACTAAAATTTGCTGTTTATCAGTTGACTTCATTCCACCCTTTAAAGGCAGCAAAAGGTGTCCAGGTCTGGGCGACCAAATTGCTGACCTTAAATACACGTAACCGCTAATTTGTTTATAGTCCATTCCAACGACAAAAAAAGGTTTTTTTGTCTTTAAAGTTTCCATTTTTTGAATAAAAATCCCTTTTCCACTCTTGTCAGAAAGGAGATAATGCTGTTTCTTATCAGAAATATTTTTTGCGCTAAAAGCAAGATAAATTGCACCAGAATCAAGTTGTGTTATTGTTTTTTGAAGACGGGGAAAAACTTGTGAAATTTCAGAAACCTGTGCTAAGGTCTTTTCTTCTCCACCATATTTTAGAGGTTGACTTAACTCCAAACCATCCTTAGTTTTGGTAGCTCCAGTTGTTGTAAAAACTAATTTTTTGTTGATTGGATCAGTTATTTCAAAAGTTTTTTTATCGTCTTTTTCCTTTATTTTTGCACCAGTTGGCTCCAAAAATAAAGTTGGATTGTACTTTTGAAGAACATCATAAGCAGATTTTGTTGAATCAATTACATTATTTATAACTAATTGTGAAGATGCTAGAATTGAATCATCAGTTGTAGAAATCAATTTAAAATCAAAAACTAAATCAGTACCAATATCCTCAATTTTATATTCAGTTTTAACCCCTTTCAAATCATAAATTGAAGCCGCGTTGATTGTTGTTCAAACGTTTGTTCCAATTTTAGTATTTGAACTATTTTCAAGGGTATTTTGTGGTTTTTTTTCATCTGCAAAAAGTGAAACTTTTGTCATAGTCGCTGAATGCGAAGCAGAAGTTGCCTGAGTCGAACCTCCACTTGCTGCAGCGCTACCGCTTGGTGCTGGTTTTGCTGGTGCTGGTTTTGCTGGTGCTGGTTTTGCTGGTGTCCCAAGTTCTTTTTCTACTCTTTTTTTTGCTTCAGCAATAGCTGTTTTCAGACCAGCTTTTGCTTTTGTTTTTTCCTCTTCACTTGGGTATTTTCCATGATCAAGAAAGTAAACTCTTGTGATAATTTCATCGTTTGGTTCATCGGCTTTTGAATTATTTTTTGCTAACTCAAAAAGTTGGTCAATTGTGGTTTTAATATCATTTGAAGTCAGAGCACGAGTTGGATTTTCAGGTATTGAAAAAGTTTGAAATGAATTTAGTGAACCAAAAATTGAGCCCAAAGCACGTTCATATTTATTTAAATCGATTGCTAAATCAGCGCTTGAAGTGATCTTTGTGGCAACTTTTGAATCAAGGCGTTTAATATCAATTTCAAAATTAAGGCGCAATTTTTTCTCTTTTTGCAATTTTGTCACATCAGTTTCAGAGATTTTTGATTTTTCAGCAACTGAAGTTTTTGTAATTGTTACATCATAAGTTCCGAAGGTTTTTGTTTCCACTTCGAAACTTTTTTGAAGCACTTCAAAAAGTTGATCAAAAGTTTTAGTTTTTAGCTTTTGTGACTCAGTTCCACTCACTGAACCATAAAAAAGATCAGTAAGACTTACATTTTCTTTTAAAATCACTTTTTGCACTTCAGGTTTAATTTCAATTTGATTAGCAAGATTTTTTTCAAACCAAACCTTTAATTCCTGAGCTAATTTTGCTTTTTCGGCAAGTCCGCGAATTTCTAAATCGTGTTTTTGAGTTTTGTTTGCTATTTTATCTTTGAGATTAATTTGCAAAAATAATTTGCCGTCTTTTTCAAGAAGACTCAATTTTTTTCCAACCAAAACTGGTTCAAGTTCAAAATTATCACCAATGAAAACAGGCGCACCCAGCGAATTATAAAGCGAAAGTGTTGCTCCTGAATCAATTAGGGCGCTTTCTAAACGTGCAAAAAGACTAATTTGTTTTGCATTTTCAAAATTTTCTTCTAATTTTTGTTTAAATTCAGTAGCAGTATAAATTCCATTGATAATGTTTGCAAAAGATTTTGTAGAATCTAATTGAAACTTACTTAAATCACCATTAGAACCGTCATTTTCAGCAAAACCTTTAAGTTCAACAGCCAAAGAAAAAGTGGTTTGGTCTTTTCTTGATTTTGCAAAAACAACAACTTTTTTGATTACTGTGCCTGCGGCTTCAGCTTGTGAAAAATCAAGACTAACACCAAAACCTTTTGATTTTAGAGTTTCAAAATCAAAAAATGTTGTTAAATCAAGGTGATAAAGTTGACTTTTTGCAAGTGCAAGTGCGGTTTTAGCAGAAATTTTTGTTGAACCAGATTTTACTTTCAAATCTTTGACTATGTTGGCAAATTCTTCAGCTGAAATTGCTGAATTAACTTGCGTTTTTAGTAAGGCGGGCTTCTCATTTAAAATTGAATAATAAGAATTATTATAAGCTTTTATTCCAATAGCAGTACCTACAACTGCTGAAATTGCAATTGTGGTTCCTAAAATAGTTGTTATAATTCAAATTGGTTTTTTAAACAGTTTCATGTTTTTCCTTTTTTAATTTAGTTCTTATATTTACTTATTATTTACTTAGTTGAGATGTTGCTGGCCGTACTCCTGGCACCTTTATTTACAATAATTTTGAATTTTAAACTAGAAATTTGAGAGCCTTGGTTCTGAGCACCTTCAGTTTGCGCTTGAAGTCTGAACAAAACAACTTTTACAGTCTGGTTGTTAAGAAGTGATTCGATACTCTCAACTTTGGTTTTATAATTTTTCCCACTATAATTTTTGGTAAGGAAATCATCGATTTTTTTACCTAATTCAGGAAGAAATACAGAAATTGAATCCTCACTCTCTTGGCTCTGAGCACCCTCGGATTTTTTGCCTTGGTTCTGAGCACCTTCAGCTTTTTTGCCTTGATTTTGGGCACCCTCGGCTTTTTTACCTTGATTCTGGGCTCCTTCGGCTTTTTTCCCTTGATTCTGGGCACCCTCGGCTTTTTTGCCTTGATTTTGAGCACCTTCAGATTTTTTCCCTTGATTCTGAGCACCCTCAGCCTTTTTCCCTTGATTTTGAGCGCCTTCGGATTTCGGAAACTTCAAATTATCAAACGCTGTTGCTTCTAAAGTTGTTTCTGAAAATTCCTGTGGAATCGCTGAAATAACCTCATCAAGCTCTCTAATTACTTTGTTTTTCTTGTATTCTTCTTCACTTTCCAACTCCAAAAACATTTTGGTAGGAGGGGTCGTGAAAACTAAATCAGCATTTTGGTTAGCATATTCAATTCTAAATTTGAAATTGACAGGAAGATATTCTTCTTTTTTGCCTTGATTTTGGGCACCCTCGACCTTTTTCCCTTGATTCTGGGCTCCTTCGGATTTTTTCCCTTGATTTTGGGCGCCTTCGGATTTTTTGCCTTGGTTCTGAGCACCCTCAGCCTTTTTCCCTTGATTTTGGGCACCTTCAGCTTTTTTCCCTTGATTTTGGGCACCTTCGGATTTTTTGCCTTGGTTCTGAGCACCCTCGGCTTTTTTGCCTTGGTTAGAAGTCCCCTCTGTTTTTTTTATCGCTTCAGTTAATTTTTTAACTTCTTCATCAACAGTTTCCTTTTTATTTTTGTCTTCAAGCTCGTTCCCTTTTTCAATCACCAAAGTGTATTTGAGATTATCGTCAAGTTTGGCTCAAGCTGAAAAATTATCAAATTGAGCTGCTTTGAGGAAAAAAGCTAGCAAAATGTCACCAAAAGTGGTAAATTTTGTTGATTCTGTCAATTTTTTATTATTTTCTGTGGAAACAGAATCTACTGCTACAGGTTTAGCCATTCCTTTTTTCACTAGTGATTCTTTTTTAAGTTCAGCGAAAATCACGCTGTCACTGGTGAGGCTGTCAACTTTACTTTTAATTTCTTGCGGCAAACCCAAAGTCCCGTAAAATCCAATTCCACCTTCTTCAAAATTGGTTCAAACATCGTTAAATGAGAGTAATTTGACTTCGTTTTTGTTAGGTTCAGTGGTTGTATTTGTAAGAGTAATTTTTTTTGCAGCACTAAAAAGATTATCTTTTGCATTCAAAAGATCTTCAGGTAAATCCTTGCTTTCATCAAGTAATCCAAATTTTTTGGTAAGCTCAAAAAGTGTTGTCACAATTGTTTTTTGGTCTTTTGTTAGCAAATCTTGAAAAAAACTGGCAACTTGGTGGCCATCACGAAGAAATTCACGTGAATCAAGAACTGCCAAACCTTTATTACGAAGAATTTCTCTTTGATCTTTAGTAAACTTTTGGATGTCAGCAATTGTTGGGATTCTCAATTTACCGGTCCAGGAATCAACTAGCGAAAAGTAGGGAGCAAAATTAAAATCGTAATTTTTGGCTAAAACTTCTCTTAATTTATTAAGTTTCTTTTCATCTGCTGGCGCCTTAAAAAGTTCCTCAAATTCTTCTTTTGCAAGCTTGCGTAGAGAAGAACGAGGAGTACCGCCAAAGTCAAATAAAGCTTGTCTTTCTTTAGCTTTATCAATTCCTTCAACAAATTTTTGTTTAAAAATTTCACTATTTGGCGCTGGCAAAGTTGGTGTTGTAGCGCTTTTTTCAACTGATTTGAAACCAATCAATTTTAATTCACCTTTTTTGGTGGCAACCTCTTGATTTGAACCTTCTTTGGCAAAAAAACCACCATGAACAGCAATTTCGTAAGGGATCACAAGGCTAGTTTTATTAACAGGATCTACAAAAGCTTTTTGGGTATCAAAAGTGAAACCAAGTCCCGTGGTATCTTTTGTTTTGAACATTTCCTTGAACTTACCAAAGTCAAATTTGAGTTCCTTTGTAGTCAAAAGTGACTTGATTTCTTGCTCTGTGTTCATGGATTTTTTGGTTTGATTTCCAAAAAATCCAGATTTAATTTTTGCTAAAAATTCTTGAGCAAAAATTTTACTAATTTCAGTTGAATTAAAATCAGTTTTTTCCGGATTTTTTAGATTTAAATTTTTGATAAAATCATTTAGATCTAAAAAATAAGAAGAATTATTTTTTTTGACAATTTTAATTACATTGATGATTGGTTTGAGGTTGATTGCAGACTCACCAATTTGGTTGCGAGCCGCGTTTGTCAAGTTTGCTTCCAAAAAAAGTACCGGAATTTGGTCTTGAAGACCAACAAATTGGTAGGTAGAACGATCTTTGACAAAGCTAAAATCAAAAATTTTAGCAGTATCGTTTGGAATTTTATTCTCAGGCAAAGCATTTAGACTATCAACAAGATTTTTCAAGGTCGGAAAATAACTAGCGAGTTTTGTGTTTAATTGGCTAGAATTTATTGCTGTATTAAGATCATTTTGAAAGTCAATTGGACGTAAAGATGCCGGGTTTACGGTATTGTTTGTGCCTGCAGCATTTTTTTGGTCAACAAAGTTGCTAACTTTAGTAGAGGTTAAATTTTGAATTTGTTCATTTAATTTATCAGTAATTTTTTTGAGTGTTGAATTAAATTCAGCAATTAAAAATTTGCCCTCTCTGGCGAAGGCAACAGTTTGCTGAAAAATGTCAGAATTTGCAACATCACCATTTTCAAGCGCTTGACTAACCTGAAATTTAACAAGAAAATTCTGATTTATATCGTCAGGAATAATTTCAAGAATCCGGAAATTAAGGTGCTTTTCACTGTACTCTTTATTAGACAAGTCAATTTTTTCTAGATTTTCACCATTTTTTGTAAAGTAGGAAAAGTAACGAATCGCGCTTTCTTGATCTTTAATTTGGTTGTTTGAATCAACAAGTGAATTTTTGACAGTTTGGTAGTCAGAATTCGCATCAAAAGCTTCGGAGCTAAAAGCCAAATTGGTAATTTTTTGGGCAAAATCATTCGCTTGTTTTCGTGGATTTTCAGCATTATATTTAATCGTTGAAGCAAGGCTAACAACAGTAACAAAAACACCAACGCTAAATATACCAGTCGCAAGTCCAATTTGGAACGTCCTTGATTTTAAAAATTTATTCATAAATTAACCTCCAGTTAATCAAAATAAAGCGGTTTTTTGCTAATTTTCACTTTTTGAAAGCATTTTTGCTCTCTTTTTGGGAATTTTAAATTAAAGAAAATTTCACAAAAGAACAAAAGTTAAAGTTCTAAAAAAATTATACCAAACCAAAAAAAAAAAAAAAGCAAAAATGCTAACAAAAACAAATTTATTAGCATTTTTTAGTCAAAAAGAAGAAAAATTTAATACTACTAAATCTACCAAAACAATAACTTAGACATCAATTTTGGCATATTGAGCATTCTCCTCAATAAAAATCTTCCGTGGAGTAACATCTTCACCCATCAGGCATTCAAAAACTTGCGCGACTTGCTCGGCATCATGAATTTGTACCTGCGACATCCTTCGAGTTTGCGGATCCATTGTTGTTTCCCAAAGTTGTTCGGGATTCATTTCCCCAAGACCTTTATAACGCTGCACCGAAAATTTGGTATTGTTATTGTCAATTTGACTTAAAAGTTGTTCTTTTTCGCCTTCATTGTAAGCATAAGTTATTTTTTTATTAACTGTAATTTTATAAAGTGGCGGAATTGCTATATAAATAAAGCCAAACTCAATCAATTCACGGAAATAGCGATACAAAAAAGTGAGTAAAAGTGAGCGAATGTGTGAACCATCTGAATCAGCATCAGTCATTAAAATAATTTTTTGATAGCGAATCTTGTTGATGTTGAACTCGGTGCCAACTCCTGTTCCAAAGGCGGCAATCATTGACAAAATTTCCTCGTTATTCAACACTTTTTCAAGCTGACTACGATGTGAATTTATCACTTTTCCTCTTAAAGGTAAAATTGCCTGAAAATGGCGGTCACGACCCATTTTTGCACTTCCACCAGCTGAGTTCCCCTCGACAATATAAAGTTCAGCATCCAAAGGATTTTTTGTAGAGCAATCAGCTAATTTTCCTGGTAAAGTTCCAATGTCAAAAATTGATTTTCGCTTAACTGCTTCACGTGCAGATTTTGCAGCACGTGAAGCTTTTTGAGCAAGTAAATTGCGATCAATAATCCTTTTTGCCTGATCTGGATTTTCGGCAAGAAAACGCTCAAAAACTGCACTGAAAGCTCTATTTACAAACTGGCGAACTTCAGGATTGTTCAATTTTCCTTTTGTTTGTCCTTCAAAAATTGGATTGGTATGCTTGATTGAAACAATTGAAACTAGGCCGTCTTTTATGTCTTGTTTGTCAAACTTATCCGCCTCTGAACGGATAAGTTTGTTGTTTAAAGCGTAATTATTTAAAATGCGCCAAAGGGAATCAAAAAGACCTTTTTCGTGAGTTCCACCCTCTTGATTATAAATATTATTGGTGTAACTCAAGATTTTGCTATGTTCATCACTAACATAACAAAGTCCAACTTCAACTTTGATCGTATTGTCGTTATCTTCAAATTCATCCTCTACATAAATAATTTGATCGTTTATTTTTTGGTCATTTTTTGTCAACTCAGTGACATAATCTAAGATACCGCCATCAAAACGATAATTTTTTCTAAACCCGGTTCGATTATCAATGATTTCAAATTCAAGACCACGAGTTAAATAGGCAGTTTGACGAATTCGGTCAAGAATTCGGTCAAGATGAAAACTATTTTTTTCCATGATGTTAAAATCGGGTTCAAAAATAATTTGTGTTCCAGTTGTATCTTCATCTAAATCGGCAATTGCTGCTAAATCGGCAAGTTTTTTACCGCCATTGACAAATTCTTGGAACCACAATTTTCCATCACGCTTAATAAAAACCTGCAAATTTTTTGCAAGTGCATTAACAACGGAGGCACCAACTCCATGCAAACCACCAGAAACTTTGTAGGATTTACCACCAAATTTCCCGCCAGAATGCAAAATTGTCAAAACAACTTCGGCAGCAGAAACACCGTGTTTTGGGTGAATTCCAACCGGAATTCCACGACCATTATCCTCAATGCTAATTTTGTGATCATCAATAATAGTAATCAAAATTTTTGATGCAAAGCCAGCAAGAGCTTCGTCGACTGCATTGTCAACAATTTCTCAAATTAAATGGTGGAGTGGCTCAATTCCTGTTCCACCAATGTACATCCCCGGTCTTTTCCGAACAGCTTCAAGCCCCTCAAGGGTGACAATACTTTCTGCTTGATAATCTTTTGACATTGCCACCCCCCTTTTTAAAACTTCTACTATTGTATTTATAAATTAAATGTAAAAATTATATCATAGAAACAAAAAGATATTTTGAAAAATTGACACTTTTTGATGTTATTTATCAAAAGATCAAAACAAATTTGGAGTAAAAAGCATTGATTTTTAAACTTTATTAGTTATGTGGTTTTTGCAACCTTTGCTAAAAATTGAAAACTATAAAAAATCCTTGGTTTTAAGGTATTTTTTCAAATTTAGATTGATAAAACCACTCAAAAGGTGGAAAATTTAGTAAAATCTAGTCAATTTTCAATTTTCCAGACAGCATTTTCATGTGTAATTGGTCAAAAATTAAAAAAGATGGTGTCATGCGACGAGTTTTTCGAATCATTTTTTAATTTTTTATAATAAGGTAAAACCCTTAAAAAGAGGATCACAAAAAGTGCCGAAAATGTGTACTTTTAAAATTTTAAAATTTTAAAATCGTTATAATTGTGAAAAAGTAGAAAAATTTAAAAAAATCGTCTAATTTTTCATATAAATTTATCAAAAATCAATTTAAGCAAGGGTTGATAAGCGCTTAATTTTTGAAACCAATTTTTTTAGAACTTTTTTTGGCAAAATCATAATTTTTTTTATCCTGAACTTGGAACATCAAAGACTTAATTTCAGCATTTGTTAATTTCCGAAATTCACCATATTTTAATTTTCCAACCGAAATTCCAGCAAAATTTACTCGTTCAAGATTGATAACTTTTTTTTTGATAACCGCAAAAATTTTTTTAATATGGTGGTTTGAACCCTGTCAAACTTGTACAAGAAATTTTCTTGAGGCAACTTTTTCAATTTTTTGAACTGACTTCACGCCGTCCAAGTAAATTTTTCTTGTATTTAGGAAGTCAATTTCATTTTCTGAAAGAGAAAAGTCTGTTTCAACCAAATATTTTCGCTCAATTTCAAAACTCGGATGCAACAATTTGTGAGCAATCTCACCATCATTTGTGACTAAAATTATTCCAGTTGTGTCATAATCAAGTCTACCAACAGGAAATAAATAAGTATTTTTGTTAAAAAAATCAATGATTGTTCTTCGATTTTCAGGGTCAAATCGGCTTGATATGCAATTTTTTGGCTTATTTATCGCATATCAATAAATTCTTGGCTTTCTTCCAATTTTGGTCCCATCAATTTCAATTTGGTCACTTTCAACAACAAATTGCCCAATTTTAGCAAATTTACCATTAATTTTGACGCGATTTTCAAGAATTAATTTTTCAGAATTGCGGCGAGAAGCAATCCCTTTTTTTGACAAAAATTTATTAATTCGAATTGGATTTTCCATATTTTTTTAATTTTTCTTCCAACAAATCGGCTGCAATTTTCACGCAAGAAACACGATTTGGATGACTTTTTGTCATCACAAGCGCATTCAAATCTAACAAGTCAGGGTCAATTTTACCAAAATCAATCATTTTTCTGTATTTTTCAATCAAAAAAATTGATTTTTTTACATCTTTTCCAAACAAAATTTTTTCAAACAAAAAACATGATGCAACTAAAAGATGACATCCCTGAGCACAAAATTGAATTTTAGTGACCTTCCCTTGTGAAATCTTCAAATCAACAAGTGCGAATTCATCACAATTTTCGTTGCGTTTTAATTGATTAGAGTGACAAACCCGCCTTTTTTCTTTAAAATTTTTATTAGATTCAATAATAATTTTTTGTCTTCTGGTGAAATCGTTATACAAAATTTAAAAAATCCTTTTTTTCTAAATGATAAATTAATGTGTCAATATCAACAAAATCGTTGTAAAATGCTAGCGAAACACGAATGAAACTGCTATTTTTTAACACTTGTTTCAGTAGTGGAACACAAAAATTACCGCTTCGAACATAAATATTGTTGTTTCCCAAATATGAAGCAACGTCCTGAGAGTGAAAACCCTTGATATTAAAAAGAAAAATGTGGTCTCCTTTTTTTGAATAAATTTTAATTCCTTCAATTTTTTCCAATTTTTCATATAAATATTTACTCAATTTTTCTAATCTTTTTGCAATTTTAACAAAAGTGATTTTTTCAACAAAATCAATTGCAGCATTTAATCCTCAAATTGCTGCAAAATTTTGCGTTCCTGCCTCAAATTTTCTAACACCTTCGTGATAAATTATTTCTAAATTATTAACTTTTGCAACAGTTCCGCCACCAAATTTTACTGGTTCTAGTTTGTCTAAAAGCGATTTTTTAACCGCCAAAACTCCAATTCCAGTTGGTCCGTAAAATTTATTTCCGCTAAAAGCGATCGCATGGGCAAAATTAATGCTAACCTTTTGAAAATTGATTGCTTGGGTGGCATCATTAACTACAAAAATACCATATTTTACGGCTTCTTTTCAAATTTGATGTAGATCAAGCTCCACTAAAAGCGAATTATTTGTTTGACTAAAAGCAATAATTTTTGTTTTTTTTGAAATTTTGTCAATTATTGAAGTACTATAGACAATTTTTGCACTGTTTTCCTTTGCGATTTTAATCCAAACAATCAAATTTGAAGAGTGATTTAGCGGTGAAAGGAGAATTTCATCACCTTTTTTAATAAATTTTTTCACCATATTTGCAAATAAATTAATTGATTCAGTTGTACCAGAGGAAAAAATAACTTCATTTGCTTCAGCGTCGATTAACTTAGCAATTTTTTGCCGAATCTTAGTAATTTTTTCCTTATTTTCAAAGCTTATTTTGGAATTCTGCGAGTGTGTGCTCACAGCAAAATTCTGGTAAAAATCAACAATTTCCTTTATCACTAAATTTGGTTTTTGCATCATTGCAGCTGAATCTAAATAAATTATTTTGTTGGAAAAGGGGAAGAAGCGCTTATAATTTGTCATTTTTTCTTCTAAAAAGCAAAAAATATTCAATATTTTTTGCTTTTAAACCTTTAATTGGTGACTTCATTGAATCAATTAGTTCAAAATCAGCTTTTGCAAATTCAACAACCCGATTAATTAAAAATTGGTGATATTTTTCATTCACAAAACCGCCTTTTTCAACATATTTAGAACTTGCTTCAAATTGTGGTTTTAAAAGTGCAAGGAAAAATTTACCTGATTCTAGCAAATTTTTGACAACAACCAAAACCTTTTTTAGACTAATAAAGGAGACATCGCAAACTACAAAATCAAGCGAATCTGAAAAAAATGCCGGATTTACAAGCCTAATGTTCGTTTTTTCCATCACTTTCACACGCGGATCCACCCGCAATTTATAGTCAAGTTGGTTAGTTCCTGAGTCAAGTGCAAAAACTTTTTTCGCACCTTTTTCAAGGCAAATTTCGGTGAATCCACCTGCAGAGGCGCCGATATCAAGAATAATTTTGTTACTAAAATCAAGTAAAAATTGCTTGTGAGCCGCAAGCAATTTTAATGCCCCTCTAGAAACATAGGGAAATTTTTGGTTGATCGAAATTTGTTCAAGTCCGGAAATTTTTTGACTTGGAAGTCAACAAATTTGATCATTGACCTTAACATAACCAGCACGAATGAGAGATTCTGCATTTTCAAAACCCATTTTTTGAATTTTTTCGACCAAATTCATCTATTTTCACCTCTTGAGAATAGCAATTATTTTTTTGTTGAATTCAGAATCAATTTTAATTCATTCAAGTGACAAAAGGTTGAAAGCGTTGCGTCTTTTGTGTTCGTAGTTAAATAATTTTGGCTTAAACTTGAATTTTTGTAAGTAAATTTTTCAACTATAATATAAAAAAGTTGCCAAGCTTTTGCAAATTTGAATGTTGAATTTCAAGTTTAGCTCTGAAAAATAACCAACACAAGAAATTCAAGTTTCAATTTTGTCAATGTTGCTAATTAGTTTTAAATCAAGCATTGCGCATTCTGAATTAGGAATTTCAGCAACTAAAATTTTTGACAAATAATAAAATAAATAACTAAATTTTTTGCCCAAAACTTGTTTGTAATGGCGAAATTTAACTTCATTTTTAATGAATTTTTTAATTTCACACTTATTTTTATGATCGTAAAATATTTTTAATTTCATAATAGTCGTAAATTTTTTGCAAAACTGCATTTACAAAAGAATAATCAGTGTCGTTTTTTGCACAAAAAATTTTTGTAATTTCAATTGATTCATTAAAAACAATTTTTGGCGCAATAAAAAATAATTCTGCTGCACCTACAATCAAAATTGAACGAATTAGTGGGAAAATTCTCTCTCAACTTCAATTTGATCTTAGTTGCAAAACAATCACTTTTTTCAAAAAAGTATAATTTCGTTGAATAAATGAAAGAAGTTTAACCTGATCTTGGGTCAAGTCAAAATATCTTGCCTTAATAACATCAATATCAATATTTTTATCAAAAAGTTCTCAACTATAGACAAGTGAAATGTTCATCATTCTTTTTGTGCGCTGCCTAGAAAGATTTCGCATTTCATTTTTTTTAGTTTCAGAAGTAAATTCGTCAAAATAAATCTTGGTTTCACAACCACAATTTTTGTTTGCATTCTTTGAAAAATGTGAGTTAAATTCATTTTTTTTCTCATAATTTTCATTTTCAGAATTATTTTTTTTCTGAAAATTTGTGTACAAATTTGCTGAAAACTCTGTATTTTTTTGAAAAAAAACAGAGTTTTCAGAACGATATGAAGTTGGTTCAATTTGTTCTTTACCTAATTCATTTTTCATTTTTGGGTAAATTTTTTTTTGAAACTTGCTCATAATTTTCTCAAACTTTTAAATTTATTTTATAATTTAATTATAAAGCAAAGTGCAATTTTATGATATTCCTTTTTTTAATTTATTTTAATAGATCAAAAATATCTTCGCCAATTTTAGCCAATTCAATCCCAAAATTCCGCGCAATTATGTTGCCGATTGTTGCAAGTGAATCAATAGGATTTTTCAATTCTTTAGTTTTTGAAGTGAACTTTTTAGAGAAAATTGTCACTGGAAGCGCCTCTCTTGTGTGATTAGTGCCTGGAAAAAGAGGATCATTTCCGTGATCTGATGAAATAATAAGTAGGTCATTTTTATCCAAAGCATTCACTAATTTTGCTAATTTAATGTCAAAATTATTTAAATTCTGGCAATAACCATTGACATCGCGGCGATGTCCGTAATGAGAATCAAATTCGACTAAATTAACAAAAATGAACTCATTTTTTGTAATTTTTTGTGCAAGTTCAATTGCAATATCCATGTTATTTTCATCGCTATTAGGACCATAAATTTCATCAATCCCTTGGCCAGAAAAAATATCAGCAATTTTTCCAACTCCAATTGTTTTAATTCCTTTTTTTTGTAATGCATCAAGAATTGACTTTGGTGGCAAATTTGCATAATCATGACGATTAAAGGTGCGCGTAAATTTGCCGTTTTCGCCAATAAAAGGTCTTGCAATCACTCTTGAAACGTTTCATTCTGGCTTTGAAGAACAAATTTGCCGCGCTGATTTGGCAAAACGATACAAATTTTCAAGCCCTAATTTTTCTTCATGACCACAAATTTGCAAAGTAGAATCAGGAGAAGTGTAAACAATTATCTTGTTTTCCTCAATGGATTTTTGTCCTAATTCACTTAAAATCACAGTGCCACTAATTGATTTATTGCCAATTATTTTTCGGCCATCAAAGGCTTTTTCAAGTTCCTGAATTAATTCAGGTGGGAAACCATTTTCAAAATTAGGACTTGGTGTGACAGTTTCAATCCCCATCATTTCCAGATGTCCTGCAAGCGTATCTTTTGCTTTTGATTTGACAATTATTTTGGAAACATATGCAAGCGGTTCTTTGTTTTTTTTACCACCATTTTCCACCTTTGCAACGTTAGTGATTCCCATTTTTTTTCAAAATGGAATTCGCAATTCGCCTGTTTTTGATGCGCTATAAAAAGTGTTAGCGCCTGAATCACCAAAAAATTCCTGGTGACCATCGTCCCCGATCCCTAACGAATCTGTGATGATTAAAAAAACACGGTTAAATCTAAACTTTGACACAATTTTTCCCTTTTCTTTCCTTTTTTTTATTAGATTTATAAATTTTACATTAATTATGTTTAGAAAATGAAAATATTTTTACAAAAGGATTCAAGAGATTGCGGTTTGGCTGTAATTCAGTCAATTTATCACCATTTTTATGATAAAAAATTATCAATTAATTCACTAAAAACTAAAGCTTTTTATTCACATGATGGTATTAATATTGCTAATTTGGAACATTTAGCAAAGGAATTTGGAATAATTCTTGAATCTTATGGCGCTAGTTATGACAATTTAAAATCAATTGACTTGGCCAAACCAACAATAATTTTAGTCAAAACAGGAGAAATAAACCACTATGTTTTGCTAGTAAAAAATACAAGGAGATTTTTTCATGTTATTGACCCTTTAAAAGGAAAGATACGAATTAGAAATGAAGTAATGGCAAAAATTTTCCAAAATGTTATAATTTTTGCTCAAAAAGATTTAGATTACAATAAAAACAGTAAAAAATCTAATTCTTGAAATAATTGGTGGTTTTTCCTTGAAGCAAAAAGTAATTGATACCTACTTTTTTTATTTTTTATCACCGCAGTTAGCAACTTTGTTTCATCATTATTTTTAAAAACAGTTATTGATAAAGTACTTCCACAGCAACAAATTTCGCTGGTTTTGAAGGTTTGCTTATTCTTTATTTGAATTGCTTTTTGGCGAGTTTTACAAGATCTTTTTAAAAAAACTTATATCCAAAAAATTGAAATGCAAATTGAAAAAGACATTTTTGATCGTTTTTTTAACGCCTTAAAGTCGGGGAAAAATTTTCAGCTTTTAAAGCTAGACAATCATGATTATATTCGACGAATCAATTTAATCCCTAGTTTTGCAGGTTTTAGTGCAAGTTTTTACTATCATATTTTCAATGAAATTATTACTTTTTTAATTTCATTTTCAATTTTAGTCTGAATTGACATAAAAATGTTCGGCTTAATTTTGGCAATTAGTTTTGTTTATCTTCTTGTTAGTGTAATTTTTCGTAAAAAAATTACACTAAATCATCGATTTTTGCTTGAGGACAAATTAAACAGCTTGACAAGTACAAATGACATGATTTTTTCAATTGAAAATTTAAAGCGCGAAGATGTTTACAAAAATTTAAAACGCCAATTTGATGAAAAATACTATCGTTATAAAAAAACTGAATTTAATATTTGAAAAAAAGAAAGCATTTTATCAGGTTTTAACAATTTTATCTTTACAATTGCTCCAATTTTAATTGTTTTTGTGTCCTCATTTTGAATTTTTGACAAAAAATTAACAATTGGTGAACTCCTATTATTCCTTAGTTTTTTTAGTTTTTTCATAAACCCCCTTTCTTCATTTGTTGATATTGTTACAAATTTACCAATTTTTTTAAAGGAACTTGAACTTTTAAATTTCATCTTAAACATTGAAAAAGAGGAAAAAGGAAAATATCATCAAAAAATTTCGGACATTAAATTGAAGGATTTAAGTGTAAGTTACTACGGTAATAGGACGCTTTTCCATGTTGAAAAGATGCAAATTAAGAATAATTTGCGAGTTGTTGGCAAAAATGGAAGTGGAAAATCAACTTTTTTGAAACTTTTAAACCAGGAAATAGTTTATAATGGTGAATTTTTAATCAATAATTTGGATTTAAAATATTATGACAAAAATGAACTACGAAAGCGAATTTGCTATATAAAATCACAAAATTATTTTCCTAGTATTTCAGTTTTATCATTCATTACAAACGAAAACCCTGAAAAAATTCAAAATTTAATTAGTAATTTTCAGCGCTTTGACATTCAAGAAATGCTTTATACTTGACAGATTTCACTTGATACTAAATTTATTAATAATGGTTCTAATTTTTCAAGTGGGCAAAAACAAATAATTGCTCTTTTGCAATTGCTAACACAAAATTTTGATCTTATTTTATTAGATGAAGCTTTTGAAAATATTGATGAAAAAAATTTTGAATTTTTAAAAAAAGCAATTAAAACTTATCAAAAAAGAGCAATTTTTGTAGAAATTTCTCATTCAAAACGATTTTTAAATGAGGAAGGAGAGATTCTTGATATCAAAAATATATCGAAACAGTAAGGTTTCAATTTTTGCTAGCATTTTTCTAATTTCACTAATGGGAATTAGTTTATATTATTTTTTTAACATTAAAACTTACAAAACAGTTAATTTTATCCTTGAAATTGATGAAAATCAAAAAACCTTCACAAAGGTAAATTCGGATATTTATTATTTACTTAGCAAAGACTCGTTTGTACAATTTCAGCTTGAAAATCGGACAATTAGATTAGAATTAATGAAAATTACTAATACAAAACAGAACGAATTTATGCTAGAATTTACTAGATCACTATTATTAAAGCCAAAGACACAAATTCCAGCTACTCTTTTTCTTGAAAACAATGGAACTTTTCTTGATCTTTTTGTAAAATAGCAGTAAAATTATTGACAAATGCAACTAAAAATTCACTTTTTAAACCAAAGTAAGATTAGTTTTAATTATTTAAAACTTTTTAGGAAAATTTTTGCTTTGATTGCCAAATATGAAAATTTTTCTGGTGAAATTAATTTAGATTTAACACTAATTTCAATGCAAAAGGCTCAAAAACTTGCAATTAAATATAAAAATAAAAATTATGTTCCTGATGTTTTGTCATTTCCAAATGACTTGGTGATTCAAGAAAACGGAATTAAATTAAAATTTCTTGGTGAAATTTTTATGACTCCTGCTAAAATTTATGAGCAAGCAAAAAAATATGGCCATTCCACAAAAAGGGAATTTTCCTACCTTTTTGCTCACAGTTTGTATCATTTATTAGGTTTTGATCACCAGGATGAAAAAACAAATCAGTTCATGCACGAAAAAGTTGAAAAAATCTTAGAAGAATTGGAGATTATGCGCTAATGCAAGAATTTTTTTCAAAATTGGAAATTTTAAGTAAAAAAGCTTACTGTCCTTATTCAAATTTTGCAGTTTCAGCAATTCTTGTTGACAAAAATGGCCAGACTTGAGAGGGCGTTAATATTGAAAATGCCGTTTATCCAGCCGGAGTTTGCGCTGAAAGAGTTGCTATTTTCCAAGCAATTCTTGCTGGAAAAAGCAAAAATGATTTTCAGGAAATCCATATTTACAGCCCAAATTCAAAAAAATTTATTGTTCCTTGCGGCCAATGTCTCCAAGTTTGTGTTGAATTTTTTCCAAAAAACTTAAAATTTTTCCTTTATAATTCAAAATCTGAATTTATAAAGGAAACTTTGGAGAAATTACTTCCTTTACAATTTGACAAGGATTTTTTTTAAATTTATGGATAAAAAAACCTGTTTTGTGGCCGTTGTTGGCCTTCCGAATGCTGGCAAATCTTCCCTTGTAAATTCAATTGTTGAATTTCCTGTTTCAATTGTTAGTTTCAAATCGCAAACAACCCGTGATTCAATTAATGCAATTTACAACAAAAACAATATTCAAATTATTTTTGTTGATACCCCAGGTTTTCATAAACGCATTAATTATTTAAGTAATTCAATGAATTTAGCAATAAATTCAACTCTTGACGGAATTGATTTGGTGCTTTTTTTGTACCCAATCAATGAAGATTTTGATGAAAATCACAAGTTGCTTGCTGAAAAAATTAGTAAAATTAGCAATAAAATTGCAATAATTACAAAAGTTGACCTTGAAAATGATGAACTAAAAGTCGATGAAAAAATTTCCATTTTGAAAAATGAAGGTTTTGAAAGAATTCTCACTTATTCAACAAACTCCACTGAATTTCGTGATAATTTGCTAGCAGAAATTGAAAAATATGCCTATATATCAAATCATTTTTTCAGCGAAGTTGATGTTACTGACCAAAGTTCGCGCTTTTTTGCCAAAGAAATCATTCGAAAACAAATATTATTGAATCTTGAGGATGAGATTCCTCATCAGTGTGCGGTTGTAATTGATGATTTTGATGAATCTGATAGTAGATTTATCAAAATTGAAGCAACAATTCATGTTGGAAGAAAGTCACATTTACCAATTGTTGTCGGTAAAGCTGGTACAGTTTTGGGTAAAATTGGAACTGATTCCCGAAAAGAATTAGAGGAAATTTTTGGTTCAAAAGTAGTGCTAAAAACAAAAGTTGTTGTTTCAAAAAAATGATTTTCTGATCCAAAAATGATAAAAAAATTTGGTTATTAAACTTTTTCTAGAAAAATTATACTAAATAACAGCAACTATAATCCATAAAAAAATGGGAAATTTTAAAAAAATTTCCCATTTTTTGTCTAGACTAAAAACTTTTTAGTAAAACTAGTTTAAATTATTTTTTTAATTTTGCAACAATTGAACGAGCTGCTTCCCAAATAATTTCACTATAAGTTGGGTGAGGATGAATTGCCGCTGCTATTTCATGAATTGTTACCTCATTGTCCATTGAAATTACAATTTCAGAAATCAAATCAGTAGCAACTGGGCCAATTATGTGAGCGCCAATTATTTCACCGTATTTTTTGTCAACAATCAATTTTGCAAAACCAAAAGCGTTCCCAGATGCGATTGCTTTTCCGATATGTCCAAAACTTGCTTTACCAACAACAAAATCAAATCCTGCTTCTTTTGCTTGTTCTTCAGTGAGCCCAACAACCGCAATTTCTGGATGAGTATAAACACAAGCAGGAACAGTTTTGTCCTGATATTTTTCAGTTTTTCCTAAAATTGCACCAACAGCAACAACAGCATGGCGATAAGCAACGTGAGCAAGCATTGCTTTTGCAGAAAGGTCACCAATTGCATAGACACCAGTAACATTTGTACGGCATTGGTCATCGACAACAACACTTTTGCGTGAATCAAGTTCAATTCCAATTTCAGCAAGATCTTCAGAATTTGCTTGGCGACCAACGCTGACAAGAACTTTGTCAGCACTAATTTCTTGAGTTTTTCCTTCAATTTCAAAGATAATTTTATTGTTTTCAAAGCGAAGAATGTTACAATTTGTAAGAATTTTTACACCTTTATCAAGCAAATTTTTACTAATTATTTGTGAAATTTCACTATCAAGGTTTGCAAGTAATCTCGGTAGATTTTGCAAAATTGTTACTTGAATTCCGGCAGCGGCAAAAATTTGTGCAAATTCAACACCAATAACTCCACCACCAATAATAACAATTGATTTTGCCTTTTTTTCAAGATTGATTGCTTCTTTTGAAGTTAAAATTGCACCTGATTTGTAACCTTCAGCAAATCCTGGCAAATTCAATTTGCGATCAGTTGATCCCATAGCAAGAATGATATTTTTGCCACGAAAGACCTGATTATCAACACTAATTTCATGGCTACCCACGAATTTTGCTTCACCAAAAACGCTTGTTGCTTTTGCAGAACGAACGATTGCCTTGACACCACCAACTAATTTGTTAACAACTTCTGTTTTTCGTTGGTGCATTTTTTCTCAGGAAATTTTAAGATCTGAATTTCCTGAGAGTCCATATTCAGTGAATTGTTCAATATAATCAAAGACTTCAGCAGTTTTTAGCATTGCTTTTGTTGGAATACAGCCAACATTAAGACAAACTCCACCCCAAAATTCTTTTTCAACAATTAAAGTTGAAAGCCCATTATTCCCAGCTTCAGCAGCTGCCAAATAACCTCCAGGACCAGAACCGACAACAATAACATCAAATTCTTTGTCAACTTTCCCTTGGTAGATTTTGCCTAAATTTTCACTTTTTGCGTCAATTTTTGCAGCATCTTGATTTTGGGGAACTTGTTTTTTTGACCCAAAATCAAAACTTAAAAGATCATCACTGACTTTAACTTCACCAACAACACTTGCTCCTGCTGCAGCAGGAGCTTCTTCAGTTTTTTGAACAGGAGCTTCTGGTTCAACACTTGCGCCAGAGCCATCATCAATATAGTAAATTTCCTGGCCAACATGAATTGTGTCACCAACAGCCATTAAAACTTTAACAATTTTTCCGGTTGTAGGTGAAGGAATATCAGATGTTATTTTATCAGTTTCGACTGAAAAAAGTGAGTCACCTTCATTGACTTGATCACCTTCTTTTTTATAAATTTCGGCTACAACGCCTTCGTGAAGACCTTCACCGATATCAGCAAATTTGAACTTATACATTATAAAATCCCCAAAATTTCTGGTTTTTCTAGTAATTCTTTAACTCTTGCGGCAAAACGACCAATTGTTGCTCCATCAATTCAACGGTGGTCGGCTGCAACTGTTAAGTGCATAATTTTTGCAGCAACAACTTGACCATCTTTGACCTCAGCAGAATCAATAATTGCGCCAACTCCTGCGATAGCAAGTTCAGGGTAATTTATGACAGGAACACCATAAAGTGAACCAACTGAACCATAATTTGTGATAGTGAAGGATCCGCCCTGCATTTCATTTGGTTTGATTTTTTTGTCACGTGCGGCACCTGCAAGGCGAATAATTTCTTTGGCAATTTCAACAATTGAAAGATTTTGCGCATCTTTAATTACAGGAACCATCAAACCAGCTTCAGTATCAACAGCAAGACCTAAATTGAGAGTTCCTGGATAGACAATTTCGTTTGATTTTTCATCATATTTTGCTGCCATAATTGGAAAATCAGCGAGCGCGATCAAGATCGCTTTGGCAATAAAAGCAAGAAAAGTAAGTTTAACTCCGGCTGCTTTTTGCACTGGTTCCAAAACCAATTTACGTAAATTTCAAAGTGAAGTGACATCAATTTGGTTTACTAAATTAACATAAGCAACTGAATTTCATGAATTTGTCATTGCTCTTGCAATTGCTTTACGAATTGGTGGAATTGGTTCACGGCGAGATTCAAGTTGTGGTGTTTTCGGGGCAACTTGCGCTGGTTTTTCCACTGTTTGGGTAACTTTCGGAGCTGGAGCTGGGGTGCTTTTGAGCGAATTTAAATACTTTTCTACATCCTCTGATGAAATTTTAGGACCACTGATTTTAATATCAGCAAGATTAATGTTGGCTGCTTTTGCCATTGCTTTCGCTTTTGGCGTTGCTAAAATTTTTGACATATAATTTCCTAGCTTTTTTTAAATTATAGTTGTTAAAATATGTAAGATTTTAACAGAACAACTTAAATTATAAACTAAAAACAAACTAAACAAAATAACTTTTTGGGTAAAAATCTATAAATAAAAGCATTTTTGTGCAACCTTGAGAAATTTTACAAAAAGGTATTCTTATAGTTAGTTGCTTCATTTTCCAAATTTTTTTAGAAATTTTGGAAAATTTTAGTAGGTAAAAAAAGTGTTGGAAATAGGGCATAATTTTGTAGTTAGTAAAGTTTAAAATTAACATGTTAAAAAAAGCATTGGAAATAGGACATAGTTTTAATGCCTTTTTTGCTACTTTTACCATAAATTATCCAAAAAAAGCTGTGAAAACCTCCATAATCTCAATTTTAAAATTTTTACTATGATCTTATTGAAATCAATATATAATTTAATATATTTATCTCGGCCTTCACAAATGAGTTTAATTAAAATATATAGGTAAAATAGTTTAAAAAAGAAAAAAATGATAATAAAGTTACGAATTTTCCTTTTCTCACTAATATGATTTTTCAGGCTAAAAAAAATTCGCTCAACCTGAAAAAAATATACAAAAAAAAATATTGAATTAAATTCGCATTATCGCAATAACTTAATTTTGAACTATTCTAAAATGATTTTGAAAATTTTTCGGATAAAAATAAGTGTGTCTGGTTATGAAAATTTGCCAAAAAATGCCGCAATTGTACTTGCAAATCATAACTCATTTGCTGATTATTACATTCTTTTTTCTGCTTTTGAGAATCAAAAAAAAGGTGAGGATGAAGATAATCCAATTCTAAATTTTCTTTTGCACTCAAAGGAAAAAACACGAAAAAATAAGTGAATTTTTGAAACAATTGATTCAGTTTTTTTAAATTCTGATTCAGAAAAAGATGTCTTGATAGTTAATAATTTTTTGAAATCTGTGCGTGAAAAAAGGAAAATTGCAATTTTTTTTGCAAAGGAACCAACAAAGAAAAATCATCTTGAATTTCCTATAAATATTTTTGCAGCAGCAAAAAAAAATGGGCTTTCAATTTTACCAATCACAATTAATTTTTCAAATGCAAATTCACTAAAAAGTAACCGGAAAACAGTCCAAAAAGTTGAAATTTTGATTCACAAACCAATTAAAATTGCAACTGTTTTTTCGCAGAGCGAACAAGCACTTTTTTTGTCAACTAAAAAAACAATTTTTGACTCTTATCAAAGTGAGGAATAATGATTTTTAACGAAAAAAACGACTTAAAATTAAGTAATTTTTCCGGGCCATTAGAACTTCTTTTGGAACTAGTTAAGTCAAAAAACATCAGCATTATGGATGTTGACTTGGTAGAATTAGCAAGTCAATATGTAAAAATAATTGAAAATTTGAAGTTAAAAAACATTCAGGTTGCCGGCGAATATTTGGTGATTGCTTCAACTTTAGTTCATTTAAAAGCAAAAATTCTTCTTCAATTTGACCAAAAAGAAGAATTAGAACCTGAGGTTGAACAAGATAAATTGGAATTTCTTGCTCTTTTGGCAGATTATCAACAAATCAAAAATATTGCAAATATGTTGAAGGAACAACAGGAACATCGCAATGATTATTTTGAAAAAAACGTCTCTGATTACGCTGATTTCAAAAGAACTAGCGATCCAAGTCAGCTGGACGGACATTCCTCGCAACCACAGTTGCTTAAAATTTTGAAGCAAATGTTTGATCGCACAAGAGCAAAAAATCGCTTAAAAATTACCACCACCGAAGTTCATGTAACAGCCGATCAGCAAACTTTGTGGGTAAAAAATCTTTTGGAAAAATTTCCTGAACTTGATTTTGCAACTGTTTTTTCACTTCCAAGTCTCAAGCATTTTGTAATTACTTTGATTTCAGTTTTAGAAATGGCCAAAAAACAGGTTTTGCATTTGCAGCAAAAAGAACAATTTTCAGAAATTTCAATTTTCCGAGGAGGTTTTGATGAAAAATAGAATAATTGAGGCAATTATGTACTTGCAGGGTGAAAAAGGTGTTTCATCACAGCAATTGCAAAATGCCCTGAAATTGGCAAAAATTAATGAGGCAAGGAAACTTTTAAAAGACTTTTTAGTCGATTTTAATCGCCAAAAAAGAGGAATCTTGGTTGTCGAATTTGATGATGTTTTCAAATTTGTAACTGCAAAGGACTTAAAGCATTTTATTATTGACTTTGTAAGCAACGAAAGAAAATATCGTTTAACCAATTCAGCCATTGAAGTTGCTGCAATTATCGCTTATAAGCAACCAGTAACCAGATCTGTAATTGCGCAAATTCGGGGTGGCGTAAACTCAGATTACATTGTTGGATCTTTGCTTGCAAAAGGAATTATTGAGGAAGTTGGAACAGCGTCAAGCCCCGGAAATCCGACTTTATACGGAGTAACTTCACGCTTTTTTGATTATTTTAAGCTAAGATCAGCAAAAGATTTGCCAAAATTCAAGGAATTTGATCTTTTCGCAAATCAAGAAAATAATGAGGAAGCAGAAAATTTTGATCTTTTCGCCTCCCAACGTGAAATTGAAGAATAAAAAATGAAATCAATAGCTATCAATCCCAAAGAATTCGTTGAAAATGAGAATTTTATTTCCTTTAATTATGAATTGCCGCTTGAAATTAGTAATTCAAAAATTATTGGATTCATTTCCAATAAACCCAATTTCATTAATGAAAGTTACATTTTTAGTTTGGCAAGCGCGATTTCTGGTTTTTTAAAGCAAAAAAAAATGACCAAAATTCTTATTAACCACAGTTCAAATAATTTTGGAATTGCTTTTTCTTCGATTTTTTTTGATATTTTGAATTCAGGAAATGAAAGACAAATTTTAATTTTCGATAGCAAATGTGGCTACTCACAGAGTTTGGCCCGGCACTATTTTATCAATAATGATTTCGATTTTTTGATTGATATTGAAGTAAACTGGACCACCAAAAATTCAAATATGGTGAAAATTTCCTTTTTCAAGGAAAAAATGAAATTTTTGAATTTTGAAGAAGAAAAATTCATTAATCGCACAGAAAAAAATTATCTTTTTTATAGAAAAACTAGCTTGAATAAATCAAATAAATTTCCTATTGATTGAAAAAATATCATCGAATTTCAAAGATATTTAAACCTAGACCTGCAAAATTTAACAAATTCTTATCAATTTTATGATCGCGATTCCTGATTTTTAACAAGTTTCATTGAAAATAATTTTGATACTAAAAGTATTAAATTTTTGCCTGTTAAAAATATTTTTCCAATCCAAAAAATTATTAAAAAAGTTGGTGATAATTCGGTAATTTGAAAAAAAATTATTACTGGTGCAAAATTTAAAACCGATTTTATTTTTTGGTTAAAAAAAAATAAAATCAGAGTTGCTCTTCGCAAAAAATTAAACTTCAACATAATTAAAGAAAAAGATTTGCAACTTTTGTTTCTTGATTTTCTTCGCTCTAACTGGCAAAATGGAAAATATTTTTTGATTAGTAATCAAACTGACAAATATATTGTTGATTTTGTTCAAAAAAATTTTTCTGCAAAAATCTTTAATTATTGTGAATTTAAACAAATGCCTGAAACTGAAATTATCAAAATTAGGGAAGAAACTAATGAAGAAATTATTCTAATAAATTCTGAAAATGTTTTTTTTATTCCAAAAAGCTCTGAATTCATGAAGTATTTTGGTATAAACACTTCATTTCAAGCGCTTTGATATTTGAAAATTTTTGAATACTATAAGGAAAAAAATCTTGATATTTTTCAAATAATTAGTTCCCTAAAAAGTGAAGTTGACTTTATTTTTCACCACAAATTCAAATTATCAATTTCGCCAAACAGTTTCGATAAACTTGTGAATTTGCTGGTGAGTGAAAAAGATGAGGAATTTCGGCCTCAAAGTTTCAACATCAAAAACCTTGATTTCGACAATCGTTTGATCATGATCAAAGTTAATTTACAAAAAAACGACAGTTATATTTTAACTTATTTCAAACCAAAGCAGGAATTAACACTTTTTACGAGTTTTTCGGCAAAAAATCATACCCATAAGCAGGCGATTTTTCGCGAAAACACACTAATAAGCAAATTAAAATTAGTAAATAAAGATGTAATTGCCACAAAAACGAGCCAAAAAACTAACATTTTAAAATTTTCAATTTTTATCACCACAATCATTGTAATTTTGATAATTTTATTTTACAACTTTTATAATTCAAGCTTTGCTGATGGCTCGACAACACAAATTTTTGTAAAATTTTATGATTTCTTCTTCAAAAATAAGCTACACAGGCTAGTTTTTATTGGTTCTTTAGCCTTTTTTTTATTTTGAACAATAAGTTCAGCCTTTCAATTAAAAAAAATCTTTAATCACCAAGGAATAAAAACCAAATTTAGACACCTTTTTATTGGTTCATTTATTGCAACCTTTATGCAATTTTCCACACCTTTTTCCTTCGGGGGCGAAGTAAGTTATTATTGATATTTTCAGCGAAAGCAATATCCACTAAAAAATATTAGTGCGACTTTGACTTATAATGCCTTAATTCACCAGGTTTTCAATTTGATTGTAAGCTTCATTTTTGTGCCTGTAGCATTGATTTTTTATAAAGATCTTTTTGTCTTTGATTCTTGGGAAAAAATTGTCTTTTTTATTTGGCTGACGGTAAACATTTTCCTAAATTTGCTTGTTTTGTTGATAATTATTGTAATTTCAATTTGAAAAAGGCTTCAATATTTTTTGATTAGAATTTTTGTTGGTATACTAAATCTTAATTTTTTTAAAAAAATTGAAGACAAAGAACGACTTGAGTTTAAATTTCAGTTTTTGATTGATAATTTTAAAAACCATTTTTTGCAAGTTCTTGCAAACAAAAGGTTGCTAGCACAAATTTTAATTTTGTACAAATTACCCTTGTTTTTACTAAATTTTTCCTTCATTATTCTAATTGTGACAATGGAAAGTGCAGGATTCTCTCTCAAAAGTGTCAATTTTTTTGAATATTTAAAATTTATTTCAGGATTTACAATATTACAAATTTCAAACAATCTTTCTCCAACGCCTGGTGGTGTCGGTTCTGCTGATGTGATTACAAAATTGATTTTTGAAGAGTATTTCAGAGAAAAATCATCCGCAAACTTAGACATTTTTAATTTTGCCAACCGAATTTTCACTTGATTTTTGCCCTATGTTATTTCAGCGATAGGAATTTTCACAGTTTGGGTTGGCGAAAAACGTATGGATCTTTACAAGGAAATTCGTCAAACAACGGAAACTAATCTGATTTTAAATCACCAACGTCAAAAACAATATTCAAATTTTTACCGTTACGCTTTGCTTTTTTGAGGAATTATTGCAATTTCAGTCATTATTTTTGTTTTTGTTCATTAATTTAAAGAATTTGATTTAGAAAGTTTTATTTAACCTTAGAGATGATTTTTGGTTAATTTTGACCAAATCTACATGAAAAGTGTGGATTTGGCGTAGGAAATCGACCAAATTTTCCTAAATTTTTCCACTTTTTAGATTTATTAAAGTTCCTTAAACACAAAAAAGCCCCGAAATTAGGGAATTTTTGAGATTCTCATTTTTTCAATGATTTTTATTAAAAAAATGAGAAATTTCGGTTCAAAATTTAACCCAATTTTTTATTTTTCTTCACTATTTTCAAGCAAAATTTGAGCAGCTTTTGCAATCATTGCGCCGTTGTCAGTACAAAATTTTTTTTCAGGAATCACAATTTTGAATTTTTCGGCGTATGATTCTATCAATTTTCTAATTTCAGAATTTGCTGCAACACCGCCAACAAGTGTGATTGTTTTTATATTTTTTTTCATTTTTAAAGCTAAATCTAATTGCCTTTTTAAATATTTTACTACAGTTTTTTGGAAGGAAATTGCTATTTCCTTCACTTTTTCAGGATTAATCTCTTTTTTTTGTTCCAATTGATGAATATAATTTATGACTTGAGTTTTTAGACCGCTAAATGAAAAATTGAGTGGATTTTCAAGAGTTTTCGGCAAAGTAAACTCAATTAATTGAAGTTTTTTTTGTATTTTTTCTTGGCAAATTAAATCAATTTTTGGTCCACCAGGAAAACCAAGTTTTAAATTTCTAGCAATTTTGTCATAAATTTCGCCCAGTGCATCGTCAATGCTTGTACCGATAATTTGTAAATTTGTAGGACTTTTTGCTCAAATTAACTGGCTGTGACCGCCTGAAATTAACAAGGAAAGTACTGGAAAATCAAGGTTTTTTTCAATGCTTGCCGATCAAAAATGCCCCGAAAGATGGTTAATTGGAATCAACTTTTTTTTAAAAAAAATTGCCAAAGCACTTGCAAACAAAAACCCCATTTTCAATGGTCCGATCAGTCCTGGATTTTCAGTGTAAGCAATTGCATCTAAAGTGGAGAAATCCACTTTTTTTGCTAATAATTTTTGCAAAATTATTGCCAAATTTCGCGAATGTTCGCGGGCTGCAAGTTCAGGAACTGTGCCGCCAAATTTTTCATGAATGCTAATTTGGCTAATTGTTAGCAAAATTTTTACACTATTTTCTTCAATCAACGCGATTGATGCGTCATCGTGGGAGGTTTCAATTCCTAAAATTTTCATTAGTTCCTTAATTTTAAAATGATTTTATGGTAAAATTATATTATGTTTCTTCAAAAATGGGTCAGTACTCAAGAGGCTGAAGAGGACGCACTGCTAACGCGTTAGGGGAGTTACATCCCGCGCAGGTTCAAATCCTGTCTGACCCGCCAAATATGAAGTCAAATTCATTTTTTTAGGCTTCAACACAAATAAAAAAACTCTTTTTGACAAGAGTTTTTTTATTTGTGTTTTGTTTTTTAAAAAAATTAGGCAGACTGATTGTTTCTAGTTCTATTAACAAACAAATCAAGTCTCGAAATTTTTCTGGCAGCTTTATTTACATGAAAAACACCCTTTGATCTTGCTTTGGCGATTTCCTTGCGAGCTTTGACAAGCAACTCAGATTGTTGATCTGAATTGGAAATTACAGCAAGTTTTGCTTTTTTGATCGCAGTTTTCACCCTTGATTTTATTGCATTATTTCGCGCGCGCGCCTTTTGCATTTTTGAAATTGATTTGATTTTTGATTTAATATTTGCCATAATTTTGTCCTGCTTTTTTTTAAATTAGATATAAATTAAAATATGTGAAAATTTTACCATAAAATGCTACTTTTGCAACAATTTTTTAATTTTTATTTTGCTTGGTTTTTCTGCCAAAAAGGTACCAACAACAGCGACATCAGCTCCTGCAGCAAAGACTTTTTGGGCATTAAAATCCTTGATTCCACCATCAACTTGAATGATAATTTGTAATTTTTTTTCCTTAATTATTCCTGAAAGTTCACTAATTTTTTCATAAGTTTTTTCAATAAAACTTTGACCACCTTTTCCAGGTTCAACCGACATTAACAAAACAAGATCAACTTTTGGTAGCAATTTAACAATTTTTTTCACACTTGTTTCGGGCTTAATTGCAATTCCAAGCTTTGTTTTTTGCGAATATTTTGTGATTAACTCTTCAATTTCAGTATAATTTTTACTTTCAAAATGGATTGTTATAAAATCTACAAAGCCAATTAATTCTTCAATTTGTTCTTCAGGATTTAGCGACATTAAGTGAACATCTGAAGTAAATTTTTTGGATTTTTTGACTATATTTTTGATTTCAGCTAGTGAAATTGCTGTGTTTTCCACAAATTTCCCGTCCATGAAATCAAAATGGAATCACTTAATTCCCAAATTCATGAGCGTTCTTGTCATTTTTAAACGATTTTGTTTTTTTACATTTAAAAGTGAAGGGCTAATTATCATTTTTCTCATAATTTCCTAAAAAATAAAGATAATTTTTATATCTTGATTCGGGAATTTTCCCGTTTTTTACAGCTAATTTTACTGCGCATTGGTCAATTTTTTCCTGAAAATGACTGCAAGACCGAAACTTGCAGTCATTGGCATATCTTCGAAAAATTAAAAAAGAATTTTTAATTTCGTTTTTGCCGATTTCATTATAGCTAAACGAAGAAAAACCCGGTGTATCAATGATTCTAAAACCGTTTTTTTGAATAATTTGGACAACACGTGTGGTGTGTTTTCCACGATTTAGTGATTGTGAAATTTCCTGAACTTGAAAATTTTCCTTTAATAAATTATTAATAAAACTAGTTTTTCCGACGCCTGTTTGTCCAATGACAAAATTTAGCTTATTTTTTAGCATTTTTCTCAAATTTTCAGCAATTTCACTTATTGTGTTATTGACAAAAAAGAAGGAATAACCCATTCTATCATAATCAATCAAGAGTTTTTTGTAGTTAGGATCAAGGTCAATTTTCGTGATAATTAGAATTGGTTCAATGTTTTTTGATTCAATAACTAGTAAAAATTTATCCAATAAAAGGCTGGAAAAATTTGGCTCTTTTATTGAAATAAAAACTAAAGCTTGATCAATATTTGCAACTTTTGGCCTAATTAATCAGTTTTTTCTTTCATAAATTTTTTTGATAAAACCATCAATTTCAAATTCAACAAAATCACCAACTAAGGGTGGATTTTCTTCTTGCCGAAGAGCCCCTGCGCACTTTAAAAGTGGGTACAAAATTTGACTTTTTAGGTCAATTACATCATAAAATCCAGCATTAATTCGCGAAATCTGCCCTTTCATTTATAATTCTTTCGTCTCGCTTACTATAATTTTTTCAAGTTCAAAAACACAATCATGTAAATTGTCATTGACAATTGAGAAATTAAATAAATTTTTAATTTCAATTTCATCTTTTGCTTTTTCAAGTCGCTGTTTTATTTGCAAATCATTCTCTGTTAAGCGATTTCTAATGCGATTTTCAAGGACTTTGAGTGATGGTGGAAGGATAAAAATTGTCAAAAGATTGTCTAAATTCTTGTTTTTTTGAAAATAATTGATAATATTTTTTGCGCCATTAGTCTCAATCTCCAAAAGGGGATTTAAATTTTGACTTTTAATTAGTTCGATTTGTGATTTTAAAGTGCCATAATAATTGTTAAAATGGCGATTTCATTCCAAAAACTCGTCATTTTTAATTTTTTCCTCAAATTCTTCCTTTGTTAAAAAAAAGTAATTAATTCCGTCAATTTCATCTTTTCTTTTTTGACGTGTTGTCGCTGAAATAGCCAATTTAAGTCTTAAATCCTTGTTTTTTAACAATAAATTTTCAATTGTACCTTTTCCAACTCCAGATGGCCCTGATAAAATTATTAATTTATTCATTTTCACCTTCTAATTGGTAATTTAGAAAAAAAACCTCATTTTTAGCATATTTTTTCACTTTTTGGATTGAAAAAATGTCAGGGATTAGCTTTTTCCCTAAATTAGTTTTGTAAATTATTAATCCATTTTTTGCAAGTAAATCATATTTTGCAATTTTCAAAAAGCATTTTTGTGTAATTTTTTCCTCCTTGTGTGGCGGATCAAGAAAAATGAAATCAAACTTTTGCCCATTCAATTCGTTTAATAAAAATATTGCATTTTTGTGCAATATTTGGTAATTTTTTACTTTATATTTTTCGCAAAAATCAGCAATATTTTGGTAGGCTTGAAGATCTAATTCGCTTGCAACTACTTTTTTTGCCCCACGCGAAACCGCTTCAAGACCGATTGCACCAGTTCCAGCAAATAAATCAAGAACGGTTGAATCAGGAATTTGGAACTGCAACTGTGAAAAAATCGCCTCACGACAGCGACTTGACATGGGTCGAACTACTGAAAATTCAGGATTTTTAATGATCGCTCTTCGATAAATGCCAGAAATAATTCGAATCATAGATAATGCCCTAATTTTATCAAATTTTAGAGATAAATATATGAATTTTGTTTTAAAAATTCTTTTAAAACAACAAAAACAGAATGAGCATAGTTAAAATCGATTTTTTTTAAAAAATTGTCAAATTCATAGTCAGATCAGTAAAAAATTGCTAATTCTTGCGAATTAAAGTGTGGTGATGGTTTTTTTTTAAAGTGAAAAAAACATTCCATACCACCGTAAAAATCAAAATTTGTTAGGCGTTGATTAGTTTTGCAAACTCGACAAGCTGACAAATTAGCAATTAAGCCGTTTTTTTTAAGTCAATTTAGAATAATAAAAACCTTGATTGCAGCGGCATTTTGTCAATTTATTATCAAAAAAGCTTTCTGGATTGATTCAAAAAGTTCAACTACAAATTCATCCTTGCGGGTAATTTGACTGATTAATTTTCAAAAATCAAGGACAATTTTATCCGTAAAATCAAGGTTTTTAATAGATTCAGCTCTTTTTAATTTTGACAATCTTTCAGTGTTTTGGGCTAGAAAAAGTTCAAATTCGCTTAGTGAACCTTGATTTAGCCCAAAAATATTTTTACTTCCAACTTTTCTCACTCCTGGAGCAACAAATTTAATGCGGCCAAGAGTTGTTACAATTGTCACAATTAGATCAAAATCACGGTATTCATAGCGCTCAACCACAATTCCTTTGATAACTTTGATACCCATTTTGTCGAAAAGCCCTTGTTTTTCCAAAAAAGTTTAATTTACAAATATTAATTATATATAATACACAAATTGAGAAAGAAATATTGTAAATTATTAGAAAAAAATTCAGACAATTAGTTTTTTCAATGATTTTAAGACAAACTCTATTTTTATTTTTTCTAACATGTTCATTTTTAAAAAATTCTGAAGAATTGATTTAACTTATATAAAAACTTGGAGTTTTATATGATAAACTACTTTGCGAAAGCTTGAGTTGCTCTATATTATTTAATAAATGAATTTTTTTGATGGTTAACGGTTGCATTTTCGAAATTTTGACTTTCAATATTAATTAATTCTCGCTGTAAAATCGCATAAAGCTTTCTATTTTTGTTTTTTAAGTTCTTCAATAACTATTGCAGGATTAATCCCATATCTTCTGAGAACATTTTTCATTATTTCTTGATAAATTTCATGGTTATTTTCAGAAAGATCGCTGATTGTGTACTTCTTTTTTGGTCTGCGAGGAATTTATTTTTACCACAGGTACTTATTAGACTTTTCATATCATTATTGAAAAGCATTTGTTACCAATTTCGTATTAAATTATTTCCATACACATGAAAATTGATTATTTTTGCGATTTTTAACTCTTGAAATTCAGCAATTTTGATGTATTTAATTTTCTATTCAACTGTGAATTTATATTTTTTTCATTTTAACACACTTTTTTTATGTTTCTGAAATTAACATACTAATTTATATTAATTTCAGAATAAAAATTTAAAGCTAAAAATGAAAATATAAAAAATTTAACAAATACAAAAAATAACTTTTCTACCTACAATTTAATTAATTAAGAATAAATTTTAGTCAAAGGATAAACCATGGCAATCAAGGATTGAATAAAACTGAAAAAATTCGGTTCATTTAAAACACTTGTTTTTAATAGTTTAGCTCAAGAAATAAAAGCAAAACCGGTAATTATTTTTCATGATAGCGAAGAAAATTATTACTATTATATTAAAGCCCGCAATGCTCGTTTGGATAATGGTGAGTTAAAAGATCGTTTTAAAGGCGAAATTTTCATTCCAAAATCAAAAAAAGCTAATACTTTATTTACAAAATATTCATATCTGGATTGTTCGCAAATTTTAATACTCTACAAAGAAAAAAATATTCAATTTTAGTTAGTTTCAGTAAAAATCAATTTTTCTAGTTTCCAAATTCACTATCTCAAAAATTATTAGAATTGAATTTTTTTCAAAATTCAATAATTTATTAGCTCACTCAATTGCAATATAATTTTCCTCAAAATAATCTTGAAATTCAGTTAAATCACCAGGGAAATTATCAAGATCAATATGCACTAAATTCTCATAAAGAAACATGAAGTTAAAAGATGGGGAGGTAATTTCAGAATTTATGCCAATTTTTCGTGCAAATTTTTTGACAAAATCAGTTTTTCCTGAACCATAACCTCCAACTAAATAAATAAATTGAATCCTTTTTTTAATAATCTTAGTAAAAATAATCTCCAAATCATTTTCTGATTTGGAGATTATACTTGCTGAAAAAAGGTAATTTTTAATAATTTTTTCTTTTTCCATAAATTTTTAGTTGCTAGTTTTTACAAAAAAACTAAATGGATCACGGATATCAAATTTTGATTTTGGTTCAAATTTGGAATTAGTTCCAGCAGGAATTTTGTGACCAACAATAATATTTTCTTTAAGGCCTTCAAGTCAGTCAATTTGTGAAGAAATTACCGAGTGGACTAGTATTTTTGATGTTTCCTGGTAACTTGCAGCTGCCAAAAATGAGTTGGAAAGCAACGGAATTTGTTTTGCACCCTTGACAATAATGTTCCCAAAAGCTGGTTTTTTGCCTTCAGAAATCAATTTTCCGTTAACTTCTTGGTAGTCACTGATGTCAACAATTGATCCAATAAAGAAATTAGAATCACCATTTTCAACGATTTGAATTTTTGAAAGCATTTGACGAATAATAATTTCAATGTATTTATCAGAAATCATAATTCCTTGCATACGGTAGATCCGTTGAATTTCTTTAAGCAAATAATTTTGCAGAGTTCTTGCATCAGAAATTGCTAATAATTCTTTCAAAATTATTGGTCCTTCAACCAATTTTTGACCAGGAATTACTTTGTCTCCAATTTCAACTCTCAATTTTTGGTTTTGATCAACCCGAACAATGTGTTCGGCTTTTTCACGTTGTGGATTACGGTATTCAATTGTGATTAAAAGACCTTTGTTTCCAGGACTTTTTGTGGCTAAATCAGTAATTTTTGTAACTACTCCATAAAAAGGTGAAATTTTTGCTGGACGACCTCAAGGATGCTCATGAGAGTCAATTAATTCAATCAAGCGCGTAAATCCGCCAGTAATATCCTCAACGTTGGCAACCCCACCAGTATGGAAAGTTCTCATTGTTAATTGTGTTCCTGGTTCGCCAATTGACTGAGCAGCAATAATTCCAACAGCTTCCCCGATTGAAACAAGACGGTTGCTTGCCAAATCTTTTCCATAACATTTTTTGCAAACACTATTTTTGATGTGGCAAGATAAAATGGATCTAATTTCCACTTTTTTAACACCAGAATTAACAATTGTTTTTGCCATTTTTAGGTCAATCAATTGACCTGCACTAGCAATTTTAACCCCTTTGGTATCAAAAACATCTTTATTTAAAAAGCGACCTTCAATTCTTTCAATTAAAGGCACAATTATTGTTTTGGTTTTTGTATCAACAATATCTTTGACAACAAAACCAAAATCTGAGAAACAATCTTCAGACCTAACAACAATATTTTGGGCAACATCAACAAGTCGACGTGTTAGATAACCTGATTTTGCAGTGTTTAGGGCTGTATCAGTTAATCCCTTTCTGGCACCATGGGTTGATGAATAAAATTCAAAAGAAGTTAGACCTTCAAGGAAAGAAGATTTAACTGGAACTTCAACAATTGAGCGAACAACTCTTTCATTTTCAGCATCAACCTTCAAAGCTTTAACATTATTGGCCATCAATCCCCGCATTCCAGCCAATTGCACAAAGTTAGACATATTCCCCCGTGCCCCTGATTTCATCATCATAACAAGCGAATTATGACTGTCATTTGAAACCGAACTATCAAGATCAGCTTGAATATCATTCTTAATTTGCGTTCATTTGGCAATTGAAAGAACATAGCGTTCATCGTCAGTAATAAGCCCTTGATTATAAAAAGTGTTCAATTTATCAATATAATTTTCACCTTGAACAATAAATTCTTGTTTTCTGGGTGCAATTTTAATATCACTAATTGCAATTGAAGTTCCAGAAACTGTTGAATAATAAAATCCTAAATCCTTGATTTTATCAAGAATTGATGAAACCATGTTGTTATATTTAAACCAAATTTTTTCAAGCAAACTAACTTTTTCAAAATCCTCAAAAACACGATAAGTTTGTACTTTTTCCAATTGCTTTTGGCGCTTAAAAAGTTGGTTGAATTCAAAAATTGTGAACTCAGCTAATTTTGAAAGGTGAGAAATTGGTAATTTCTCACCTTTATAATCACGAAGTTTTTCGTAAATTAAAATGCAATTTTCGTAATTTCCAAAATCAAGTTGATCAATAACACCGGCAACATCTTCCTTTGACAAAATTCCGTCATAAGTATCAAAAATTTGACGAACAATTTTGGCAATTGCTCTCTTATTTAAAGGTTCATTAATCTCTAAGTTTTGCAAGTATTCTTGTAAATTTGTGCCATAAGGCACAACATATTTTTTTAGTTGCGCTGGATAATTTAGTTCTAATTCATCAACTTGTTGATCAAAAATAAAAGGAAAATTATCAGGAAAAACATTGTTTAAAATGAATTTTCCGACAGTTGAAATTATATGACCACGAGCATTTTTTGCTGCAAGCGGTTTGATTGATTCAAAAGGCAAAATTACTCTTGCATGAAGCTCAACTGAACCAAATTCATAAGCTTTTAACATTTGATTGTAACTAGAAAAGAAGGAACCTTCACCTTTTGCCCCTGATTTTTCCTGTGATAAGTAATAAATTCCTAAAACCATGTCCTGTGAAGGATTAACGATTGGTTCGCCATCTTTTGGACCTAAAATGTTTTTGTTTGCAAACATTAATTCCTTGGTTTCACGAATTGCTTCAGGTGAAATAGGGATGTGAACAGCCATTTGGTCACCATCAAAATCAGCATTAAATCCTGCTGTCACTAATGGGTGAAGTTGAATCGCCTTTGCACGAACAAGTACTGGCTCAAAAGCTTGAATTGAAAGTCTGTGGAGGGTTGGTGCACGATTAAGAATAATCGGTTTGTTCTCAATTACTTTTGCTACATGCGGCCAAATAATTGGATTTTCTTCTTCAATCATTTTTCTTGCAGCTTTAATTGAAGTAACTTTTTTTTCTTGAATTAAGTTTCGAATAATTCAAGGTTCAAAAAGAATAGCAGCCATTTTCCGTGGTAATCCAGCTTGATGCATTTTCAATTTTGGACCTACGACAATTACAGAACGGCCAGAATAATCAACCCTTTTCCCAAGGAGATTTTGTCGAAAACGGCCTTTTTTTCCGGTTAAAGAATCAGAAATCGATTTTAAAGGTCGATTTTCTTTTGTTGTTACCTGATTGCTTGTTTTTTTCTGATTATCAATCAAAGCATCAATTGCTTCCTGAAGCATTCGCATTTCATTTTGGATAATTATGACAGGCGCTTCAGAATCTTTTCATCTTTTTAAACGATTATTTCGAATGATTATTCGACGGTAGAGTTCATTGCAATCACTAGTTGAGTGTCTTGATCCATCAAGTTGTACAAGTGGGCGCAAATCTGCTGGAATTACAGGCAGATTTTTAATAATCATTGCTTTTGGATCTTGACCTGAATTAATAAAAGCATTAATTACTTGCAATCTTTTATATAACTTATCTCTTTTTTGATTTTTAACAACAACTTTTTTATTTGAAGCAGTTTGTTGCTGAAGTAACGCTAATTCTTCCTCAATTTGTGCTTTTTCCGCATTTAAGTCAAGTTGACCAAGTAAATATTCAATTGCTTCAGTTCCAGTTGAAATTTTTGCATTGGAAAATTCTTCAATAATTTCATTTAACTCATAATAGTCAATTCCATATTCGCGCCCGATTTTGCTGGAAGCAACATCAGTTAATTCAGAAAGTGAATCAGAAACTGTTTCGTATTCCTCAGTCCCAGGTTCATAGGATTCAAGAATTTCTACAAGGGCATTTTTATAAATTAGACCAGCCTCGGCAATATCAATAATTTTGTTTTTTTGGAGTGATTTTAGCCCTCCTGTTTCCAAAACAATGTGAGATTTATAATAAATTAGTTGTTCAAGTGTTGATTTTGAAACATTTGTAGCTGTTTTTTCATTTTCAAAAACTTTTAAACCAAGCAATTTTGCAACAATACTGTGATCGATTTTGAAAAATCAAAAATGGAGAATAGGCGCATTCAAAGCAATGTGACCCATGGCGTAACGACGTGAAAGTTTTGACATGATCTGTGATCGTGAAATTTGACAGTCATTAGTGGCAACACAAAGTTGATTTTCATTGGCTTTTCGGTATTTTCGACCACAAATTGAACATTTAAAATCAACAAGTGGCCCAAAAATTAATTCATCAAAAAGCCCGCCTCTTTCTGGTTTGAAAGTCTTGTAATTAATGGTTTCAGGTTTTGTAACTTCACCTCGAGATCAATCTAAAACATCTTGGGGTGTTGCAAGTGCTAAGGAAATTTTTTCAATTGAATTTTCATAAATTTTAGCATACTGTCGTGAAACTTTTGTGTTATTCATAAGTCATTTTCTCCTTTAAAAGTTAGAATTTTCCTTGTTTTTGGAATTTCAAAAACAAGGAAATAATTATTCAAAATCAAGGTTTTCTTCATCAAAATCGTATTGATCATCAAGATTTTCAAGCTGAACATGACCATCATTAAAATCATCAACATATTCAGCAGCAATTTCTGTGCTTTTCATTAAATCCATTTCATCATCGGGTTCTTGACCTGGTTGGAATTTTTTGTGAACTTCGAGTTTAATTAGTAAACCACGAAGCTCATAGGCAAGAACATTAAATGACTCTGGGGTACCAGGGTGCGGAATTTTTCCGCCTGAAATTATGTTGTTATAAAGTAAATTTCGACCATGAATATTATCAGATTTGTAGGTCAAAAGTTCTGACAAAACGGAAGTGGCACCAAAGGATTCAAGTGCTCAAGTTTCCATTTCCCCAAATCTTTGTCCACCATTTTGCGATTTTCCACCCAAGGGTTGTTGTGTTGTTAGTGAATAAGGTCCAATTGATCTTGCGTGCATTTTGTCATCGACCATGTGTTGCAATTTCAACATGTACATGTAACCAACTGAAACTGGATTTTCAAAAGGTTGGCCAGTGATCCCATCGAATAATTTGAATTTACCTGATTCGGGAATATTTGCTTCTGCAAAAAGCTCTTTGACAGTATCAATTTTAATTCCATCAAAAACTGGAGTGACAAATTTTGTTTTTAATTTTGCAGCAACCATCCCCAAATGAAGTTCTAAAACCTGCCCAATGTTCATCCTAGATGGCACACCTTGAGGGTTTAAGACAATGTCAATTGGTGTTCCATCTTCTAAAAATGGCATATCCTCAACTGGCAAAACAACAGAAACAACTCCCTTATTACCGTGTCTTCCGGCCATTTTGTCACCCACTTTTATTTTTCTTTTTTGAGCGATCAAAATCTTAATTAGCATACCAACGCCTTCTTCAAGCGTATCACCTTGATCACGGGATAAAATTTGCACGTCAATTACAGTTCCACCTTCACCATTTTTGACGCGAAGCGAAGTATCTTTTTGTGCAAGCGCTTTGCGACCCCAAATCGCTGCCATCAATTTCTCTTCAGCAGTCGGGTTGTCTTCACCTTTTGGTGAAGTTCGACCAACTAAAATGTCACCAGTGTCCACTTCAGAACCAATAATTACGATTCCGTTAGCATCTAAATGTGCACGTGATTTGGCTGGTGCATTTGGAATCTCAGCAGTTAAAATATCATTTCCTGCTTTTGAGGAACGGAATTTAATTGTTTGTTCCTGAATGTGAATTGAGGTAAAAACATCATCTTTTACAAGTTTTTCACTAATTATAATGGCATCTTCGTAATTGTAACCATACCATGTTGAGAAGGCAACAAGAACATTTTTTCCCAAAGCAAGTTCACCATTGTCAGTTGAAGGCCCGTCACAAATTAGTTGACCTTTTTTTACAAAGTCACCAACTTTTACAGTTGGTTTTTGGAGAATTAAAGTTTCCTGATTGGATTTTTCAAATGATCTCAAAAAGTAAGTGTTTTTGCCTTCACCATCATCAATTACGATCTTTTTGGCATCAACGCTGATGACTTTTCCATCTGTTCTTGCCCGTAAATTTGTTGCAGAATAGCGGGCAACATCAGCTTCAATTCCAGTAGCAACAAGTGGTGCTTCTGATTTGATTAATGGTACTGCTTGACGTTGCATATTTGAACCCATAAGCGCTCGGTTAGCATCATTATTTTCCAAAAATGGGATTGCTGATGCTGAAATTGAAGTCATTTGCATTGAAGAAACATCAATGTAATCAACTTGATCTGCATCAATGACAAGGTAAGTTTGGTTTTTACGGACTGTTAATTTGTCAGCAATAATTTCATTTTTTTCATTAATTTCAATTGAGGATTGAGCAAAACTAAGGTCAAATTCTTCAGCTGCTGTTAATCAATGAACCTTGGAAAAATCAACAACACGATTTTTCACTTTATAATAAGGTGTAATGATAAAACCATTTGAATTTGTGCGAGCAAAAACAGAAAAGTTGAGAATCAATCCAATATTTTGCCCCTCTGGTGTTTCAACTGGACAAATTCGACCATAGTGTGTTGAGTGCACATCACGAACCTCAAATTGAGCTGTATCACGATTTAGACCTCCTGGTCCAAGTGAAGTAACACGGCGCTTATTGGCCATTTCTCCTAAAGGATTAATTTGGTCCATAAATTGTGATAATTTTGATGAATTAAAGAAATTTTTGAACTGATTGTAAATTGGTTTGTTGTTAATGACTGATTTAACTGTCAATTGTGATAAATCTGATTTGGAAGAAATTCTCTCCTTAGTGTTTTTTTCAATTTTAGTCAACGCAATTAAAAATTGATTTTGCAAAAGTTCACCAACACTCACAATTCTTTTGTTAATTAGTGAATCTGGGTCGTCATTTTTTCCTAGATTACTTAGTAAATTAAAATAATAGGAAACAATCGCAACAATATCTGAAAAAACAAGGGTAGTTTCAGTTAAACTTGGGTCAGTTCCGATGACGGTTACTGGCTCTGATTCCTGAATCATCGCTTTTTTGTTTGGTCAAACTTTAACAATTGCCACATAAATGCGCTCACCCAATTTTGGGTTTCGGCTAACTTGTAGTTGTCGCCCATAAACTTCGGAATCAATGCCATCAATTTTTGAAAGTGGAATTTCAGAATTATCGAACTTTTTTTGAATTTCAAGGGCAATTTGCCGTGTGATATAAGTTTGTTTTTTAAATAAAACTTTATTGTTTTTATCAATTAAATCTTCGGCCAAATAAGTTTGTGTCAATCTATCAACTAAATTTAATTTTGCATTTAGCATGTAACGACCAGTTGAGGCCAAATTGTAACGTCTTTCATTAAAAATGATTGAAGGGATCAAATTTTTAAGACCATCGTCAGTAATTCGGTCGTCTTTACGAATAATTCGGTAAATTAATTCTAAATTTTCTTCATAGGTTTCTAATTTGTGTTTGCGAATTGACTCTTGTAATTCAATGGAATTTCCAAAATATTTGCGTATTGTTGCGTCAGTGAAACCAAGCGCTTTCAAAAAAGCAATGAGTGGAATATTTTTGTGTTTGTCAATCCGAAACTTAACTGTGTCAATTTGATTTCCTGTAACTTTGTGGAAAATTTCCATTCAAGAACCAAGTTGAGGAATAATTTCTACTTTGTTAAAAAGGTCATCAGCCTGGCGATTCCGCACATTTTCACGAAAACAAACACCAGGTGAACGAATTAATTGCGAAACAATTACTTTTTCAAAACCATTAATAATGAAAGTTCCACCTTCGGTCATGTAGGGAAATTCAGAAAGTAAAATTTCCTGCTCTTCCATTTCACCATCTTCAACTTGGATTTTAATTAACGTTGCATAAACACGGGCAGCATAAGTTTTTCCCTTGATTTTTGCTTCACGAATTTCCAAATATTCGTTTTCAGGTCTTTCTACCCGAACTGAATTTTCACGAAATTTAATTTCAAGTTTTCCATTTGAGGAAACAATTGGAAAAATTTTTTCAAAAGCTTGCGCAATTCCAGTGGTCAAGAACCATTCAAAAGATTCACGAAGCGAATCTAGAAAATCGGGAGTTTCTAGATTAGCATTAGTTTTTGCATAAAAACGGCGTTGAGTACCCAAGCCGTATGATTTTAGTTTGAATAATTGGTTCATTGTCCCTCTTTTTTCTCACTTTTCTTTACTTATTAAGGTATAAAATTATACAAAAATTTTACTAATTTAAAAGCATTTCCATAATAAACTTTTCAATTTATTATGGAAATTTTTTCTTTTTAAAACAACAATATTAAAAAGAAAAATGGTGTTTAAAACACCTTTTTAAATTAGTAAACTACAAAATTAAACAAGCAAAAATTAATCAATTGAAACTTCAGCTCCAGCTTCAACTAATTTTGCTTTCAAATCTTCTGCTTCTTCTGGTTTTACTGCTTCTTTAAGAACTGAAGGCGCGGCATCAACCAGTTTTTTTGCATCCATCAAACTTAAACCTAATAAATCTTTAACTACTTTAATTACAGCTACTTTTTGTTGTCCAGCTGATTTTAGAGTTAATTTTACTTCTGATTTTGCAGCTTCGGCAGCTACTGGAGCAGTAGAAGCTGCAACTGCAGTTGGATCAACGCCAAATTCATCTTTTAGAGCGGAAACAAAGTCCATAACTTCTTTAATAGTCATTTCCTTTAGTGATTCAATAAATTGTTCTTTGGTAATTTTAGCCATTTTTTTCCTTTTTTTTTTTTTTTTGTAAATGTAAAAAATTAACTAATTTTAGGCAGAAATTTTGCCTTCATCAACAAGCAATTTTAAGCCAATAGCTAATTTTCGCAATGGATCAAAAAGTGCAGAACCCAACAAAGCAAGTGATTCTTCGTAATTTGGCAAGGTAGAAATGACAGCCATTTCTGTTGCAGAAACTACTTTTTTGTCGTAAATTCCACCTTTTAAGACGATTAATGGTTGCTCTTTGGCAGTTTTTGCAATAATTTTTGCAGGGGCGATTGGATCTGTTGAACCGAAAGTAAAAATATTTGGACCAACAAGATCAATTTCTAAATCATTAAAACCAGATTCGCTAGCTGCAATTTTAAAAAGTCGATTTTTATAGACTTTTGAAAAAACACCGGCCTGTTTTAATTCCTGGCGTAAATTTTGCAATTCAGCAACAGAGAGACCACGGTATTCTGCAATTGCTAAAGATGAAGAACTTGCAAGTAAGTTCTTAATTTCAACAACAGTTTCAACTTTTTTTTGGCGAAAAACGTTCAAATTTGCACTCCTTTCTTTTTTTAGGGGCAATACTTTGAAACTTACATTCAAATAACAAATTAAGCCATCTTGACAGTTATTATCTCTATGTATTGCGTTCAAAAATTATACCAAAAAATATAAAAAATCCAAATATTTTTGATTTTTGTTTATAGGAAGTATTTTTAAAATTAATTTTGCTTAAATCACCATGAAAAATGGGAGATCTGGCACGAAAAATATTAAGGAAACATAAGGTATTTCAAATTTTTCTATTTTAGGAATTTTTACTTAAATAGAAAAATTTGAAAGGTATAAAATGGACAAATTTACTTTTCAGTTGAAGGGGCAAAATATTGATCGTGAAATTTTCTAATTATTTTATTAAAAGCTTCCTTAGTTTGTGGCTTATCAAACAATGCAAGTGCTTTAAAAGTGATTCCGCCTTTTGGAACTTGATCAAGACTGGAAGTCTTATCAAATTCTGGTCATTTTTCACCAACAGTTTTTGTTGTTCCAATTGTTAAATTCTTTGACAAATCAACCTGCAAACCAAATTTAATTTCTTGATTCCATTCAAAAAGGGGTTCTAAGCCATTTCTATGTTCCGATGAATAAAAAGAAAACTTTAATATTTGAGTATTTTTCGTGCTAGATTTTTCATTTTTTTCAATTGTTACAACTAACATAATTGTAGCGTCAGGGTTTGAGAGAAAATCTTTTTTTATTTCCACAGAATTTTTTGGTTCAGGAGATATGTCAGTCGCATCAGGTTTAACTTTAATATCTGTCTTACCGTCATTAAAAGTACTTTGTAATTGAGAATTTAATTTAAAAATTGTGTTATTTTGACTATCAGAACTGTGTGTATAATTTGGTTTTTCAGTCGCTTCAGAGCCATAGCCTATCAAGTTAGTAGTTGAATTTGTTGAATTTAATTTATCATAAGATTGAATTAATAGTCCAAAACTAATATCTGCAAATTTTTCACCTGGTTTGAAATTGCTTTTAAGCAAAAAGTATTTTGTTGAAGCTGGTCTAATTTTATCTGTTGGCTTAAAAACATAAACAAAAGTTTTCCCAAATTTTAATTTTAAATCATCAGGAGCTGTTTGTGGTGTCGAAACAGGAGGATTTTGTGAAGTTGTTTTGGGTTGCAACATGTCTTTTTTCAAATCAAAACCTGAATCAGTTAAGTAAATACCCCCACCTTTTTCATTAATAAAAGGCTTGGTTTCAGGGTAAAATCAAGTTTTTGGTTCTCTTCTTCCTGGCGTAAATTTTAAATTAGGATTATTAATTGAAGATATTGAAGACACTCTTTTTATTACAGTGTTATCTTTGTTTTTAAAATTTCATGATTCAACATTTGTTTGTCAATCAAGAAAAAGATAAGTTTTTGTATTGTCAGTGAGTTCCTTGTAGGCAACATTGTCTCGTAAAACATTACTAATTATAACTTCAAATTTTTGAAAAGTATTTTTATTTTCTTTGAGTTCAATTTGAAGAGTGTATTTATCATTAAAACTTGAGGATAGATAAATAAAAATGTTTGTTGGGAAATTTCTTTTTGCAAGGTCTTCAAAAAAAGACTTCAAATAATCCCCCAATTTTTGCTGTGGTTTTGGTGTTGGAACAGTAGGCGCAGATGGAACAGGAGGGGTTGAATTTTCAGAACTTGTTGTTGTAGAAGGTTTTTCTTCAAACAAAGTTGTTGAAGCATTAGAAATCATTGGTGATTTAGGTGCTACAGGGGGTATAGTTTCTAGAGTAACTGCAGGTTTTTCTTTGGATTCAGTAGAAAAATTTAATAATTCAAACAATGGTTCAGCAGTTTTGGTGATATTTTTAAGATCAAGTGGTTTGTTGAAAAATTGCTTAATTGTGTCGTCAATTGTTGAAGCAAAAATTCTGATTGGCAAATCTTTTTTGAGTTCAAAATTCAACTTTTCAGGATTTTTTACTGCAACAGAACCAAAATTTTCAGATGCGTTTTTCAAATAAGATGAATAAATTGAGTGTGATGCATCAAAATTTAGGCTAAAATTATAAATATATTCACTATCACTATTAAGTTTCACGCCTGCTGGAATATTAAGTGATTTTAAAAAATTTCCATAAATTTCTAAATTTATTGGTATTAAATTATCGTTTTTTGTTTGATTTTTTTGAAATTGTCCCAATTTAAAAATAATTTTTTTAGCAACAAAATTAGATAAAAAAGGTTTGATTTCATTTAAAAAAGCGGCGCTACCTTTGCCAGGTTTTGCATGAAATCAGGTAGCAAAATTTGATTCTACATTTAAGTCGCTAGGTTTTTTCTGAATAATTTGTATTGGTTTCAATTTTTTTTTTTTTTTTGCTAAATATTTTGAAATTTCAGGGTTAAAAACAAAAGACTGACTAAAAATTTCTGCAAATTTTGTTTCATAATTTTCATTTGGAAAATCAACAAATTTTAGGGAAAAATTAGTTGATTTGCTTGTTTTTTTGTCAAACAAGATCATGTTTAGTGAAATTGTTTTTTTGAAGTCATCAACATTTGAAAACACTAGTTTTTCCAATTGTAAATCAGGCTTTATTTCATAATTTGAGGGTAAAATAACCAAGGAATCTGTTCCTAAATTCAAGGAAATCCCACCAAATTTGGAAAAAGTCTTAAAAAGTGCTTTTTTAGAATCTTTTGATTCTTTGTAATTTTCATAAAAATCTTTATAAAACAAAAGCGCAATTTCTGTTGCGGTTTTGTTTCTCAAAAAATCTAATTTTGAAAGGCTAATTGTTGCACTAAGATTTTCTGGTGTAAATTGAAAATTTTTCAATTTTTTTGAAAAATCAAGGTTTATTTTGGTTACAAAATTAACAGTTTTTTCCACATTTGTAATACTAAGTGGTAAATCTTTGATGATATTCTGATTAATTTTTATAGTACTACTTGACTCAGGAACTAAAATTTTGAATATTAAATTGGGAAATTTTTCCTTTAACTCTGAAAAATCAACTGCATCATTTAAATTGAAATTGTAACTTTTGTCAAAATGCAAATTTAATGCTTCATAAGCATCTAAACGTTCAGAAAATTTTGATTTTGGTTGTAATTTCTTAGCTAATTCTTCAATTTGTTGCCTATCTTCAAAGGTAAATTTTTTCAAATTTTTGGCAGAGCTTTTATTTTCAGCAAATTCTTTTAATTTTTGATCAAAATTTTTTGAACTCAATGAAATGGCAAGTGGAATTGTAATTGCAACACCAGCAATTGCGCTAATTCCTAAAGTTGTCAAAAGTATTTGTTTTAAAGTAAGTTTTTTCATAATTCTCTAAAATCCTTTCAAAACTATGATAAAAATGTAAATTTTGTTTTAAATTGAAAATGGTAGTAATAAACTGCTGCTATTTAATTTTAAAACAAAAAATCCATTGTCGAATTTAAAAATTTTACTTGCTTTTTTGTCAAAATTCAATGTTAAACTAGGTTGTAAATACACTTTTTTAATTTATTCACTACTAAATTAATAAAAATTAATTGTATCAAAATTCTAAATTTTTACATTTTAACTTAGTTTATGAAAGAAAAATAATTTAACGAAAATATTGTTTATGAAATTTTTCAATGATTTCATCAAATACAACTTCTGATTGAGGTTTATCGAATAAAGCAAGAGCTTTGAAAGTAATTCCAGGTTTTTCTTTTTTTTGTTCATTATTTTCTTTTTTTTCATCAATAGTTCTTGTGGTTCCAATTGTTAAATCTTTAAATAGATCAACATTTAAACCAAATTTCATCTCTTGCTCTCACTTAAAAAGAGGTTCTAAACCATTTTTATGCTCTGATGAATAAAAAGAAAATTTTAATGTTTGTTGGTTATTTGTTGCAGATTTATCAATTGTTGCAACCAACATCACTGTTGCATCAGGATTTAAAAGAAAATCTTTTTTCATTTCTATTTTTTTTCCAGAACTACCATTTTCCTTAGTAGTAGAAATAGGTTTTTTGTCATTATGAGTAACAGAACTACTAGTATTTTCTGTATGATAACCAATTGTAACTTTTTTATCAGAGCAAAAATTAATCACAAAGCCAAAACTAATAAGAGTTGTATTAGCTGGTTTTTTTGGTTTCGCTGCTTTTGGTTTCGCTGCTTTTGGTTTCGCTGCTGCTTTTTCTCCTGGATCATAATTACTTTTGAGTAAAAAGTATTTTGAGCTTGAGCTTGATCCGGATGCAGGTTCTTCATTTTGTTTTGTTGGTTTAAAAATATAAACAAAAGTCTGTCCAAGTTTTAATTTTAGAGATTCATTTGAGTTTGATGTTTGTGAAGTAGAAGTTGTTGTATTATTTAATGACAAACCTCCATCAGTTATGTAAATACCACCATCTTTTTCATTAACAAATCTGTGTGTAGATTTTTCATATTTCAACCCAACAGGGAGTTTTCCAGGTTTGAATTCCAATTTAGGATTATTAATTGAAGAAATTGAAGACACAATTTTTGTGACTGGAGTTTCTATTATTGGGTTTTTTCATTTTGAGCTTGGTGAGTTTCATGATTTAACATTTGTTTGTCAATCAAGAAAAAGATAAGTTTTTGTATTGTCAGTAAGTTCTTTATAAGCAATATTTTCACGTTGAACATTTTCAATTTTAATTTTGAATTTTTTAAGTATTTCTTCTTTTTGCTTAAGTTCAATTTCAAGTGCATATTTATCTTCAAAACTTGAAGATAAATATGCAAAAGTGTTTTGCGTAAAATTTGTTTTTTCAAGAGTTTGAAAAATTGATTTTAAATAATCACCTAATGGTTGTTCTATTTCTTTTTGATCCTGTGTCATTGTTGATGAAATTTCATTTTTGCCATTTGATTCACTAGCGGTAGAAGAACCAGTAGTAGTAGTAGTAGTAGTAGTAGTAGTAGTAGTAGCACTTTCTGAGGTTGCAAACGAACTAGTTGAAAAAGCGGAAGCTACTGCAGGTTGTGGTACAGGTGGTACAGGTGGTACAGGTGGAGTTGGTGCAGGTGTATCAATTTTTATTTTAATAGGACTTGTTAAGTAATTTAACAATTTAAACAATGGTTCAGCAGTTTGTGTGATATTTTTAAGCTCAAGTGGTTTGTTGAAAAATTGCTTAATTGTATCATCAATTGTTGAATCAAAAACTGTAATTGGTAAATCTTGTTTAAGCTTAAAAATCAAATTTTCAGAATCGTTTATTTTGACAGAATTAAAATTTTCAACTGCATTTTTTAGATGAAAAGAAGAAATTTCACCTGTTGCATCAAAATGAATATTGAAATCATACTTATATTCACTATTTTTATCAAAATTTAAACCTGCTGGAAGATTAATTTTTTCCGAAAATTTTCCTAGGATTTGAAAATTTATTGGAAATAAATTTTCATTTTTATTGGATTTTTGAAATTCACCTATCTTAAAAACAACTTCTTTTGCTTCAAAATAATCAGGTAAAAAGGGTTTAAAATCATTCAAAAAATTAGCATTGTTATCGTTTTGCTTAGGTGAAAAAAGAGAAGAAAAATCATAATGCTGAACTGAGTTATTGGTGGAATTTTTTCCAATAATTTGATTTGGTTTTAAATTATTTTTTGCTAAATATTCTGAAATTTCTGGTTTTAAATTAAAATTTTGACTAAAAATTTCTGCAAATTTGTTCACAAAATTTTCATTTGGCAATGGAAAATCAACAAATTTTAGGGAAAAATTAGTTGATTTGCTTGTTTTTTTGTCAAACAAGATCATGTTTAGTGAAATTGTTTTTTTGAAGTCGTTTACATCTTGAAAAATCAATTTTTCAAGATGTAAATCAGGCTTTATTTCATAATTTGAGGGTAAAACAACCAAGGAATCTGTTCCTAAATTCAAGGAAATCCCACCAAATTTGGAAAAAGTTTTAAAAAGTGCTTTTTGAGAATCTTTTGATTCTTTGTAATTTTCATAAAAATCTTTATAAAACAAAAGCGCAATTTCTGTTGCGGTTTTGTTTCTCAAAAAATCTAATTTTGAAAGGCTAATTGTTGCACTAAGATTTTCTGGTGTAAATTGAAAATTTTTCAATTTTTTTGAAAAATCAAGGTTTATTTTGGTTACAAAATTAACAGTTTTTTCCACATTTGTAATACTAAGTGGTAAATCTTTAATGATATTCTGATTAATTTTTATAGTACTACTTGACTCAGGAACTAAAATTTTGAATATTAAATTGGGAAATTTTTCCTTTAACTCTGAAAAATCAACTGCATCATTTAAATTGAAATTGTAACTTTTGTCAAAATGCAAATTTAATGCTTCATAAGCATCTAAACGTTCAGAAAATTTTGATTTTGGTTGTAATTTCTTAGCTAATTCTTCGATTTGTTGCCTATCTTCAAAGGTAAATTTTTTCAAATTTTTGGCAGAACTTTTATTTTCAACAAATTCCTTTAATTTTTGATCAAAATTTTTTGAACTCAATGAAATGGCAAGTGGAATTGTAATTGCAACACCAGCAATTGCGCTAATTCCTAAAGTTGTCAAAAGTATTTGTTTTAAAGTAAGTTTTTTCATAATTCTCTAAAATCCTTTCAAAACTATGATAAAAGTAATGATTCATTGTGTTGGATTATAATAACTTTTATTGGAACTGATGAACGTCTTCATGGACGGTTTTTATTGTATGCTTTGTTATAAGCATAAAGTCAAAAATTGAATTGTTTTTGGTTTCCACCCACTGGATCTGAGCTTTCAAGAATTCCTCTAATTCCATTAGTTTGTTCTTTACCTCAACTTTTCTCAAAAACATAGAGACCAAATCCTGGATAATTAGTAGTGAAATAACGATAAAATGGAAACTTTTTAATTAAATCTGAAACATCAACAAGTTTTCCAATTTTGCCTTTAACAGCTTCTTTCATTTTGGCAAGAAGGTCATTATAATCTTTTTCTGTTAAAAAAGTGTATTGACTAACTGTGGGAAACTCACGAGCAATTTCGTCTAATTTTTGAACTTCATCAGTTAGTAAAATACCTTTTTGGTTTGTTTTTAGTTCTAATTCAGTTTGTTTGGTCTCAAAAATAGTGGAAATTAAATTGCCTTTTTCATCAACAGGACCAACTTTGTACCAATATTTTAGTGTTAATTTTGGTTCACTAGTTACACCAGCAGTTGATGCAACACTTGCTAAAACTGGTTCAATTGCAAATTGAATTTTATAATCATAATTTTTACCAAGTGGTTCAGTTAAAAATTGACCATTTTTTTTGAAGACTAAGTAATAAAAACCAACCAAAAAGTCAGCTAAACTACTCATAGTTGTATTGCTATTATCAATTTGTGATAAAAAATCTTTATCACCAACAGTTTTTGTTGTCAAAAAAATTTGTTCTAAAAAGTAATTTGCATCTAAATTAGAATTAGAATTAGAATTACTCTTAATTAATTCTAGAATTTTATCAAATTTTTTGTCAATATAAAAACTATTATTTAGATGTTCGTTATCTGATAGGTGATCAGTGTTAAAAGTAACAAGTCAAATGCCCTTTTCAGGTGTTTGATCAGTAATTTCAGGTTGTTTTGTATTAAGTTTAATTTTGCTTAACTCAGAAAAAATGTTTTTAGAATTAAGATTTGCTGACAATTCAGTTGGTGACTCAATCAAATTTAAATGTTTGAGATAATCAAACCAAAATTTTGCAACAAAATTAATCCCTTTTTTGGCAAGCGCACCAAAAAAACGACTGGTTTCAGTAGTTCCTTTAAAAGCGGGATTCAAAAAATTAATGACTTTGGTTTTTTGTTCTTTTCCTCCCTTAATATAATTAATTTTTGAATTTTTGTTAAATTCTTCAATTGAGAGCAATTCAAAATTGTTAATTAGCGCTTTTAATTTGTCTTCTTCAAAATTGTAGCCATAATAATTACCGTTTTCAAGAATGGACTTTAATTTATCAAAATTATTTGTTTCAATCAATTTTATAATTTCATTTCTTGGTAATCCATAAGGATCATTTATTCTCAAAGTTGATTTGGGTTCAAATTTAAATTGCGTTGTTTTAACTTTTTGCGCTAATTGCGGATCATTTTGCGCAATTACTTCAAGATTTTGTACATTTTGGACAAAATCTTTTTGAGCAATTATTTTTTGATCCTTTTTATTTTTAATAATAATTTTTCCCACAACTTTTGCAATTACCTCGCCTTTGTCAAAGGCAAGTTTGGTCATTTCAGAGTCAATTTTAATTTCAATATCAAGGAATTTTGAAACTTGACCTAAATCCAAACCATCAAGTTCAGAACTAAATTCAAGTTTTGACAAAAAAGAGGTTTTGAGAGCTTTTGCCAAAATATTATCTAAAAATTTTTGTTTATCTTCTTGAGTTGCAAAAATTTGGTTATTAAAATAATTAAAAAAATCTCAACTAGTGACACCGTTTTCGGTGTTGTTTTGTTGAGATTGTGGAAAATAATAATCATCTTGGCTAAACTCGGTCAAATTAATATTATTAGCAACTGATTTATCTAAAAATTTATTTGACAAATCTAGTGTGACAACAAAAGGAAATTTGGAATCTTTTTGAGGATTATCTTGATTTTGTTCAATAAAAGAAGGAGAAAAACTAGCCTTAAATGTTAAATTATATTGATTTTCCTTTGGTGCTTTTGATAAATACTCCAAATTTAGCAACGGATCTTTGGCAATTTCAATTTGATAAAGTGGTTTAAAATTTCCTGTTTCATCACGGAAATAATTTTTTTTGAAGCTAAAAATTTCTTCAAAAATTTCTTCAATATTGAAATATTTTCCAAGAATTTTTTGCGCTTCAACTGGCGAAGATGCTGAATTAACTTTTTCAAAAAAATCATCAATAAAGGTTAATTTCGTGATTTCTTTTTCAGTTGAAGAACTAAATTCTTGATTAGAAAAAGTTCTTAATTTGCTAAGTTTTCTTTGTGCAAGGTCAACAAAATTACTTAATGAATAATTTGAGGCAAAATTATAGGCAATTTTTTTCTTATAAAGGTCAGATTTTGCAATTTTTTGATCACCAAGATCCTGTAAAAGTCGATAATAGACTATAAAAGATTGTTCTTTATCTACAGGATCAATGTCAACAATTTCAACTTTAAAGCGCGATCATTCCTGGTCGGTAGCGAAATCAATTGGAAGATTATTGTTATTTTTTTGGAAAAAATTAAAAAAATCAGTGAAATTTACGTTAGTTTTTTTAGTACCATCTACATTAAAAAGTTGCTTTTTTATTTCAAGATAACTAAATTTTGTTGAATCAAACTCATGTTTTAGGTCAACATTTGAAATCAACTTGGCCTGATTTTGAACTTCAAATAAGGGATTTTTGCTAGGAAGAAGACTAACAACAATCGGTGGAGTCGCAATTACAAGCGATGAAAAAAGGATGGTTGCACTGAGAGCGAAAATGTTTTTCTTATTATTTATCAGTTTTTTTTTTTTTTTTACAAGGTTTTCCATAAAAACTCCCTTAATTTCTTCAAATTTCTTCAAATTTCTTATTTCTGTTTGATTTGAAGGTCAAAAACAATTTCAAACTAAATTATATCACATTTTTATTTTTCTATATGAAATTTTAAAAACTATAAAAAATTAGGTATTATTCAGGAAAAATTATCCAATTAAAAGGTCTTCGGTTATATAAGCCTTATTTTGTTTGCCAATATTATCGCCCTGAATTAAGTAGATAAATGAGCTAATTCCTAGCTGACCGATCAACATTATTAGCATAAAGCCCATTTGCGAGACAAAAGAAAGATGCCTAATCAGGCCTGTTGATAGTCCTGAGGTCCCAAAAGCCGAGGTCACTTCAAAAATCAAGTGATGGATTTGATAAGTGCTTTGTTCGCCTTGATTTATTAGATCATCAAGCGAAAAACTTGCTAGAAAAACAAGCAAAATAACAAGTACTATTGAAATAAAAAAAACGATTGCTGCTGATACAATTTTGTCAGTTGTAATTTTTCTTTTGAAGACATTAACATCCTGAACTCCACGAATTTTTGAAATAATCACAATCAAAAAAATTCAAAAAGTAGTCACGCGGATTCCACCACCTGTCGAAGAAGGCGCTGAGCCAATAAACATTAGCAAGCTGGTCAAAAAAGTACTTGCTTGTGAAAGTTGTTTTAAATCAAAAGTGAAAAAACCAGCAGAACGAGCCATGAAATTGTGGAATAAAAGTGTAAATGACTTGTGAAATCAGTTGCCATTTTCAACCTGATTTCAAAAAGCAAATTTCGAGGACGAAGTTGCCTCAAAAGAAATAAAAAGAATTAGTCCAAATAGTGAAATTACAAAGTAACTAAGAATTGAAATTTTTGAAAAAAGCGAAAAGCGAAAAGTTTTTACCTTTTGTTTTGAAAATTTTATTCTAAAAAAACAGTAAAAATCGTAAATAACTGGATACCCAATTCCGCCAATTATTACTAAAATGATAATAATTACTTGCAAAAAATAAGAAAAATAGTAGGGTTGAAAACTGTGAGCGCCAACAATGTCAAATCCAGCATTATTTATTGCAGAAATACTATGGAAAATTGCAAATCTCAAGGAAAGTGCAATATTTTTGTAGGGAGATTGCTGATGTGCGAACTTTTCTGGGCCGACTTCATAGTAGTAAAAATGGATGCACAAAATTAGACTAGAAATGAGAACGAGAATCAAGAAAAAATTAATTGAAGTTTTAATTACCCCTTTTAGTTCATTTATTTTATTTGATCCTCGTTCAATTTTGAGAATTTCACGGGATAAAATACTAATTTTTTTTCCAAAAAGGTAGTTAAAAATATAGAATTTTACAGCAAAAATCCCAATTCCACCTAGTAAAATTAGAATTGCAATTACGGTTTGCCCAAAAACGTTGAAGCTTGAAGCTGTGTCAATTAGACTGAGTCCAGTGTCACTAAAGGCTGAAACTGAAGTAAAAATAGATCTTCAAAATCCGATTTTTACATTAGGGTCGCTATGTGCGAAAGGCGCCGACAAAAATGCAGCACCAAGCAAAATCACCAATGTATAAAAAACAAAGATAATATGAAATTTCTTGAGTCGAAAAAGTAAACGTTTTAAAGCTTTTCAACTAAAATTATGGATCATTTTTCCCCATTTTTTAACGCCAAATGGCATATTATGGATAATCAACTAAAATCTAAATTTTTAAATTTTGGTGGAGTTGTAAAAATTATAGCAAGATTTGCAACTTCTAAATAAAAATTTTCTGATTTTAAAAATTTAAAAAATTACTTAAATTTTTTAAATTTACGCTCAAAAAGTGGAAAAGTAAAAAGAACTGAAAATAGGGAATAATTTTGAATTTTGTGAACTGAAAAAATGGAAAAATTTAGCAAAAAATGGAAAATCTTTTTTGACTGTGATGCAACATTTTCATGTGTAATTGCCCAAATATAAAAAGATCGCGTCATATGACACCTACTTTCGAGTAAATTTTTCAATTTTTAAAGTAAACCCTTGAAAATTGAAATTCCAAAAAATGGAAAAATAACCTTCTTTTATTCTTTTATTGACTCTAATTTCTGCAAAACAGTTGTGACATCGCCTATTTTGCCAATAATTGTGATTTCATCATTTTGTTGAATAATAGTCTCTGCCGTCGGCAAAAAAGTTTCCTTATTTCTTCTAATTACGACAACATTGACGTTAAATTGGCGTAAATTCACATTTTTAATTCGCTTATTTATATAGTAAGGTGATTTTACATTGACACTACCAGCGAAAACACCGCTGGCAATTTCTTTTAAACTATCTGCGTAATTAAGGAAGTTTCGGTCTACAGTTAGAAGCGCCATTTTAATTCCAGCTTCTTCCTCAGGGCTGATAATTCAGTCAACACCGATTTGCTTTAGGACGCGGGCGTGCCTCTTGTTGACGGCTCGGGCAGCAATTTTCAGGTTGTTAAAAAGGTTAATTTCTGTCTGTAATTCAAGCAAAGTGGCAATAATTTCAATGTTATCAGAAGTTGCCACAATAATTGTGTCAATATCCTCAAGCCCGACTTCATTTCGCATTGCGTTGATGTCGCTGGCATCCATAATTATTGGTTCAATTGTGGCAAATTCACGAATAAATTTAAGATTTTCAGCTTTTTTATCAATTACAATCACGTTGTGCCCTGATTCAGCAAGTTGTGAGATTGCAGCTCGACCCAATCTTCCAGCACCGATTATACAAATATTTGCGCGTTTCATTTGACTAAATTTTAGACCAAAAATTTAAAAATGAGTAAAAATTTTAAAAAAATTTTAAATTTTCTAAGGAAAACAAAGTAATTTTGTGATCTTTCATATTTTTGCTAAATATGTTAAAATTAGAAATATTTTCATAAATAGAGATTTCTTGTTCCAAATCTTTTATGCAAAATAAAAAATTCGCTATTTAAACCAAAAATTTTAAAAAATTAGAGATTAATATGAACAAAAAGCCAAAAATCAGAATAGCGCTATTAACTTTTAGTACTTCTACTATTGTAATTTCAACAGTAGTAACAACTGCTTGAAAATTTGCAACAAATAACTCTAATTTAACAAAAAATTCTCATTTAAATCTATTTTTAAGTGAAAAAACAAGCGAATTTAATGATTTAATTTCCAATTTGGGTGTAAAAAATCTTGGAAAAATTCCCTTTTTTGTTCACTTTGGTGATTTAAGAAACAAAAAAGGGAATTTTGAATACAAAAATAAAGAATCAATTTTTGCTATTAACAAAAAGTGACTTTCCGAGTTAAAGACAAAAAATGAAACAATTGATTATCAAAAATTGAATAATTCAAGAGAAAATGCTATTAAAATCATTGAAAATTTGGACAAATTATCGCCTAAATTAGGTGTTCAATTTGTCAAAGTAGTTAATTTTTTAAGCAACACAAATCTGATTGACTATATTTTAAAATTAGCAAAATTATCTAATGAGGTCAGCGAAAATTTGTTGAATTCAATCGTTGAAGCTGAGACAATAAAAGAAAATCCTAAATATTTATCAGCAACAAATTACGAAGAATTTGATGCAAAGCTTGCTTCAGCAAAAAAATGATTTTCAAGTGGAAAATTGGTTTTGAATTATGAAAAATTTAGTCTTGATTTGCAACTTGAAAATTTGCAGAATTTAGTATCTAATTTAAAAAAATTAACTGATACTTTAAACGGAAAATTAACTCAGCAGCAAGTTAGCGATTTCAGAAAAAGCGTTGAATCTAGACTTCATGTGAAATTGAGAGACTCGGTTGACAAGTATAATTTGCGTTCTTTTTTGTATAGTGGTGCAATTTCACTGAAAAATGTAAAATTATTTTTTACTGAAAATGAACTTAAAGATGTCAAATTGAAATTAAAAAATATCACTTTTGACACTAAAAATTTAAATCAGCTCACATTTATTTACAACGCTCAGAGTTTAAATGATAGAAAAATGGCGGCAAATGTTGAGTCAAAAATCATGCTTGATGCAGATTTTACTAAAAAAATCAATGAAATTAAATTTAATAATCTTGATGAAATTTTTGATTTTAGCTATGAAAAATTAGCTAATTTTTACTTGTCGGATTTGGAAAAAAAACAAGTTGAAATTAAAGATCTTTTTACAAAAAAATTTGAAAATATTAGCGGATTTTTTGACTATAAAATTTCAGACGCTAAAATTAGTTCTAATCATAAAAAAATTTCGTTAATTGTTGACTTTTTGGTTGGCGATTTAGTTGTTAAAAGTCTTACTTTGTCAACAAAAAACACCATTAATTTTCCAGATGAATTTTGGAAAAATTTAAAAATTGAATCAAGTGAATTTTTCAAAAATTCACTTTTTTACGAAGATCCTGAAGCATGAAAAAAAGCCAAAAAAGATCGTGTTTTACAGTTTTCTCAGCTTGCAAATTTTAATTTTTGATTTGTTGAAAATATATTTAATGAAGCAAAAAAAACTTTTCCCAACCTTGAAAACAAGGTTTTAGATTCAGAGATTAATCTAAAATTGGCTGGAAAAAATGTCAATTCCTTGACAAATGAGGAAGTTGATAAGATTTATCAAAAAATCACAACTGATGAAAAATATTGGCAAAAATTACTCAAAATTTCTTTGCCGAATGGTGCAAAGCTGACTTGAGAACCTTTTTCTCCAGTTTATCGCTTTTTTGTGGCAGGCGACAATGCCATTTTTAAATTTAAAGTTACTAAATCTGGCAAGGAAAAAATTTTATTAGTTAACGTCAATGTGGAAAAAGATGACGAAAAAAGTGAGGATTTTCAAGATTTTTTGGAAATTAGGAAAATTATTGAAGTCGAAAATGTTCCAAAAAATCCTTTAAAATCGGCAGAAAAATTGATGAGTTTGATCAAAATCAAAGAAAACGGTAAAACTCACAACAAAATTAATTCAAAAGACGCACTTTTTGCTTTTAACAATTTTTATGATTTGCCCAAAATCGGTCGCTACCAAATTTATGCAAAAGATTTAATTTCTCATGAAAATATTACAAATAGCACTAACGGTGGAACAGCAAAAATATTTTTTTGAATCAAAAAAGATGGAGTTCCAATTCCATTTTCAATCCTAAAAACAAAATTAACCGAAGAAGAGTATAAAAATAAATACACAAAAATGGTATATTTTTTCAAGCCACTGAATTTTGATGATATAACTCCTCAAAACAGTGATTGGTTTCGTTCTTCCGATTTTGTAAGTAAATCAATTGAAAAAGCTGATAAAGAATTAATTGACAAAATTAATTCAAAAAATTTTGAATATCAGCGAGTAAATGGCGCAGTTTTGAAGAAAAAAGCTATAAAATACGCGCTTGTTGATCCAGTTGATATTGTTGAACAAAAGGCATTTAAGGAACTTAGTTTCCTTTTGAAACTAAAAAAGACGGAGCCAAATTCTGACGCAAAACCTAATCAATTTGAAGCCCTAAATAATTTGAAGGAAGAAGAAATAACTGGAAAAAGTGTCCGAAATTCTACTTTTTTTGTTTCAAAAGAGAATATTTTTAATCCAGCTGACGCTAGTTTGAATTTAAATTTAAACAAAATTATCAATGATTATTTTATGTATTTTTATGATGTTGAAAGTAAAAATTCTCAATCCTTAACTTTCCGGATTGGTTTTATCAACAAAAAAAATCCAGAACTAAGATATTCACCTGACAAAAAAATCACTTTAACCAACTTAAAAAATGATTACAAAGAAAATTTATACCCGGAAATCATGCTAAATATGGTTGGTTTTTCTGATTTTGAATTGAAAACAACTGGGACAATAAATATTGAAAATCTTGATGAATTAAGCAAATTAATAACTTGAAAAAAACCAAGCATTTTTTACAAAAATTTCCAGATTTCAACTTCAGATATTAAGGTTGCTGACCTAAAAAAAGATAAGGAAAATGGTAATTTTTTTGTGAAATTCAAGTACACTAGTCCAATTTCTAAAAAAGTTTTCACTGGCAATAATTGATATAAAATTAAAAACATTCGGGCAAATTTCGCAAAAAAAGGCCTTAATTTTGCAAACAAAGCACTTCAAACTGTTTTTGATTCAGAAAATTCAGTAAAAAGAGAAAGACAATTAGAACTATTTTTTAAAGATTTACTGTGAGATTTTGACTCAAAAACACAAAAAGCAACTTGAATTTTAAAAAATAAATATATTGAAAAAACACTTTTAAAACCAGGGTCAACTAGCAGAAAAATCAAGCTGAATCTTTTCGGAAATCAACTAATTCAGGATGACTTTCGGCTCAAAAGAATCATTGAACCTGATGAAAATTTGCAATTTCAATTTGATTTTGAAAAATTAATTAGAGGTGAAAAGATTAAAGAAACGCGAAAAACCAAATTTTATCATGGCATAAATGGGAAAGTTCATCCGCAAATTAGTTTTTCGCTAACTGTTGTATACTTAGAAAATGAAGGTCTTAAGTTTGAATTTGAACTTGAAAATAAGGATTTTAAAATAATTTTCAAAAATCCTTATTCTGAAGTACTTTCTTTCCGCGAAATTGGAGGTGAAAGATTTGCTGAATTCAAAAAGGAAAAAGCTTTTTTGTTAAATCCGGCGGCTGCAGGAGTCAGTGTTGTTTATGAAAATTCGATTCAACACGAAGATTTTGGTGAATTTACAAACAGATTTGACTATAAACACCTTGATTTTACGCAGGAAAATCAGCCTATTTTGTTTTATACCCCTGAAGAAATAATTAATTCAAACAGTTATAATCCCAACCAAAATGTCAACTATGAACTCCATAATGGTTATCTTTTAGACCAGGAATACGGTCACGCTGATTGAAAAAATGTTGAAGTTTTAAACAACGCAATGGCCCGAAGTTTTGGATATTCAAGAGGAACAGCGACTGAACTTGCTCGGCTCAACGACTCGCCAAACGATTTTCGATTTTACATGATTACAAATCGGCATGTTCAAGGTGTGAAAAATTTTTCAGATCTATCTTATGAAAAATTAGGCAGCAAAACTACCGGTGGTTACATTACAAAAGCAGCAAAAAACTTTGAAAATAATATAAAAAATGGCTTTTCTTATTGAAATGGTCTGAACCATTTTAGCAGACCACCAATTCAAGTGCTTTGGTCTGGGACCAACCAATTTGAACGAAAAAGTGTAAGAAAACCAGCAAAAGATGTTGATATCACAGTTTTTGTTGCTGATCTAAAATCAGCAATTGACCAAGCACGAAGTGAGGGTAAATTTGACTTGGCGCAATGATTTGAAAACTGAAAAACTAAACCAAACTTGCGCCTAAATTTCAATTGGAGTCAGAATGGATTTTTTCCAATGGCGAACACTAGAAAATTCGCCATCGTTGGTTTTCCATACGGGAAACAGGCAAATTATTATATAAATAGAGTTTTGCCAGGTGACGGGACAACTGGGTTGCAAGTTGAAAATGGTTATGTTCCAGCGTTTTTTAATGCTGGAAATTCCGGAACCGGAATTTTAGGTTCAAATAACGAATATATTGCAACGATAAATTCCGGTTCACCGCTCACTTTTTTACAAGGTTGAAATTACGACAGCACATCAACTAATTTTTTTGGGGTTAATTTTAAAGGCGAACATCCGTTGGACCTTGAAAACACAAATTCACTAGCAGCGCAAATTATCAGATGACACCTTAAAGAACCGCTAAATGTCGATTTACCGTGGTTTTTGCGCTCTTTTAAATAGTTTTTCTAAAATTTTAGAATTAAAAAAATCTCAAATAAGAGATTTTTTTAAAGTCGTGTGAAATCATTTTCAATTTAAATGCCAAATCTACACAAAAAAATGATAGATTTTAAGTAGAAAATAAGGATTTTTAACTAAATTTTTTCACTTTTTGATTCAAAAAATTAGCCAAAAATTAAAAAAATACTGGTTTTTAATACTTTTATAGTTCTCAATTTTTTAATGGTTTTTATTAGAAAATTGAGAAATTTAGTTTTAAAATTCAGCACCAGTTTACCAAATTTTCACAAAATGCAGTGTTGTTTGTTCGAAAAATAATTTTTTTTCTAAAATTTTCGCTTTTTTGTATTTTTTTAGCAAAAAATTTAAAAAATGTAGAAAAGCAAGAAAAAAATATTTTTTTATTTTAAAAAAATTTAACAGTTTTTTTAGTATAATTTCTAATGATTAGTATGATTGCGAGTTAAAATCACTGCTAATCATTTTTTATATAATTATAGAAAGGAGAAGAGATGACCTTTTCACTTAAGTCGGTCTTTGCTGAAAAGCAAAGAAGGAGCACCAACAATTCTGGTTCTGGCAAAATTCGCAAGATTTTGTCCAAATTATCTGGTGCCTTCATGCTCCCAATTTCAGTTATGTCTGTTGCGGGTTTGCTCCTAGGAGTAGGTGCTGCAATTGCAAATAATAGCGAATCTATTTTTCATCTCAATAGATTTGGACTATTTATTCAGATGCTTGGCGAGCCAACTTTTGCTGCTTTGCCACTGTTATTTGCAGTTGCTTTCGTTATTGCTTTTACAGATGAAGCCGGTGTTGCGGTTTTTTCTACTATAATCGGCTATCTTGTTTTTGTTGCAATTCAGTCCGTTTTTATCTCTGACATAACAGTTGATAGTAGCACTAAAGGCGTAAACATTTTGTTTTCTGGTGCTGGACGCGACCCAGTTGGTCTAAAAAGTTTGGTCGGAAATTCGCTTGGATTTCGTTCATTACAAACTTCAGTTTTTGGTGGAATTGCTGTTGGACTCAGTGTCCAATATCTTTACAATCGTTTTCACACAATTCAACTTCCACAAATAATTTCATTTTTTGGTGGAAAAAGATTTGTTCCCCTTATCACAATTCCAGCAATGGCGATTTTAGCCTTCATTTTCTTGATATTTTGACCTTGAATTGGGTTTGTTTTAAACATTTTCGGAGCTGGACTTGCAAAAGTCCCTTATGGATTTGAGTCCTTTATTTTTGGTTATATCGAGAGATCGCTAATTCCTTTTGGATTACACCATGTTTTTTATGCTCCACTTTGATATTCATCTGCTGGAGGTGATGCGGGCGCAACAATTACTAATTGAGCACTTGCGCAAGGAATTGAAGTTATTGAAAAGACTGTTAATGATGAAAAATTTCATGAAGTTGTCACAAAAATGCAAACAGTTCCTGGTGAATCATTAAAAACTTTGTTAATTGATATTGCCAAAAATAAAGATAAATTTGTTGGTGATTCAACTGCCTCAACTTATTTACTTCGTTTTGCGAACACAATTGACTACATAAAAGACGGAAAATCATTTTCAATTCCGCTTTTCACATTTTTACAAGATAATGGCTTCAAAGTTGGTAGATTTGCTGATGGTAAATTTTCAGGAATGATGTTTGGTCTCCCAGCTGCTGCAGCTGCAATGATTATGGCTGCGCCAAAAGAAAACCGAAAAGTTACTTCAGGTACTGTGATTCCTGCTGCAGCAACATCTTTTGTAACCGGAATTACTGAACCAATCGAATTCACATTCCTGTTTTTATCACCACTACTTTTCTGAGGATTCCATGCTTTCATGATGGCGCTTTCATTCATGTTTGCAAATATTGCTGGAGTTCACGTACCAATGGTGTTTTCTGGTGGAGTTCTTGACTTGTTAATTTATGGAGCTGTTCCAATTCAAAAAGGTACTAATTTCTGGTGAGTTTTGGTAGTTGGACTTGCCTACTTACCAATATACTATTTTGTTTTTCTTTTTGTTATCAAATGACAAAATTTGGAAACTCCAGGAAGAGGACAAAACACAAAATTATTCACAAAAGCTGATTATTTTGCAAAAAAAGATCAGCAAAAAGGCAAAAATGCTGTTGATCCACAAATTCTTGCGATTGTTGAAGGTTACGGTGGAATTGATAACATTAGTGTTTTCAATAATTGTGCTTCTCGACTTCGTTATGATGTCAAAGATTTGTCACTTGTGAGTGAAGAAAAACTAAAACAAGCCGGCGTTATTGCTATCAAAATTGAGGGACAACACCATGTTCAAGCAATTTTAGGGCCTGTTGCTGAGCAAATTAATGCAAAAATCAATTCGCAGCGTGACTTGATTAAGTCACTTTCAAAAGCAGAAATTTCCCAAATTTTGGGAAATTCTCAACCTTTCGAAAAGCCAACTGAAGATTGCAAATCTGATTGTGAAAATATGAAGTCACACCAAATTTTTGCTCCTACAAATGGCGAATTAATTGAACTTTCGGATGTCAAAGACGGCGTATTTTCTGAATTTGAATTAGGAAACGGATTCGCAATTCGGATTGGAAACACTGGAAAAAGAGAGATTTTTTCACCTTTTTCTGGTAAAGTCAAAATGGTTTTTCCAACAAAACACGCAATTGGTTTTACCTCACTTGATGACAAAATCCAAATTTTGTTGCATATTGGAATTGACACTGTCAAATTAGATGGACAAGGATTTGAAATTTTTGTTCAAGCAGATCAAGAAATCACAGCTGGCCAAAAAGTTGCCAGTGTTGACCTTGACTTTTTAACTAGCCAAGGTATAGAAAATACCGATATAATTGTCGTTATTCTCAAAGAGTCAGCACAAAAAGACTTCAAATTTAAAATTCCTTTGCAATCAATTACAGAATTACCAACTTTAATTGGTGAAATCAAATAGAGTTGGTGAAATCAAAAAAATTAATATTTTTTTAAAATTTTAATAATTTACCCACAACCACGATTGATTTTAAAAAATATAATCGTGGTTTTTTTATTTAAATAAAAGGTAATTTTTGTGCAAAAAACCGCGAAATATAATATAATTTTAGTATGAATGTAAATCCTTTTTATTCAATTAACTTGCCACTTCCAGTGTTGATTTCGCTTTCAGTCATTTTCTTTTTGCTTGGAATAGTTTCGCTTTCATTCCACCGCTACACTCGCAAAAAAATCAATGAATACCGCCAGATGCAAATGGAGGATTGAAAAAAAGAAAATCCGAACAAAAAACACTTTTCCTACCAACAAACCGGAATGTTTTTACCAGCTTGACAGCGGGCAAAATACAATTCACACTTTATCTTAGCAACTGTTTTTTTTGTTGGTGGCTTTGTTTTTGCTTTCGGAAATTTGCTAACAACTTTGTAAAAAACTAATTAGACAAAACCAAAGATTTAAAATTTGAAATTTTATTTTTTTAGCAAAAATGATTGAAAAATGTTGTTAAAATAATCGGGATTTTCAGTGTAAATTAAATGTCCTGTTTTTGGAATAATTTCAACCTGGATGCTCGGAATTAATTTTTGATAGTAAGATTTTGTTTCTTTTTGCAAAACAATTCCATCATTTTCCCCAAGAACTAATAGTGCCGGACACTTTACTGTTGCAATCCCAGCTTCAATTCTATCCATGTTTTCGGGCAAATGTTTTCCAAGTTTTACAATGTTGTCATTGTTGTAAAAATTGTAATCAAAAACATTTTCTGCTCACTTCTGATATTTAGGATTCTTGAATTTTTCTTTGTCATATTCATAAATCGTTAAAAATTCAAGCATTTCACTTGGAGTTTTTGGAAAAAATTTTTCATAAAAAAGTGGTGCAAGTGGCAAATTTGCTTTGTTCATTGGGCCAATAAAAACAATTTTGGAAATTAACTCAGGAATTCTATGATAAACAAGTGCTGCATTTCCTGCGCCCATTGAGTGTCCGACCAAAATTACATCCTTAATTCCGAGCTTTTTGATAAATTCGACAATCAAATTAGCATAATATTCCATACTTAATTGCTCATCTGTGGCTGGAGTTAAATTATTCCCAGGAAGAGTAAAACTATAATAATTTGCACCTTTTATTCTGGCAGCTGCCTCAAAAAAAATCATATGATTTGAGTTAAAACCGTGGCAAAAAACAATATTAATTTTGTTAAAAGGACTGTAGTTGACCACAAAAGGATATTTTCATTGAAAGTTCATAATTCCGCCTTTTTTTTTTTTTTTTTGACTTTATGATATCATGATATCATATTTTTCATTTTTTTTTTTTTTTTGCTAAGAAATAAATTATGATATAATTCACTTGCCACTAAAACAATAACCTTGTAACCTGGTCAGGATAGAAGTATAGCAGCCATATCGAGAAGTGTTGTGTTTAGTGGTTTTTTAATAAAATTTATCTATACCATTTTTATTTTTTTAAAAGTTTAATTATTATGTCAACTAACAATCAAAAAAATTCAAGTAAAGATTCATCTTGTAGTTGCCCTGATAAAAAGAAGAATCATAATTTTGCAAAATGCTTGAAAAAACAATTAATTAACCGTGCTGAACGTGAGATTTTTCAGCACAATAAGTCGCAAATTACAATTAAAAATATTTGGAGACAGAAAACCCTATCAATCACAGTAATGGCATTCTCGTCCTTACTCTTTACTTTAGGAGTGATTTTTTTTCTAGGTCAAGCAAGAGCATTGCCAACTGGTGTTTCTGCAATTCCTTCATTAATTATTATCATCTTAAATTCACACTACACTACTGACATTCGTTGAGGTTTTTCTCTTTTATACCTTGGAATTAATATTCCATTAATGATTTTTATGTTCATAAAAATTCCAAATCGCACCTTTAGTTACCTGACTTTTTTGTGATTAGTTTTTCAAGTTTTTTGAAACCAAATTTTTCTTCTTGACACACCACTTAAAACTTTTTTAGTTAATAATATTAGCGTTAAAGACCCTGGGGACTCTTGAAGTCTTTTTTATTACACAATTGTGGGCGCAATTTTATCAGGTTGGTCAACTGGCATCGCTTGAAAATTTGGAGGTTCATGCGGAGGCACTGATTACATAACTTATTTTATTACACTCAAATACCGTAAACCAATTGAAAAAGTTATGTTTAGCATTTCAATCTTTTTTGGAATTTTTTCACTAGGTGTTCTTTATTTTGTTCAACCTGTAGAAGTTGATAATCAAATTTTTGGTCCTAAATTACTGGCGGTTTTTGTTTACTTAATTGTTAGTTCGTTAATTGTTGGCCGGATTTATCCAAAATACGGAAAAACACTTTTGCAAATATATACAAATGATCCTGATAAAATTGTCGCACATCTTCGTTCAATAAAGTATTGACACTCCTACAACATTTGAGAGGGTTGATCAGGTTACACAAATCAAAAACAATGGCGAGTTGAAACAATAATTTTTACAATTGAGCAAAAAGCAATTTTGGAAGAAATAGTAAGGGCCAACGTGAATTTTTGGTATTCAGCAACCCGCATTTTGCAAACAACAGATCGCTTTGATACTACAAAAATCAATTAAAAAACAAGTAAAATTTTAAGGTTTTACTTGTTTTTTTTTTTTTTTTAAATAAAAAAATTACTTAATTTGATCAACTAAAGATTGTAATTTAGCATTGGCTTTTTTTGCAGCTTTTGAAATTTTTAGACGACGTAATTCACGTTTTTTAGCCATTTGTAATCTTCGAATTTTTCGCATAATCATCCTCTTAACTAATTTTGATTAATTTTATTAATTTTTTTCACTAATTCATTTGTTCTTCTGACTGGATGTGAAACCACATCAGTGATATTTTTAGCAATAACTTGGCCATTTAAATAACCAACCGCTAATCCAGATTGGCCTTCAACAATCAATTCAACTGCCTTTATAGCCATTTTTGCTGCTAAAACTCGTTCAAAACCGGTTGGTCTGCCACCTCGTTGCGTGTGACCAATTTCAAGTGATCGGGTAGAAATTTTTGTAAAATCTTCAATATTTTTGGCAAATTCCTTCAAATTATCAAGAACATGCTCAGAAACCATTACTATCACGCTATTTTTTCCTTTAGCAAATTGTTCAAGGACAATTTTCCCGGTTTCTTCAGCGCTTAATTTGTAAGTATTTGTAATTAAAATCTCACTACCAGTTGCAAGTGCCGAGTATACGGCCAAATCCTGGCAATCACGTCCCATAACTTCAACAACAAAACAACGACGGTGTGAATTTCCAGTATCACGTAATTTGTCAACAGCTTCAACAATTGTGTTTAGTGCTGTATCAAATCCAATTGTAAAATCAGTGAATTCAATGTCATTGTCGATTGTTCCTGGAAGTGCAATCACATTAATTCCTTGAAGGTGCAACTGATTTCCACCTTTATAAGTTCCGTCGCCACCGATGACAACAAGCGAATCAATACCAAATTCTCTAAGAATTTCGACTGCCTTTTTTTGAATTTTTTCCTCTTTAAACTCAGGGAATCGTGTCGAACCAATAGCAGTTCCTCCATAACTTCCTATGTTATGATAGGGAAATTTTTCTGCTGGCACAATTTTTTTGTTAATTATTCCAGCATAGCCATCAAAAATTAAAAAAGGTTCAAATCCAAAATTTAACGCTGATTTAACAAGAAAACCTATAGCTGTGTTCATTCCAGGAGCATCGCCACCTGATGTCAAAATCGCGATTTTTTGTGCCATTTTTCAACCTTTTAACTTTCAAAGTAAGGACAAAATAAATTTGAAATGGTACGCCCTAGAGGATTTGAACCTCTGACCCAATGATTAAAAGTCATTTGCTCTACCTGCTGAGCTAAGGGCGCTTTTGGTGCTCGAAACTGGACTCGAACCAGCACGGGATTACTCCCAAGGGATTTTAAGTCCCTTGTGTCTACCATTCCACCACTCGAGCTATTATATTAGTGGTTTTATGGCATAAATTATATCAAAAAGCAATAATAATTATAGCAAAAAATAAAAAATATTTAAAAAATTATTTTTTTACCCTAAAAACAGGTCAGTTTTTGAAGCTGACGCTTAAAAATTTTAAACTAAAATTGAAAAATTTTCTCAAAAATGGAAAAAAATAGGAAAAAAATAGGAAAAAAATAGGATTTTTCCTATTTTTTAAAAAATTACTCAAAAAACTTAAATTATTATAATGGAGTAAAGACCAAAATGAAAACAGTAAAAATCAGAAAATTATTGCTTTTTTTCCCTATTTTTTCACCATTTTTTTTATTTACAAGTTGTTTTAAAATTGATTTTAATTTTGAGAATTTAAATGAACAAAAAAATAGTAAATCTAACCAAAATGAAAATGAAAAATCCTTCTTTTTTAATTCAATTATGCAAGGATTAGGAACTAATCCCACAAAACCCAAAGTAAGATTTTCAGGTATTTTTTCAAATTTTGAAATCGAAAATTTGCAGTTAGGACAAAACGATCAAAAATATTCAGGACTTGAAGAAGTTTTAGTAAAATTTTTTAATATTCTCAATGACAAAAACCTTAATTTTGAAACAAAAAAAACCTTATTTGAAAAATTACTCAAAAAATTAAATAGCAGTAAGTTCAAAATTGATCTTGGGGTTAAAAAAGATCAAGAAAATATCAACTTTCCAAAGAAAAATTTGAATTCCAAGGAACCGGTTTTCACGAATACTGAAGATGAAAATTTTTATCAAGAACAGGTAAATTTGTTTAAATCTAGTAAAAATTTAGAAAATTTCTTAAAAGTCCGTGACAAAAATCTTTTTATTGAAGAAAAATTAATTGAACAAAAAAAGCAATGAAATCCGCTAATTAAGATCATTTTTCAGATAAATTTAACAAATTATCAAGTGGATTTAATCCAATTTTCACAAGAATTAATTCGCGATATAATCGTCTCAATCATTAATTTTACTACAAACCAGGAAAAAATAATTTCACAAGAACGCGAATTAAAATCTAAAATTTTAAAATTATCAGTTCAAAAAGAAAAATTTTTGGAATCAAACTCCAAAAATTCTAGTTATGAAGTTTCAAAAACTGAAAACAAATTAAACAAAACTAGAAAAAACCTGGAAGAATTAACCAAAATTAACCAGCAAATTGCTAATTTAAATGCAGAATTTGAAAAGCTTAAGCAATCAAATTTAGAAATTTTAAAATCTGATATCAAAAAAATTAGTAATTTACTGGTAAAATTTTTTAACCCAAGCATTCATGTTTCAGTAAACAAAAAGAATGTTTTTTTTAATGAAGTTGACCTAAAAGTGAATAATCAACTTGCTTTTAGTAAATTTTTTGAATTTTTCTCAAAAAATTTACAACCAAATTTGGCCAAATTTGGAATTAGCTCACCTTTTGAAACACTTGGCGATCAAAAAACTAATTTTATTAAGAAATTCTTCTTACCGCTGATATCTGAAAAATAAATTAGCGCTATAAATCAGTCACTAATTTGGAATTTTTTATGGTAAAATTCCCTAATATAAAAAGGTGAAAAATGCAAAAATCAAAAACCAAAAACCCAAAAACCCAAAAAATCACCTTTTTTGGTGCACTTTTAATCGTCCTTGGTGCAAGTATTGGTGCCGGAATTTTTTTTAAATCAAAATCTGTTTTGGAAAATTCAGGTTTCAACCTTATTTTGGCGATCGCAAGTTGGCTAATTGCATGTTTTGCCATTGTTTCGATGGCAATCGCACTAATAGAAGTTTCCTCAGCAACTGGAAAATCAAATTTATCACTAATTATTTGAAACAAACTCTTTAATTCAACGACTTTTTATAAAATTTCGAAAAATTTTATAATTTACCTTTATTTACCCTTCACTTTTTTTGTGTTGCCAGTTTATTTTATGCAAATTTTGCAAGATTCAATTGCTGCTTTTCGGTTGGAATCAAGCCCAAATTGAAATCTGAAATTTGACTGATTGATTGTCCTGGTTGTTTCAATTGCAATTGTAATTTACTTTTTTTTGGTTGGATTAAATGCAAAGGTTGCTGAAATTCACAACAAAATTATCTTAATTTTCAAATTTCTACCCATAATTATCACAGTAATTCTTGGTTTTACTTTTGCTTTTCAAGGTGCTTCGAATAATTTACAGCTCTTGCCCCAATTTTCGCCTCCTTCTGAAATCAAAAATCAAGGTTTGTCACTTGCAACAAGCCTACCTGGAATTGGTGTTTTGCTTTCGATGACTGGAATTTTCTTTTCGTACGAGGGTTTTTTTACTGCTGCTGGTTTGCAATCAGAAATGAAAAATCCCAAAAAAACACCAATTGCGATTCTAATTGGGATTGGAATCACGACCATAATTTATTTACTAATTGCAATTGCGACTGCAATTGCAGGTGATGGGACAATTTCATCCTTCATAAAAATTGCAAAAGAAGAATTAAACTGGTCGCATTTGGCAATCAAAATTATTCTTGGCACCACCTTTTTGCTGATTGGGGTTAGTTTGCTTGGTATTATCAATATTTTTACATTGTGAGGAACCCGCGCAGTTGAGGAATTAACTATGAAAAATGATTTTTTTCTATTGAAAAAATGAAAAAAAATCACTAACTTGCAAAAACCGGTTGTTGCAACGGTTTTTTTAGCGATTTTTGCCATAATTTCCCTAATTATTTTTACAGTTATTGGCGTTTTTGCTTTTGATGACTCAACTTACGGAAATTATGGCGAAAATCTTAACAATTTATACTCCTTTGCTGACATAACCGGAAATTGGTCAGCATTAATTAGCTTTTTGTTGATTGGTGCTGCAATTTTTGGTTGCATTCGCAACCGGAAGACAGAAAAAATTTTGGTAAAAAAACAAAAATATTTTCTTTTTTTTGGCTATATTTCTGTTATTTTTATCGCAATAACTGTTATTTTTGCAATCGCTGTGCCGCTTGTTGACCTAATTTTATTTTTGAGCTTTCAGCCAAAAATTACTGACTTTAGTCAAGTTTTGAAAACAAGAATAACAAAAGTTATTGTGCTTTTTTTCTTCATAATCATCCCGCTTTTGCCGCTGTTTTGTACTTGGTTTTGAAAAAAAATAAAAATTTTTAACAAAAAGCAAAAAAAAGGTTTATAATATAAGAAAGTTATGACAATTAACTTAAAAAAATATATTCGAACTGTTGAAGATTTTCCAAAGAAAGGTATTAGCTTCAAGGACATTTCGCCATTGCTTGCAGATGGGAAAGCATTGAACTATGCAATTGTTGAAATGGCGTCACTAGCAAAGGATGTCGATATCATTGTTGGTCCAGATGCTCGTGGCTTTTTGTTCGGCACTCCAACGGCTGCATTTCTTTCTAAACCCTTTATAATGGTGCGAAAGGCAGGTAAGTTGCCTGGTGAAGTTCAGGAATTTGCCTATGATTTGGAGTACGGATCATCAATTTTGGAGGTTCAGGTTGACATGATCAAACCTGGGCAAAAAGTTGCAATTATTGATGATGTGCTTGCCACTGGCGGAACTGTTCATGCAATTACAAAGATGATTGAAGATTCAGGCGCTATTGTTTCTAAAATCATCTTTTTAATTGAGCTAGAAAAACTACAAGGGAGATCAAAATTAGAAAAATATGACGTTATTTCGCTAATAAAAATTAGCTAAAAAGTCAAAATTATTTTTCAATTTAAAAAATAGCTGATAACAATCAGCTATTTTTTTATAATTCGTTTTCCCGTGTTTTTCATAATTTTTAATGATTATCTTGGTGACTTTTTTAAGAAATTTTTCTTAAAAAAGTGATTTATAAAAAGAGGTAAAATTGGGAATTTTTTCTACATTAAGTTTTAAAAAACAAAAAGTAGAAAAATCTGGTCAATTATCCGCTCGTCAGAGCGCATTTTCATATGTAATTGGTCAAAAATCAAAAAAAGTGGTTATCAATGATAGCTGCTTTTGAGTTAATTTTTCGTTTTTTTTTTTTTTTAAAAAAAAAACTAGCAGCTTGAAATAGTGCTAGTCTTTATAAGGATATCATTAAAATTACGAATAATAAATAAAAAAAAGAAAGAGGTATCGGTTAATAACAATAAAATGCTCCAATAGGCATTTTAAAATTGATTCTAATCGTTTTTTTTTTTTTTTTAGTTATCAAAACTAAAAAATCCTAGTTTAAAATGAAAATTAGGAGGAATTAAAAATATTACTAAAAAGAAAGGAATTTATATTATGAACTCAAAATTACAAAACGAAATTAAAAATTATAAGAAAAGAGAAGTGTTTTTATCCTAACATGTATAAAACCATTAGATAAACAAAAAATGAAAAATATAAAGAAAAAAACGAAAAAAATATGAAAAAAAATATGGAATAATTAAGAATAAATTTGTGGCCAAAATTTAATGAAATTCTAACCACATGATTAATTATAACAAATTTTTTTGTAAAAAAAAGTCAACATTTAAATTAGTAAATTGATTTCAGACACATTAAGAAGGGGTGTGTCAAAATGAAACAATATAAATTCACAGTTGAACAGAAAATTAAATACACCAAAATTGCTGAATTTCAAGGGTTAAAAATTGCAATTTTGCATGTTTATGGAAATAATTTAATACGAAATTGACAACAAAAGTTTTTCAATAACGGTATGAAAAGTCTAATAAGCGCTTGGGTAAAAATAAATTTTCTCGCAGACCAAGAAAGAAATACACAATTAACGATCCTTCTAAAAATAATCGTGGAATTTATCAAGAAATAATGGAAAATGTTCCTTAAAAAAAGCACGGAATTAATATTGCAATATTTTTGATGAACTTAAAAGACGAAAATAAGAAATCAAAAAAAGATAAGCAAAAAATAAAAAATTCTACTAGAATTTGTTTGTTTTTTAAAGGAGAAGGAGATCCAACAATCAATGTTGTCAAAAGGCAATTCGCTTGTAAACCAGCCAACTGAATTTTTTATGCTATTTTACAACGAGAATTTATTAGTGTTGAAGGTCGAAATTTCGAAAATACAACTGTTACCTATCAGAAAACAAAATAATTTATTGAATGATATGGCAACTCATGATTTTAAAGCGGTTTATACAAAACTCCAAGTTTTTATATGAGTTAAATTAATTCTTCAGAATTTTTTAAAAATGAAGATGTTAGAAAAAAAATAAAAATAGAGTTTGTCTTAAAATCATAAAAAACTAATTGTTTGAATTCTTTCTACTAATTTAATTTTTCTAAAACAAGATTTAAAAAGATTTTTTAAAAAAATTTCCATTATTTTACAAGTTTTAAAACAAAAAATAAATTTATGTTATAATATTTTGAACTAGTCTTAGGTTAAAACATTATAAAAAATGTGATTATTGTAATAATAATTTAGAGAATTGGGGGGTTGCTTATGTCAAAAATTACAGCGATTTTAGCAAGAGAAATTTTGGATTCAAGAGGAAATCCAACTATTCAAGTCGAAGTTCGCACTGAACTCGGCGGTTTTGGTACTGCCATCGTTCCTTCTGGAGCTTCTACAGGTTCAAGAGAAGCTCTTGAGCTTCGCGATGCAAATACAAAATATGCTCAAAATTGGTATGGTCAAAAAGGTGTGATGACTGCCGTTGATAATGTAAATAATAAAATTGCTCCTGAAATTATTGGTCTTTGTGTTAAAAACCAACGCCAAATTGATCAAAAAATGATCAATTTGGATGGAACACCAAACAAGGAAAAACTTGGTGCAAATGCAATTTTAGGTGTTTCGCTTGCGGTTGCAAAAGCTGCTGCAAGCGAGTTAAAGTTACCACTTTTTCGTTATTTAGGTGGCCCAAATCCAACACTAATGCCAGTTCCAATGCTCAACGTGATAAACGGTGGTGAACATGCTTCAAATACACTTGATTTTCAGGAATTTATGATTATGCCGCTTGGATTTGCAACGTTTCGCAAATCTTTGCAGGCAGCAAATAAAATTTTTCACACTCTTGCAAAATTGTTAAAAAATGCTGGATTTGGAACTCAAGTCGGTGATGAAGGTGGCTTTGCACCAAACTTAAAATCACACCAACATGCGCTTGATTTTTTAGTTCAGGCAATTAAGGAGGCTGGATTTAATCCTTCACTTGAAGGTGAAAATGCCGTTGCAATTGCAATTGACGCTGCTGCCTCAGAATTTTATGATGGCCAAAAATATGTATTTAAAAAATTAAAAGTTGCTGAAAATTCACAAGGTCAAAAATTTGAATTTACAAGTGCTGAATTACTTGAATATTATGGTGAACTTTTTAAAAAATATCCAATAATTTCTGTTGAAGATGGTTTTGCTGAATCTGATTGAAATGGTTTTATTGCTTTTAATCAAAGATTTGGTTCAACTCACCAAATTGTTGGTGATGATTTAACAGTTACAAATGTAAAAATTTTAAAAGAAGCAATAAAAACAAAAGCAATTAATTCAATCCTAATTAAATTAAACCAAATTGGAACACTCAGTGAAACACTTGATGCAATTGAATTAGCGCAAAAATCAGGTCTAACTGCTGTTGTTTCGCACCGCTCTGGTGAATCAGAAGATACAACAATTGCTGACCTTGTAGTCGCAACTGGCGCTGGTCAAATCAAAACAGGCTCACTTTCAAGAACTGATAGAATTGCAAAATACAATCGACTTTTAATAATTGAAGAACAATTAAATACTTTTTCAAAAAGTAGTTACATTGGTAAAGATGTTTTTTATAATTTAAAAAAATAATTTATTAACATGGATATTCGTTTAATTTTAAACAACAAATCATTTGTTGAAAAAAAGTTGGCTGATCGTGGTTTTGATGTTTCAAAAATTAATGAATTGTATGAAAAAAGTCAAAAACGCAATTTATTTCGCCAAGAAATCGATGAATTATTAGCTCAAAAAAATGCAATTAGTAAAAAAATTGGCGTTTACCAACGTGAGGAAAAGGATTCTGAACTTTTAAAAGCAAAAGTAATAACTATTAAAAATAAGATAAATGAATTAGAAATTCAGTGAAATCAACTCAATGAATGAATTGACAAAGCGATTCTTGAAGTCCCAAATCTACCTGATGATTCGGTTCCTTTTGGAAAATCTGAAATTGATAATCAAGTAATTGCACACTGGGGAGTTCCAAAAAAGTTTGATTCAAAATGCAAGCCTCACTATGAATTTGGAGTTGAAAAAGATATTTTAGATTTCAAAAGAGGAATTAAAATTTCAGGAAATCGCTTTGTTATTTACAAAAATTTAGCAGCTAAACTAATCAGAGCACTAACTAATTTCATGATTGATACCCACACCAAAGCAGGCTATCAGGAAATGTCTATAAACACACTTGTACTTGCAAATTCGCTGCTTGGCACAGGTCAACTACCAAAATTTGCTGATGATTTATATAAACTTTCGGATTCAAGGTTGTGACTAATTCCAACTGCTGAAGTTCCACTTACTAACTATTTTCAAAATGAAATAATTGATCTTAAAAAGCCAATTTCACTAGTTGGTTACAGTAAATGTTACCGTTCTGAAGCAGGAAGTGGAGGAAAAGACACGCGAGGCTTAATTCGCTTGCATGAATTCCACAAAGTTGAACTTGTAAAAATTACTAATCAAGAAGACGGAAAAACTGAATTTGATACTGTTGTTCGCGATGCTGCTAGAATCCTAAAATTATTAGAAATACCTTTTCGAATGGTTCTTTTATCAACAGGTGATTTGGGATTTTCTGCTCAAAAAACAATTGATTTAGAGGCCTGACTTCCATCTGAACAAACTTATCGTGAAGTTTCATCAATTAGTTTTTGTGGTGATTTCCAGGCAAGAAGAGCGAAAATTCGCTACCGTGACGGAAAACATAATCGTTATGCACACACAATTAACGGATCTGGACTTGCAATTGATAGAATAGTAGCAGTTTTGCTTGAACAGTACCAAAATCCTGACGGAAGTTGAAGTGTGCCGAAAATTTTGGAGCCATATTTTCGTTAGATTCTGTTAAAAAAGGTAAAAAATGAAAAAATTATTGGTGATTTTGCTTGATAAATTTCAAGATATTGAATTGACAGTCTTTATTTCTTTGATAAAAAAAGCAAATATTTTTACAGAAATTGCTTTTTTTAATCCAGAAAACAAATTGGTTACTGGCCAATTTGAAATTGTAAAAATTCAGGCACAAAATCACTGAAAAGCTTCTGATTTTTCAGCAGTTTTTATTCCTGGCGGATTTGCAGCGCAAATTTTTCGCACTTGTGAAAAATCAATTAACTTAGTTAGTGAATTTTTTAAAGAAAATAAACATGTTTTTGCGATTTGTGATGCACCAAATGTAATTTTTGAGCTTGGAATTGCTAAAGGTTATCAATTTTCATCTTATCCAAATGAAGGAAATTTAAGTAATAAATTTAGAACTAATTCCTCTGTTTGCGTGGATCGAAATTATATTTCAGCTAGAAATGCCTCTAGTTCAGCTGAATTTGCTTTCAAAGTTATTGAAAATTTTGGTTCACCAGAATTATCACAAAAAATTAAGTCAGGTTTTGAAGCTTAATTTTTATTAAGATTTTTAAAAACCAAGCAAAAAACTGATTCTTTTTAAAATTAAGAAAGAATTATGGCCCATTTTACTTGGTTTTTAAAAATTAAATTAAAGATTTTTCATTGAGACATCTTCACGATTTTTTGCACTTGCTGCAAACATTGGATAAGTTGTTAAATTCATTGAACTCCCAACAATCGATGAAGGAAAAACAAAAATTTCTGTGTTAAAAATATTAACTTTACTATTATAAAGCCGTCTTGCAGCTGCTAATTCTCTTTCTAAATAAGTTGTTTGCTGCATTAATTCTTGGTAGGATTTTGAAGCTTGCAATTGTGGATAATTTTCACTGACTGCCATTAATCTGCCAAATAAAGAACTATTTAGATCTTCGATTTCCTGAGCATTTTGTATATTTGATTTTAGGCTTCGCAATCTTGTAATATCACTCAAAATTGACTCTTCATATTCACGATAGGAACGAACTTGGTCAGCTAATTTTAGCAAAGTTGCGCTTCGCTGTTCAAGCTGAACTTCAATTGTGCCAGCTGATTCATTAATTAAATTCTGTTGGCGCATGAAATTATTTTTTTGTGAAATATAATAAATTGGTGCAAAAAATAAAAACAATGTTCCAAAAACTCAAAATAAAATTTTTATAGTTTTAGAAACAACAGGTTTTTTTGCACTATTATCAACACGAGGTTCAAATCCTTGAATATTCTCGTTATTTTCGGGATTAAATAAATTTGACATTTTTTTCCTTTTTAATAGATTTACAATAAAATATACTATATTTTTCCATTTTTTGAAAAAATTTATAATTTTCAACTAATCCAAATACAAAGTTATATAAATAAGTGACAAAAGATAATACAAACTGTAGGTATCGGTCAGAAAATCTTCAAAAATCTGATTGATAAAACCATCAGGATTAACCACTGATTCAGGAAAGTCAAGATACATGAAATTTCACTGACAATTGTAGGTAAAATAAACTGAATTTCCAACAGATTCAATTGCAACATTTCAAACTTTAACTCCCTGTTGGTCGAAATACCTTTTCAGCGAAAGTTCCATAGCAAGAGGTGTATACATTTTGCGAATTTTCAATTTATCCTTGCTCTCCGGACTAAAAACATTATTAAAATCTTCGTTTTCAAGTCTCACTTTGTCGCTACTAGAAAATCATCCAGATGGTTTTAACAACCTAAAATCAAAGACTTTTTCTGCAAGAATTGAGGTATCAATTTTCAAAATTCCAGTAATTCTTTCGTTTATCACAGTAGTATTATTTACTATTTCCTTCCACTCTCAGCGCACATTTGTGAAACCAACAACAAATTTTTCATCAATTAACAATTGTTGAACTGGTCTAGTTGTTGTAATTTTAGCTTTTAATGAACCAACAATTTCTGTTGGTGTAAAGTATTTAATTTCATCCCTTGAAATATTAGTTTTTTTAGCAATTTTAGAGCTTGTTCCCAAGTATTCCATGCCCCTGTCCAAAAGGTAAATTGCTTGTTTATAGGCAATTTCTGGCTTAAAATTATCAATTACATTTTGTGAAATCTGCTTTGTCAAGTCTTTAATTTTACTTTTTTTTGAACCCAAGATAAAAGAGGAGAATAACGCTACAATGCCAGGAATTACAGCGAAAATAAGGATAATGACGCTTCCCTTTAAAAGAAGAATAATTGCTACTGTAAGAATGGTTAAAAATATTGAAATTGAGAAAATAATGCTAAGTTTCACTGAATTTTTTCGCAGTAAAGCAATTTCTTCTAGTAAATTTGCATTTCCCTTATTGACAATTTCCTCCAATTTAGGTCGAAAATGCTCTTCTGCTCTTTTTCTGTATTCATCAAATTTAAAATAATCATTTATTATTTTCATTTTTGTTCCAGTAACTAATTATTGACGATTTTTAAACTTTTTTTGTTCCAAAATTTCTCAAAATTCGTCTTCATTAATTATTTTTACACCTACTTTTTTAGCTTTTTCAGCTTTTGAGCCAGCCGCTTCACCAAAAAGCAAATAATCAGTTTTTGCTGTTAAATTTTGGTGAAAAATTGCACCAGATTCCTCAATTATTGTAACAAAATGGCTTCTAGATCTTGTCAATTTTCCTGAAATTGCAAAACTTGCTCATGCATTTTTTGGATCAACAATTCCTGAATTTTTAAAGTTAAAATTAACATTTTCGAAACAATCCATTAATTTTTGATTTTCAGAATCTGCAAAAAAATCTGATAAAGATTCAATAATTACAGGTCCAAAATCATGTTGATCTATTAATTTTAGATAATTTAATTTTCTTAACTCTGTAATATTCTTTGCATAAAGTGCAAGAATTTTTGCTGATTTAAGACCAACATTTCTAATTCCTAAAGCATAAATAAACCTATAAAAATCGATGTTTTTTGCATTTTCAATTTCATTTAATAGTTTTACAATTGACTTAATTTGTAAAGACGGTGAACTTTTTTTCTGTAAATTTTCAATTTTATCATTTTTATTGGAATTAAATTGAGTGTAAATTTTTTCAAGTTTGCTTTTAAGTGAAAAAATGTCGCAAACATTGGTAATTAAATTATTTTTCAAAAGAACTTCAATTCTTTTTTCGGCAAGAGTTTCAATATTTAGTGCTGGCTTTGAACAAAAATGAACAATTTTTTGTAAAATAACTTCTGGACACTTTTGATTTGGGCAAAATTGGTCTAGTCCCGTTTCACTAAAAATTAATTCTGTATTACATTTTGGGCAATTTTCCAAAATTGGAAAATTGGTTTTTGGATGCTCTAAGACGCTTGCAATTATTTGTGGAATTATCTCACCTGCCTTTTTCACAAAAACTTCAGTATCTAGATTTAATTTTAAATTTTCAATATAACGATAATTTGGTAGAACTGCTGAAGAAACAAGTGTTCCTGCTAGTGCAACAGGTGAAATTTTCGCATTGTAAGTCACTTTTCCAGTTCTTCCAATTGTTGGAAAAATTTTTAAAAGCTTTGTTTTTACGACATCATCCTCAAATTTAAAAGCAATTGCACTGTGAGGAAATTTTGAAGTAGAACCTAATTCATCATAAATGGAAAATTCATTAATTTTGACAACAATTCCGTCAATATTGTAATTTAATTTTTTTCTTTTTTGGTTAATTTCTTCAATATATTCAAAAACTTCTTGAATACTTAAACATTTTTTTTGTAGTGGATTGGTAACAAAACCAATTTTTTTTAAAAAAGAAAAAGCTTGCGATTGTGAACTAATTTTGTGTTTTTCTGGATCAATTAAAGTATAAAAAAATGCACTTAAAAAGTCAAAGTCGCTTTGTTTTGAAAGACTTTTTTCATTTTTTTCTTTGGATTTTTTATATCTACGTAAAATTCCACTTGCAGCATTTCGTGGATTTTTGAAAGATTCTTGATTCAATTTTAGGCCTGAAAATGCGCTATTTTCGATGTAAACTTCACCTCTAATCTCTAAATCCTCATAATAATTAATGTTTTTTGGAATAAATTTATCATTAATTTTCAAAGCATTCATCAAAACATCTTCGCCAAAAACACCATCACCACGAGTTAAAGCGCGAATTAATTTTCCATTTTGGTAAAAAAGCGAAAGTGAAACCCCATCAATTTTTGGTTCAACAAAAAAACTAACATTTGGCAAAATTATAAACGCTTTTTCTGCTCATTTTTGCAATTCACCAATTTTATAGGCCTTATTTAATGAAAGCATTGGGGTTGAATGTTGGACTTTTGCAAATTTTGAGGTAATTTTGCTACCAACTTGTTGGCTTGGTGAGGCATTCAATTCCTCAAGACTAAACAAAAAATAATACTTTTTTTCCAAGGAAAGTAATTTTTTCAACTCACGGTCATAGACAAAATCCTCAACTAATGGTTTTTGAAGTTGATAATAATGATGGTTTCATTTTTCAATTTTTTCTCTTAATTGAAGAATTTCATCACGAATTTTCTTATTATTTTCCATAAATTAAATATTCTGATTTGTGTAAAGTCACCATTTTGGCAAAGTTGAAATAGGGATTACATTATTTTTCATGAGAACAGTTAAAGCAATTAGACTAATAAAAATTAGGACAAAAATGTAATCATTTTTGCAAAAAACTAATTTACGGTAGCGACTTCTTTTTGAATAAACATCGTATCCACGGACATCCATTGCATTTGATAGATCCTCTGCGCGGGAAAAAGCCAAAACAAAAAGTGGAATAATCAATGTAACTAGCGATTTCACTTTGTCCTTAATTTTCCCATGTTTAAAATCAACACCACGCGATGATTGTGCTTTCATAATTCTTGCTGCTTCAAGTAACAAAGTGGGAATAAACCTAATCGCAATCGAAATAATCATTGCAATTATATGTGTTGGAATAAAAAGAAGTCTCAAAGGCAAAATTAAATCCTCAATTGCTTTTGTCAACAAAAAGGGTTTTGTTGAATAAGTCAGAATTGTTGTTGAAATTATCATCCCATAAATACGGATTGCAAGAACAAATGAACGAATTATGCTGACAGTACCAATTGAAAATTCTACTTTTCCAAAAAGGTTAGTTTTAGTTAATTTTCAATTAACAAAATCGCTTGTTTGTTGAGGATTAAGACCAACAACCTCATATGTTGGTAATTTTTGAGTTTTTGAAATTCCCAAGATATTGTCAATATTTTTCTGGTCAATAATAAAACCATAAATCACAATCATAATTAAAAAAAGGATGATTGGTAATTTCAATAAAGTAAAAATTTGTTTAATTCTTCTTGTAGTTATAAAGAAGAAAACAAGTGTTAAAACAAGCAAAATTGCTACTGTCAAAAGGTGATCTGTGATAAAAAAAAGCACAGCAAAAAGGATGTTAAAAGCAATTTTTAGCCGCGGATCCATTCTGTGAATAATTGTATCGCGGGGCACATATTTGGCGATGCTAATTTGCATTTTTTTCCTTTCTAATTAAAAGGTTTAATTCATCAATTAATTCACCAGTTGATTTAATATCCGGAATTTCATAGCCAATTTTGTGTAATTTTTCCTTAAAACTTAGCAAATTAGTTGGAAGCATTTTATTTTCAATCAAAAATTGATTATCATTTAAAATTTTATAGGTGTCACCATCATAAATTATTTTACCATCTTTGAAGAAAATGCATCTTTTCGTTCATTCTAAAACATTGTCAAGATCATGTGTAGCGAGAATAATTGTTTTCCCGTTTTTGTGTAAAGTGTCAAGAATTTCCAGCATTTTTTGTGTGCCTTGAGGATCAAGGCCAGCCGTTGGCTCATCAAAAAAAATGATATCAGGATCCATTGCCAAAATTCCGGCAATTGCTACGCGCCGTTTTTGACCACCTGAAAGTTCGAAAGGTGATTTATCTAAAAAGGAATCATCTAAACCAACAAGTTTTATCATTTCTAATGCTTTAATTTTTGCTTCAGTTTTTGGAACCCCCATCGAAACTGCGCCAAAAATAATGTCTTTTTCAATTGTTTGCTCAAAAAGTTGGTATTCTGCAAACTGAAAAACAACGCCAACACGACGACGAATATCATTTATTTTTTTAATTTTTGAATGAAAAAAACTTGGTTTTTTAACGATTAACTTTTTCTCTTGATTCTCAGAATCAAAATAAAAATATTCAATAAAACCTTCATCGGGCAACAAAAGCGCATTCATGTGTTGAATAAAAGTCGTTTTACCTGAACCTGTTTGACCAATAATTGCAATAAATTCGTTTTGGCCAATTTCAGCGCTAACCCCGTTCAGGGCCTTAATTTCAATTGGCAACTTGTGGTCAAAAATTTTGACTAAATCTTTTGCTTTAATTTTCATAGTTGATCTAACAATTCATTTTCATCATAAGTTGGCGTAATTGATTCAAGTGAATCTGAAATTTTATAAATAAATGGTGAATCGATTTTAGCAACTTCAATTATTTCAGGATTATTTAAAATAAATTTTGGATCACCTTGTGCAACAATTTTACCTTTAGCGAAAACAATGATTTCATCTGCCAGAATTGCCTCATTCATGTTATGAGTTATTGAAATCAATGTTTTTGACTTGTCTTTTCTAAGGTCATCTAAAATTTTGACAACATCAACTTTCCCTTTTGGATCTAACATTGAAGTAATTTCATCAAAAATAATTATTTCAGGATTTAAAGCAAGAACTGAAGCAATTGCCACTCTCTGTTTTTGCCCACCAGACAAAAATTGCGGTTCACGATCCAGGTATGATTTCATATTCACTTTTTCAGCTAAATCAGCAATAATTTTTGGCATTTCCTTTGGATTAACATTAATGTTTTCGAGACTAAAGGCGATGTCATCTTCAACAGTCGCTCCCACAAATTGATTGTCAGGATTTTGAAAAATTATGCCAATTTTTTTCCTAATTTCTGGCAAATTTTTCTTATTTAACAAAATTGAATCAACTTCAATTGTGCCTTTTTGAGGTTTGAAAATACCGGAAAGTACTTTTGAAAAAGTTGATTTTCCTGAACCATTGTGACCAAGAATTGCATAATATTTACCTTTTTCAAGGATGACATTAACATTATCAAGCGCCAATTGCTCCATATCATTTGTGTAGCTGAAGCAAACATCAGTAACTTTTATCATTTTTGCCTTTTTTTATTTATTTTTCAGGATCAAAAATTACTACAAAAGGCCAGTTTCTGTACTTGTCTTGATAGTCAAGACCAAAACCAACAAGAAATACATCTGGGACAACAAATCCAGAAAAATCTGCTTCAATATTGTATTTTCGTTTTGATTTTTTGTCAAATAAAGTTACAACTCTCAAGGATTTAGGTTCTTTTAGCATCAAGTGGTCGCGAATTTTTGCCAAAGTTATTCCAGAATCCAAAATATCATCAAGCAATATTACATCTTTATTTTTGATTTCAGTGTCAATATCTGTAATAATTTTAAGTTGACCTGTGGATTCAGTTCCACCAAAATATGATTTTGCAATAACAAAATCAACAATGCAGTCAATTTTTATTTTTTTAATTAATTCAGCAATGAACATTAAACTTCCTTTGAGAACGCCGACGAAAATAATTGTATCTGAACTTTTGTAGTTAAAATTTATTCACTCAGCAATTTCAGAAATTTTTTCCTCGATCTCTTGTTGAGTATAAAGAACCTTTGTAATATGTTTTGATTTAATCATTCCTTCACCTGCAATTTTATAAATAATTTTAATTTACTAATTTTACAATATTTTTGAAAATTTTTGGTACTTATTTTGTTTTTTTCGTTCATTCCTGCTATTTTTCAGTCTTAAAACCATTGTAAATTCGCCTTTTGGAATGTTTTGCAATTGTTCTAAAATTTGATTTGGTGTACCCAAATAATATTTTTGATAAATTTTAGTCATTTCTTTTACAAGAAAAATTTCAATATTTTCATCATATTTTTCCTGAATAATTTTCAAAATTTGTACTAATTTATAAGGTGAAACATAAAAAATATAACTAAAATATTCTTCAAAATTACTGATTTGTTTAATAATTTGTTGTTTTCTTGAATCAAAAAATCCCATAAAAACCAAAGGAAAATCAAATCCTGAGAGTACAAAAGCGCTCACAAAAGCACTTGGACCAGGAATAAAATCAACCTCAATACCTTTTTCATGAGCCCAACTGACCAAAAATTGCCCCGGATCACTAATTGAAGGGGCTCCGGCATCGGAAATCAGTACAATTTCCTTACCTTCATCAAGAAAAGCGGAAATTTTGTTAATTGAGGATTTTTCGTTAAATTTATGATAAGAAATTAATTTCTTATCATAAATTTGCAAATAATTCAACAACTTTTTTGAAACTCGTGTATCTTCACAAAATATCAAATTAGTGGAACGCAAAATTTCAATTGCACGGAGGCTAATGTCTTTTAAATTTCCAATTGGCGTCGAAATAATAGTGATTTTTGGCATTTTTTTAAGATAAAATAACATTAAGCCTGACTAAAAAAGCTGATTTTTGCAAATTAAAATTCTCATTGGACTTAATGGATTCAAGAAACTTTTGGCATATCAAGATCATTTTTGTTCAAATTTTATAATTTATTGACAAAATTTTGCTTTTTTGAAAATTTTTTGGCAAATTTTTCAAATTTCTTGAAAAAATTGCTTTAATGTAAAAAATTAAAATTTGAACAAAAATGATCGCATTTTCCTTACTAATTAGTTGATTTAAAAACAGCAAAAATTCAAATCTATTTTTAAAAATATTACTAAAAAGTAACTCAAATTTATCCAAATCCGCAGTTTGAATTTTTGAAATTGCTTCTTTTGCCTCTTCAAAATTTGTAAAAATTTCAGCATAAAGAAAATTATAACGGTTTTCACGTCATGAATTAAGTTTTTTTTCAAGCCGATTAGTCTGATCAAATTCATTGAAACTGAAAATTTGGCATCTTGATGCAATTGTTGGTAAAATTAAATTTTTATTTTTGGCAGTTAACAAAAAATAACTGGAATTAGGTGGTTCCTCAAGGACTTTTAGGATCGAATTTAGCAGAAAGATGTTTGCTTTTTCAACATTTTTTAACACAAAAATTCGCAAATCACACTCCGAAATTGAACTATAATATAATTTATTAATCTCCTCCACAAATTCAGATTTTGAAATGCTTTTATCTAAAATATCAAGTTGGTAAATTTCGTATTTTTTTTCAAATAATTGACTAAATTCAATAATTTTTTGATCAATTATTTCTGAATAATGTGAAATAAGCAAAATAGCATGAGGAATTTTTTGATTTTTTGACAAATTATCGAGAAAAAGATTTCAATTTTTCATTATTTTTATAAAAATCCTCAAAAATCATAATTACTTGAGCTAGAACTTCATTTCAATCCATGTTAGCGTTAATTTCAAAAAAATTTTGCCTAGATTTGGCTAAATATTGATACCCTTGAATCACTCTTTTGTAAAAATTTTCATCATGAGTTTCAAGACGATCTTTTTGTTTTTTTCGAGAAATGGTCATTCTTTCAACAGATTTTTTAAATTCTACATCCAAGAAAAAAGTAATATCAGGTTTGATATTCTCTGAAACTATGTTATTTAAATCCTCAACAAGATTAATGTCTAAATTGCCGCCAAAACCTTGATAGGCGATTGAAGAATCAATAAAACGGTCACAAACCACAATTTTTCCTGATTCAAGTGAAGGCCAAATTAGCTTTTCAAGGTGGATTCTTCTTGAGGTCGCAAACAAAAGCATTTCAACATAAGGGCTAATTTGGTTCTTTTTATTAAGTAAAAATTCCCTGATTTCCTGCGCTTCTCTAAGATTTTTCCCTCCTGGCTCAAAAGTTAAAACAATTTCCTTTTGGGGGAATTTTATTGCCAAATATTTAACAAAATATTTCGAAATTGTTGATTTACCACTAGCGTCAATGCCTTCAAAAGTTATAAACATATTCTAATTTTCCACTTTCTGTCGATTTTTGAGAGCCTGATCCAGGGTTAAACTATCAACATAGTCGATCGTGGCGCCAAAAGGGACACCAATTGCTAATTTTGTGATTTTTTTACCAGTAAAAAATGGATGTTTTGCAAGAAAGTTTGTAAGAATTAACCCATCAATTGTCGATGAAAAAGCAAGGATTATTTCTGATTGATCACTCACAAAACTAGCTAATTTTTTGACACGTTCATCAAGTTTTTCAAGGTTTTTTTTGTCGTATTTTCCAAAAACAAAATATTTTCCATCAAATTTTCCTGATTCTTCAAATTTAGTGACAATATCTGAATGTTCAACCACCAGAATTTTCAAAGAACGCTGTGAATTCAGGCACATTTTGCAAATAAGATTTGAATTTAAATAACCACATTTTTCACAATAATGGGTGTTTTTTTTAAATTCGCGAATCAAATTTAGAAAATTTTCAATTTCTTCCATTGGAGTTTCGATCAAAAAAAACAGGATTTTCATTGCCTGTTTTTTGGAAATTCCAGGAACTTTTTTTAGCTGTTCTATAAGATTTTCAAGATCTTCGTTGTTCATAATTTAATTCAAATTTGTTGGATTTACGGGAACTAATTCTTCATTTTTTTCTTTAATTTTCAACAAAGATTGATTCAAGGTGATTGTAATTAAGTCTTCGAGAGTTTCAACATCGTCTTGATCAATTAAAATAGGGTTAATTTTTAACTTTTTAATCTCAAATCCGCCGGAAATTGTTACTGAAATTCCTTGACTGTTAAAATCAAAATCAGTATTTTCAAGCTCTTTTTTCTTTTGTTCTTGATCTTTTTGCATTTTTTGTGCTTCTTTTAATAATTTTTGAAAATTCATTTTTCCCTCCAAATTTTAATGTAAATTATAAATATTTTACATGAAAAAAGTTGGTAAACCTTATTTGGCTAAACTAAGTTTTTCAAGATCTTCTTCAGTAAAATTTTTGCCTTTCAAATTTGGCAAAGGCTTCGGTTCAATTTTTTTTCCTGCTTTCGAAAGTTCAGATTTTTTTTCTTTTGCCTTATTAAAAAGCTCTTTGCTAATGGCATAAAAATGCATTTGTTTGCCAAAAATCAAGGAAATCAAATAATGTGCATCAATGTTTTTTTTTGCAATTTCAATTAAAAAACTTTCATATTCTTTTTTTAGAGTGTAAAGACAAATCATGTTTGTATCAAGTGCAAAAATTATTGAATGCTTGAAAACACTAATTATTTGCATGAATTTTGAGTCAAATTCATAAGAAATCATGTTATTTTTTCACTCTTCTTTCATTTTTTCATACAAACCTGGATTTTTTTTTTTAAACCTACGATCCAAAAGTGCAAGATTTATAACTTGCTCAACATTTAAATAGTCGTTAATTATGGAATTTTTGTTATCAACATAGTCAAATTCTGAAAAATTTTCTGGCGAATTTCCCTGGAATTCTATTTTTTCATTTAAGTTGGTTTTAGTTTCTTTATTAAATTTTTGTTTTGAAAAAGTTGATTTGACAAGGTTGAAAATATTCAATGAATTCAGACTGTTTTTCGGTTGAGTTTTTTTTTGAGAATCCAAGTTTAAATCGTGATTTTCAGACAATTTTTCAGGAGCCAAATTGGCAAAAGACTCATGTTTTACGACATCTTTTGAGTTTGGATTGCTATCAAAATTATTTTCATTTAATTTTTGAAAAATAAAAGGATTTTGATTTTTTTTCTCATTTTGCACTAAAAAATCAGGTTTTTTTTCAACTTTTTCTAAATTTTCATTGACTGGAATTTCCTTAATTTGCGATCTAAAATTGAAATTTTTTTCAATCCCAGCTTCAAGTTTAAGTCTCTGAAGTCGATCTTCTATTTTTTGAAAACTAGTAATATTTTCTTGGGTTTTTTCGTAATTTTTAATCACTATTTGTTTAGAATTTTGCTCAACGACTTCATCTTTTTGCGAATTTTGGACTGTAAAAATTGGGTCATTTTTGAATTCGACCTGTGTTTCCGCCAATATTTTCATTGCAAAAATTTCAAGCGCTAAACTTTGTGATTCATTTGCATCAAAATCTTTTAAATTTGTAAAAGCAATTTGCAAAAATTTGTAAGCAAATTCACGATTAATTTTTATTTTATTTAATTCAGCAACGCTGAAAATTTCAAGTAATTCAACGCTTTGAGTTGATTTTCAAAAAATTCATTCCTTTACTAAATTAATCAATGATTCTAAAAACAAGCGGTAATTTTTATTTTCTGAAAAAATTTTTTGTAAAATTGCAAAAGAAGTTTTTGATTCTCCAGCAAAAAGTGCATTAGTAAAATCGACTAATTTTTCCTTTGTGGTTAGACCAAAAAGCTCGTTAATACTGGCTTGATTTAGAATTCCATTGCCAAAAGTGACAACTTGCTCTAAAATAGAAATTGCATCGCGGAGACTGCCTTTGCTTAATGAAAAAATTGATTTTAGGGCATTTTTTTCATAATCAATTTCTTCATTTTTAAGAATAAATTCCAGCCTTTGACAAACTTCTTCTTCATTTAGTGTTAAAAAATTATAACGCTGAACACGTGAAAGGATTGTCAAAGGAATTTTGTGAACTTCGGTAGTCGCTAAAATGAAAATTACATGGCTTGGTGGCTCTTCCAAAGTTTTCAAAAAGGCATTGAAAGCAGAAGATGAAAGCATGTGGACCTCGTCCAAAATGTAAATTTTAAACTTTCCAACTTGTGGTAAATTAACAATATTTTCACTAATTTCCCTGATTTCACGGACTCCATTGTGTGAAGCGGCGTCCATTTCAATAATGTCAAGCGAGGTATTGATATTTTGAATACAAAGTTTGCAAGGCTCTAAAACATCTGATTTGTGAGCGCAATTTATTGTGTTTGCAAAAATTTTTGCAAGTGATGTTTTTCCGGTTCCTCTAGGCCCAGAAAACAAATAAGCATGAAAGAAATTCCCTGATTTCACGATGTTTTTTAGACTTTCGACAAGGTATTTTTGGCCAACGACATCGCTAAATTTTGTTGGGCGATACTTTCGATATCAAGCAACATAATTCATCTTTCCTTGCATAAATCTCCTTGATTTTTTTTTTTTTTTTGAACAAAAAAGTCTAAAACACGCTTAAAAAATACTTTACAATCTTGCAAAAGTAGAAAAAATTTACACCAAAATTGCAAAACTAAATGAAAACAAATAGTTTATAATATTATAAATTATAACTAAAATTTTAGAGGTAAATAATTTCTTCAAGAAATTTCTAAGCGATGGAAAAACAAAAATTACAAACCAAAAATTCCAATGAACTGAGTTTATCTTTTGATTTCCAAATTCTTAATTATGAATTTCGCCAAATTGATATTAAAATCAATGGTCTTTTGACAAAATTAGATTATAATCCCAACTATTTTTATTGATTTGTTGAAGATTTAATTCTATTTTTGGCAAAAAATCGTTACGCATTGCGCTGAGATTATGAGAAAGTGAAAATTTTTAACCTTGAAGTTCTTCAATTAGGCGAAAATCTTAATGATTTTAAGAAAAAATTTAGTTCGATCACAAATTTTGATTTAGAATATAATTAATTTTGGAGAACAATGAAAATTTACACTACACAAAAAACAAGCCCTTTTTACACGCTGATTTGTGAGGAAGTGATGTTAAAAGATGACAAAAATCAAGAAGATATTTTGTATTTTTACCAGCATGATAATGCCATAATTATTGGAAAAAATCAAAATATTTATGAAGAAATCAAGCTTGAAGAGGTTGAAAAAGAGAAAATTGAAGTTTACCGTCGATTATCAGGTGGTGGCGCTGTTTACCATGATTTAGGGAACATCAATTTTTCTTTTATTACAAAAAAAGGCAATCACAGTTACCAAAAATTCTTGACTCCGGTAATCGAATTTTTCGAAACTCTTGGTTTGAAAGCCGAATTTAAAGGTCGAAATGATTTAATTGTTAACGGCGGCAAGGTTTCTGGGAATGCACAAATTATTTACAAAGACAGAATTGTTCACCACGGAACAATTCTGTTCAACGCGAACTTGACAAAATTGGGTCAAGTTCTTAAACCAAATAAATTAAAAATTGAATCAAAAGGGATAAAATCGATTCGGCAACGAGTTACAAATATTTTGCATGAAATTGATGAACAAATGAAAAATAGTGAATTTATATTTCAACTTATTTCATTTTTTGAAAAAAAATACGACAGCAAAGCAATTGATATTGAAAAATATTTTTCAAATGGAATTTCAGAAAATTTGGAATTTCAGAAATTAGCTAAACTCCGGAAATCAAAAGATTGAATTTATGGCACAAATCCACATTTCACCTATGAAAATATGAACAAAACTAGTGCCGGAATTTTGAAAGTTCTTGCAAATGTTGAAAAAAATTTAATTGTAAAAATTAAATTTGAAGGTGACTTTTTGTCGCAAAGGCAAGTTGAAGAAATTGAACTTTTACTAGAAAATAAAGAATTTAATCCGCAAATAATTGCTGAAGAATTACGAAAAATTCATGATTTAGAAGAATATTTTGGCGCAATTCCTATATCGGAAATTTTGTCAACAATTTTTGGAAACTAATTAAAAAATGCAACTAACAGCAAAAATTCCAATTGAAAATGAAGAAATTTTCTACTTCATTGAAGAAAATAATCGTCCAAAAGTCTTGTTTTTACATGGTTTTAACTCAAATCAAAATTTTATTTTTCAATTAAAAAATAAAAAAGACCGAAAATATGATATTGTTGCTGTTGATTTTCCAGGTTGTGGGCTAAGTTCACAAAATGAAGAAATTACTGTTGAAAAATATCAAGATATAATTGCAAAATTTATCAAAATACTTGATATTGATATCAGCTTGACAGTGGGGCATTCGCTCGGCTGCGTGATAACCTTATTTTTGTTAAAAGAAGGCTTAACAAAAAAGGCAATTTTAGTTGCGCCACTAAATCCTTATATTTTTCAAGCTGTTTTTAAAAATCTTATCAAAAATTTGAACATTTGATTGCTTCCAAAAACTTTGGAGGATGCAAAAAACTGTCTAAAAAACTTAGTTTTTAGTGATAAATTAAATTTTCGAAGTGATTTGCAAAAAAATGCGATTAATTTTTTAAAATTAGTCAATAAAAAACGTGTTTTTTTAAAAAAAATTGTTACAAGTCAGATTCTTAATCCAGATTGACACCGAAGAATTTTGCTGCCACTTTTTCAACAGCAAAATGATTTTTTGATAATTGGTGCTGCAAATGATAATTTTGTTCCGATTACAAGTTTAGAAAAAATTTCAGAAAAATTTAAGAAAAAACTTATAACAATTAATGATTGCGGTCATGCAGTTTTTTTTGAAAAAAGTGAGGAAATCAATATTGAAATTGAAAAAATGTTGGAAATAAATCTGTAATTTTGAACTTTTATTTGTTTTGTTCCTGAAACACAATTTTAAACTAATTTTACCCAAATATACATGGAAAATGGTGGGCTTAGTGTGGAAAATTTGGCCAATTTTCCTAAATTTTTCCATTTTTTTTATATATCTATTTTGAAATCCTGAAATTTAAAATATACCCTAAATTCTGTATTTTAAATTAATTTTCAATCTGGAAATACTAGAAATTTATTCATCTGGATTTTGACATTTAGGACAAAAATAAGTTCCTCTGCCGGCAACGACTATCTTCAAAATTTTAGTTTTGCATCTTTGACAAGGAAAATTTTTCTTTGTATGAACCTTCAAAAAATTTTGAAATTTTCCCTCTTTTGCGTTCAAAGATGTATAAGAACTGATACTGGAACCACCAAGTTCTATTGATTTTTGCAAAATTTCCTTGCTAAACTCAATAATTTGCTCTGTTAATTTTTTTGAAATCGAATTTGCTTTTTTTCCAGGAAATATTTTTGCAGCAAAACAAACCTCATCTGCATAAATATTCCCAAGGCCACTGATTATTTTTTGATCAAGCAAAACCGCTTTAATCGAACGATTTGACCTTGAAATTTTTTGCCAAAAAATTTCAAGGTCAATTAAAAAAGGATCAGGCGCCAAATCAACAAGTGGTTTTGTTGCAAATAAATTATCATTTTGCCGAATCATGAAAGTTCCAAATTTACGGCTATCATTGTAATTAAGAACAAAATTATCGGAAAAAATGAAAGAAATATAGTCAAATTTTTCCCATTTTTGAGTTTTATAAGTAAAATATTTTCCATTCATACGCAAATGCGAAAGAATAACTTTTTGATTATCTAAAAAAATTAAAATATGTTTTGCTTTATTTTGAACATCAACAACAGTTGAATTTACAACCGCTTTTTGAAATTCGGGGAAGCTAATTTCCTTTATAAAGTTGGTGTCACGAGCCAAAACATTGATAATTTTTTTACCAATTATCACTGGTTTTAGGGCGTTTACGACCGTGACAACTTCAGGCAATTCAGGCACTATTTATCAAGTTCCTCAATTCGCGCTTGATGTCTTCCCCCCTCATAGTCTGTTTCCAAAAATTTGTTAATGAAGGAAATTGTTTCATCTTTGGAATTAAATCGCGCAGAAAGTGCCAGCGCATTTGCGTTGTTATGCAATTTCGCAAGATAAGCGTCATTTTCGCTTGTAACTCTAGCGGCCCGAATGTGTTTGAAACGATTTAGGGCATACGACATTCCAAGCCCGGTTCCACAAATGCCGATCCCGACTTGATCAGGATTTTTGAGCAAAAAATCTGCCAATTTTTTACCATAAAATGCGTAGGATGTTGATTCTGAGTTGTTTGGTCCAAGATCTGAAACTACAAAACCATGTCTTTGAAGATAATCAATAACTTCCTTTTTTCTCTCAAAACCAGCGTGATCTGATACAATTGCAATTTTTTTAGCCATAATGCTCCAATGATAATTTGCATTTTTTGATTAGTTTTTAATTAAATTATATAATAAGTTCCTACCAAAAAAATAATTTAATTTTTTGGTAGGAAAAAAAGAGACAGATAAAATTTGTCTCTTTTTTCAAAATTTAGAAAAAATTATTTACTATAAAACTCAACAATTAACGATTCTTTGATTTCTTGATTTAATTCAGAACGTTCAGGAAGTCGTGAAAAAGCAACTTTAAAATTTTGACGATCGACTTCAAGCCAAGGTGCAGGAGTTTTTTTATCAAGAGCGGATAAAATCTGCTCATTTTTACGGATTTTACCTTCCTTGCGATTTGTTAATTCAAAAAAATCACCGACTTTTAATTGAAAAGATGGAATATTCACTTTTTTGTTGTTAACTAAAAAGTGACCGTGATTTACCAATTGGCGGGCTTGGCGACGAGTTTCAGCAAAACCAGCTCGATAGACCGAATTATCTAAGCGTGATTCAAGTGCTTGAAGAAATAAAGTACCTGCGATCCCAGTCTTTTTTGATGCTTTCCGAAAAGTATTACGAAACTGTTTTTCAGAAAGTCCATACATAAAACGAGCTTTTTGCTTTTCTTGAAGGTGGACACCATAATCAGAAAGTTTTGAACGTCGTTGACCATGTTGACCAGGCGCATATTTTCTTTGTTTACCCTTGGCAAATTCTTTGCCGGTTTCCAAAATTGAAAAACCCAAACGGCGCGATTTTTTAAATACAGAACCTGTATATCGTGACATTTTTTCTCCTTTTAACATTGATATTGCATTTTTAGATTAAAAAGAGAAAACTAAATAGTAATTAAATCACTTTTAGATCTAATGTTTTCATTTACAGCTAATTACTCACAAATCTAGGCAAATCTAAAAGCAAATTTAACACTAATTACGCTGTTAATTTAAAAATGCTTCTGGAATTATAACATATTTTTACTAAATAAAAAGCATTTTGCTAAATTTTTGGGAAAATTTTCAAAATATGGTAGAATTAACTTGCACAATTCAATCGCAGATATATTTTATATTTGAGGAAAGTCCGCGCTAGCACTGCCTGCGATGGTAGTAAAGTTCATGTTGGATCTAATAAATCCAAGCTTAGACGACAAGTGCCACAGAGACGAGTTTTTTTATGATTTTCATAAATAAAGGTGAAACGCGGTAAACTCCATGAGCTAGAAACCTAAATATTTGGTAAGGGAGTCCAATCAAGGGAATTGAACTGAGATTGGGAGGTTTTTAATTTTAAAAACTTAGATAAATGATTGATTGATACAGAACGCGGCTTATTAGTGCAAAACGCCATTTTGGCGTTTTTTTATATATATGAAACTGCAGCAATTAAAACCACTGGAAATAAGAGCTTTCTGTGGATCTAAACCTATTTGTTTTTTAAAAATTAGAGAAAACTTTTTTTCTTTTTTGAAATTACCATTGAATGGTAGGATGTTAAAATTTGTGGTTTTATTTTTTATGGTAAAACTTCAAACTTAAAAAATAAAAAGATTTAAAAATCTACTGGAGATCATTCTTACATAGAAAAAGTGCTGTAATTTACAGCACTTTTTCTATGTAAGAATTGATTCAGAATGATATGGTGGCTCCGACAGGAATCGAACCAGTGACACACGGTGCTTCAAACCGTTGCTCTACCTACTGAGCTACAGAGCCGATGGCGGTCTAGACGGGGATCGAACCCGCGATCTCCTCCGTGACAGAGAGGCGTATTAACCACTTTACTACTAGACCAAATGGTTGCGGAGGCAGGAATCGAACCTACGACCTTTGGGTTATGAGCCCAACGAGCTACCTCTGCTCTACTCCGCTTTGTTATTTAAGATAATAAAATTATACAAAAGAAATTTGTGGTTTTAAATTAAATGTTAAATGGCGGGCAATGAGGGATTCGAACCCCCGCGGGCTTTCACACCCCTGCCAGTTTTCAAGACTAGTCCCTTCAGCCACTTGGGTAATTGCCCATTTTGGTGGATCTAACTGGATTCGAACCAGTGACCAGCCGGTTATGAGCCGGGTGCTCTAACCACTGAGCTATAGATCCACACTATTATTTCTATATTCAAACAAAAAAGGATCAAAAAAAAAAAAAAATAAAAGGAGGAATTTTATACAAAAAATTTTAGAAAAAAAGTTAATATTAATTTTGAAAGTATGCGAAGTTCTCTTAAAAGATGAAGACCGTAACATAAAAACAAGTAAAGGTAAAGGTGAATACAAAAATAACATGAGTAACATTAAATAATTTAAATAAAAAATTACAAAGTGTTAAACCAATTAAAAATCTGGTGGCTCCAAAGAGATTCGAACTCATGACCTTCCGGGTATGAACCGGGCGCTCTAACCAACTGAGCTATGGAGCCATTTGGTGGAGAGGAAGGGAGTCGAACCCTCTACCTCCTGCGTGCAAAACAGGCGCTCTAGCCAAATGAGCTACCCCCCCAAAAAATGGTGAAGAAGACAGGATTTGAACCTGCGACCACTACGTCCCAAACGTAGCGCTCTACCAAGCTGAGCTACTTCTCCAACAACTAATTATACACTAAAAAAAATTAAAGACAAAAAATTTTTCATTTTTTTAATTGTTGGCGAATTTTGGGAATTTTTTTTTTTTTTTTAAAAAAAAAAAAAAAATGGCGATCACGAGAGGATTCGAACCTCTGACCACAAGCTTAGAAGGCTCGTGCTCTATCCTACTGAGCTACGTGACCACTTACAAAATTATACCATTTTTTTAATCTGAATTTATAATTTTATGTTATGAAAATAAATTGATTTCCTGGTCATATGGCGAAAAGTGTTAATGATCTTGTTAAAAAGGCGGTTTTAGTTGATCTTTTTATACTTGTTTTGGATGCGCGAGCGCCGATTTCTAGCTTTAATAGTGAATTTCAAAAAATTGCACCTAATAAATTCAGACTTTTAATTATTACTAAAATTGACTTGGCTGACCAAAAAAAACTCGTAAAAACAAAAAAATTTTTTGAAAAAAAAAATTTTTTTGTTTTGCTTATAAATTTAAAAGATAATGGCGCAAAAAGACAAATTTTGGCAAAATTAAATCATTTAAACAGGTTAAAACAAGAAAAAAATCACAAAGATTTTCAGAATGCGATTATGAAAATCTTTGTTGTTGGAATGCCAAATACTGGAAAATCAACATTGATAAATTTACTTACAAATTCACAGTTAAAAGTTGGAAATCAGCCCGGAATAACAAGAAATAATCAATGAGTTAGTCTAAACAACTTCCTTTTTCTTGACACACCGGGAATTTTACTTCCAAAAATGGAGGATGAATTAGTAGCAATAAAATTAGCACTTATTGGTTCAATAAAACAGGAAATTATTGACCTGAATTATCTTGTTGTTAATTCATACATTTTAATTTCGGATTTATATCCAAATTTATTAATAGATTTAGGTATAAATCCGGCAAAAATTGAAAGTGAAATTAATTTTAATTTAATAAAATTAGCGCAAATCAAAGGATTCAGGAATAAAAATGACCTTGGTTTAAATAGATGTAGAATTTGGTTTTTGAATTATATTAGACAACAAAAAATTACTTTGGATTAAAAAAGTAGAAAAATTTAAGAAAAAATGGGATAGTTTTTCTAATTCAAACAACATTTTCATGTGTAATTACCCAAAATTAAAAAAATAGACGTCATAGACGTCTATTTTCAAATGAAAATCTCAAAAAGTACTGAGCATAAGTGTTTTTTTGAATTTTGATCTCAAAAATTAACTAAAAAGTAAGAAACATTCTTATTTTTTGCTCCAAAATCCTTATTTTTCATGTGGATTTTGGCAAAAACGAAAAAACTACTTACAGACAAAAAATTAATTTTTTGTCTGTAAGTTATAATAAGTACGAATTTGAGAACTAAGTTGTTCGTCCAAAGGTTTTAAAAAAGTGTAACTAATTGAGTATCTTCCCTCATCAACATTTTCTTCAGTGGGAAGGTTGCCATGCAAAGTTTGCGTTTTTTGCTGAGCCAAATAAATATTTAAAGCTCGAAGTGATTTTTTCTCACTTGTTTCAGTTTGAATGTTCTCACTAGTTAGATTGTTAGGATCAGAAATAATTTCGCCTTTTTTGTCAATAAACACATAAATATCTTCGCCATCTTCAGCTTCACGGACGACTGCAACTTGGTCGTTAAAATAAAATTTTTTGAAAAATTCAAAGGATTGATTGAATGCTGGTGTGTAATTGATAAAATCAAAATTAGCCAAAAATGGTAATGATTCGTAATCAAAATTAAAACCTTTTCCTGCTTTGGGTTGAAAAGTTTCATCTTCTGAATTTTGCAAAAAAGCAAAATTCACTTCTGATTTAGCAGCCTGAATTATCTTGTTGAATTCAAAATCTTCACCTTTGAAAATCGCCTCATACAAAGATTTATAAACTTGGTCAGTAAGTTCGGGTGAAGTGTCTTTCAAAATAATTCAGCCATCCAAAAGAGTTAAATTATTTTTTGGACGAATAATTGCAACTGTATTTTCCTCTTCAAGTTCTTCATAATTATCCTTGGAATAATGGGCATCTAAAGCATCGCCATTGTATAAAAAACCAACATCTTGGTTCAAGGAAGGGTCAATTACTGAATTTGCTAAGTCAAGTCCAGATGTTTTAAAAACATTGTGACGCAAATCAAAATAATCAGAACCAGAAATTTCACCAATATATTTAATAAATCCGTCAACTAAATCTTTATAGTTTTTTTCGGTTATTTTTGTGCCATATTGATTAATTTTCTCACTTCCAACAAGCAAATTATCGCGCATTGCCTCAGTTCATTCAAAAAAACTATAGCCGTTTTCTTGCAAAGTTTTACCAATTCCAGCAAGACTTTGGTCAGGAAATTTAAGCCCCTTTTCTTGAATTGAAGCCCGCAAAGCGGGAGTTCAATTGTTTTGAAAGTCTCTTAAATTTTTCCTTTTTCCACCAACTTCATAATCACCAATTGTGTAAGCAATTACTTTGTCCTGTGTGTAATAAGGGATAAAAAATTCCCAAAAACGGTCCTTAATTCCATCATTGTCAATATCCAAATCTTTTGTTGAATCATTGGCATTTTTCATAAATTGATCATACTTGTCAATGTGTTCAACAATTTCTGGGCGAAACATTTTTTCAAAAGCTTTTCTTTTTTTGTCAATAAAAGCCTGTTTTTCTGAAAGTGAAAAAGTGTCGTAATTTGCTGGTTTTGTGAAAACTTTTGTCAACTCTCAAGTTGGAAAAAGTTTTGCATAGTCAATTTTTTGTAATTTTCCCTTTTGTGCTAAACGTGCAATTTGGAAATCAGAACCAACACCTGCAATTGTACGATTATCTTCAATTGCTTTTGTAAATTCACTAACATCACCAAATTCGCGATAATTAAAATCTTGATTAATTACATCACGCCCAAAATCAGAAATATAGGACTCATAATTGTAAATTACAGGTTTAAAAGGTAAATAGCCTTTATAAAAAGATGCAATAAAAACAACACTAACTGCAGAAAGTGGCGCTGTAATTCTTAAGAAAATCTTTGCTAAGCTTTTTTTCATCCTTGTTCCTTTTTGTTTTTATAATAAATTCAAAATAAATTGGAAATTATGAGTAAAAACAACATAATTGTTCCTAGCATTAGCGCTCAAGTTTTAAAAGTTCCTTGATACAACAAAGTCCCAACTGTTTGTGCGTTTGAAGTTATTTTTGTGATAATAAAATCATCAAAGGAAAGAAAAACTACAACAACAAAAGTGGAAATTGCTGCAAGCGACATGTGTTTTAAATAAATTGAAAATCAAGCTCTTAATTTTGAATAGCCTAAATCCTGAGCTGCTTCATATAAACTTAGAGAAAATTTTTCACTTTGAGGATACAAAAATAAAATTCCGTACGGCAAAGCCATTATAATATGAGAAATTATTGCACGAAAAAGCCCTTCATGCGCTGCGGAAAGTGACCCAAAAAGGAAACCTAAAAGTGTCGCAAGTGCAACTGCAGTAATTACATCCGGATTAATAAGCGGAATATTTGAGGACATACTCACATAAGTTTTTACAGTTTTATTTTTTTGACGTCAAAGGGCGAAAACTGTCAAAAGTGAAATTGCCACAACTGCAGTTGCTGCAAAAAATGCAATAATTAGTGAGTTAATTAAAGCTGAAAGAAAACTTGTTTTTGTGAATTCATCAAAGGCTTGAAGAGTAAATTTATTTCAAGTTGCAGAGACGAACCCTTTTTTTGAAGGTGCATTGAAGGCTAAAACTGAACCAACAATGATTGGAATGTAAAAAATTATTAGCAAAAATCAAATGTATGATTTTTTCAAAATCTCATGTTTTTGGAAAAAATCTACTATTTTAGTCATGTTTAAATCCTTTAATTTTCATAATAACTACTGGTGTAAGTTGAATTAGTCCATAAATTCCAACAAAAATCAAAAGTGTCACAAGAACAAGTGATGAAACTCTAGCAAGGTCAAAAGGATTCGAGGTATTTGCAGAATTATTGATTAAATTTCCAATTAATTGGTTTTGTGAACCATTTGGGAGTAATTTGTCAGAAACAACAATTGAAGTTGCCGCCATCAAAAAAACAATTGCAAACCCAGAAGTTATAGCGCGAAAACTATAAGGAATTACGACTTTTAGCAAAACTCAAAAACGGTTATAACCTAAATCAGTGCCAGCTTCAAGTAAATTTTTTGGCATATCACGGAAAATTGTGTAAAGTGGAAGCACCATAAAAGGGAAATTAAGGAAAACTAGCCCTAAAATCATAAAATAATTATTGTTTAGGTCACCTTCATCAAACATTGCTAAAAATAATGCCCGAAGTGCAAATATTTTTGCAATTGTAAAAATGATTAAAGGTGAAACTATCAATGAAAGTGCATAAATTTTGAAAATTTTTGACTTCGAACTAGCAACTATAAATGCATAAGGAAATGCTAAAAGCAGACAAATAAAACCGCAAATTAGTCCTACAAAAATTGAACGACCAATAATTTGTCAAGTTGTTCGGTCTTTAATCAACAGGTGATTGTCAAAATCTTGTCCATTTGTTGAAAGTGGAGTTACTGCTTTTACAAAAAGAAGAATTAGGGGAATAATTATTAAAATTAGTGAAATAAAAAAGTATGGAATAACGAGACTGATACGAGGATTAAGAGATTTTTTTAAATTTTGTCAAGTTTTATCAAAAAAACTAGCTATTTCCATCTTCAATCTCCATTAAATGAATCGCATCATCGTCTCATTTTAGAAATACTTCAGTGCCAGTTGCGTAAAAATCATTGGTCTCAACATGAATAATTTTATTTCCAACTTTAATATCAAGTCAATAATATGAGCCTTTATAAATAATTTCAATAACTTTTCCTTGAAAAAATCCAGAATTTAGGTCAATGTCAATGTCTTCTGGTCTGATTAGTGCATCCAATTTTTGTCCTGGTCCAAATTCAGTGTGAATTGTGAAAAGTGATTTTCCAAGAATTTCAACTTGATTTTTTTTTAAAAATTTTGCTTCAAAAAAATTGGAGTCACCAATAAAATTCGCAACTCATTTGTTAACAGGAAAATCATAAATTTGTTTTGGATTATCATATTGCGCGATTTTTCCGTTGCGAATAATTGCGATTTTGTCTGATAATTGTAGTGCTTCGTCTTGATCATGAGTGACAAAAATGAAGGTTAGTGCGAGTTTTTGTTGAATTTTTTTAAGAAAAACTTGCATTTTTTGTCTGATTTTTGCATCTAGCGCAGACAAAGGTTCATCTAAAAGTACAATTTCTGGTTCAATAACAAGCGATCTTGCTAGCGCAACACGTTGTTTCATACCCCCTGACAATTCTGAAATTGCACGATTTTCATTCCCAGTGAGGCCAACAAGTTCAATAATATCCTTGATTTCTTTGTCAATTTCGGACTTTGTGATCTTACGAGTTAAGTACTTTTTTTCAAAATTTTCCACTTTTGTGAAAACGTAATTTTCTCAATTTGAGTATTTGAAGTCAGAATCATCAAGTTTATCTTGAAGTTTTCTTCTTGTTTTTGGATCTAAATTTTGATTTTCAAGCTGCATTTCTAATTCATTTTGCAGTTTTATTAATTCTGAAATTTTAGAATTTTGCTTTTTGAGTCAAGTTTCCTTTAATTCAGCAAGTTTTTTCCATGTTGAATCAGTAATCTCCTCCTTGTTTTTTTTAATTCTTTTTAGTTTTAGTCCAAATTCAATGTTTCCGCGAACTGACAAATGTGGAAAAAGTGCATAATCCTGAAAAATAGTTGCTGTATCCCTTTTGTGTGCCGGAATGTCCTTAATATCAACGCCATTAAACTTAATTTCGCCACGAGTTGTTCACTCAAAACCGCCAATTAGCCGCAAAATTGTTGTTTTTCCAGACCCTGATGGGCCCAAAAGTGTAACAAAATCACCTTTTTTGATATCCAAATTAATTTGATCTAAAACTTTTTTATCGCCAAATTCTTTGTCAACATCAACAAGTGAAATAATAATTTCACTTTTTTCAATGCTATTCATCTAATAATTTCCCCTTTTTCTAAAAAATTGAAATTTAATTTAAGTAAAAATATGAAAACTTCATTTTTGAAGAAAAATCTCTTCTCTAATGAAGAATAATGGGAAATCTATCAAAAATATCAAGTGTTGCAGATTCCAAGAAAAAAGCTGCATCATCAAAAAGAGATGCTTCAAATTTATAAAGGTTTAAAAAATGTAAGTAAATTTTCTCGAAATTCATTGATAAAACAAAATTATATTATAATTTTGTATTTTTCAAAAATTTTAAATTTGTTCTTATTTATCAAACAGCAGCAATTTTGAACTATTTATGGTCAAATATTTAAAAGAAAATCAGTTTTTTAAGAATTTTATCTTAAAAATTAAGAAATTAAAATGAAAAGCTGTTTAAATAAAATTTAAACAGCTTTTACTTCGTTTTCACTAAAAATTAAAACTTCCACCTTCGATGCATAAACAAGACCTGATTTTAGCTCAAAATTTTTTGAAATTTTACCGGTTTTTGCAAACAAAATTGATGGTTTGATGACTCCCGCAAACGGCGTAATTCCAAACTGAGCGACACGGTAACCAATTTCAGTCATAACTGTAACAGCATCAAATTCAGATTCAAAAAAAATCCCTTTAGGTGTAAAGATTTTAAGATTAATTTTTTGCATTTCAGCCCATTTTTTTTGCTTTTTCTAGTGCTTGCTCAATTGAGCCAACATATAAAAATGCTTCTTCAGGAACATCATCATATTTGCCTGACAAAAGTTGATCAAAATTATTGACAGTATCATGAATTTTGATAAATTGCCCTTCAATCCCGGAAAATTTTTGAGCAACAAAAAATGGTTGAGACAAAAAGTTCCTGATTCTCCGAGCACGAGTGACAACTTTTTTATCCTCTTCACTAAGTTCATCAATCCCCAAAATCGCAATAATATCCTGCAGTTCCTTAAATCTTTGCAAAATTTGCACAACTTGTTTGGCGACTCGATAGTGCTGTTTTCCCACAATGTTTGGTTCTAAAACTCTTGAAGATGATGCGAGCGGATCAACAGCAGGGTAAATTCCAAGTGCAGCAATGTTTCTGTCTAAAACCGTTTTCGCATCAAGATGCGAAAACGCCGTCGCCGGCGCTGGGTCAGTAATGTCATCAGCAGGCACATAAATTGCTTGAACTGATGTGATCGAACCCTTAATTGTTGAGGTAATTCGCTCTTGAAGTTGCCCCATTTCAGTTGAAAGTGTTGGTTGATAACCTACGGTTGAAGGAATTCTTCCTAATAAAGTTGAAACCTCAGAACCGGCTTGAGTAAAACGAAAAATGTTGTCAATAAAAAGCAAAACATCTTGATGTTCTTGGTCACGAAAATATTCGGCCATTGTGAGTGCAGAGAGCGCAACACGCATTCTGGCACCTGGAGGTTCATTCATTTGTCCAAAAACAAGGGCTGTTTTGTCTAAAACACCTGCGGCTTTCATTTCAAAGTAAAGATCATTTCCCTCACGCGATCTTTCGCCGACACCTGCAAAAACAGAAAGTCCACCGTGTTTTGTGGCAATATTATTAATTAATTCCTGAACTAAAACAGTTTTTCCGACACCTGCACCACCAAAAAGGCCGATTTTTCCACCTTTTGCAAACGGAATTAAAAGATCAATCACTTTGATTCCGGTTACTAAAATTTCACTGGTTGCTTTTTGTTCTAAATATGTTGGCGGACTTGCATGAATCGGCATTCTTTGATTTTCATCAATTTGTGGTCCATTGTCAATTGGTTCACCTAAAACATTGAAAATTCGTGACAAAACTTGCCTTCCAACAGGAACTAAAATTTGCGAACCTGTGTCGATGACCTCCAAACCTTTGGACAAATTAAAAGTCATTGACATCGCAATTGCACGTACAATTCCTTCCCCTAAGTGCTGGGCAACTTCAAAAATAATCTTTTGGCCCTTAATGTTAATTTCAAGTGCTGAAAGAATTGCAGGCATATGATCGTTTGAAAATTGAACATCGATTACGGGGCCAAAAATTTGGACAATGTGACCAACATTTGTTTGTTTTTTCATAAATTTACCTTCTTTTTCTACATTTTTCCACTGATAATTTCAATAATTTCTTGAGTTATCATTGCCTGACGACTAGAATTTATTTCGATTTCAAGCTTTTGAATTATTTCAAGAGCATTTTCAGTCGCACTTTCCATTGACGCCCGTCGAGCTGAAGTTTCAACAAGTTTTGCTTCAATAAAAAATTTTTCAAGAATTGCCTTAATGTAAAAAGGGAGTAATTTTTGAAAAACTGCAGTGGAATTTGGTTCAAATTCAACACCAAATCCTTCATGTTTTACGATGCTTTTTGGAAAATCAAGCAAATTGTGAATCTCTGGTTTTGAGTGAATTATATTGACAAATTTATTGTAGCAAATCAAAATTTTTGCGAATTTTTTATCCAAAATTGACTGATGAATAAAGTTTGCAACTTTTAAAATTGGTTCTGAAAAATTTGTTTCTTCAATTCCTAAATAACTTTGAATTATTTCTTTTTCATGTTTTTGGATAAAAAAATTATATGCTTTTTTACCAAAAACAATAATTTCATCACCCTGTTTGAATTCAGAAAGCATTTTTTTTAAAACTAAATTATTAAGGCCACCACAAAAACCAAGGTTTGAACTAAAAACAACAAAAAGTTTTTTTGATGAATTTGTTTGCACAAATTCATCAACTTTTGTTTCAAGGTTTTCAAGAACATTTGCAAAAATATACTCCAAATTTTCAAAATATTCTTGTGCAAGTTGAAAATGACGTTTGATTTTTGGAATTTTTGCATTTGCAATCATTTCCATAACACCAGTCATTTTTTTAATATTTTGAATTTGAATAAATCTTGCCCGAAGTCTATTTAATTTTGCCATTTTTTAACTATTTTTTCTTTTCCTATTTTATTAAAAAACATGCCCTGAATTAAATTTTGAAATAAAATCTGTAAAATTTTGTAGTAAATTTTGAAAAATTTCACCTTCAATTGCTTGATTGTGATTGAATTTTTCTAAAATTTTTTTGATTTCATCATCAGAATCAAGGAATTTTAGAAATGAAATTTTAAATTCTGGAATTAAATTCAAATCCAATTTATCAATTAAATGTTCGCGAATTAAAATTAAAAGCATAATTTGTTGATTCTGTGAAAGATGTTGTTGATTTTCTTGCTTTAAAAGTTCATAAATTTTATTTCCACGTTCGAGAATTAATTGTGAGCTTGCGCCTAAATCAGACCCAAATTGAGCAAAAGCCTTTAGCTCATTATACTGAGCTAATTCCAATTTTAGTGTTGAGGATGCTGATTTCATAGCCTTATTTTGAGCTGCTGAACCAACACGGGACACTGATAAACCAACGTCAATTGCTGGTTTTTGCCCTGAATTAAACAAACTATCGCGCACAAAAATTTGTCCATCTGTAATTGAAATCACGTTTGTAGGGATGTAAGCTGAAATATCACCAGCTTGAGTTTCAATTATTGGCAGTGCAGTGATTGAACCGCCTCCTTTTTTATCTGAAAGTTGTGAAGATCTTTCAAGTAGATAGGAATGTTGGTAAAAAATGTCACCTGGGAAAGCTTCCCGACCAGGTGGTCTGCGGAGAAGAAGTGACAAAGTGCGATAAGCAACAGCGTGTTTTGATAAATCATCATAAACTATCAACACATCTTTCCCTGCATTCATTCAATATTCGGCAATTGTTACTCCGACATAAGGTGATAAATATTGCAATGGGGAAAGTTCGCTAGCTCCAGCAGAAACGATTGTTGTGTATTCCAAGGCGCCTTTTTTTTCAAGAAGGGCAACAATTTGGGCAACACTGGAATTTTTTTGGCCAATTGCAACATAAACACAAAAAACATTTTTTCCTTTTTGATTCAAAATAGTGTCAATTGCAATTGTTGTTTTCCCTGTTTGTCTATCACCAATAATTAATTCACGTTGCCCTTTGCCAATTGGAATTAGCGAATCAATTGCTAAAATCCCGGTTTCCAAACCTCTTTGGACACTTTTTCGGTCCATTATTGAGGGCGCATTTGTGAAAACCTCACTTTTAATGCTATAATCAAAATCGCCTTTTCCGTCAATTGGTTTGCCTAAGGCGTTGACAACTCGTGATAAAAGTTGATCACCAACTGTGACTGAAATTACAGATTTAGTGCGTTTGACAATTGAACCTTGAAAAACTGAGTTTTCATCACCCATGATGACAACACCAATCAAATCTTGTTCAAGATTGAGAGCAATACCGAAAACATTGTTTTCGAATTCAACTAATTCACCAAGTTTGACTTTTTCAATTCCGAAAACAAGAGCGACACCATCGCCAACCAAAACGACTTTTCCGATGTCGTCGTTTTGGACTTTTGTTTCAAAATTTTCAATTTCATTTCTGATCAACGCAGTTAGATTTATGTCTTTATTCATGATAAGCGCCTTATTTTACGGTATTTTTCTTTGATTTAGTTTGTAAAAGTGTTTGTCTGAGCGACTTTAGTTGTGAATCAACTGAATTTTCAAAAATGTGATTATCAACAATTATTTTGATTCCTGAAATAAGATTTGGATTTATTTTTTGTGTTAATTTGACTTTTCTTTTCAATTTTTCGCCAACTTTTTTCTCAAGACGAGAAATAATTGTGGCAGTTAAAGGAAAAGCGGTCTCAATTTTTCCAAAATCTTGACTTAAAAAATGATTTGCCTGAGTAATAAAACTTTTTAAAATGATTTTGAGGTATGAAAAAACATTGTTTTTTACGACAACTTTGAGAAAATTTGTAAATAATTTATCAATTTTTTCAACAAAAATTTTATCAATTAAGTCAAATTTTTCCTGTTTTGAAATAAAGTGTGAGCCAAAAATTTTTAGCAATATTCTTTGTTCTTGAATGATTTCAAGAACAAAGAAAGAGTCAGTTAAAAATTTATCGACTGAGTTTTGGGCAACTGCAATTTCTAATAAGGATTCGGCGTAATTATGGAAAATTTTTGGATTAATTGTCATTTTTTAGAGAATTTTTTCCATTTTTTGAACTAATTTTCATCAGAATTTCCTAAACTAAGTTCTTTTTCTAGATCAATAAGCAATTTTTTGTGCAATTCTTCATTGTCTTTTTTTTGTTTTATAAGGTATTTTCGACTAATTTCGACAGCGATATTAATGATATTTTCTTGATTTTGGACATTAATTTGATTTTGATAATCATCAATTATTTTTTGACCATCCTTGATAATTTTTTTTGCTTCAATTGATGCATTTTTTTTAGAATCTTCAAGAAATTTATTGGCTTCAATTTCACTTTTTTCTTTCATTTCAACACAAATCTTTTTTGTAGCTAAAAGTTGATTTTGTGCCTGTTCTTCGTGATTTTTTGCCTCTTTTTGAGCATTAATTGTTGAATCAATTTGGTCTTGAAAAAACTTTTTTCGAGCAGCAATATATTTCTTGATAGGGCGGTAAACAAAAAAAGTGACAACTGCAAATAAAATCAAAAAACTAAGCAAGGACGCTGAAAAAACATAGACATTTGGTAAAATTCCACCAAATAAATCGCCCAAAGATTTGCTAAGATTTATCATAGTTTAAGTATCCCAAAAAACAAATTAAAAATAATTAACTACGCACAAAAATTAAAATAAATGCAATTAAAAGCGCATAAATTGCACTAGTTTCAGAAATTGCAGTTCCAATTATCAAAATACGAAATGCCTGTTTTTGCACTTCGGGGTTGCGACCAATCGCTTCGATTGCTTTCCCAACAGCAAAACCTTGACCTGCCCCAGTTCCAATCACGCCAACCATTGCAATTCCAGCGCCTAAAAGCGAATACATCTTTGGGTCAGAGGTTGTTATAGCTGTAGTTGTTGAATCCTGAAAATTTTGGACAACTTGTTGTGAAAAATTAATAATAGTATTCATGAAATTTGCTCCTTTGCTCTTATAAATTATAATTGAAAATTTTCTTTAATTATATTGAATTTCTTTTGCTTTTTCTTGTTCAGGTTGCTCGTTTATTTCCATTGCTCAATATGATACACTTAAAATTACAAAAATAAACGACTGAATTAACGAACCAACAATGTCAAAATAGACAATTAATGGCGGAAAAATCAGGATAACAGGTAAATTAAAATCACCAAGCGCGCTCAGCGGAGTTTGTTGATAAAGTCATTGGAGTCCTGAATAAATAACCAAAAAAAAGACTGATCCTGAAATAAGATTTCCATACATTCGAAATGAAAGCGAAATTAAAGGCGCAGGAGCGCCAATTATTTTTAGTGGATTTTTTGCAAAATCAACAAGATAATATCATTTATTATATATAGCGCCAACTACAAAACTTCCAATTCATGTTATTAAACCTAAACTTAAAGTCACAGAAATTGAAGTCGAAATTGGTTCCAAGCCAACGACTGACAATAAATTTCCCACTAGAAAAAAAGTTAAAAGTGAAAAAAAATATGGTTTAGTTTTATTTAGATAACCATCACCTGAGGTTTTAACAACATCGTCAATGAAAAGAAAATAGGATTCAACAAACATAACAATCGACGATGGAGGTTTGTCAACCTTTGATTTTTTAATGTGAAAAAAAATAACAATTGATAAAATTGTGACAAAAAGCAACAAAATTAGTAATGTGAAAACTTGTGTTTGATTTCATCTAGAAAAAAAGTCCATGCTTCCTCAATTTTACTACTATTTTTTTGAAATTAAATTAATAATTATAGCACTGAATGGAAAAATAATATAACCAAAAGTAAATGAAAAAATATTAATTGGGTAAAAAAAATTATTTAGAGTGATTTTTTGGGTAAAAATTTTGAAATTAGTGTTTATAAAAAGTATTAAAATTAGAACCATTACATGAACAAGAAGCATCAACATAAATAATATGAAAAAGTAAAAAAATGAGTTTAAGTTATATTTTTTGCTAAAATTTTTTTTTATTATTGAAAAAATAAAAAATTTTGAAAAAAACAACCATGAAACTCCAAAAAATGAAAAAAATCAGCCCAAAATTAGTGAATAATCTCAAATTGCTACTAGACTAAAAATTAACGCAAAAATAAAAAATAATTTTAAGTAAAAATAAAAAAAATGTTTCATTAATTTATAATTTTCCATTTTGTTTTGAAAAATTATAATACTAGTTTAATTTTTTTTATATTTTTTATCATAATTAGCAATTTTATAAGTTTTACAATTTGGAGTCAATGATTCCAAAACCAAAATATCATTTTAAATTTGTCTATAAATATTATTTTCAATTGTTTTGAACAAATAATATTTGCATTTTTTTTGAAAACAAAAATAAGCTTTAAAACTAAAAAATAGCCATTTTTGGTTTTTGAGAGTTTAAAAATCTCAAAAAGAACCTATTTTTAATTCTTTTCTGGCAACTAACTCGTTAAGGATTTTAATGAATTTTTAAAAGCTGTATCAGATATTGTGTTGTCTGAAAATTTGTACTCAAATTGAGTGAAAAAACGAAATAAAAGTTCAGTTTTAGATGATTCTGATGAGTTTTCTTCATCTTTATTACCCAATATCAATTTTATTTCCTGTGTATTTGTACTACTTGAAGTTGTAATTTCAATTTCTTTTGATTCATTTAGAGAAATTTGTTGATTTTTTGAGGTTGAAATTTTAAATTTGGTTTTATGATTACTTCCAGTTGAATCTGTTGGAAAATAAGCAAGCAAAAAGTCTGTAAAATTAGTTTTTGATACTGGTAAAACAGCAATAACGTTGTTAGTTTCATCAGACATTGTGTTTTTTTTGCCAAAACCAACTACTCAAAGTGGTTGATCATCAGGTAAATTTTGTTGTTTTAATTCATCTTTTTTAATTTCACTTTTTGAAGAAACTTTTTTTATTCAAACAACCTGATCTTCCTGATTTGGCGGTGTAGAATCTTGTTTACTTGAAAAACTAAGAACTACTTTGCTTTTGCCATTTTCTAAATTATTTTGTAAAGAAAAAGCATAGAAAAAGGGTTTTTCCTTGTCAAAATTAAAATCTTTAATCTCGTTTTCACCATTTTTGTACCCAAATTTAAGTGGTTGCTTGCTTAAATTTGGGTATAAAAATTCTGGAGTTTGAGAAATTTCGATATTTTTTACAGGGGGAGTTGAATTAGAGTTAATAGGGTTCAAAATGATCTGTGGATTTGTAATTGATTTTAAATTTGTAATATTTTTTGGATTAGAAACAGATTTTTCGCCCAAAAAATTAAAACCACTGCTCCCATCAAAAAAGAAAGTTGCTGAATTCTGTTTTGCAACTAAAAGTGCTGGAGTTGAAGCAGCAAAACCAACAATTTTAATAATTTTTTGGGCTAGAATTTTACTATTTTTATCATGAATTATAATTTCAATTGCTAATTCATGATGCAAACTGTTAAAAAATAAATTGTACTTGACACCATAAGAAAAAATTTGTTTGGAGTTGGTGATATTATTCATTTTTGCAAAAATTCCAGCAAGAACTTTTTCTGGAATTTTATTTGCAGTATTATTTTTTCAGCTTGGAAATTCAAGCATATTTTTAAAATATTCCTCCAACCATTTCGCAATTGCTTGGTGAGTTTGGCTGTCATAACTTGGTGCATCTTCAAAATTTATGATTTCATAACCACTGCTAGTGTCTTTATTTTCCCTAAACGTCAAAAAAGCAGCATTAATTGACCTTAAATTGTTAATTATTTCATTTCCATTTAAATAATTAAATTCTTGCTTAACAAGAAAATAATCATTTTGATCAATAGCAAAATCTAAATATCTCTTCGGAAGATTTTGGAAAGGGTTTAAAGTAAAAACAAAGCTGAAAATTTGTGAATTTTTTTCACTTTCTGTATTCTCACTTTTTTCAGCTTGAAAAAGTTTAATTTGGTTTTTTCTAAAAAAACCAAAATTTTCTGATTCATTTATATTTTTAGAAGAGGAATTTTCAACATTTTTATTGGTTGAGGTTTTAGGTGAAGTTGGTTTTTTAGGATGATCTTGTGGTTGTTGAATTTCTTCTGTTTTTTCTACATTTTTTTCACCAAAAGCAAGTTGAACAACAATGTCAACTGTGCCCAAACGGTCCATTTGGTTGTCTGCTGCAAAAAGTTTTAGATTAAAATTTGGCGCTGAATTTGTGAAAAGTGCATTTAATTTTGAAATGTCAAAATATGGATTTAGATTTTCTTTGCCAATAAAAAATTCAGACAAAGTGACATTTTTTCCGACAATTTCTGCCAATTTTTCATCTTTTAAAACAATAAAATCATCTTGATTTTTTAAGAAGTTGCTAAGAAAATTAGCAACTTGATTATAATTAATCAAATTTAAAACTTTTAGGTCAAAAGAGCGAATTTTTTGATTTTTTTTGTCAAAAAGGTTAAAAGAAACTCACAAATTACCACTGGAGTCATCAAGATTTTTAAAAATAATGTCACCGTTTTTGTCAGTTTGAAAGTCAAAGCGAGTGTTAGTTGGAAAATTAATAGTTGTATCATCAACGTCAACTATGGAAAAATTTCCAAATTTTTCCATAGTTTTTAGGGCGTTTTTTGTAATTTTATAGTCTGAATTTAAAGCTTTTTTGAATGAAAGTGCGTTTCATCTTTCAGGAATTTCCACAGATTTTAGGACTAATGCTGATTTTTGCTGATCCAAGTTAAAATCAACAAAATGAACATCACCTTTCCCAGTAAAACCCCTAATTGCGGCAACTTGTGTATAAACTTTGTTTGTAAATTGATCATGCGCGGTGAAAAGCACGTTGGTCAAATTGTTATTGACAACTTTTGTAGTTAAAGCATTGTTATTTTCAACATCTTTTTTGTTAATAGGTGTAATATTTAATTTTAAAAATGGAAATCTTGAACTAAAATTTGCAAGGTTGAATGCATAAATCAAACGAAAATTTGACTGTGGATCCTGGAGTAAATCAAAAATTTGCTGAGCTGAATATTTGCTAAAATCTTCATCAATTTCTAATTGATTAACAATTTTAGCAAATTCTTGATTTGATAATTTAATTCCTTTTTGATTGACATCAGAAGTCTTCAGGTCACGCAAAGCGACACTTTCAAAATATTTTTTTTCAAAACGATTGTAGGCCAAATAGGAAAAACCAATGATTCCAGCAATAATAAATGGCCAAGTTGCCATGATAAAAAGCGCTTTTTTATAAGAAATTTTCTTGATAGTCTTGTTTTTTTTCATTTTTTTCACCTAATTTCTTCTTAAGACAGTGTTTTTTTTGACAACTGTGAAAACTAGCGGATATTTTGACTCTGATTGCTCTGGTTTGAACTCTGGAAGTCCATTTTTTAAATTTGGGCTTTGTTGAGAAGAAACTGCTGGTGAAGTTGCTGGTGAAGCTAGGCTTGCTAAATTTGTAGGTTGTGAAACATCTGTTGCAGGTTTAGGTTCTGTTTTTGGAGGTTCAGCTTGAGTTTCTTTACAAATAATATTTGGAAAAACTACTTTTAAGGATTCTGAATAAGTCAAATGTTTTACAGCAAATCTAATTTTTAAATTACCAAAAGCATCAGTAAACACGCTATCTTTTTTGTAAACAAGAGCATTTCCGGCAAGAAAAGGGTAAATTTTTATAAATGCGTCAAAACCAAATATTTTTTTAAAACTTATCAAAGTTTTTTCATAATCCTTGTCTTCACTGGAAAATTCAGCCTTTAGAACTTCATCCGCTTTTTTATTAAAATTGTGTCCAGTTGCAAAATTGGAATCATCAATTTCCAATTTTCTAAGAAATTGTGGAAAATTAAGCACTTTCAAATCTAATTCATCGTTTTTGTTTTTGGCTTTTTCATCAGAAAAAACTTGCAAATTCAGTGATTTTATTGGTGTTCGAAAGACAATTTTGTTGTAATTTTTATTACTAAAAACATAATAGTAACCTAATTTGAATGACTCTGAATTTGAATTTTTTGACAATGTTGAAATAGAATTTTCACTTTCTTGAGATTGGTTTTTCGCTTTTTCATCAAACAAAACCACTTTGTTCTGTTTGAATTCTGACACTGAATTTGTAATTGCAACATCAGAATTTGAAATTGAAGATGGTGTGTTTTCTTGAATTTTTTCACTTTCTGATTCAATGGATTCTTCCTTATGTCCAGGATTTGATTTTTCATATGATTCGCTTTTTGAATTAGAAAAAGTGACATCATCAACTTTTTCATCATCTCTATTTGGAACAAAAACAATTTTGTAATCAAGATCGCTGGCAAAATTGTCAAATTGGCTTACAAAATAATTATTTTTATAAGTTTGTTGAAACAAACTCACAAAATCATCAATTAAAAAATCGGAATTTTCCTGAGATTTGTCAATTTTTTTAATTGCTTGAACTAGTGGGTATATAGCAGAAATTGAATGCAAATTTCGTAAATTTTCAGAAATTTGTTCAAAGACAGTGAGTTCAGGAGATTTTTCATCAGTAGATTTTTCATCAGTGGATTTTTTTTCACTTTGTGCGGATTCTGTATCTGAATTTTCTGCAAAGTTAGATTCATTAACATCTATTGTTAGGTCGTTTTTTGCAGCAAGAACTGCTACTGTTTTAGGTTCTGGTGAGGGAGTTTCAGGAGTTTCTTGGTTATTTTCTGGCAAAGCCTGTTCAATTTCAGTTGTTTTTTTAAGATGTAGTGAATCAAAAAAAACTTGAAGATATTTTTTTTGAGTTTGATTATCCAAATTTAAAAGATTTTTGCTAAAAGAAAAAAATTCAAAATTATTTTGAAAAAAAGGCTGAATTATTTGACCATTTTTGTCAATTTTTTCAACTAGTCCTCGCTTAGAAAATTCTTCCAAAGTAGGAAAATCATAGTGCGAAACTCAAGAATCTAGAATTTCCTTTTCAGGAAAAGTGACATTAAACTTGGTGCTGTCAGTCAAAATATTATAAATTTTTTCATTATTTTTTACGTTCAATAATTTTTCTAAGTCAGATTTTGCAACAGGTTCGAGTGATTCAATGATTTTTTTGTTTTTTTCAGCTGAATTTTCACTGAATTTTAAATTTACAATTGGAATTGCTTCAAAATTGGCTGGTTCAAAAACAGAAGCAGTTTGTGATCCAGAGTTCTTGAAATTTCGTAGCAAAATATGAGTCTGATTTGTTAATTTAGCGTTGTTTTTTTTATCCAAGGGATAAAAAATTTCCATTGGAACTAAAATAAATGCTGATTTTTCATCAGATCCAAGCTGAATTTTGTCAACCAAAATTTGGTATTTGAATTTGGCTTTTATTTGCTGATCTAAATCACTAAATTCACCAAAATTCAATTCCAAATTTTTGTTAAGAAAAGAATCAAGCACTTTTTTGGCCTCACTTGACGAATTAAGGCTTAATTCTTGACGATATTTTAGTAATTTATAGACTTTAAAAATTGAAAATTGAGAAATATCAGTCTTGTTTTCAGAAGAATTAGTGGAAAATTCTTTCGCTTGTGGCGAATCTAATTTTGGCATTTTGATGAAAAATTGCGGACTTGCAAAGGCTGATTTATTTGTTGATGAATCAAAAAGTTGAAGTGTAAAATTTTTTGTAGCACTAGTGTTAAAACTTTTTGGAAACAATTTTTTTGCTTCATCAGTAAAACTAATTTTTCCAGTTAATTCAAGGATATCTGAATTTAAACTTGAGGGTTTGACTCAATTATTTTCTGAATTTTTTAGTAGTTCAATTTTGTAAGGATAGATCAATTTTCCTTGATAATTAATGCTGAAATTCCTGTTTTTTAAAACAGAATTAAAATCAAAATTGAAAAAATTCATAATTTTTTCAATCACTTTTTCAGCAGTTGACTCTGAATTTACAAAATGCGCGAAATCAGTTGAAAGTCAAATGCTTGGACGACTTTTTATTTTATTTTCATGTGAAAATGGTGTAATATTTTTTAACTCAATTTCAAGTGCATGATAAAAATTTTCCAAAAAAAAGGTAGAATTAGTGTTGATTCCGACCGTGTCTTTCAAAATATCTGACTGAATTATTCTCGATCCATTCATGGATTTAAGAACAAATTCAATTTTAAATTGCTGATTTGCATCATCAGGTTCAATTTTAGTAAAATCAGCTCAAATGCCACTTGGCAACTTGTAGGGCTGTAATTTTTTGTTTTCGAGGTGAAAAAAATCAAAAAAATCAGCATTTTTTTCCTTATTTTTCACTTCTTTTCACTTTTCCTTGACAGAAGAATAAGTTGAAAAAGGGGAAATTTTTTGTGAATTAAAACTGATAGAATTAATTTTTTTACCCAAACGATTCAAAATTTCAACAGTATTTTCATAAGATTTATTTTTAAGTTGCGCCATTCCATAAGAAATTGCGACTGAAATTCCGAGAGTGGCAAGACCGGCAAAACTTAGTGAAAAAATCATTAAAATTCTCGACCTTTTTGAAATAAAGGTATTTTTTTGAAATTTTTTAATTATTTTCATAAATTATCCACCCGAAATTTGCTGTTATTTAATGCGATTTGTTAAAATCTTGCCAACAATTGCGCCGTCACTTGAAGCAGTCACAATTTGGCGAATTTCCTTGGAAACAACGTCGCCAACTGCATAAATGCCTGGAATCCTTGTCTGACCATAGTTATTAACAGGGATGAAACCAGCTTTGTCAAGCGAACCTTGATGATTTTTTTTCATGAAATTAGTTGCCGGTAGGAAACCAATATAAGGAAAAAGCGACCTAATTTCCAAGGTTTTTTCAACACCATTTTGATTAATGATAGCTCGTTCTAAACCTTCGTTTCCTTCGAGTTTTAAAACTCGAGTGTTGAAAAGAATTTCCAAATTCTTGTTCTTTTTTAAATCATCAATCAATATTTGTTCAGCATTAAATTTATCATCTCGAACCAAAAGATAGACTTTTGAAGCAATTGATGCCAAAAAACTTGATTCTTCAACAGCAGAATTTCCGCCGCCAATGACAATTGCAGGTTGATTAGCGTAAAAAGGGCCGTCGCAAACAACACAATAAGAAACGCCTTTCCCCTCAAATTCAAAGTAATTTTCGATATCATTTGGTTTTCGTTCAACCATACCTGAAGCAACAACAACTGCTTTTGCAGTGAAAATTTTACCATTCTTGCAAAAAACTTTATGGTCAAATTCAGATTTTGTTTCAATGTAATCAACGTCACAAAAGCGGTGTTTAGCGCCGAATTTCAAGGGATGTTTGTACATTCTTAGGGCTAAGGATGCGCCGTCAATTAGTTCGTCTCCAGGTCAATTTTCAATTTTTGATTGTGAAACTAATTTACCACCAGGCGCTGCTTTTTCCAAAATTACCACACTCAAATTTCCGCGAGCTGCGTAAAGCGCAGTTGTAAGCCCTGCCGGACCAGCGCCAATAATTACCACATCATAATCATAATTTTCCATATAAAAGTCCTTTAAAATTTTCCCTATTATATTATAATTCAAGTCAAAAAAAGTAAAAAATTAAATATTTTTGTCCTCAATTTTTTGTGACAAATCTTGAACAGTAACTGTCTCTTGAGACGATCCTTCTAAAGCAAATGTTGACAAATTACGGCTTCAGCGTGTTCAAGTTAGCCCAAAATTATGCTTTTTTTCCTTAGTATATCGGGAAAAATAGGCAATTTTTAAGCGTTTGTTTTCAATTTTTAAATAATAATTTGTAAAAAATTGGAATCGAATTACAAGAATAATACCGAAAATAATCATGAAAATTGCAATTAAAAAATAATATAAATATGCTTCTTGTCGTAAATATTCCATTGATGATCGCACGATTCCATAATATAAAATGTACAAGGCGCCAGTTGTGCCTGGTTTTAATCAAGAAAATAAATTTAAAATTCAAACTAAAATAATATATCCAAACAATGAAGCTAAAAATTCATAGAAAAATAGCGGAACTCTCAGTTGACCATTTGGGGCAAATTGATCACTAATAAACATATTTTTACGAATATAATCTCCAAGTCAGTTAACACTTGAACCAGTCGGATCAATGAATCCATAAACCTCATGATTGGTAAAATTACCTCAACGACCGATTGCTTGACCAATTAAAACTGCAGGCAAAATGAAGGAAAAAGCCTTTCTTCAGTCAAATTCACGACGGCGATAATAAGCATAAATTAGGTTGGCGATTGTTGGAAAAATTACACCTCATTGGATAGAAAGACCACCTGCTCGAATATTTCATCAAGTATTCTTAATAGAATTAAAATCACCAACAACAATTCTTTCAAGAATAAAGCCAAAGCGAGCTCCAATAATTGAAACTGGAATTGTAATGGCAACTAATCAAAAAAAATGATCAGATTTATAACCTTCTCTTTTCCAGAAAAAATAGATTGTGATAATTGAAGCAATCATTCCCAAAACAATAGTAAGAGCATAAATTGGCACCCAATCCTGGATAATTCAAAAAGCTTCACCCTCTTTGAAAGGACGGACTTTTTGAAGATCAGCCGGGATTGGCGCTGTTCCAGTCATGGCAATTTCCTCCTTTATAAATTAATAAATTATATCATTTTTTGAAATTTTTAGGTGGATTTTAAAAATATTTTCTTAAAATCAAACAATTTTTCATAAATTTTTCCACTTTTTGAAGAAAAAAATAAACTAAAATTCAAAAAAATGTGTTAAATTTGGTGTTTTTTATAGTTTAAATTTTTTGTGAAGCTTTTTGAATTTATACATTATTGAAAAAAATCTTGATTTTTAAAAAGTAAAAACAGAATTTTAATTATGTTTTGGGTAAAATGAAAAATCTTATGTTTTTTCATTTTTTGTACTTTTTTTATCACTTTTCATAAAATAAAAATAAACAAGGTGTATGAACAACAAAAATCGCGGAATGTTTCTTGAAAAGGTAATCAATGAAACAATTGAATTTTACAATCAAAATGACATTGCAATTTTTCATAAAAAAAATTTAGATATTAGCTTCAAATCTGTAAATAAGGATTTAAATATTACTAATGGGTATATTTTTAGAAAGTCAACAGTTGATTATTATGGAATTTACAAAGGTGTTTTTGTTGCTTTTGAAGCAAAAAGCACAAATGAAAACGCACTTAATTTAAAACAAATTCCTGAACACCAATTAAACTATTTGCGAAAAATAAGAAAGCATTATGGATGTGCGTTTTTTGTAATTTTTTTCAAACAACTTGAAAAATTTTATATTTTAAATGTCGATAAAATTAGTAATCTAAAAAAATCAATTCCTGTGGATTTTGTAAAAAAAGAAGGTTTCGAAATTCAACTAACCTACCCTGGAATCATTGATTTTATTCATTTTATTGATCAAATGCTGTAAGCTGTTAAAATTTGTGAATATTCAAAGCCTCTTTTAAAAAAGAGGTTTTTTTATGTTGAATAACTCAATTCCGGAAAAATTATTTACTTTGAGCGAAAACCAAATTAACAGAATCTTAATAAACTTTCAAAAACATATTCTAGAAGATGGTTGGGTAACAAAATCTGATTTTGTAAAGTTAATAAAGCAAAATTTAGAAGAAAAAAAAATAGATATTTCTGTTGCAAGTGGAATTATAAACGGTTCTGGATTTTTGTTTGAAAACGAATGAGTTCAAATTGATAAAAGTTTTAATTGCTTGAATTTCGCTAAAAATAAATATCAACTTTTAGAGTTTTTTCTCAAAGAAAAAATTAAAGAAGATTCAAATGTTTTAAACAATATTTCCTTGCCCGCAACTAAAGATAATCTTTTTTTATTGAATCGAAAATTTCCTTTTGATTCAAAATATATAAATTTAGAGGGCAGATTAGAAGCATTAGGTAAAGAAACAAAAAAATTTATTATTGACCAGTTAATAAAAACAGTAATCAGTGATTTAGAAATTGATAAAAATAGTAAATTATTTTTTTCATTTTTGGATGAAGCAGAAAATTTCGGAAACTGAAAATCTACCGAGTTAGCGAAAATTGAAGGTATTGAAATTGAAATAAATGAAGATATAAATTTTGTAAAAAAGGAAAATGATAATTTTTTTGATTTTGCTAAATCAAATATAGAAATTGTTAGTAAATTTTTAAAAAACAATAATTCAATTGAGTACATTTTTTCAAAATTTTATGAAAATAAAAAAGAAACTGAATTTGAAAAAAATTATATTTTTGCACTTATTGAATCGTTAAACTAAAAAAAAAAAAAAACTGGAAAAGGTGATATATGAATGCGAATTCAAAAAATCATTGAAAAATAAAAAGTGATTTATCAAGACTAAAACAAAACGAGTTATATCCTCTAATTTTAGAGCATATACCAGATTTTTCTAATTTACCAATTGAAAAAAGCGAAAAGATTCTAATTGAATACTTAGTATCGAACAACAAATTAGATTTAATCCCAAAAACCAATTCTGGATTTATTTACACACCAAGAAATAGCAAATACAGAGATAATATGTTTTCTAATGAAAAGACTCAAAAAATAGTAAAACAATTATCTATGCAAATTATTGATCTTGCCAAAAATAATCCAATCATTGCCGAAAAAATTAAAAATGATGCAATGAGATTTTCGGGTTGAATTGATAAAAATTCATATTTAGGACTGTTAAACGAGTTTAAAAAAAATTTAGATGAACAAAATATCAAGCCTGATTGGTATTTTAAAAATATTCAATATGTTAAAGTCAACAAGGAATTAGATCCAGAAAAAATGTCTAAATCTCAAGAAGGACTAATGTATAGCTTTCTAACACAAGATATTAACTCAATTGAATATCTATATTCTCAGTACGCCCAAGCAAATCAGCTTCTTCAATTTACCAAAATTTTTAATATAGCTGTTAAATCTTACGATAACAAGTCAGCATTAAAACAAGATTTAAATCAAAAGCCGCAAAACGATTTTATTTTCAATACTGAAAAAAATAATACATTAAAAATTAAACATAAAATTTAACAAAGGACAAAAAAATGATGGCAACAATTAATCAAGAAAAATTTGATGTTTTATTTAAAGAAAATCTAATTAAAAATCTAATTAAAAACCATAAAGAAAAATTAATCGAATTTGGTAAAAGTCAAAATATTGATTTTATTTCTGATTTAGAAAGTTTATCAATTGCAAATTTAAATGATCTTTATTCCGAACTTGAACTAACTAAAGAATATTTCAAAATTCAAGTAAAATCTGGCATTTCATTACAATTAGAAAACAACTAAAAATGGCTGGACTTAATAATGAAGTACTTGTGCTTTTTAAAGGGGCATTTAATTCTAAATCTAAAAATCAAAAAATAAGGGCAAAATTTGAAGCTGTGTATTTAACCAAAAATTTTCTAGATTATATTTCTCGCCTTGAAGCTTGCATTGCTGAAGAAAATAATTATTTAGTCGAAAAATTTTGACTAACTGCAGAAGATAAATCAGCAGAAGCGTATACTGCTCATTTAAAATCAATTTTAAAACAACAAGAAGCTGATATTCAAAACGGAGTTAGATTTGAACAAAATTTATTGCAGATTTTGCCTAATAATGAAAGTAAAGTAGTCCCGCTTAACGAAGCCCAAAATATTAAAGTTAGGAAAGAACAAACTGTTTGATCTTATGTTATTAGTTTTAATAATTTTGATCTTTTACACAAAAATCAAATTGCATCATTAGAACAACATGCAAAATACTTAAGCCCAGAAATTAATAAATGATTAAAACTAAATAATTTAAAAGCAAAAGATTTAAATATTTTTGCAGCAGTTAATTATAATACAAACCATCCTCATATTCATTTATGGATTTCTGAAAAACAAAAAACAGTTAAATTTGATCGAAAATTAAGATTTGATAAACGTGAAAGATTTAGATATACGACTAAATTAGCCGAAGGAATTTTAAGAAGCTTATTACCAAAAAAAAATCTTGAACACTTATACGATTTAGTTAAAGAATTGCGTGAAATAAAAACTGAAACCAAAAAGGCAATTGAAGAATTTGAATTGCAAAAAATTAATTTAGACTTTGAGTTAAAAAAAGCAATTATTGACTATTCAGACATTTTTTCTGGAAATCTAAATTTTGCTAATAAAAATTTAATTGGTAAATCTAATAATTTATCAGATTTATTTAATTCAATTAAAAAATCCTTTCAGGAAAAAAATTTTCCTAGTCTTAGTTTTGATAATCTAGAAAAAGATAAAGTTTTAGAATCTAATTCTCAAAAAAGGTCTAAATTTTTTAAATATTTAGACGAATCAAAAAAAGAAACAATCAATTTAATATTCAAAAAAATTATTAATAGTGATTTGAAAACTAAAAATTTAGTTTATCGATTTAATGAAACTATCAGCAAAATTAATGAATATCGAGTAAACCAAGATTTTGAAGTTATTTCTTATTCAAAAACTTTTGTTGAAAAAGAAGAAAAAGAATTTTTTTACCAGAACCGAAATGTTGTATTGAAAAAACTTAATAAAGAACTTGATTTTACTGAAATAAATCGAAAACATATTAAAAATAAAAAAACTAGTTTACCAAAAATTACCAATAAAATTCCAAAACAAAATCAAGGCGCTTATTTTACTTATCAAGAAGATAGAGACAATAAAAAAGATACAAATCTTCTTTATTGATATAAAAGAACAGTAAAAAAAATTGCAGGATAATACAAAATATAATGAAATTAGAACAATTTCCAAAATCATTGCAAAAAATAATTATGGCTATTCTTAGTTTTATAGCTCCGTTTTTAATTTGTTTTGCTATTTGACCTTGAATTTTTGCAAAAAAATTTAGCCCGATTAAAAATATTTTTGTAGCTTACTATAATTTATTTGTTGACTGAAAAGAAATTGTTTGAATTTTTCTAATAGCATTTGTTAGTTCATTTATTTTTTATTTTATTATCATTTTTTTTGAAAAACATAATAAAAAACTTTTCTCAAAAGAGTTAAACAAATCTTTTCTGCTTTTTGATGAAATCGAAAAAATAGGTAGTGAAGAAGAATTTAGAAATTTATTTTTAGTTCAAAAAGAAAAAAATCTAAATACAGCTAAAAAAAGTAAAAATCCAAATCCAGAAAAACCTGGATGAGTAATTAAAACAGTAGATCAAGGGAAAAGTCAAGCTCCACAATTCTTTGTTTCAACAAACTCTCACGCGTTCATTTTAGGCGATACAAGGTCCGGGAAAACACAAAAATTTATTATCCCCACAATCAAATACAACATTCATATTCAAAATCCTGATTTACGGTCGAATTTAATGGTTGTCGATCCGAAAGGCGAATTATTTACATCTTTAAGCGAGGAAATGGAACAGCAAGGATATGAAGTTGTGCTTTTAGACTTCCAAAATTTAGGTAAAAGTCGTGGAATAAATTTTTTAGCACCAATTTGGGATAAATTTCATGAACCATACCAAAATGAAGCCGAAAAATTACAAAATTATGATGTTGCTTCAAACTGACTCCAAAAAAGTATTGAATCAATTCACGAATGGGAAATTGGTGACAAAGATAATTTTTGATCTTCACAAGCAAAAAACATTCTTTATGCTATTGGCTGATACCTGCTTTTATATTCAAATTTAGATAAAGAATTTACTAGGCAAAAATATGTTTATGCTAACTTTATCTATTTTTTATCACTAGATAATTTTACCAATGGATCTTGAATAGAGGTTTGCGAAAAAACCAACGACAAGTTGCTTTATACTTTTTGCCAAGAAACAATTTTACCTTTTATAAAAATTAATCCCGAAACACTAACTTCTATTCTTGCTAATGCTACAAACGCAATGGTAAAATTTAATTCTTTGGGGCTCAAAATGTTTTCGTCTAAAGATGAGACTAGTTTTGATAATCTGGTCCAGCAATCTGATATCCATTTTAAAGATAAATTTAATGGAAAAATTAAACCTTTTGCCGTTTTTATAACTTTTCAGTTAGACTCAAATATTGGCCAAAAAATGATTCCGTCAATTATTAATAATTGCTATTCATCTTTAATTACGATTGCAAGTTCTAAACCAAATCGGAAAAATTTTCGCCCTTTCCTGTTTTTAGGAGATGAATTCGGAAACCTACCAAAAATATGACAAATGGCAACGAAAATGTCTACTGCTGCATCTTATGGAATCTATTTTGGTCTAGTTTTGCAAAATATTCAACAATTAGAAAAATACGGAAAAGAGTCTGATACTATTCTTTCCAATTCGGCACTAAAAATTTATTTTCGTTCCAACGATTTAAAAAGTTTGGAGACTTTTGTTAAATTTGCTGGAAAAAAAGAAGTGATTAAAAAATCTTATTCAACTCCTGAAAAAACCGATAAGGCCAATCAAGGGTCAAGTTCTGAATCACTAGCTGAAGAAAACATTATTAGTGTAAATAAACTGGCACAAATGCCGCCAGATGAAAGTTGAGTTTTCATTACAGGACAAAAACCAATTCACATTAAATCAGATTTTGCTTATCAACTTTGGAAAGCACCCCAAAAAAGTTTGGAAAGCTTCTATTTTGATAAAAAAAGCAATTTTGATTTTGAATTTATTGAATTTCAATTTGAGAATAGTCGCCGCCTTGTAAATGAAAATTTTGCCAGTCCTGAAAAAAAGAATTTATTTGAAAAACAAGAAATAGGAAAAAAAGTCAATGAATATCTGACTGTTTGGAAAAGGTATTTTAAAAGAATTGACTTTGAGAAAAATCGGCAAAATAACGGGTTAAAAAAAATTATTGATGAATTAAAAAATCTAGTTAATATGTCGAGGGCTAACGAAAATAAAGATGATCTAGTTAGCTCTAAAATTGAAAAATTAGAATTTAATCTTTTCTTAAAACAGATTGAAAAAATTGAAAAAGATATTAATTCACTTAATTTAGTTCTAAATTCAAATAATGAATGAGTCGATGATAGTTATAGAAATTCAATTAAAAATCAGATAATAAAAAAAGAAATGCAATTATCTGAACTAAAAAATAGAAAATAAGGAGTTTTAAAATGAATAAAAAATACGATATTGAATACATTAAAAAAGACATTGCAGAAACTAATGACCCAAATCTTGGAAGAACTTTTAACTACTACCAAAGAACTTTTAGCATACAACATAAAGAGAGTATGGGATATTTGCGTGATGAAGAAGCGTTAAACGAAGAAAAAAGAAATAAAGAAGAAATTATAAATAATTTTGCCGAGTTTTTTTATCACCACCCGCAAGCATATTTTTACTACCAACTTCTTGATCCTAATAGTCTTAACACAAAAATGAAAAATCTTAAAAAATAAATGAATCAAAATTCAAAACGGTATTCTTGATTTTGAATTTGGTGAATATGCCAAAAATGATGCCGAGTGTTTGGAAAAAATTTTGTTAAGTAATGAAAAAATTATCAAAGGTCATATTGATACTGCCTATTCGGCATTTTCACGTCTTGAACCTTTATCTAATTTTAATTTAGTCGACAACATTATCCAAAAGAACTGAAAAGATTATCCAAAAATTTATCCACAACTTATTAGGGATATTGATTCAGGGAAGATTAAAACTAAAGAAATTGAACTTTTAAGTTTTGATTTATCAAAAGATAATACTACAAAGCAAGATAAAAAAGAACAAAAAAAACTGAAAATGAAATTGTAAAAGGATTTAAAATGAAAAAATAAAAAAGAGCCAATTAAGGCTCTAAGTAAATACATAAAACCAAATAGCATCTAGAATGACAAAAAAGGATGCTAAATAGACAGAAAGGTGCCCGAAATGGACATAAATAATTATACTATTAAACCCAAAAAAATCAAAAAAAAAGTAAGAAAAATTTTTTGTTCTAACTCATCTTACCTTTTTTACGTTTTTTGGACTATTAGAGATTTTTGATTTAAAAAGAAAGGGGAAAAATGTAGATTTTTAGAAATTAAGCAAATTTTGGAAAAATTACAAACAAATTTTGTGTCTTATAAATGGAATATGAAAACTATTTATAAAGTTGTAAATTATTTAATTCACGAAAATATTATTGAAGCTCAAATAATTAGCAATAAATTAATAATCACTACTGTTCTGGACTTAAAAAAATACTATATTCCTAAAAGAATTCTAGAATTAAGTTCGCTATCGAGAACATTAGTTTCAGCAAATTATTTAAGAATTTATCAGTATTTAAAGAACTTGGCAATTAGCAATTTTAAATCTAGCAAAAATGCAAATGAAATTTTTGAAAGCGAAAATTCTTATGCTTATTTTCAAAATTTAAAATTAGATAAAGAAACAATAATTGCTGGTCTTAAGTGAATTAGAAAAAATAATTTATTAATTGAATTTGAAAATAAAACAATTTCAAAAGAATTTATTAATCATATAAATTTAGATAAAAATAAGTTTTTTAAGGGAATCAAATACCAAAAAGAGTTAATTACTATTAAACTTAAAAATATTGAAAAAGTTTTATATCGGCAAATTAATCAAAAAGTAGTTTCTTTTTATTCCAAAGTTAAATTTATTTGAGAAGTTCAAAAAACGGTTATTAAAAAAATCAAGAAATTTTTTGAGTTTTTTATTAAGAAACCTTGTTATTTGTTGAGAAAAGTAAAATCTGGCTGAATTTATTCTGCCTGTTGGTGCAAAAACAACGGTATTCACTGAGAAATAAACCGCGAGGTGCCAAAATATAAGTCTTTTTATCGGGATAAAAATTTAATTATACGGCGGCAAGGCCAAAGATCTTTTTATAAGTTATTTAATAAATTAAAACACTTTCAAAATTCTTGGTTCTTCAAATTTAAAATTATGCACTAAAAAATGAAAAATCGCCGCGACCTAAGATTTTTTTAACTTGTCTCCAAAAATCGACTTATATATACTTTAGAAAAACTATAAATAGTTTTAATATACAAAATATTGCAAAAGAAAGGGGGTGAAAAATGAAGGAAAAGAAACCAAATGAGAATATTTTATTAGGCAATTTGTTAAATTTGCAAAATTCTAGTATTGAAAATTTAAGTCAGTTAAAATTACAATTACAAAAAGATTTAGATTTACATATTCTAAATGTAAAACAACAAATTGATATTGTAAACCAACTAATTAAAAACAAGCAAAAAAAATAGTAAAAGTAAAAATAAAAAATAGGAAAATATGTACTAATTTCTTATATTTCTTTAAAAAATGAGGTATAATTTATATAAAAATGAACTCAATTGGAATGTTAATTTTAACTCCAATTTCACTTATTTTTTGATTGTCTTTTGGGTATTATTTTTTATTCAAATCTGATAAATTTAAAAAATATTTAAATGCTAGCCCAAGAAGAAGATTGATATTTTTTGGATTCTGACTAATCTTAATTGCTGTGATTATTTTTGGAGTTATTAAAATTTATGTTAATTTCTTTTCCTAGTTTGAAATCAAAAATTAAATATTTATTGATTTTTGCAATTTCAAGTCCTTTGCTTTTAATATCTTGTATAGATCCTTATACTGAGGTGCGAAAGTCTATGACTGATTCGCTTTTGCCCCGTGGAGCAAAATCTTCAATAAATTCCCAAGGTGAAAAACAAGATAAAAAACAAACAGAAAAAGTTTTGGGTTCAGAATTAGAATCAACTTATTCCGATATAATAAACGATTCTTTTTTAGGATTAAATGGGTATAAAAAAAATCCAAAAACTCCGCAAAATTTATACTCTCAAAGTAAAAATTATCTAACCGAAATTGGTGATGCTAGTTTTATTCCCAGTCCTAATAATAAATATGGTCTTTCTAATTATTGATTTTATTATAAATCGCTTGATTTTATGTTAGAAAAAGAAAATGTTAAAAAAGGTACAACAAATTTCAAAGATCAATATTTAAAAAAGGTATCTTATCTTGAAGAAAAAATTAAAAAATATCTATGAGAAAATTTGGCACCGTATAATTCATATAGAAATTTTGACGCCTGAGAAGGTATAATGCAAGATTTTAACAAAAAAACCGGACTTAAAAACCCAAAAGCAGGGTTTGACCAGACGGTATATGGGTATCCAGGATTAAGCAAGTATTGACCAATAGTAGAAAAAGAACTACCAGAAAACGAGCGGGCAAATAAGACTTCGGTGCAAAAACTAATGCTAGTTCACGATTTCATGTTTGGCAATGCTTTTGCAAAACCAGGTCATATGGACGTTTATCGAAACAGTGAAAAATTAATTTCTGAAGATAATGAAAGCAAAAAAATTTGGAATTATATCCGTTTTTTCAGAGACGATTATTATAATCAAATAAACTATAAACCTAGTGCAACTGAAAGACATTGATATTCTTTATTAGAACTAGTCCAAAGGGTGCAAAGGAATTATAAAGGACAATATGCTGCTGGCGAATTAATTCAATCTCTGACAGAATTTGAAAAAAACTTATTAAGCATTAATGATAAAACTAAACCGCTAACCGAGCAAATTGAAACCAAGATTAAACTGCAATTAACAGACATTTTTAGTAAATATATTGCATTTTTCCTTGCAAGCGCTCATACTTCGCTTCGTAAAGATTTAGTTTTTAATATTGATTTAGGTCAAAATGTTGATATGCAATCTCTTGCTGCTGACTTAATTAAGGTCTATAATCAAAAAATTGCTCCTATAATTTGAAAATATAATTCAGAAGTATCAGAGGCTGAAAAAATTAGCCCACTTGTACAAGATCTCGATAATGTCTTTTTAAACGAATATGTTTATCCCCTAATGGGCGGTATTAAGTTTGAAGAATTAGACGAGACAAAAACTGAAGATGGAAAACCTAATCCTTCATCTTTAAAAAAATGAGAAGAATGAAAAGATAATTATAAAGAATTTTATGGTTGAGAATATAAAGAATCAATTCTTTCCCATCCTGCTATTTAAACATTATTGAAAGGAAAAAAATTTAAAATGGAAAATTTCATCTCACTTTTCCAAACAGACAAAATACAAGAAAATCTTAAAAAAGTTCAGGAATCAGTTACAGGCATTTCCAGTGCGGTAATGGGATATGTCCTTATTGGCGTTTCTTCTGTTACGGGCGTGGTTGTTGTTGCTGCGATTATTTGGTTTATTGCACGACTTTTACAAGCAAAATTTGCTGGACCAGAACAAAAAAAAGTTATTTATCGAAATATTAAACAATCTGCTTGAATTTTCGGGGCAATTATTCTTTTGCTAGTTGTTGGTGTCGGAGTCATTGGAGCAATTAATAATCTAACTGGATCGTTTACAAAAGGAATTCAAGATCTCCAAGGAGTCAAACAATAACGTTAAATGTTTTTCGGAATTGTAAATTTAGTTGCTTATGGATTTTTTGCTGCTGGTTGAGGTATTTTTGCTTGACCTTTTATTACTATTTTAAACATTATAACCGAATTATTTGGTTCAATTTCCTTTAATTTACTAAAAAATATATTTTTTGGCAACTCAAAAGAATTTAGTGTTTCTCAAATTCCGGTTGCATTCTGAATCATTACCGGAATTGCAACTGCTTTAATTATTTTTTTAATATTACAAAGACTTGTTCGGAATTTTTTTCTAGCTGGTAAAAGAGATTATGATGCAAGTCTTAAAAATGTTGTTACCAAAACAATTGCCTCTATTCTTTTCCCTATTTTGTTTGTTGTTTTTTTATTTTTCGGATTAGTGATAGTTAGTGCGATTATTAATGTAATAAAAGATTCATTAGGTTATCATAATTCGTTAGTTTCTTCATTTGTCAAGGGCGCGCTGCCGCCGGAGGTGAAAAAAAAATTAAACGATAGTGATTTAAAGTCATTAGCAAGTGGAGGGTTGATTTCCTATGATATTTATTATGATATAGCTTGAGGTGATGGTGTTAAAATTATCTTTTTAATTGCACTATCAACATTAATTACTGCCTGACTCTTAGGTTCCACAGTTATTTCTTTAGTGACCAACATCGCCCAAATGTTCTATCAACTTATTTTATTACCCGTTTTTTCAATTTCGCAAATCAGTGATGAAGGTAAGTTATTTAAAAAATATATGCAAGCATTTTGGGCTAAATTTTGAGTTGTTATTATCTCACAACTTTCTTTTTCTTTTTTCTTTATTTGGGCTGAATTTTCGACAAATCAAGGATGAAATATTGAAATCAAAAGCCAATATGTAGATCAATGAATTTTTAGCTTCTTTTTTTCGTTTCTGATGATTTTAGGCGGCGGAATTGCAATTAAAACAATTTCGCAAGAATTCGCGGGTTACTTTGGCGGTGAAGGGTTTGTCAGAAGCCAACAAGAATGAGCACATAAAACAACTAAAGGAATTGGAATTGCTGCTGGAATGATTGCTGGAACGGGAGTTCTTGCTACCAAGGGATTTAAAAGACTTAAAAAACTAGGTGGATTTCACGATGCGAAAAGCGAGGAAATTAATAATGCATTTAAAAAAGGCGAAATTACCAGAACTCAAAAACGTGAAATGCTAGAAAAATTAAAAGATGAACGAGGAGAGTTAGGCCAAACTTTTCGCCACGGATGAAATAATACTAAATCAAGAAATCCATTAAAAAAAGCCATAGCAGGAGCAAAAGCATATAGAGCCGGAAATGATTTAGGTGTTATTGAAGAAGCAATGTATTTAGGCTCTAAAATGTTATTTCGCCATAATGCTAGAGGAGTTGAAAATAAGGAAACAAAATTATCTAAAAATCAGAAAAAAATGGAAAAAGTTCAAAAAGAAATTAATTTTGAAAATTATAAAAAAGAATATAACCATCCAGATTTTGACCAAAGAAAACTAGATAAAGCAGAAAAGAAAATTACTCGTTTAGTTCAAAAAGAAGGCAAAATCAATCAAAAAATTGATGCCAAAAAAGAAAAAACAAACGAGAGGGCAGAAAATTTTTTAAAGCGCTCGGATGATTTGCATAGAACAGTACAAAGAACTGAAAGACATCCAACTCCACCTGATAAAACTAAAACTCATAAATTAGCCGAGGAATATAAAAATTTTCCAAAAGAAAAAAATAAGGATGAAAATGAAAAAACAAGTCCAGAATAAGCCAATCCAAAAAATTAAGGTAATGTTTTTTAAGAATTTCTCGATTTTCGACCTTTTAGTTTTATTTTCAATACTTGTTTTTTGTCTAGTTTGTTCTTTTGCAATTAATCCACAACTACATTTTTTTTTAAAAATCTTAATTTTCTTTATTCTTTTTTCATTTTTGGCTTTGCCAATGATTTTTCATTTTCCAAAATTTAAAGCAAGGGGATGACAAATCTTATTTTATTGATTTAAGTATATTTCAACACCAAGAAAATATACTTCAGAGACAACAGGGTCAGCAAATTCAAAAAATTTAATCCCTTATCTTTCAATTAAAAAAAATTATATTGAAACAGATGGAGGCTGAATCGGCGCTCTTAAATTAAAAGGAATTGAGATTTTTGCTTATGATGACGACCAACAAAAATCAATTTTGCTCCAGTTTGCAAATATAATTAATAATATCAATCAAAAAATTTCAATTATTAAAATTGCTAAAAAAAATAATATTGAGGAAAATCAAGAATACTTAAAACATAATTTTGATATTTGCACTAGCAATCTTGGCGAAAAAATATGCGATTCATATGAAGAAGACTTAAATCATATTTTTGAAGGTCAAATGAAATTTTCTTATTATTTGGTTGTCCACAATAAAGATAAAAAAGAACTAAATTTTGAAATAAATACATTAAAACAAAAATTAGCTCATATTGAAATTGAAGCTGAAAAATTGAAAATTGGTGAACTACTAAATTTAGCAATTGCTGTTTTAAATCCTTTTGATAAATTTTCAAAAGAAGAAATAGAAAATATGATCGAAAATCCGAGTAGAGAAAATATTCAAAATGCATTTGCTCTATCAGAAATTAAATGAAAACCTACTTATTTCGAATCAATGAACAAATATTTTTCAATTCAAGGTGTTTCCGAGCTACCATTAGAACTACCCCCATATTGAGCTAATAGTTTTTTTAATAGCCAATCAAATATTGTCTGACATATTCAAAAATTATCGGATAGAGAAAAGGATAAAATTCTAAATCGAGCATACTCAATTCTTTCTTTAAATTCAGAAGAAACAAGTGCAAGTGTAATTAATCGAAGAAAAAACGAACTGGAGCAGCAAGCAATTGAAAATGTAGTTGATGTAGCAGCAACTGGTCAAAATATCTTTTTTTCAACATTCTTATTTATAAATCAAGCAAATTCAAAACAGGAACTTAAAGATATTGAACGGGAAAACGAGCAAATTGTAAAAAATTCTGGTTCAGTTATTCATACATTAATTTTTAATCAATTAAATGCTTATGTTAATTCCTTTTTTAAATATTTTGATACTCTAAAAGAGCGAATTGAAATGCCAGCAAACAACATAGCTTGGGGGTTTCCTTTTTCCACAAGAGAATTTAACGACCAGAATTATAATATTTTAGGAACTAATTTTTCTGATAACACCCCGCTATTTTTTGATCAGTTTTACCAAAAAGGTAGAAGAAAAAACTCAAATCTTTTTATTTTAGGCACAAGCGGCAGTGGGAAAACCACAATTACTAAAAAAATAATTACTTATAACTTAGCAGTTGACAACTCGGTAATTGTTTTGGACCCACAAAATGAGTATTCTAAACTTGGTAAAAAAATGAATGCTAATATAATTCACTTAAATTCTAGCGGTCTAACTATTTTTAATCCGCTACAGATTAAAAAAACTTTTAATCCTAATTCAGTCGAATGCGAAGAAAATTTTTTAAATTCAGATTTAATTGCGCTTCATATTTCCAAACTTGAAACATTTTTTAGAATAATTTTTCCTAGTCTAAAAAACGTTCATTTTATCGCAATTTTAAATTCCTTAAAAATCTTATATCAAAGTTTTGGATTTTTTGAGATTAAAGATAAAGATATAACAAAACTGGAAAATGAAGAATATCCAATAATTTCTGATTTAATTGAAACTATTAAAAAAACTGAATTTGATTATTTATCTGGTAATGACAAAAAAGTTTTAATTGCTAGTTTTGAAACTGATTTTGGCGAATATTCAATTCTCGGGCGAATGTTTAATGATGTTTCTAATACAAACGAAATTAACACTAAATTTAGTATTTTTAATGTCGCTGCTCTAATGAACCTCGAAAAAAGAGTCTATCAAGCAGCGTTTTTCCTTGCCCTTTCATTTATTCAAGGCCAGATTTCTGAATTTTATTTAGAATCTAATCGCAAAATTGTTTTAGTGGTTGATGAAGGTCATAAATTTATTGATGAGTCTAATTTATTTGCTCTTAATTTCTTGTTTGATACTGCCAAAACCATCCGAAAATACAATGGTTCTTTGATAATAACAACACAAAATCCGGGTGATTTTGCGATTAGCGGTGAAGCTGCTCGAAAATCAGAAGCAATTATCGAAAACTGTCAGTATTCAATATTTTTTAATTTAAAATCCAAAGATATTGAAAAAATTAATCTACTTTATCGAAATGTTGGTGGGCTTTCCGAAGAAGAAAAAGAATTTATTAATTTATCCCAAATTGGGGATCTGTTATTAACAATTAATACTGTTGATAGATTTAAATTAAGTTCTTATTATAACAATGTTGAAAAAGAGTTATTTTTTGATAAAGGAGATCGATTAAATGAATAAGAATAAGAAAAAGAAAAATGAACACGAATTAAAACCAAAAATTAAAACTAGTAATAGAGCGGCATTATTTTTACAATTTACAAAACCAGAAGAAGCAAGATTAATAGATGATTTAAAACTTAAAATTCTCAAAGATGGCCGAAAACCTACAATGGTTATTAAAGATTTTTTAGTAGAAATTTTACAAAAAGAAAATTTTCAAAAATCTTTTGCAGAAGTGAAAAACGATGTTTTTTATTCATTTCGAAAGGCGTCTTATATTTCCCAAATTCCTTTTTATTTAAAAGTAGAAGAATTCCGCAAAGAAAATGAGTTAATGATTGAGCTTCTTAATAAAAAAATTAATCTTTTAATTAATCTTTTATACGAGCTAACAAAAAAAGACATTGCTGAATTTTCTCCAAACGATACCGAAAATTTTTATTATTTCCAAAAACTCGAAGATGACATTAATCTTAAGATAACCCATTTAAAATCAAAAAATGCAAGTCGCAAACGTGAAATGGAAGTTTTTTATTCTAACTTTAAAAATTATGACCAACAAGATAGTTAAAAATGATTTTACAGGAGAACAATAATGAAAAAAATTTTCCAAAAAATTTTACCAATTTTAGTATTTTCAAGTTCGGTTTTTTTTAATTTATCGGCGGTGGTCGAGCCTAATTATATAAGAAAAGAACAATGAGATAGCGAATATGTGCCAATTAATAATAAAGTTCATGTTGAACAAGAATATGATGTTGATATTGATTTAAAAAATTCAAATAAAGCTTGAGAAATCGAAATATACGCAAATTCCGGTTACTATAATCCTGGATCACTTAGTAATCAGCAGAAAACAGTGATTAAACTAGATAGTGATTGATTTAGTAGATCAGAATATGCTTTAAATAACCATAATTATTCTGGTTATACCCGTTACAAACAACAAATAATAAAAATAGAAGATGGGGTTTATAATTCAAGCAAAACGAATAGAATAAATTATAATAACTTTGTCCACAAGTTTAACGATATAAATTTTAAAAAAAGTATCTATGAAGATGATTTTTTTTCGCTTTTAAGCGTATATATCCAAACTGGCGATTATTCAAAAAAATATGATATATTTTCAAGTAATAATTTTAAAAAAGGAGTTAAAGAAAAATTAATTGATTTTTTTGCAAGTCTAAAAAATTCTAGCAATTTTAGACTGAATAACTTTCAACTTAATTTTCAATATACAGTTAAAAATAGCAAAATCACTAAAATTAAAACGATTGCTTCTGCTGATTTTTCAGCACAAGAAGAAGTAATTTCTAAAAACGAAAAAATTGATAAACTAAACAAATATCTTGCAAGCATTTCAAATTCTTTCGAATCCCGTTTTAATAACAAATTTTCAATTCCAACAGATACTGGGTCTGAAAAAGGCATTAATGCCCCAGAACCAACAGAAAATCAGGACTTAAAATCAAATAAAACTTATTTTCATAATTTAGTTAATGAATGATTTGATAAAATTAAAACCGAAAATGATGATAGTTATAATGCTAGTTTTTGGTATAACTATAATTCTGCGGGCAATCCTTTTAAGGCTTACATTAAATTCAGTCATCCACTTGATAAACAAATTTGACAATATGAACTTTCAAATAATATGAAAGTTGAATGACTTCCAACTGAGCATTTACGAAAGAAGGAATTTGCTGACAGACTCAAATTTATCCCTTCACAAATTTATAAGTATTCCGATTCTTATCGCGGGCTTTACCGAGAACAAGACCAAAAAAAAGATATTACTGAGCAAGACGAAGAAGCTAAAAAATTAAAAGAAGAATCTTCAAAACAAAGTGGAAATAATAAAAATTCAACTTATGGGGGTAAATTTGAATTTTTAGGCGATGTTGGTGTTCAATTTTCCGGCAATAAAGAAGAATCAGAAATAATGTATATAAATGATAAACCGGTCGATGTTTTAAATTCGAATTTTTCAACTATTCTTGAAGATTTAAGATTAGAAGATAAAGAAAAAGGAGGCGCTAATGTTTACAAAATTGAAATTAAAAAATTTAAACGCGATAATAACTCAAAGGAAAATAAGGAAATTGAGAAAACTTATCGCGTTGATATAGTTGTAAAATCAATTGTAAGTGTTTTAGATGGTAAATGATTTGCATGAGACCCAGAAAAAAATAAAGATCAAAAACAATTAATAAGTCCAACAATGCTCGATTCTGATGGAAAGGAAGTAAAAGATAGTGATAATAACCCAATTCAGAATCCAAATTACGATCCTTTTATTGACCCAAAAACAGGAACAAAAAAACAATTAATTTGAGTTAATTCAGACAGTGATTTATTTGATAATTCAATATTTTACCCTGATAGTTCATTATCACAAAAAGGGTTTATTGCTGAAGCTAGTGTTGTTGGTAAAGGGGTAAATTTAGTTTTTGCCAAAAATTTTGAAAAAGATCAAGCATTAATCAAGAGATATGCAATTGATAAAAATCAAAGAAGTAAATTTTCTCTTGCAAACAATATCACCTATTTTTCTTCAAGTCCAGGCAGTTCACAAGGCGAAGAAATCAATATTTATAATAATCAAAATAACTATTTTTCCAAAGAAGGAATGTGACTATACCGGACTGGATTCAAGGAAAGTGATAGTAAAAATAAAGGTCAAAATGGATTTAAAATTTTTCTTGTGGGTGATAATGATAATAAAAAATTATTTACCGATTTAGTTGATAATTCAGCGTTTGTGCCATTTTGAGCGAGTCCAGCAGGACAAAATTTATCAACTTATTTGAGAATAATTAGAAAATTTAGTCAAGAAAAAATTAATAAATTACCTTATGAAGCGATTATGTCATATTGGAAATCATATATTAATTACAAATTGGATCAAGGTGAAATTATCGACCCAGTTCAGGCAGAGCTAGAAAAAAAATTAGATAAAAGTCTTGAAGAATATTTAAAAAAGAATGAGGTTGGCACTAATAAAAAAATTAATCTCGATTTAGACATTGGAAATTTGGCAAAAGTTTTATCAGATAATCAAAAAAAAGCATTAAATTTTGATACTAACTCTAATAAAATCAAGGTGGAATTTGAATTAAAATTAAATCAGAATAATAAATATATTTTTGAATTAATTAAATCTCAAGATTTAAATTTAAATAAAAGTTTTCAATTTTTAGGTCTAAAACCGGACAGCATAGTTGAAAAAGAAAAAAAGGGAAAAACCGAAATTGATTTAAAAGAAAATATTGAAAAGGGTATTGAACAATTATTAAAAGAAAATCCAAATGCTAGTCAAAAAGAATTACAAGATTTAATTTCTAACAATTTAAGCAGTTGAATAAACAACCCAAATATTTATTCAATTTTTAAACACAAAAATAATTCTAAATTTGAATTTGAATTTGGCAGTTTTGATAAAAATTTATATTTAAACAAAAATAAATTTGAATTTGATATAAATTCATTGCAAGAAAAAGCAAAGAGAAATCAAAATGTTTTTGACCAACTTCCTGAAAAAATAATAAACTTAAAAGGTATAACCGATCCAGAAAAAGGGCTTGAATATATAAAAAATCAAATCAAAGATTTGTCAAAAAATAAATTAATTTTTAATAAAGATTTTAAATTTTCGTCAACAGATAATTTATTAAAAAACAATCAAATTTTTAGACCACAAAAAGGAAATTCAAATAATTTAGATTTAGCAACTTCAATTAAATTAGGTCTTGAAGGAATAAAGCTACCCGGTTTTTCAAGACTAAAAATTGTAAATGTTGTGCCTAACATTAATTTGCCAAAAATAAAAGATTTATCTTCAATTAATTTAGGAACTATTAAAATTAACGGGAAAACAGATGAAGAAATTGCATCTCAATTATTTAATAATCTTAATTTTGAATTAGGGAAATATAATTTAAATTTACAAGATTATTTTAAAGATCTAGACTTTAATAGTTTTTTGGAAAAATTTAAAACTAATAAATTATCAGAATTTAAATTAGAGCCAAGTAATTTTCTAACTAATGGAGCTCTAAATTTTAAAGTTGATAATTCTGCTTTTGATTTTGCTTTGGGCAAAGGTTTTCAATTTGATAGTAATTCTAGCAATGTTGAGAGTTCAGATTCGAAATTATGGATTATCCCAATCGTTTTAATCACAATAATAAGTTTAGGGATTGGAGGAATTTTTATCTATCGGCGGAAAATTAAAAGATATAATAGTTAGTTATTTTGTTTTTGTTGTTAAAAAAATATCCGAATCAATTCGGATTTTTTAATTTTTTTAAATAGATTAAATGTAAAATCCTAATTAAGAACTAGTTTCTTTGATATCTTTTTGTTCTTGTTGTACTTCTTTTTCTTTTTTATTTATATCAGGATTTGGTTCAATATTAGTTTTTTGATCTGTATTTTTTTCTTTGTTTTCTAATTGAGTTTCTTTTTTAACTTGATAATTTGGATCTAATTTTGCCAAAGGGAAAAATCCCGATAAATCAAGTCTAAAATTTTTGCTTGCTTCGACAAATTCTTTGTTTTTTTTATCCCAATATTTTTGCTTTTCTTCTTGTTCTTTTGCAAAATTTTCATGAAACTTTTTTATTCCCTCCGCTTCTTTTTTAAGAAATTCATCCCAATATTTTTGCTTTTCTTCTTGTTCTTTCCTTCAATTATCCCAAAATTTTTTGTTTTCTTCTTGTTGTTTTTTTTCTTTTTCCTTTTTAGCAAGATTTTCAGCTTCTTTTTGAGCCTTTGATTTTCAAGTATTCGGGTTAATTATCCAATTAACAACCGCAATAGTAAATGCTCCACCGGCCATTACTGTCCCAATTGACAATCACAACTTACTTAACATTTTTTTGCCCGCCTCCTAATTAATATCTATTAAAATTATAAGGCAAAAAGGAGAAATAATGTCTAAATTTTTACAAAAAAATAGTTTTTATTTTGTAGAAGAAAAATCAATTTTGCTTGAAAATCTAATGAAAAGAATCGAAGAAGAGGATAGGAAATTTTTGGAAAAAATTAATCAAATTCAAGGGCAAGGTCTTCATTCGAAAATCAAGCGAAAGTTAAAAACTGAATATGGAAAAATCCAAATTGAAGTTAATAGATATTGGAAAAAGATTCTAATCGGTGATGAAAACGGCGAAGTCATTGGAACAAAAAGGAAAGTTTTCTATTGTGATTTTTGGAATAAATTAGTCCAAAAAGGTAGAACCATTACTAATTCACTGATTAAAAAAATTCTTAATCTTTGATATGAAGTTAAATATGGCACAGCAATTTCGCGGATTTTTAATAAAACAATTTCAACTACGTCAGTTAATTTAATATTAAAAAAAATTGATACAACTAGCTATTTAGAAAGCTTTCATGAACTAAGTGTTACTCAAAATTATATTAACTTAGCGGTTGATGATAGTTATAGCAAAATCGTTCAAAATCGAAAAATAATTAAGGTTAAAAATCGAATGCTAGTGTTATATTTAGGCAAAAAAAATGGAAAAGTTTTTGGTAAAACTAATATTCTTGAAGTAAGAAAAACAAATAGCCCTAGCTTTAGAATTGATCAACTTGCAGAAATTGTTAAAGATACAATTTGGCGTGTTTATAATAAAAATCTAAAAATTATTGTCTATGGCGACGGGGCAAAATGAATAAAAACACTTGCAAAACAATTAGACGGAATTTATATTTTAGATAAATTCCACCTATTAAAAAAGTTATCCGATTTAGTATCTTTAAAGAATAATAGCTCGTTAAATCGTATTTTGTTTAAAGATAAATTCCCACAACTTTATCAAAAATTATTAGGTTATTTTGAAAAAAATCAAGGTGATAAAGTTGTTTTTAAACTTCGTCAAATAATAAAATATCTTGAAATTATAGCAACTAAAAATCCTTGACTTTTTAGTAGGATCAGACAAAAAATCGAAGAAGTTGAAGACTTTTTACGCTATGTAATGTCTAATTCAGCTGCAGTTAGTCAATTATTTTTATTTCAGAATGCAAGTAGTTATACCGAAAGTTTTGTTGCAAATTTAGTCAAATATAATACAAAAATTAAATACTCAACTTTTTCTTTTCCTAGATTTTATAACCATTTAAAAATAAATCATATGCTTAAAAATACTAATTTAATTTTAATCTAAAATTGTTGTTTTATAAATTTTTTCATAAAATAAAAAACAAAGAAATAGGTAGTAATTTTTATCATAATAATTTTATTTTCTAAAAAATATAAAAAAATTCTCTTTTTTAGAGTACAAATTTTTACTATTTTTTGATTTTTCTATGATTTTGTAAGTTTTTAAAAATTTTTTACTATTTACTTTGTAAATAGTAAAAAATCCAAAAAACCCAAATCTATAAAAAATTTAAAAATATTTTTTAGATTTTTTTAGATGTTTTAAAAATTTTTATAGTATTCTTAAATATACCTTGTAAGGTATATTTATTTCCAAAAAAAACCGGGCGTCTTCCGTTAGGGAGGGTTGTCGCTTCCGGCATCTTTAAAGTTAGCCTTACTCGAAAAAATTTTTTGATTTTCTTTTTTTTTGATATAATTTAAACGAGAGGCGATTCACAAATTTTGCTAGCCTACTCAAATGCTTTAATTTTTATTTTTTTTTGTTATAATAACATACTTAAGTTAACTAAATTATTTCAAGGCAATTAAAGCAAATTTAAATTTTGCACATATTTTTGTACTAATGCTGATACAAATTTTAACAAACTAATTAAAAAAGGAAGAATATGCAAAAAATCAACGTCCTACAAAATGATATAAATCTTGATAATGATAATGACTTGATAAACATGACTGATATTTCAACTGATTCTGGAGAAGTATCAATTGTTTCAAAGCAAAAATTATTAGAAGCTGGTGTGTATTTTGGGCATAAATCTTCACAGTGACACCCAAAAATGGCGCAATTTTTACTAAAGAAAAAGCGCAATGACACACATATAATTGATGTTTTAAAAACTCAAAAAATGCTTGAAATTGCCTATAAATTGGTTGAAAAATTTGCGCAAAAAGGTGCTAAATTTATTTTTGTTGGTACAAAAAGACAAGCAAAAAAAGTAATTGAAGAACAAGCAATTAGAACAAATTCAATTTATGTGTCAGGGCGCTGACTCGGTGGAACTCTCACAAATAACAAAACAATTTTATCCCGCCTCAAAAAAATGGAAGAACTAGAAGAACAAGCAACTACTAATTTTGAAGGTTACACTAAAAAAGAAGGTCTACTAAAGCAAAAACAACTCCAAAGATTGCAAAAAAATCTTAACGGTATTAAATCACTAAAAGATGCGCCACTTTTTTCACTAATTATGTTGGTTGCTGATCCAGTTAGCGACATGATTGCAGTAAAAGAAGCTCGAAAAAAGGGTATAAAAATCATTGGTATCACTGATTCAAACGTTGATCCTTCACTTGTGGACTTTGGAATTCCGGCAAATGATGATTCAACAAAATCAATTACTTTAATTTTTACAATTCTTGCAGATGCAATTTCGCACGCAAGGGGTGGAACAAGACTTTTTGCATATCAACCTAGCGAACAAGTAATTCTTCCGGAAGATCCTGAAAGAGAAAATAAAAATTTTCGTTATCGTAAAAATTCGAATGAAAAATTCGAAAAATTTAGACAAAATTCGCGAAATTTAGCAGGCCAAAGAAGCTTTGAAAAATCTAAATCCAACCAACAAAATGAAATTATTACTGAATCTGCTCAGTAATTAATTAAAGTTAAAAAAGGAGTAAGACATGTCAAATAATGAAAAACTAGCAAAAATTAAAGAATTAAGGCAAATTTCAGACGCTCCTTTTGTTGATTGCAAAACAGCACTTGAAAAAACTGACTACAATATCGATGCTGCAGTTGCTTGATTAAGTGAAAATGGAAAAACCAAAGCACTTAAAAAATCAGGGAGAATTGCTGCTGAAGGACTTGTCCTTGCAGCGTCAAACGAAAATTTTGCCTTAATTTTTGAATTAAATTCCGAAACTGATTTTGTTGCAAAAAACAAAAATTTTATTGATTTACAGCAAAAAATCAAAAATCTTTTACTTACTAATGATTTTGAAAATTTGGATCAAGCACTTTCAATCAAAGATGAATCTGGCAAATCAATTTCAGAATTATTAGTTGATGCGACTGCGACAATGGGAGAAAAAATTTCCCTTCGCTGAATCTCAAAAACAAAGGTTTTTCCGAATCAAAATGTTGGAATTTACACTCATGCCAATGGTCAAATTGCAACAATTACAATTTTGGAAAATGGTGATTTTGAAACTGCTAAAAGTGTTGCAATGCACGCTGCCGCTTTGAATCCAGAATTTATTTTTAAAACTGACATTCCTCAAGAAAGACTTGAACAAATTACAAATCAATTTTCAAATTCACCTAATTTAAATAACAAACCTGAAAAAATTAAACAGACAATTTTGCAAGGAATGATTGAAAAGGAGTTGTCAAAATTTGTTCTTGAATTTCAACCTTTTGCCATGGATTCAGCTGTCTCTGTTAAAAAGTATATTGAATCAAGAAGTGCAAAATTGCTGAAAGTTGTTCGTTTTGAAGTTGGTGAAGGTGTCGAAAGACAAGTTGTTGATTTTTCTGCTGAAGTTCAATCACAAATTCAAGAAGCTAGTAAAACTAGTCAATAGTAAGCAAATTGAAACTTAAAATTAAGAAAGACGGATAAAAAATTTTCCCTAAAAATTTAAGGAAAATTTTTCCATTTTTTTACTAAAATGCTAGATTTTTTAACTAACCGGATTCAGTCATCTCTAAAAAAAATCCAAAAATCAACAACAATAAATGAACAAGATTTGCAAGAAATTACACGTGAAATTCGTCTGGCATTACTTGAAGCCGATGTTAATTTGCTTGTTGTCAAAAATTTTATTGCTAAAGTTAAATCTCAAGTTTTAGAGCAGGGTTTGACTTCAAAATTGAATCCGCAGCAGGAATTTTTAAAAATTTTACACAATAATTTAGTTGAGGTTCTTGGGATAAATTCAAAATCAATAAATTTTAAAAAAAATCCCGCAAAAATTATGTTGGTTGGCTTGCAGGGTTCAGGAAAAACAACAACTTGTGCAAAATTAGCAGTTTATTTTCGCCAAAAAAAACATGCCAACAAAATTCTTTTGGTTGCCTGTGACACTTATCGGCCAGCTGCTGTTGAGCAGTTAATTCAACTTGGGAAACAAGTATCAATTGACGTTTTTTATGTTAATAAAAATCCTATTGAAATTGCAAAAGATGCCCTAATTCATGTGAAAAATGAAAATTATGATCTTGTAATTTTTGATACCGCTGGTCGACTTTCAATAAATCAAGAATTGATGGATGAACTTTTTGAAATTAAGAAAAACACTCATCCAGAAGAGATAATTTTCGTCGCTGACTCGCTTTCAGGACAAGATGTCATCAATGTTGCTCAAACTTTTCATGAAAAAATTAACTTAACAGGTTCGATAATCACTAAACTGGATTCAGACGCGCGCGCGGGGGCTGCGCTTTCAATTACACATTTGCTAAAAATTCCGATTTTGTTCGTTGGAACTGGCGAAAAAATCTCTGGAATTGAAGTTTTTCATCCCAGCCGCATGGCTGACAGAATTTTGGGAATGGGTGATGTGATGTCATTTTTGGAGCAAGCAGAGGCCAATCTTGACAAACAGACTGTCAAAAAGCTGTCAAAAAGGATGTTTTCTGGTCAATTTAACCTTGATGATTTGTTAAATAGTTTGGAACAAATTCAAAAAATTGGCAAATTTTCAAAAATAATTAAAATGATTCCTGGCCTTTCTGGAAAAATTGACCAAAAGCAACTTGATGATGCTGAAGAAAAAATCAAAATTTACAAAATTTTGATTTCCTCAATGACAATTGAGGAACGAAAAAAACCAAAACTTTTGAAAAATGCAAATCGACGCCAACGAATTTTACGTGGCTCAGGTCGTTCAAGCATGGAATTTAATCGCTTGGTTAATGAATTTGAGGCAATGTCAAAAAAAATGAACGAATTTTCCACAAAAAATTTTAATTTTGATTCATTACTAAAATAAAATTTACCGACTTAAAGAGGGCTAAAATGGCAAAATTTGCGAATTATCAAAATTTCACTAATCATTTAAAGGAGCTTGGCTTCGTTTTTCCGAGTTCGCAAATTTATGGTGGACTCGCTAACTCTTATGATTATGGTCATCTTGGCGTACTTTTGGCAAAAAATATTGAAAATTTTTGGTCAGATTTCTTCATTAAATCTGACCCAAATGCCTTTTTTATTGATACAAAAATTTTGTTAAACCCAAAAGTTTGGCATGCTTCTGGCCATATTGCCAATTTTACAGATTTACTTGTTGAAAACAAAATCAATAAAAAACGTTATCGAGTTGACCATCTTTTGGAACAATTTTTCCCAAATCTTGAATTTGAAAAATTGTCTCAAAATGAAATTTTTGATTATTTAACACAAATCAAAAATTTCGACAATTCAACAACAGATTGAACTATTCCAAAAAAATTTAATTTGCTTTTTGAAACCAATCAGGGTGTAATTGAAAGTGAAAAAACACCAATTTTTCTACGCCCTGAAACTGCGCAGGGAATTTTCATAAATTTCAAAACTATTTTACGAACAACAAAAAATCAATTACCGCTTGCAGTTGCACAAATTGGAAAATCATTTCGTAATGAAATTTCGCCTGGAAATTTCATTTTTCGCACTCGCGAATTTACGCAAATGGAATTAGAAATTTTTGTAAATCCTGAAAATGCTGATGCTGTTTTTACAAAACAGATTGAAAAAATAAAGATTTTTTTACAAAAAATCGGTTTTAGCGATAACTCACTAAAGTTGGTGCACCACAAACCCGAACAACTTGCACATTACTCAAAAGCAACTGCTGATTTTGAATATAATTTCAATTTTGGTTGAGGTGAATTAATTGGAATCAGCAACCGAGGTGATTTTGATTTGCAAAATCATATGGAAAAAAGCGGCGAAAGTCTTGAATTTGTTGATTCAGCTTCAGGAAAAAAAATTATCCCTTACATAATTGAACCATCTTTTGGACTTGATCGGCTTTTATTGGCAATTTTAGAAGAAAATTTTTGATTTGATGAAGAAAAAAAGCGACATTTATTCCGCTTTCCGTTCAATTTATGCCCCTACAAAGTTGCAATTCTGCCTCTAGTAAAAAAATTTTTACCAGAGGCAGAAAAAATTTGATTAAAAATTAATTCCAAATTTTCCGCAACTCTTTCAGTTTCAGGCTCAATTGGCAAAAGATATTTTTATCATGACTCAATTGGGACTTTTTTTTGCATTACTATTGATTATGAAACTTTGGAAAATCAAACAGTGACAATTCGTTTTCGTGACTCTACAGAACAAAAAAGAATCAAAATTGATGACATTTTTAAATTTATTGAGGAAAAAATCGTTTAATGAATAAACAAGAAATAGCCGCGCAGATTATAAAAAACGCCGATATTTATATGCTAATTTCACAAGATGTTGCTTTAAAAAAGAAAGGAACAAACTACTTTGGCCTTTGTCCTTTTCATGAAGACACAAATCCATCTTTTTCAGTTTCAGTTTCCAAACAAATTTTTAAATGTTTTTCATGTGGTGAAGCGGGAAATATCATTAAATATGTGATGAAGTCACGTAATTTTAGTTTTCAAAACACAGTGGAATTTTTAAATCAAGAATTTAATTTGCAATTAAATCTTGAATCTCTAGATTCAAAACCAGCAAGAAATTACACTGAAATTGAACTTCAAGCGCTGCGAGCTCATGAAAATAGTGCTAAAATTTTTGTTACTGAGCTTTTTGGCAAAATTTTTGATGCTAAATTAATAGGGCCAAATTCGGAAAAAAGTCTTAAAATTCAAAGCTTTTTAAAGAAAAGAAACCTGAATCGCCAAATTATTGAAAAATTCAAGATTGGGTGAGATCCTGGAAATATTTTAAAAGATCGGCTTGTTAATTCAAATCTTAAATTTGACGAATTAGTTTTGCAAAATTATTCACTTTTAAATAATTTTGGTGGCGATTTTTTTCAAAATCGCCTTGTTTTCCCAATTGAAAATGATGAAGGAAAAATTGTTGGATTTTCAGGAAGATGCTTAGAAAATGAAAAATGTGAACCAAAATATTTAAACTCAGTTGGGAATAGTCTTTTTTCAAAATCAGAAATTCTTTACAATTTCGCAACCGTAATTAAGGAAACAGCGTCAAAAGAGTTGATTCTTACCGAAGGGTTTTTTGATGTAATCGCTTTTTACAAGGCCGGAATTAAAAACGCAATCGGACTTATGGGAACATCTTTGAGTAAAAAACATTGCCAAATATTGGCTGGCCACGACATTATAATTGCACTTGATGATGACAATGCCGGGAAAATTGCAAGCATAAAAACAGCAAGAATGTTAGCTGAAAACAACATAAATTCTTATGTTTTAACTAATTTAGAAGGCCTTGACCCTGACGATTTTTTTAATAAATTTGGAGCGCAGGGCTTAATTAAATTATTAAAAAATCGTCAAAATTCAATTGATTTTGCCTATGAATTTTATAAAAATGAGATAGTTAAAAAAACAAGTGAAGAAATTAAAACATTTATTAAGCAATTCAAACCTTTTTTAGAGTTTCTGGGTCGAAAAAATGACAAAACAACGCTTGGTTTTTTTCTCAAGAAAATGGAAAATGAGCTGGGAATTCCAGAAAAAAGCGTTGATATTCAACTAAAAAATTATTATAAAAATGATTATGAACTTGAATTTGATGGCCATTTTTTGGAAAATACACACAAAAAACCGCCGAATTTACCGATTTTTCCAAAAATTACCCCAACACATTGCGAGCTGAAAACAGTTGCGCTGATTTTAAAAGATTTTATTTGGGGACAAAGAAAATTATTTAAAATTTTTCAAAAAATTAATTATAAATTTCTTGACCCTAAAAATGCAAATATTATTAAAAATCTCAATACTGAAAATTCAAGTGAAAATGTAAAAAATATTCTAATTTTAGTTGAAAATGAAATTAAACAGAACCTGATTAATGCGATTTATCAAGTAGTTGAAAGTATTGATGTGATTCCAAATAACCCTATAAATGAAAAGGAATTTTTAGAATGAATTTCCCATTGTGAAAGTCTTCGTGAAAGATTTAATAAAAATAATATGCAACAACGATTTTTGAATGACTCCGAAAATGAAACAACAAACGCAGCATTTGAAAGCATTTATCCAACAAATAAATAAACAGGAAAAGTTATGGAAATCAACAAAATTAAAAAAAACAAGTTAAAAAATGAAAAATTTACAGGAAAAAGTATTAAAATTTCAAATTTTGCAACTCATTTTTCTGCAAATTTGCACAAAAAAGTGAAACTGAATACCCAAATTGAAGCAAGTGAAATTAAAACACCGTCAAAAAAACGCTCTTTGTCTAAAAAAAATAAACCCAATTCTGAGTCTATAATGAAAAAAAAAGAAGAAAAAATAAGAAAAAATAAAGTTGTTTCTAATGAAAAAAAACGAGGCACCTCTTACGAACAAATTGAAAATTTCTTAGATAGTGTCAAAAATTCAAATCACAATTCCAATTTTTTGAGGAGTCTACAAGAATTTCGTTCTAAAGCGTTGGCAGAATTTGCAAAAATTTCTAATAAAAATTCAGAAAAAAAAGATTCAACAAAAAGTCAAAAAACAAAAAAAACTGGTGAAAAACCTGTAACAAAAAAATCTTCTAAAGCTGAAAAAACGAGAAAATCTGCAACAGAAAAAACAAAAACAAAAACAAAAAAAAGTGACAAAAAAACAGCAAATTCTGCCAAAAAAGTAGCTACAAAAAAGAAAGTAGCTACAAAAAAAACTGAAAAAACAATATCTTCCAAGAAAACTAGCGAAAAAAAGAATAGCAAATTAGAAACACAATATGAATTTATTCTCAAAAAATTAGAATCTAATTTGGAAACAAAGCGAAAAAAGGAAGCAAAAAAAACCATTACAAAAAAAGCGAAAAAAACAAAAATTTCTGATGCAACATACTTATCTTATGAAGAAATTTACAAATTTTTAGAGAAATTTAATCTTTCAATTTTAGACGAAGAACTTGACAATTTTTTTCAAGTTTTAATTAAGAGAAAAATTGTTAGTCCTGAGGTTGATGCTGCGGATCTTAGCAAAGTTTCAGAAGCTGATTTTGTTAAACAGATCAAAAAAACAGCTGAAAAAAGTGACAAAAAAACAATTAAAAAATTAAAAAAACCTACTCAAAATAATGACCATAATCTCGGCCATTCAGTTGATGAATCACTGAAAATCAAAGATGTTGACGATCTTGATTACATCACCGATGAAACCTCCTTACAATTCCGCAAGCCAAAAATCTACAGCGATGAAGTCTATCTTAACAAACTCACCGACACCAACGACATGATCAAATGATACATGCGCTGAATCGGAAAATACGGAAAACTTTTGAGTTCAGAAGAAGAACAGGAACTTGCTCGAAAAATGGAAATAAAGGGGCGAGTTGGGAAAAAAGCCCGCGATATGTTGATTAAAAGAAATTTGCGACTTGTTGTTAACAGCGCAAAGCGCTACAAAAATCGCGGGCTCGGATTTATTGATCTGATTTCCGAGGGAAATTTAGGAATCATTAAAGCTGTTTCAAAATATGACAGAACAAAAGGATTTAAATTTTCCACTTATGCAACTTGGTGAATCCGTCAGGCCATAACTCGTGCCGTCGCTGACCAAGCTCGATTGATCCGAATTCCGGTGCACATGGTTGAAACTATTAATAAAATTAACAAGGCTGAACGTGAATTGCAGCAAGAAACAGGGCTGAATCCAACTGCAAAAGAGATCGCTGAAAAATTAGGTGGTGATTTTACAGCTGAAAAAGTGGGTTATATTAAAAAAATTAATGTTGATCCAATTTCGCTTGATAAAGCGATCGGGAAAGAAGAAGATAGCTCATTTTCCGATTTTATTAAGGATGAAAATTTAATTTCCCCTGTTGAATTTGCAGAACGTGAAGAAAAATCAAAAATTTTGTTGCAAATGATTGATTCTATGCTTGATTTTGATGAAAGAGACTTTATCAAACGCCGTTATGGAGTTGGTACTGATGATAATGGGGTACCTTATCACGCTCACACTTTTGAAGAACTTGCAGCGATGCGACGCGTGACCAAGGAACGTGTTCGCCAAATCGAAGCAAAAATTTTGAAAAAATTAAGAACTCCACAACGTCGCTGGTCACTTCGTGATTTTTAAAAGATCTCATGAAAACAGAATTAATTGGTAATTTTTTGCTTGAAAAATTTCCCTTATCCAATTGTCAAAAATGAGACAATTGTGGTTGAAATCTTTTTTTTGACAGCCAGTTTAAAGGTCTAATTATCTGCATAGATGTGACAAAAGAGGTTTTGGAATTTGCGATCAAAAATGATTGTAATTTAATTATAAGTCACCATCCTTTCTTTTTTTATCCAACAAAAAAGGAAGAATTTTTATACGCGCCTTACAAAAAAAATCTTAATTTTCTTCTTAAAAAACACAAAATAAGCGTTTTTTCACTTCACACAAATTTTGATGGCACTGAAAATGCAACCGCATTTTCAATTGCCAAAATTTTAGATTTAAAATTTTCTAAAGTTGAGAAAATTGACGAATTTAACTTGTTGTTTCATGTAAAATTAAAGTACACTGAAATTCTCAAAAAATTCCGTTTTAATGCTAATTTAGAGACTTTTATTTCAAATATTGAGCAGAATTTTTTGATAAAAAAACTAGCAATTTTGCCGGGAAGTGGTGGAATTTTGCCCTGTTTTGCTGCAAAAAAAATGAAAGCAGACCTTGTGATCACTTCAGATCTTAAATGATCTGATCAATTGGCAATTTTTCACCGTAAAATCAATGTTTTGCAAATTTCACACCTTATTGAACAATCTTTCATTGAGGAAGTAGTGCAAATTTTAACAACAAAATTTGCTAAAATTAAAATACTAAAATTTCATCTAACTGAAATTTTAAAAAGGGAGAAAATTTTATGCTAAAACTTGGTTCACATGTTTCTTTTAAAAAACCTGATTATCTTTTTGGCGCCATCAAACAATCTTTGAAAAATGGCGCAAACACCACAATGATTTTTTTGGGTCCTCCCCAATCAACTTTCAGAGCAAAATTTGAAGACTACAAGTATTTTGAATACAAAGCCCAACTTGCAAAAAAAATTGCTCCTGAGGACATAATTGTTCATGCGCCTTACATTATTAATCCATCTAATCCAACAAAATCGCAGTTTTCCAATGATTTTTTAATTCAAGAAATCAGACGCATGAACCATATCGGCGCAAAAATTTTGGTTTTACATCCTGGTTCATACACAACTTTTTTGCCTCTTGAGGCAAAAAAACAACTGATTTCTTCATTGAAATTTATCTTGGAAAATACAGAAAATGTTGTGATTTCTTTGGAAACTATGGCCGGAAAGGGGACTGAAATTTGTACTAATTTTGAGGAAATTGTTGAAATTGTCGAGACAGTTAACTCCCCACGTGTTAAAATTTGTCTTGATACCTGCCATGTTTGGGATGCTGGTTATAATCTCAAAAAATATGAGGAATTTTGCGAAAAACTCGTAAAAACAAGGTTAATTAACTACCTAAACGTGATTCATCTCAACGATTCAGCATCAATTTTGGGTTCAAGAAAGGACCGACATGCAAATATTGGCAAAGGATTTATTGGTCTTGAGGTTCTCAAAAAAATCGTTCACGATCCGCTTTTTGCTGACATTCCAAAGATTTTGGAAACACCGTTTGTTGACAACAAACCAATTTATGACGAAGAAATCGCACTTTTGTTAAGAAAAGATTAAAAAACTGGAGAAAAAGTGGAAAAACAGGAAAAAATTCAGTTCCTTGAAGAATTAAAGCAACGGAAAATTCTAAAAGATATCACAAATCCGGAACGATTTTTCAATTTATGTGAAGAAAAAGGGGTTTATGTTGGTTTTGATCCAACGGCTGAATCATTGCATCTTGGAAATTATATTGCAATTTCCTTATTAAAAAGATTCAAAAAAAAAGGGATTAAAGTTCTTGCAGTTATCGGGGGTGCAACCGGAATGATTGGCGATCCTTCTTTTAATTCCAAGGAAAGAGTTTTGCTTGATAAGGCGACTTTAAAAAAAAATACTGAAAAAATTAAGGCGCAAATTGCTAGCTTCGGTTTGCCAATTTTCGATAATTTTCAAATTTATAGCCAAATGAATGTTCTTGAATTTCTTCGTGATGTTGGAAAAAATATCAATATTTCCTACCTTTTGGCCAAAGATTCTGTGGCCTCGAGGATTCAAACAGGCCTTTCATTTACAGAATTTTCCTACCAACTAATTCAAGGTTGAGATTTTAAATTTTTATATGAAAAAATGAATATAATTGCGCAAGCGGGTGGTTCTGATCAATGAGGAAACATGATGACTGGGCTTGATTTCATTCGAAAATCCAATTTTGAAAGAGGAGATGAAGCATTTGTTTTCACGACAAATTTGTTGACCGATGAAAACGGACAAAAATTTGGAAAATCGCTTGGCAAACCAATTTGACTTGATAAAAACATGTTTTCACCGTACAATTTGTACCAATTTCTTTTGAATCAAAGTGATTTACAAGCGGAAAAAATTCTTTACTGGTTATCCTTTCTTGAAATTGAAAAAATTAATTCACTAATTTCTGAGCACAACAAAAATAGGGGTGCAAGAATTTTGCAAAAACAATTAGCTCAGGAAATTGTTTTGGAGATTCATGGTGAAGCAGAATTAAGAATAGCGGAAAAAATTTCTAATATTTTGTTCAAAAACTTTGATTTTTCAAAAATAGGTTTTGAAGAAAAGAAAGAATTAAAAAAAATTCTGCCATACTTTTTAGTTCTTAATTTTTCACCTGATGACTTAGTTAAAAATGGTATTTTTCTTTCAAAAAGGGAATTAAACGAATTCATTTCCAATAAATCTTTAGAAATAAATGGCAAAAAAATTCTCGATATTCAGGAAATTTCTCCCAAACTTGCCGATTTTTTCGGTCTTTTTTTAGTGAAAAAGGGCAAAAAAGAATATTTTATTCTTGAAAGCAAAAAAAATTAAAATTTACATTTTCGATTTTTTGTGTTTTACACACCACGCAAAATACTAAAAAGTTTTTATTTGCTGCTTTTTGAACTAAAAATCAAAATATTTTTCATAAATTTTTCCATTTTTTAGCCAATTAAGGTGAATTAAATCCTAAAAAGACCATATTTTCAACACTTTTAGATTCTTATTTTTTAAAGGTTTTACTCTAAAAAATGTGAAATTCATTATAAAATGGGTGCCTATGAAAAAATCTTTTTTGATTTTTGGGACAATTACACATGAAAATGTTGTCTAAGGTGTGAAAAATTGACCAAATTCTCATAAATTTTGCTTCTTTATAAAGAAGGCACAAAGTTTTTTTTTTTTTTTTAAAAAAAAAAAAAAACTTTTAAATTCAATGATTTTTTGTCATTTATATATTTTTAGAAAATTTAGTGTAAAAAAATTAGTAAAATATTAATAATAAATTGAAAAATCAATACTTTTTAGGATAAAATTTATATTATTTTGATATTTTAAGGAAATTTATGGAAATTTATAACAACAAAAATAGCCTTAAAAGTTGGCAGAACAAATTGTTAGATATTTCTAAAAGAAATCGTCTAATCAATTTTGATTTACTTGGACCAAATAAATCAAAACCACTAAATTTAGGAATTTTGCACCCTACTTTTGAAACTTTTATCAAAAAAATTCTCGAAAATAAATCAAAACTTTATTTTAACAAGCCAACAACAACAAAAAAAAATAATAAAAATAAAGAAAATGAGATTTTTAAACCCTTAAAGGCTGAAGATCTAAAAATCAAAACTGATTATTCTGATAAAAATGATATTATCTCAAATTTACCTTCAGAACAACAATATATTGTTTTCAAAAATTTAATTGACAAGGCAAAAGTCTATAAGAATGAAAAAGCGATAAATATTCTTTATCTAGCAATCGGATTTTTGAAGTGATTTGATGAAAATGATGAAAAACCTTACTATAGTCCTGTTTTTTTATTTCCTGTTCAATTGTCATCTATAAAAAAATCTGCAAATGTTGAAATTTTTGTCCTTGAATTTCCAGATGATGCTTTTTTAACTTTGAATTTAACCCTACTAAAAAAATTAGAATCACTGGGAATTACAAAAATTTTAACAAATTATCAAGTCGATAATACAAAAAAAATTTCAGAAATTTACTATGATTTTAAGAATCATTTTCATGAAAATTTTAAGGAAACTGATTGAGAAATCATTGATTCCATACAATTAAGCGCTTTTGATTATAGTAAAATTGAAATTTACACAGATTTGGTTGAAAACGAAAACAAAATTATTGCCAATGAATTCTACCAAACAATCAGTGATTTGTCAAAGAGCACAAAGTTTGATGTGGCAATTGATCAAAAAAAATATGAAAATAATCTTGATCCAGAAAATTATTTTCATATTTTGGAAGCTGATTCTACTCAAGAAACAGCAATTCAAGCTGCAATAAAAGGCGAAAATTTTATTCTGGATGGACCACCTGGAACCGGAAAATCACAAACAATCACTAATATAATTAATGAATTTTTGGCACGGAACAAAACTGTTTTGTTTGTTTCAGAAAAATTAGCAGCTCTCAACGTTGTTTATGGAAATCTTAAAAAAATAGGTTTAGAGGATTCAGCAATCGCAGTTCACAATGATAAAATTGATAAAAAGGAAATTATCAAAAATCTGCTACTTACATTGGAAAAAGGAACAAAACAGCTTGAAATTAATAAGGCTGAAAAACATCGAATTGAGAGTAACTATATTGAAATACAGCGAAAATTGAATAATTATTTTGAAAAATTGATGGCCATCCATCCTCAGCATGAAAAAAATCTTTATCAACTTATTGCAAAATATGAAAACTTTCGCGATTCACCAGATCTAGATTTTTATTTTCCTTTGGAATATGTTGATAATTTCGATTTTGCTAAATTACAAAAAATAGAATTGGATCTTGATGATTTATTTCAAAAACTCAAGGACATCCAATTTGATTTTAAAAATCATGTTTGATTTGGTTTAAACCAAACAAAAATTGATGAAACCAAGAAACAAAAATTAAAATCTTTAATCACCAAAATTAACATTTTAACAGAAACTATTACTGAAAACTTGCAAAAATTTGATTTTATTTTGGTGCATCCAGATGAGTATTTGAAAAATATTAAAAAACTTTTTGAACTTTTAAATAATCTTTTTTCCTTAAAAAACGTCAATTTTGTTGCATTGCAAAAAATTGATAATTTGAGTGAGGAAATTAAAAAATACAAAAATGCTTTACAAATTTTTTCAGAAATACAGAATTTAGAATTAATCATAAAAAAAGATTTTACGAAGAATCCACTTGATCTTCCGCTAAATGATTTTTATGAAATAATCACTAATCATCAAAAAATGAAAGTAAAGTTTTTTGACTTCAAATATAAAAAGATAAAAAAATATCTTGGACTCTACTCAAATAAAGAAGATGTTGTGGACGTTTTTCTTAATCATTTTCAAAATTTTAATTCCTTAAAAGAGAAAAAATCCTTATTTTTTGAATTAGTTTCAACGCTAAAATTTAAATTAGATTTACATACTCTTGATGAAATCAATTGCAATTTAAATCAATTATTGTTCTATCAGGAATTTAAATTACTTGAAAAAACAACAAAAAATAGAATTCATGAAGCTGAATTCATGAATTTTTTTCTTGATTCAAATTTCACAAAAAATGTTTTAAAAGAAAAATTACTTGACCCCTTAAAAGATTTTTTTGAATCTTGAAATAAATTTGAAATCAATTTTAATTTACAAGATGTAAATTTCTATCTAATGGAAAAGTCAAAATTACTTGAAAATCTTAATTTAAAATTAGATAACCTGAATCAGACTCACTCAATTGTTGAAATTAACAAGTCAATCATGAATCTGAAATCTCATGGAGTTTATGATTTTGTTAAAAAAATAATGGATGAAAATATTCAAAATAACTTTTATAAAATTTTTGCGAAAAAATTTTATAATCAGTTTATTAATAAAGTTATTAGCGACGAGTTTGAAAACCATAATTTTCAAACTTTAAATTTAAATAGATCTAAGTTTGCTGAATTACAAAAAGATTTAGATAAACTTACAAAAAAGAAAGTTGAAGCGATTCTTTTGCAAAAAATCAAACCAATCGACTCACTTCATGAAAAAAATTCAGAAATTAGAATTTTAAAACAAGAAGCAAACAAATCACGAAGATTAATGCCTTTTCGAGAACTTTTTTTAAGAATTCCAAATTTGCTGAAAGAATTGAAACCGTGTTTAATGATGTCGCCAATATTAGTAAGTTCATTTTTTAAAAATAATAAAATTGAATTTGACCTTGTGATTTTTGATGAAGCATCGCAATTACAACCTGAAAGTGCAATAGGTGCAATTTTCCGCGCAAAACAATACATAATTGCGGGCGATAAAGAACAATTACCACCAACAAGTTTCTTTGAAGGCATCGCTAGAAATGTTGATGATGAGGAAAACTTTGATGAATTTGACGCCAAGGATTATGATTCAATTCTTGATGCTAGCCAAACTTTTCTAAAATCCTACCGACTAAAATGGCATTATCGATCAAAATTTGAAGAATTAATTCAACCATCAAATTCTGAAATTTACAACCATGATTTAATCACTTTTCCTACTAGTTGTCGTCCTAAAAAATTCCAAGGAATAAATTTTATAAAAGTAAGTGACGGTGTTTATTTTGATCGCAAAAACGAAAAAGAAGCTGAAAAAGTTGTTGAAATCGTTAAAGAAATTTTGGATTTATACAAAGACAAATACACAATTGGCGTTGTGACCACGAACTTTGAACAGCAAAAATTAATTGAAAAACACATTGAAAAATTTAAAACAAAAAATTCAAAATATGCCCATTTACTTTCCGATGAAGCCTATGTTGATTTTTTTGTCAAAAATATTGAATCTGTTCAAGGCGATGAACGTGATTTCATTATTTTTTCATTAAATTTTGGGCCTAACAAATCAGGAAAAATAATTAAAAATTTCGGATCTATAAACAGAAAAGGCGGTTATCGTCGATTAAATGTTGCCTTCACAAGAGCTAAACAAGGGACAATCATTCTTTCATCAATTGAACCTGATGACATTGACTTGTCCGGCGGTGATTCTCGCGGACCTTCTTTCCTTAGAAAGTATCTTCAATTTGCCAGGTTTAAGTCAAATTTTGGACAAAAAAATGAAAACTTAGAGATCCCTAAAGAAGATTTTAGAAAAAGTGTTGAAAATGAACTGGAAAAATTGGGATACAAATTTATCAAAAACTATGGTTTTTCCAATTATAAAATTGATTTTGCAATTATAAACCCTAATGATGAGAATGAATTTTTGCTTGGAATTGAGTGTGATGGTTCTAGTTATTCTTTGAAAAATGCCCGTGATCGTGAAATTTTACGTCAAAAAGTGATGTCAGCTCGTGGATGAAAAATTTTTCGAATTTGTTCAATAGACTGGTTCTATAACCGTGAATTTCAACTTGAAAAATTAAATGAATTAATTGAAAATTTGCTTGTAAAATCAGATAAAATTGAAAATGATTTTGAAATTATATCTGAGGAAAAGGAAAAATATTTAGAAATTCCCGCTTTTGTTTTCGACAAACCAACAGTAAATTTAAAATCGTTTTTCCAATTTCGTTTTGAAATTAATGATGAAAATTTGCAAAATCTTTATAATCAATTTAATGATGAATTTCAATTTATCATTGAAATTTTTAAAAAAATGAAAATTTTGCACAAAAATGAATTTTTGAAAATTATTTCTTGGCTTTGAGGAAAAAATCGTGTGACGCAACAAATAAGGGGAAATGCCACTAAAATTAGCAATTTGCTTGTTGAAACTGGTAAAATTATTGAAGAAAAACAACATTTTTTATTAAGAAATGTTGAAAATTACGATTTTACCATCCAACCAAAAAGACCATTCAAAGAAATTCATAGCTACGAAATGAGGGATTTAATTACCAAAATAGTTGAAAAAACAAAATCCATTTCTGAACAAAGCCTGTATGAATCAATTTTGGAAATTACCGATTTTAGTCACGTTAAATCTGACACAAAAGAATATATTATGTTTTGTATTGATAAATTGATTGTTGAAAATGTTCTTTTTAAAGACAGATTTGAAAATTTAAGTATTAATAAAAAATAGTTTTTTGAGTTAAAAAAATGAAAAAAAACAATTTTTTCCATTTTTTTTATTCAGATTTTAATTATTTCCATTTCTTTCTTAAAATACATTGGCCGCAGCAAACTATTTTGAAAAATGTTGATTTGTGATATAATCTTACCCAGAGTTTTATGAAAAATGAAGGCACGTTTTAAAGTTATTTTTCAAATCATTGCCCCCATTTTCGTTAGCACTGGCATTATTGCTACAAGTGTTATTTTTCGACCTGAAAGTAATTTAAATTTACCCCAAAATTTGAGTTCACAAAACAAAAAAAATTTGTTAAAAGAACTAAATTATTTAGCTTTAGGCGATTCTTTGAGTTCCGGTTTTGATTGAGAAAATAATCTTGATGGCCGTGGTGATATGATCGATGGTTCAATCAGTGGAATTTCTTTTCCTGCATTTTTTGCAAATTTTGCGCAAAGCATCCAACCAAATTCAGTGAAATCCTTTAAAAATTTGGCTTTAAATAACTCTGGAATTAGTGATTGGTTGTATTTTCTTGATCCAAAAAATAATTTTGTTTCCAAAGAAAATTTACTTAATTTCCAAGCTCAGAGTCACAATAAATCTAGTTTTAGTCGAATAATTCAATCTATTTTTGGTGATTTTAATGGTAATTTTTCTAAACTTGCACTTGAAATTAAAAATGCAAATTTAATTAGTTTTTCTATTGGATTTAGCGATTTTTTGAACAATTTTGGCTTTGATTTCTTTGAAAAGCTTCAATCAGTTAGTTTGGGCGATAACCAAAGGCAAATTTATTTTACACAAAAAACAAATGAAGTTTTTGAAAAAATTAGTAATAATTTACAAAAATTAATTAGTCTAATTAAGAAAATTAATCCCGATGCGTACATAAATTTAATTGGTTATTTTTCAGATCAGCCCAAAATTCAAAAATTTTTTCAAGATTTAGCAAAAAATTATTTAATTGACCTTGACGAGAACCTTCTTTCTATTAAACGACTTAATTTAGAAATTGAAAAAGTTGCAAAATTAGCAGAAGTAAATTTTGTTAATCCTTTTGAAGACAAATCTTGAGAACAAAGTCGTAATCTTTTTTTTGATTTACAAACAAATTTTCGCACACAAATTAAAGGAAACAAGCAAATTGCGCAAAAATTGATTTTATCTCTTGCTTTAGAGCATAAAGACTCTAATTTGGCGGAAATTGCCATTGAAAAAGCAAGAATTATTGCGACCGAATTTTCCTCAGAAAACACATCATTGCAACAAATTTATTTGGCTCCAAACGACAAAATTTTAGAAAAATTAACCGTTAAAGGTTCATTAAAAAGTTTTGTAGAATATGACTCAAATTTTGAAAAAGAAAGTATTATGTTGATGCAATCAAAAGTATCAAAAAACGATTCAATTGAGTCAAGCTCTAGCAAAATTCTTGAAAAAATCACTGAATTCTTTGGTTCTGAAGAAAACAGTTTTGTCAAAATAATTAAAGAGTTAGTGGCAGTTTTTAATCGTAAAGATAATCCTTATTCTGATGTTTTCAACAAAATTGTTGATATCATTTTCAATAGTAGATTTTTTAAAAATGTCATTAACTCAGTGCAACAATTTTTAGTAAGTTCACAATCTGATGATTTAAACAAAATTAAAGCTGAGTCAAATTTAGAATCTAGTTCACAGGCTCCTGATTTATTCACGCATTTAAAAAATAATGCTCTGAATCAAGAATCATTTTTGGATTTATACAAGGAAGTCGCTAGCAATGATTATGTTCAAAAAAACCCTAATAAGGTCGTAAATTTATTTTTTAACTTAATTTTTGGACAACCAGCAATTAGAGATTTAATAGTTAATAGTCTTATCGACAAACCAGAGTACAAAAAAATTATTTTCCAAGTTCTGTCATTTGAATCAGTTCACAAATTTGTGACATTTATTTTAAATGAATTAATTAAGTCACAAAAAGACTATTCAACTGCAACTTCATTTGAAAAATTATTACAATTATTCCTAGAAAATTTAAGTAATTACAACAATTCTGTTTTATTTATTAAAAATTTTATAGTTGAGGCATTAAAAAAACCTGATTTTTTAGAAAGTGTTTTTGCAATTGTTTCAAAAGAATTTGGTTTCAACCTCGAACCTGAAGACCAAAAATCAATAATAACATTACTAACTGGAATAAGTGACATTTTAACAAAAACAAAAACTTTTCAAAATTTGATTGACTTAATTGGTAAAAAAATTATTTTTGAAATTAAGAACTTTGTCACAAAAAAAGAACCGGGTCTTACTTCCTTTATGGATATTTTTTCTAATTTAGGAACGGAGATCAAGTCATTTTTTGTAAAAAAGGATAATATTTACACTTTATTGAAGGATATTTTGAGTTTTAACCCTTCCATTAAGAAATTGTCAGTTGTCAAAGGTTTAGTTAAAAAATTCTTCCCATTCATTAATGAAATTCAAATTAGCTGATTTATTGAAGAAACAGATCCTAATTTCAAGGATTTTAACGTCGTATTTGATTCTTTTAAAGAATTTTTGACAAAAAACAGTTTTTCGGAACTTGAAAAATTAATTAACATTGTTTTTGAAGATTTTTTTATCAAAAATACATTAAAATATCAAAATAGCTTAGATCTAAATGGTTTGATTTTTAATTTTATTAGCAATAATTCTGATTTTTTGAAAAAATTATTCATTGATTTCCTTGAATTTAATAAAAACAATGAATCACTTTTAAATTCATTTAGTTCAATTTTTGTGAATAAATTTGATCTTGCTTCAATTGTTTCTGTTGATAAATTAACAGAATTTATAAAAAAACAAGTTATCTCAACAAAAAATACTGAACTTTCTCAATTTTTTGATACAATATTTACAAGTTTTAGAAATTATACCGAAAAATATAACGAACAAATAATAGTAATTAATAGTAAACTAAAGCATGCAAGAGAAAATAAACTGACTACAATTGAGCGTGATTTGATTAATGAGCAAACTAAAATTAAAGAATCATTAAAATTAAGTAGTATTGTAAAAACAATGGCTACTACTGATAATTTTTGAAATGAATTAAAAGCTAAGATTTCTTAAAAAACCAAGTTTTATTTATATTTTTCTTAAATTTTAAAATTCTTTAATTGCAGTTAAATTAGTAGAAAAAATTCAGACAATTAGTTTTTTCAATGATTTTAAAACTCTATTTTCATTTTTTTATAACATGTTTATTTTTAAAAAAATTTTGAAATAGTTAATTAACTCATACACAAAACTTGGAGTTTTGTGTAATAAACTACTTTGAAGTCTTAAGTTGTTATATCATTCAATAAATGACTTTATTTTTTAATAGGCAACAGTTGTTATAAAGTTTTTATTGTAAATTTCGTATTAAATTATTTCATACACATGCAAAATTACAATTTGTAACCCTTGAAATTTAGTAATTTTAATGTATTTAATTTTCTATTCAAATGTGAATTTATATTGTTTCATTTTGACACACCTTTTTTATGTGTCTAAAATTAATATACTAATTTATATTAATAAAATTTGCTAAAATTGCATTTAAAAAAAAAAAAAAAATGAGTGAAATAAATCACTCATTTTAGCTTAAAACTAAAAATAAATATAGCTACTTATTTATTTTTATTACTTGTATTATAAAAAAAATTAAAAAAAATTAGAAAATTTCAAAAAGTATTTTTTCAAGTTTAGAAAAATCAATTTGCTCATGGATGTCAGAATTAGGCTCAACCGCTAAAACCTTACCCATTGCATCAACAACTAAAAAACCTCTATTTAAAAGAAACAAATCGTCAACTAAAAAACCAGTTGCGAAACCAAAACTTCTAAGCCGATAATCTGAAAAAATTTCTAAATTATCAGCTTGATTTGCATTTTTCCATTGTGCAATTGCCGAAGGTAAGTCAAGAGAAACTGAAATAAAACGAAATTGCGGAAACTTACTAGCTAAATCACGAATTGACAAAGTTTGTAAATCACAAATTTGTGTATTAATTGATGGAAAAACAGAAATTACAGTTGTTTTTCCAAAAGATTCAAAATCAACATTATCAAAATTAGTATCTGTTACTGAAAATTTCAATTTTTCGCCTGGTTTGATTAAGGAAGGAATTAAATTGTATTTCTTATTCTTAAATTTAGTCTGCATTTCAACCCTCCTTTTATCCTTGTTATATATTAAAGTTTATAACTTTGGCGGGGGTTAAAGGATTCGAACCTCTACTAATGGGTTTGGAGTCCATGGTACTACCATTATACTAAACCCCCGGGTTACAAAATAATTATAACAGAAAAATTATTTTTTCCAAAAAAAAAAAAAAAATTTTAAAAAATTTGGAAAAACACTAAATTATAGGCTAAAAATAGCAATTTTTAAAATTGAGTTTTGTTATAAAATTTTAAAATTATGGTAACATCTTGATTATTGAAATGAAAAATAAGAGGTTTTTTATGAAAAAAATTACTAATTTTTTAATAATAGAGAAAAAAAATGAAATTTTCACAATTTCTTTAAGTGCTGAATTGCAAGATGATCTTGGAACAATTGGTTTTATTAAATTTAGTAATAAAAAATCACTAGAAAAAGATGAAATTTTTGCAAAAATTGAAGCTTCAAAAACCGTTTTTTCACTGAAAACACCATTAAAATGTGAGGTTATCGAATTTAATCAATTGGCAATTTCAGATCCAAAAATTCTAAATTCATTTGATGAAAAACAAAATTGACTTTTTAAAGCAAAGAATATTTCCAAAGAGGAATTTGACAATCTTGAAGATTTTTAAACCAAGCAAAATCACTGAGGCAGCCACAAAAATTTGCCAATTCATTAAGCAAGCTGATGCAATTTTGGTGGGAGTTGGTGCTGGAATAACTAGCGCTGACGGAAACGACTATACTGGACAAAAATTTAGTAGTAATTTTGCAGATTTTATTGAAAAATACAATTTTCTTGACATGCTACAAGCATCGCTTTTTGACTTTGGTTCATGGGAAATTTATTGAGCTTTTCATAGTCGGTTCGCAAAAATGAATTATTTGGATCTTGAAAAAACAGCTAGTTTTTTAAACTTGCAAAAAATTTTGCAAGAAAAAAAATTTTTCATAATTACAACAAATTCTGACAGCAGTTTTGAAAAAGCTGAATTTGATACAAATAAAATTTTTTACATTCAAGGAAAATATAATAAATTACAATGCTCGAAAATGTGCACAAATGAACTTTACCAAAATGACAATTTGCTTGAAAAAATGGCAAAAAATCAAGAAAATTTACGTGTTAGTCCAAAATTATTGCCAAAGTGTCCAAAATGCGATGCATTTTTAGAAATAAACAAGCGAATTTCTTTCAAAGGAATGGTTGAAGATGCTGAATTTCATAGGCAAAAACAACGTTATGAGGAATTTATTGCAAAAAATAAAGAAAAAAAATTGCTTTTGTTGGAAATTGGCGTCGGCTTTACAACGCCGCAGCTCATCAAAATACCATTTCAAAAAATGGCAAAAGAATTTCAAAATGCAACTTATGTTGTTTTAAATCAAAAAAAATATCGGCAGAATCCTGAAATTAGAGAAAAATCTCACTTTTTCCATGATGATATTAAAAAATTGCTTGAAAAAATAGCCAAGAAGGGTTTTTAAAATGTATCTAATTGAACCAAAACGTAATGAAAAATGAATTTTTGATGGTGGAATTTTGCTTGCAATTCAATATTGGTCACTACAAAATTTAAAATTTAATGAACCAATAATTTTCCCTTATATTTGTGATCCGCATGTACAAATTGGTTATTTTCAAAATCCAAGAATGGAAGTAAATTTGCCACTTTTGAACAAAGAAAGGATCCCAATTGTTAGACGAGATACCGGTGGTGGTGCAATTTATCTTGACAGAAATGGGTTAAATTTTTGTTTTTTATTTCCATATGAACAAAATAAAAATTTATTGGGGAATTATGAGCTTTTTTACCAACCAATTATCAAAATATTGACCAAATTTGGCGTTAAAAATGCCAAATTTGGCGGCAAAAATGATCTTCAATTGGAAAATAAAAAAATTTCTGGAGCCGCGATGGCTCTTGTTGATCGCTGGATTTATGCTGGATTTTCATTGCTTTATGATGTAGATTTTGATTTTATTGGTAAAATTTTAACCCCAAATAAAGAAAAAATTGCTGCTAAAGGAATAACATCTGTTTCTCAAAGAGTGACTAATTTAAAACCAAAATTAGATCCAAAATACCAAAATTTATCGCTTTTTGAACTAAAAGACTTGATTTTACAAGAATATTTACAATTTCACAACTTAAATGAATTTAAAATTTATAAATTGAGTGATCAAGACTGGCAGGAAATTGACAAAATGGTGGAAAATAAGTACAAAAACTGAGATTTTACTTGGGGCATAACACCTGATTTTTCATTCAACAGAACAGCTAGATTTGCAATTGGAACAGTCACTTTTTCACTTGAAATTAGTGATGGAAAAATTGAAAAAATTAAAATTTATGGTGATTTTTTTCCAAAAAAACCAATTTTTGAACTTGAAAATTATCTAATTGGTACAAAAATGGAAAAATTTGCGCTTCTTAATAGGTTAAAAAGTGCAAATTTGGATCAGTTTTTTAGCAAAAAAATTGACGAAACGGAAATATGTGATCTACTTTTACTTTAAAAAATTATGAAAAAAAAGCTTTTTTCTAGTCTAAAAATTGGCAATTTTCAATTAAAAAATCGTTTTGTTTTTAACCCGATCACTCTAAATGTTTCAAAAGACAACCAGGTTTGCCAAGCTGATATTGATTTTTATAAACATCGCGCGCACAGTGCAAGTTTATTTGTAACTGGTGGTGTTTTTGTTGATGAAAATGGAAGTTTATTTAAATTTGGACATAGTGCTACTGAAAACAGTAATGTTTTTGGTTTGAAAAAGCTTGCTAAAGCAATAAAATCAAAAAAAAATGTTGCAATTTTACAATTAATTCATGCAGGTTCACACTCGCTTGCGGCTGTTGAAAAATTTGGTTTTTCATTTGGCCCATCTAGTTCAATACGAAATTATCCTTGAAAATATAGTGTTTTTCGATTAAATCAAAAGCAAATTCAAAAAATTATCAAAAAATATGCAGAGGCAACGAAACGAGCAATTGATGCTGAATTTGATGGAATTGAAGTTTCTGCAGCTCAAAAATTATTACCACAAGAATTTTTGAGCACTTACACAAACAAGCGGAATGATAAATATAGTGCCAAAAATCTTACAAATCGGACAAGATTTTTGATTCAAGTTCTTATTGAAGTACAAAAAACTATTCAAAAATCGGGACAAAAAAATTTTTTATTAGGGTTAAGAATGACAACTGAAGAAAGAAGGGGAAATGATTTTGGTTACACAATAGAAGATTTTTTTGATTTTCTTACGCAAATCGAAAAAAACCACATTAAAATAGATTATTTAGCGATTGCGGGTTGGGGAAAAGATCTATTTAAAGATCGTGTTCGCTCACCTGGAAAATATTTTGGCAAACTTGTTTCAGAGGTAATTTATGAAAAATATCAGGGAAAAATTCCAATAATGATTAATGGTTCAATTAATTCTTTTGAAAAATGCAAAGTCGCTATCAAATTTGCTGATTTAGTTGGGCTTTCCTCAGTTTTTGTTTCAGAACCGGATTTTGTCGATAAAGTTTCAAAGAATCAAGAAATTAATCTTAATTTGGCAGGTAAAAATTTTAAAAAATTAAAAATTCCTAAAAATGCTTTTCAGGAAATTTCGCATTATTTTGATTATGGACAAACATTGCCGAATGAGTCACGAGAAAATATTTCAAAAAATGCAAAAGACCGTAAAAAAACAATTTCCGTAAGGTAAAAAAATTTGTGATTCGATCCTGATATTCATTATTTTATCACAAAAAAATCAATAACAAAACTTTTTTTTATTTCCTTTGTGGTAGAACATTAAAGGGTAATTTTCCGACTTTGTCTTTTTAATTACCCTTTAATAGGCAGGCATGCCTAGATTTTTCTAACGAAAAGGCATTCCTTTTTTATGCTGTTACTAATTATCAATGATAATTAGTAAATTTTATAGTTTTTTTTTATTTCCATAAAAAACAGCATTTACTTTTTTTTTGATTTTTGACTTACTTAAGAAAGTATATATTACATAGTAATATATATAAAATTCCAAAAACTAACATTTTAAAAAAACTTTAAACTAATAACAAATTTGTATTAATTTTCTTGTGATGTAAATTTAAATTATTAAAATAACGACCAAACGAATAAGTTGAGTATTTAATTTTTGTATTATATTTAACTAAATTTGCAACAAAACTTTCGGTATAACTACTTGCATTCTGAAATAAAAATAATTGACTAACTGCAGCTGAATTAGACATTACATAGCGTAAAAAGTCTTCAACTTCTTCGATTTTTTGTCTGATCCTACTAAAAAGTCAAGGATTTTTTGTTGCTATAATTTCAAGATATTTTATTATTTGACGAAGTTTAAAAACAACTTTATCACCTTGATTTTTTTCAAAATAACCTAATAATTTTTGATAAAGTTGTGGGAATTTATCTTTAAACAAAATACGATTTAACGAGCTATTATTCTTTAAAGATACTAAATCGGATAACTTTTTTAATAGGTGGAATTTATCTAAAATATAAATTCCGTCTAATTGTTTTGCAAGTGTTTTTATTCATTTTGCCCCATCGCCATAGACAATAATTTTTAGATTTTTATTATAAACACGCCAAATTGTATCTTTAACAATTTCTGCAAGTTGATCAATTCTAAAGCTAGGGCTATTTGTTTTTCTTACTTCAAGAATATTAGTTTTACCAAAAACTTTTCCATTTTTTTTGCCTAAATATAACACTAGCATTCGATTTTTAACCTTAAATATTTTTCGATTTTGAACGATTTTGCTATAACTATCATCAACCGCTAAGTTAATATAATTTTGAGTAACACTTAGTTCATGAAAGCTTTCTAAATAGCTAGTTGTATCAATTTTTTTTAATATTAAATTAACTGACGTAGTTGAAATTGTTTTATTAAAAATCCGCGAAATTGCTGTGCCATATTTAACTTCGTATCAAAGGTTCAGAATTTTTTTAATTAGTGAATTAGTAATTGTTCTTCCTTTTTGCACTAATTTTTCAAAAAAATCACAATAGAAAATTTTTCTTTTTTTGCCAATGACTTCGCCGTTTTCATCACCTACTAAAATTTTTTTTCAATATCTATTAATTTCAATTTCAATTTTTCCGTATTCAGTTTTCAGTTTTCGTTTAATTTTTGAGTGAAGGCCTTGTTCAGAATTTTTAATTATTTTTTGAGAAAATTTTACATCTTCTTGTTTAACTTTTGCAATTAAGTTTGCTAATAAAATTTCTTTTTCTAATTCTGTATAAATCATAATTTTTCATTTTATAATAGAAATTTTTTTAAAAAAAGAAAAAATTAGGAAAAATTAACTTTTTTCACATTATAATTTATATTAATTAAGAATAAATTTTAGTCAAAGGGGTGTTTAAAATGGCCAAAAAACTAATAGAGAAATTCACACCTACTAGTTTTAATGATTCTCTTATTTTTTCTAGTCTTGAAGAACCAGTAGATGCTCATCCTGTTGTTGTTTTTTATGATTCAAACACTGATTTATACTATTATGTCAAAGCGCGTTCGAAATATAAAAAAAACGGTGAAATTAGAAAAAAGTTAAAAGGTGAGATTGAAATACCAAAAGTAAATAAACCTAAAACATTATTTAGAAAGGACTCATATCTTGATTGCTCCCAAATTTTTTATATAGACAAAGATGACTTGGAAAAGTTTTTAAAGAAAAATCAAACTAAAATTTGGGACACTCAGGAATTAGATTATTATTATGTAAATAAAATTTTCAATACTATCAATTCTTTTTTAAATCAAAGACCACCGTTTGTAGTGCTTACACAAGTGGATTATGATGAAAAAATTCAAAAAGCCACTTCAAAAGTATTGTATGCTAGCGATTGGCATCTTAAAAAAGACTATAATAATTCTTCAAAATCGCCCGAAATCAAATTTAAAAAAGAAGGTTTGCAAAAAGAAAGAGACTCTCAAAATCTCAATCTTTTGAGAAATAATTTATCACTTGCTAAGAAAGAATACGAGGAAGAAAAAATTCATTGACCTTTATTAAAATGAATTAAGAAAAATAAATTCATTCAAAATGGTCTTAATTCAATGGAGATTATCAAGCAATATAATTCATTAGAAGAGCCAATAATACCAATTAATATTGATGCAAAAGTAATTACTAAATCAATAATTGATTATGATAAATTAACAGATGAGTTACAAAAAAACGACTTTGAATTTATGATAAATTGGTTTGTTGAAAGTAATTTAAGTCTTGATCTAGACAATTTTAAAATATTCAAATTAATAATGCAAAAAGATAATAATCAAATTGATGTTTTTGATTTTAATCACCTAGAATTTGAATTTAACGATATTTTAAAAAAAATAGAAAATGAAAGATTTAAAACTTCATTAGTAATTCAAGCTGAAGAAAACTTGCAAAAAAATACTAACCAATCAAATCATTCAAATTCTGTTTGAGATAAAGCAAAGCAGAAACCAGAAGAAGAAAAAGATAAAAACAAAAAGAAACTAAAAATGAAGATGTAAGGAGAGAAATATGGAAATTGGGCATTTAATTGGTGCAATTTTCTCATTGATATTCTGGTCTAGTTTTGGAATTTATATTACAAAAGTTAAGCAAACAAACAGAATAAAAGCTTTTATTTCTAAAACAGCAAAGCGCAAACGAAATTTAACTTATTTTTATTTTTTAATTATAGCTTGTTTAATTTATGGAGTATTTTATGTTGCATTTGATCTATAAAAAATTGAAAAAACAAAAAATTCTATTATTAAGTACTAGTTTTTCATTAGCGCCAACTTTGTTAGTTTCTTGTTTTCAGCCTTATCAAGAAATGCAAAAACATATTTCTAAATCGCTCGTTCCTACCCCGGGTAGTTATAACCCAAAATCTGCAAATCCAGTTGCTGGAAATCCAATTTTAGAAGAAAATTCCGATACAATTACTAATTCGGTTTTAGGATTTAACGGACAAAAGAAAAACCCAAAAGAAGCAAAAAATCGCTTTAATGTTGAAAAAAATTACACCGAAGAAATTCCTGAAGCTAGTTTTATTCCAAATAAAGGCGGAACCGGGAAATATGGACTTTTGCCTTATTGATACTTTTTACAGTCAATTCCTGAATATCTAAAGAAAAAAGGATTTAATACTTATAAATATAATAAAGAAGAATATTTAAAAAGACTTGATTATTTTTATGAAAAAATTAGAGGATATTATAATCGCAATTTAGTTGATTATCAAAGTCCTGGAGTTCAAGGTGAAGTCGAAGTTTGAAAACAAGGCCTGCGAAAATCATATGAGGACTTTATAAAAAAAATGAATGGCAAATCAACTTATGATTTTAATGAAGATTTAACTGATAAGGATAAAGTAGATAGTATAGAGGACCTTAGATCAGGTAATTATTTACCGATAATTAAACCCGAACTTGACCGTTACAAAGTCCAAATTCCTAATGATGAAACAATAAAATACGCAATTGTTTTTGATTTTTTATTAGCTAATGAACGAATTTGACCTTCGTCAGTTGATAAACCATTACTCTCGGATGATGATTCAATAATAAATACTGCGCGTTATTTCCGAGATGATTATTATATTGAAAAAAGATATCAACCTAGTAATCCTGAAAAATTATGATATGAACTTGGTTGATTTATGCTCCGCCCGCAACGAATTATTAGCTCAGCCGCGGCTGCAAGAAGCATTTTAGAGAGCATATGAGATATTGAAAAACAACTTTTTGAACTCACGGATAGAAACCAGGAAATTTCTGAACAATTAGTTTCAAAAGTTAGCACAGTTTGAAATTTCACTCGATTACTTGCTAATTTTTTAAACCCAAAAAACCATTTAAATTTAAGAAAAGACTTAGTTTTTAATATTGACGCTTCAAATAACCAAGACGATCAATCATTGATTGCCGACTTGATTCAGTACTACAATCAAAAAATTGCACCAATTATTTGAAGAATTAATTTAAAAAGAACTGATAACAAATTAAACACTTTAACCAAATTAGTAAAAAAAATTCGGTTTGGTAACTATTTCAACACCTACCTTCAACCCCTTTTACCCAAAATTCAAGATCTACCAACTCAAGAAGATGCAAAAATTGGCAATAATTATTCTGAAGAACTTAAAGAAAAAGCACGCCAAGGAGCCAAAAAAGCTGGGCAAAAAGCTTGAGGGCAGTGACTAAAAAACTATCAAGATAAATACGGAATCCAATTTAAAGCTGATCCTGAAATCGACAATGAATATTATGATGAATCAAATTCGTCGGTAGTAAAACCAGAAAAAACTAAAGAAATTGAAAAAGAAAAACTAACAAAAGAAACAAAAGAAACAAAAGAAGAACTTCCAAAAGAAACAAAAGTAAGTTAAGTTAATAAAAACCACCTTTTTGGGTGGTTTTTATTAATTAAACTTTTTGAATTTTTTCCGAATTAAAAATCAGATACCAAAACTTAAAATTCCTAAAACAACAACGCTAACAGGAATAAATCAGTAAAGATTTTTGGGATTTTCCAGAAAGTTTTTACTATTTTCTAAATTTTCTAAATCGAATTTATAAGGCTCAAAATCAAAATTTTCAACTTTGAATTTTAAATCTCCTTGAGTCAAAAAATTCCCCGGTTTAAAAGTAATTTCCGAAATTTTATTATGCCTAATTTTTGTGAGAATATTATCAAATTCTAGTGGAGTTAAGTATTCTTCTCAATTAAGTCCTCAAGGCGCTAGTTGTTTATTTAATTGTTTTTTTAACTCTTCTGCAATTATTTTTGGGTCTTTAGAATTAATTTTGATATTTTCGAGCTTAATTTTTGACAAATTAGACTCTTTTGGGTTCCTAATATTCGGAACAACATTTGCAATTTCTAAATTAATATATCCTGGTAAGCTAATTCCTGATAGCGCTAAATTTCCCTGGCTTTTTGCAGTTTTTAAATCACCTTGAAAAATTTTAAAAAGTTCTGGCTGATTTAAAAGTTTTGGGTCAAATTGGTAATTACCACCAAAATTTAGTTTTCCGGCCGAAATTTTCTCGATTTGCTCTTTAATATAATCGCTTGCTTTTATCGGATCGGTTATTCCGTTTAAATTAATTTTAAAGTTTTTTGGCAAAACATTAAAAATATCGTAATTATCTTGAGCACTTTGCTGCATTTGTTTTAAATTAAATTTATATTGGTCTTTTTTTATAAAGTGCTTATCATCAGTTAAAAGTTTAATTTTTAGCTCGCCACTTTTTGTTGAATCGATTTTTAGAACAATATTTGGATTTTTTGTTTCTGAATTTATCAAAACTGATACTTTATTTACCAAATTATCAGGATTATCAAAAGCATTTTTATCAATTAAATCTTTTAGTTTTGACTCAAAATCAGGAATTTCAATTTCAGTTTTAGTTTTCTTTAATTCTTCAAGTTCGTTTTGGGTTTTTAATCCAGGAAATTCAAAATGCGAATTTGGCAAATTTAGTGATTTTGCTAAGTCAGAATTAATTTCAAAACTTCAATTATTGTTATATTTAAATGGGCTAAATTCAATTTCTTTTAATTTATCTTTCTGTTCTTGATTTAAATATTTTTCTAAATCTTTAAAATCTAAATTTTTTAGCTGAATTTTTTGGTTGTTATCAAAATTAAGTGAATTTAAATTTTGTAAATAATTCCCAAGAGCATTGTCAATTCTTTTAGTAATTTCTTGACTAACTGGGTCAAGAATTTCGCCTTTATCTAGTTTATAATTAATATAAGATTTTCAATGAGCCATAATTTTTTCATATGATAAATCTTTGATATATTTTTGGTTAAACCCGCGAATTTGTTTTAAATATTTTTCTAAATTTTTTCCAGCAACTGAATACCAAAAAGGAATATATATATTGGAATTAACAATATCTGAAAATAATTTAGTATTGTCATTATCACCAATTAAAAATAATTTAAACGCTTGCTGGTCGCTTTCATATCCTACCCGAAAAAGTCAAAGTCCAGAATCCGAAAAATAATCATTTTCATTATTATTGATTTTTATTTCTTTGCCAGAGGAATCACTAGAATATTGACTTGTGTTTGCTGCTAGTGATAATTGATTTTTCTGATTTTGATTAATTTTAAATTTTTTAATTGTTGCTTTATTATCTTGGAAGTTTTGCGAAAATATTAAATTAATCCCTTTTCCAGCAACTGCGGCCTCGGCAATAAAGCCATTTTCCCTAATAGCATTGTCTTTATAAAAAATATTATCTGCTAAATCAGAGCCGTTGTTTTTTACCCATAAAATTTGTTTTTTTGTTCCAGTTTGTGGGTCAATATTTGGATCATATTCTGGATTTTCTAATTTTTCGCCGTTTTCGCCGATAATTGGATTTCCTGAATCGTCTAAAAGATATTGGGATATTAATTTTTTCTGATTTAAATTTTTTTCTGGGTCTCAACCAAATCATTTTCCCTGAAGTATGTTAACAACTGATTTTGTAACTAAATCGATTGAATAAGATTTTTCAATTTCTTTTTTGTCTTGTTTAAATTTTTTAATTTCAATTCTATATTGATTAGTTCCACCATTTTCTTTTTTTTCTAATCTTAAATCTTGAAGTGTTGTTTCAAATTGATTATCTAATACATCTACTTTTTTCCCATTTATAAACAAAACTTCACTTTCATCTTTTGCAGCATTAAATTTAACTTTCACATCACCAACAAATTCAAACTTGCCCCCATAAATGTTGTTTCCCTGGTTTTTTTCTTGTTCTTCCTTTTTCGCCTCTTCATCCTTTTTACGTTCAGCTTTTTGTTTTACCAATCCTTTAAGGTCGCTGTCATATTTTCAAACTTGCGAAGGAATTAGTTCAAGACGTGAAGAAAATTCTTTTTGCAATAAAAAGGGTGTTGGTTTCCAAAAAGTTGGGAATTTATCGGGTGTGTCGTAATTTACAATATAAAATTTTTGGCGATTTTTATCGAGTGGATGGTCAAATTCGATTCAAAAATCTGCTGGATTTTTTGAAGTAGACCAAGTATTGTAACTATATTTTACATTATAAGGATTTTCATCACTATTTTGCTTTTTGTTTTGATTTCATCATTGATTAATTTTTTCTTCAAAATATTCTTTATTTGATTTTAAATTATTAGCGTTTGTATCTGTATGAGTTTTAGTAGGTTTTTCGGTAAAAAGGCCTCCAGAAGCACCAGAATCAGTTGAAATTTCATAACCTTTAGGAAATTCAAAATTAAAAGAACTACGAAGATTTGAAAAATAATCTCTCAATTTGGAGCTTTCTTTATTTTCAAATTCAATTTGAGTTTTATATTCAACAAAGGCACGAATTGTAACAGCTAATTTTGTAATTTTATTGTCTTTAACTGTGTATTCAAAATTTAGTTTAATATTTGTTAAATTAAATTGACCAGTTTGGGGCGTATTAAATAATTTAGTGAATTCCTGACCCAAACGATCAATTCCTTCATGATAAAAATATTTATAATAAGAATCACCGCTTCTAAGCGAAATATTAAACAAATTAAAAAAATCAGTAAATTTTTGATCTGAATCTTGCAAGGTTTTACCGTATAAAACATCTTCAAGCTCAATTTCAAAGTTATCATCAGAAATTGAATCATTGGGTTTGTTATTTAAATTATAGACCCCATCTGGAATTGTAGTTTTGCTTCAATTAGCAACTCCGCAATTATATCCCGCACTATGACAAGTACCACTTAAATAACTTCTTTCTTTACTGAATCATTCTTTAGAAAAATTTTTTACTATGTCGTTTTGTCCCGTAAAGCCGTGATAAAAGCTATTAAGTCCAACGCTAATTTTCCAATCATGATTTGTTTGTCCGAGATCAAAATTAAAGTTATCATTTGTTTTAGTTAAAGAATATTCGTTTTTTGGGGTTAAATCACCTCAAATTGTTTCTTTTTTAACTTCAAGATTATAAATAGGCATTTCATAAGTCGCTGATTGCAAAAAAACTGATGAAAAAGAAAACAAAATTAAAAAAATTTTATTTACATTATTTTTAGTTTTCATTTTGTTCTTCTCCTTTTTCTTGGTTGATTTTTTCATCTTGACTTTGACCTAAATCCATACTATCTTGGGTTTTATCATTAGAATTAGGCTCGTATGATTCTTTTAAAATTGATTTTATTTTGCGTAAACTAGTTGGTTTAGCTACTAATTGATCTTCATCATTAATAATTTTTTCAACTTGTTCGGTTAATAAATAATTTTTATAGCTTTCATAAATTTCTTTTTTTCTTGTTTGATTTTTTTTCTTTAACAAAATATATTCTTGTTCTTGTTTTTGTTTGAGAGATTTAAACAAAACTAAATCTTCCATTTTATTTTGCTCAATTTCGAATTGAGATTTTTGCATATTCTCCAATAAAAGATTAATTATTAGGTTTAATTTAGAATTAATTAACTCGTATTTATGCTCAAATACAATATTATTTTCTTCCAAGCGCAAATAAAAAGGCGATAATGACGTATAAACAGCTTTTCTTAATGAATAATAAATATCATTTTTTAGTGCTGAATAATATTTAAGAGTATTTTCTGAAGTTAGTGTATTTAAAATTAAATATTTTAGTAACTTATTTGGATTTTCTTTTTTCAGTTTTGCTTGAGCACGAAAATTATTAATAATTTTTGCCTCATTTTTTTCTGAAAATTTTAATAAAAATGAGGGTACTTCAGCGTTAAATTTTTCTTTAGTTTTGTTTTTGTTTGATTTTGGTTTTTTAGATTTAGAACTTTTTGTTTTGATTTCATTCAGACCATCTGCCACTGATTTAATTAAATTTTTTAATTGCAAACTTGAAAATTGAAAATTTGTATTTAGTTCTTTTTCTTCTTCCATGTTATCCTCACATTATTTTTTACATCTGATTATTTTGACTAATCATTTGCTTTATTTCCTTTATCAAAAAAATATTGTTTTTCAACATCATTAAAATAAGCTCGTAACTTAAATCTATCAACAGTATTAACTGTTAGTAAAAATTCACCAATTTGGGCTAAATTAATAAATGATTTTTCCTCCTTAGTAAGACCGCCCGATGATGAAAAAAGTTTATCAACCTTTTCAATATCGTTGCTTTTTAAATTGAAGAAGAAAGCATATTGGCAGTTTTCAATAATTGCTTCTGATTTTCGAGCAGCTTCACCGCTAATCGCAAAATCACCCGGATTTTGTGTTGTTATTATCAAAGAACCATTGTATTTTCTGATAGTTTTAGCAGTATCAAATAAGAAATTAAGAGCAAATAAATTAGACTCATCAATAAATTTATGACCTTCATCCACAACTAAAACAATTTTGCGATTGGATTCTAAATAAAATTCAGAAATCTGGCCTTGAATAAATGAAAGAGCAAGGAAAAACGCTGCTTGATAGACTCTTTTTTCGAGGTTCATTAGAGCCGCGACATTAAAAATACTAAATTTAGTGTTAATTTCGTTTGTATTTGAAACCCCGTTAAACATTCTTCCTAAAATTGAAGAACTATCAAAACTTGCTTCAAAATTAGCAATAATTACCTGCTTTTCCATTTCCGGTAAATAGCTAAATTCGCTTTCTTTAATAACTTTAATTAAATCATCGATAATCGGATAGTCTTCATTTTCAAGTTTGGAAATATCTTCTTCAATTTCGTAAAATCCAATTAAATCATAAAGTTTTTTTACACAAGAAATAATTGCAATTAAAGCCGTGTTACTAATATTAGGAAAAACAATTTGAAAAAATGTTTCTAATTTAGACAAATTAAGTGCAATTAAATCAGCATTAATAATTCTATCATCCTCAGAAGGGTTAAAAATTTTGCGGATTTGCAGCGGATTAAAAACTGATTGCCCACTAGAGTTCAAATGAATTACATTAGCGCCTAATTTCTCACCTATTTTTCAATATTCGTTCTGTGGATCCAAAACTATTACAGAATTTCCTAGCGAGATATTATAAGTAATTAACTTTTTCGTAATTGTAGTTTTTCCAGAGCCTGAAGTTCCCAAAATAAATAAATTCGAGTTTTTTCGTGAGCCTTTTTGGTAAAACTGATCAAAAAATAGTGGTGTGTTATCGTAATAATTAAGTCCTAAGGCATTAAAATTATTATCATTAAATTCGCGTAAAGTAAACGGAAAACCCCAGGTGATATTATTAGTGGGCATTTCCATATATTCTTTTAAATTATCATTTTGCCGAAAAAAAATGTTTAAATAAGCAAAAAGTTGCTTAAACCTTAATGAAAAAGGAATTGCATTAACAGATTTAATTAAATTTATATTAGTATATTCTAAATTATCTAGTTCTTTGCGCGAATCAGCACAGTTAATAAATAAAAAAGTTGAATAAAAAAGATTTTGCCCACTAGCAGCCACATCAACAACGTTTTCTAGTGCTTGCTGTTCAAATTCGCCTTTTCTTTTTAGCAAAATATTTCTGTTTTCATCCATTTGGTTCAAAGAGAGAATATTATGTGCTTTATTAAGAATTTTTTCTTTATCTTTGTCAGACATTTTTTCAATGTTTCAAACAATGTTTGAATCAGAATTAAAAAATGTATTTGCTCAAAAAGGTGGTAATTCCAATGGTAATTCCGAAAAAGATTGTAAAGAAAAAAATTTATTATTAGATTTAAAATATTTAGAATGTCATTTAATTTCATCTAGTGCAAAAATTGACTGAATTTTATCTTTTAATTCACCAGTTTTTTTTGCAATTTCTTTTAGTTTATTTTTAGGAATATTTTCGATTTCGTGATTTAAATTAACTATTTCTTTTACGAAATCTTTATCAACTTCATCGTTTGAGTTTAAAATTTTTAGCGATAAATCGAGTAAATTCTCTATTTTTAACTTTTCAGCAACAATTTCTAGTTGCGCCAATTGAGACTTGATTTGTAATAATTCCAGTTCTAATTCTTTGATTTCAAAATCATAAACAACTAAAAAATAGTTAAATTTTAACTGCCCTTCAAAAGTTAGATTAAGATCTTCATAATATCCTTCACAAATTTCTTCATTGGCATTTATTTTGCAGTTTGTAAATTCTTTATCTAAAAATTTTTGGTTTTCCTCAATATCGTTTTTCGCTGCGATTTTTATTATTGATATTTTTTTATTAATATTGTTTATTATTTTAGCAAAATTATTAAAAATATTACTCTGCGTTTCTAAGTCATAAGCAAAAATATCAATTCCCTGAATTTTCAAACCACCAACATACGATTTGCCATTAAAAAGAAAATCATTTTTTATTCCAATATAAGGAATTAAATTTTTTGTATTATTTGAGCCATTTGCATTTATTGAATATTTTTTGGGCATTGAAATAAATCTTAATCAATAAACTAAAATTTGTCAACCGCGTGCTTTTTGACTAGGGAAATTAAATAAAAGCGGCAGACCAACAAAAGCAAAAAATAAAATTACAATTAAAATTTTGATTAAAAAATTTAAGTTAACATTAATAGTGAAACCAAAAACAAGCGCAAAAATAATGACAATCGATAAAACTAGCAAATCTCAGATATTAAAATTCCTGAAAATGTGAAGATTTATTTTTGATATTGCCTTATTCTGAATTTGTTTTTTCATTATTTTCTTTTCCTTTATCATTTGCTTTTGGTTTATCTAATTCTTGATTTTCTTGGTCTTGTATTTTTTTTCTTTGCCTTTGTTTTTCAATTTTTGTCTGAATGAAATTATCATAACTTGATTTATAAGAACTTTTTTCACGATAATCCTCATCGTTGCCAATTTGGACTGTATCGTATAAATTTTTTGACCTTTTTGCAAATTTTTCGTTAGCGATTTTTTGTTTTCTATCTGCATATTTTTTTGCTAATGTTGTATCAACAGTTTTTTTCTCAGCTCTTTTGGCTCTTCAATCAGCAAATTTAGAAAGATTTTTTGAGATTGTATAACCTTTACCTTCAATAATCCCCATATCTTTGCTTTCTTTAAATGCCTCTTTACCTTCTCAGGCGGAACGGATAAACCCTTTTCCTTCGCTTCTCGATTTTTCTCAACCTTGGCGAAAAGTTTGTCCTAATTGTGCTTTTTTATTTGCTAATTCATTAAGTCGTAATTTCTTTTGCGTATTGGTAATGCGCCCCGCGCGATAATCATCTTTAATTTGTGCTTTTTCAGAATCATAATAACCTGTGAGCTTAGCAAATTTGCGATATTGTTTTCTTCCAAAAGCAGGAGCAGCTGCTAAAAGTCCGGCAGTCGCTGATACTCCTAATGCAGTTTTATGTGCTCATTCTTGTTGGCTTCTGACAAACCCTTCACCGCCAAAGTAACCTGCGAATTCTTGCGAAATTGTTTTAATTGCGAATCCGCCGCCTAAAATCATTATTAAAGAAAAAACAAAACTTAATATTCAATTCGCAATTCCGCCGTAATCCGTATCATTAGTTTTGATAAAATCTCAAGCGTTAACTGAATATTCTGTTCAAACAAAGAAAAATAAAAAAGCGACTTGGTAAATAATTACTACTCAAAATTTCGCCCAAAAACCATTTAAATATTTTTTAAAAAGTTTTCCGTCATCGCTAATTTGTGAAATTGAAAAAACGGGTAACAAAATAAGTTGGTAAAACATTTGGGCGATGTTCGCAACTAAACTTGTAAGCGTTGTTCCTAAAAGTCAGGCGATCGTCAAACTTGATAATAATACTAACAAAATTAGTTTTGGCCCTTGCCCTCATGACCAATTTTGATAAATTTCAAAATCTATCACATTGCCTTTTGACAAAATTGTAATTTGTTCTGGCTTTAAATTTAAATCACCGCTGGCACCGCGAATTAACGAAACATTTAAATCGTAATTGTAATTCAGACTAGATTTAATCGCCATAATTGTGATATTTGCACCAATTAAAATGATAAACAGAAATGCAACAAACAGAATTGGAAAGAAAATTGCTGAAATTGTTTTTAAAATTATGTTTTTAACTTCCCCTTCACTCGTTCTTCCTTGACTGTCCTTACCATAAAACAACCCTTTTAAAAGCCGATATAAAATCAAAAAAATTAGCGCTCCAGCAGATAAACCAACAAAAATTCAGAAAGAAACTGGGATTTTGTTAATTTCAAACCCTTCTTGGCCAAAAAAAATTCCTTTTAGTAAGCTAAAATTAATTGACCCAAATAAAGTAGTAATAACTTTAATTATTACTAAAGGAAACCAGCAGAATATATATCAACCCGCCGCGAAAAATCCATAAGCAATCTGATTAATCAGTCAACCAAACATTTTTTTACCTTAAATTATTAAAACTTAAACTTCTGAATTTCTTCGATTATTGCCTGAGTTGCGCTTGGAGCTGCGATTTTTTTGAGTCCATTACCAAAACTACTCCATAAATTTTTAAATGTTGCAGTAATTGCTGTGCCAGCAATTAGCAAAATTACAATTACCCCAATGATGACAATTCCTGTTTTTAGTCGTTTGTAAATCTGTTGTTTTTTTTCAAGTCCCGCGAATTTGGCTTGCAAGAGTAAAGTAATAACAAACACAATCATTGCCGCGCCTATAAGTCCGACTAAAGAGCCAAAAATAATTGTTAAAAAATTAAGTGTGTTTGAAGAAATATTGTCAACTGTGCTTTTTATCGTTTCAAGGCCATTTTCTTGAAAAAGACTAATTAAATCCATTTTAAATCTCCTTTATTTTGTTTTTTTCATTATTTTTAATAAGCTTATCTATAAGTTCAATTTGTTGTTTACGTGTTAAGATTTCAGCTTCTAATTCAGATAAAAGTAATTTTTTTAATTCTTTTAAAGTATCAGTATCTGATTCTTGT